>NZ_ALWX01000059.1 GCF_000297495.1 Janibacter hoylei PVAS-1 | reverse complement strand
CCTTGGCAGCGCGGCTCGAACGAGAACACCAATGGGCTGCTGCGCCAGTACTTCCCCAAGGGCACCGATCTGAGCGTCCACGGCCACGCAGAGCTGGAGTACGTCGCCCAAGAGCTCAACGCCAGACCACGAAAGACGCTCGACTGGGCAACCCCAGCCGAGCGTCTTCGTGATCTACTCCAGGAGGCCTAACCACCAGGGCCAAATCCACACGGTGTTGCGAGCACCCCATGAATCCGCCCGCGGGAGACGCCCCCCTTCGTCAGGTGCGGCGCGGTGTCACTCGCCGGCGGGGACCTCGTCGGCGGCGACCGGGGCGGTCTCCTCGAGGAGGTTCTTCACCCGCGAGCTGTCGAGGACGATGCCCGGACCCATGGTCGTGCTGAGCACGGCCTTGGTGATGTAGCGGCCCTTGGAGGCGGACGGCTTGAGGCGCAGGATCTCCTCGAGCGCGGCCTGGTAGTTCTCCACGAGCTGGGTCTCGCCGAAGCTCGCCTTGCCGATGATGAAGTGCAGGTTGGCGTGCTTGTCGTTGCGGAACTCGATCTTGCCGCCCTTGATGTCCGAGACGGCCTTGGCCGTGTCCATCGTGACGGTGCCGGTCTTCGGGTTCGGCATGAGGCCGCGGGGACCGAGGACCTTGCCGAGACGGCCGACCTTGCCCATGAGGTCCGGGGTGGCGACGACGGCGTCGAAGTCCATCCAGCCGCCCTGGACCTTCTCGAGCATGTCGTCGGACCCGACGAAGTCGGCGCCGGCCTCGCGGGCGGCGTCGGCCTTGTCACCGTTGGCGAAGACGAGGACGCGGGCGGTCTTGCCCGTGCCGTGCGGCAGGTTGACCGTGCCGCGGACCATCTGGTCCGCCTTGCGCGGGTCGATGCCGAGACGGAAGGCGACCTCGACGGTCTCGTCGTAGGTCTTCTTCGCGCCGTCCTTGGCGAGGCGGATCGCCTCGAGGGGGGCGTACGCGAGGTCGCGGTCGATCTTCTCGGCCGCGGCGCGGTAGCTCTTGCTGCGCTTCATGAGTGCTCCTTGGTGGTGGTGGAGGTGTGGTGCGGGCCAGCGCGGGCCCTCCCACGGGGGTGGCTGGATCAGCCGTCGGGCTCAGACGCCCGGGGTCTCGATGCCCATCTGACGCGCGGTGCCGGCGATGATCTTCATCGCGGCGTCGATGTCGTTGGCGTTGAGGTCGGGCATCTTGGTCTCGGCGATCTCGCGGACCTGGTCCTTGGTCAGCGAGGCGACCTTGACCTTGTGCGGCTCGCCGGAGGCCTTCTTGACGCCCGCGGCCTTCTTGATGAGCTCGGCAGCCGGCGGGGTCTTCGTGATGAAGGTGAACGAGCGGTCTTCGTAGACCGTGATCTCGACCGGCACGACGTTGCCGCGCATGTCCGCCGTGGCGTCGTTGTACGCCTTGACGAACTCCATGATGTTGACGCCGTGCTGACCGAGGGCCGGGCCGACGGGCGGGGCCGGGGTCGCGGCGCCAGCCTGGATCTGCAGCTTGATGTAGCCGGAGACCTTCTTCTGCTTGGGAGGCATGCGGTGTTCCTACTTCCGTGTTGTGGGCCGACGCCGTGGGCGATGACCCGGTTGCATGAGGTGCCACCGATCGGTGGCACCGACCATCAGATCTTGGCGACCTGGTGGAAGCCGAGCTCGACCGGGGTCTCCCGGCCGAAGATGGAGACGAGGACCTTGAGCTTCTGGCTCGTCGGGGAGGATCTCGGAGATCGTCGCGGGCATCGTCTCGAAGGGGCCGTCCATGACCGTGACGGACTCGCCGATCTCGAAGTCGACGTCGACGGCGGTCGCGGCCGGCGCGGAGCCGGTCTGGGCGGCGGCACCGGGAGCGGCTGCGGCGGCCGGCTTGTCGAGGTCGGCCGGCTTGATCATCGTGAAGACCTCGTCGAGGCTCAGCGGCACCGGGTCGTGGGCGTTGCCGACGAAGCCGGTGACACCGGGCGTGTGCCGCACGGCGCCCCAGGACTCGTCCGTCAGGTCCATGCGGACGAGGACGTAGCCGGGCATCCGCGGCTGCTTGCGGACCTTCTTCTGACCGGACTTGATCTCGGTGACCTCGTCGATCGTCACGGCCACCTCGAAGATGTAGTCCTCCATGTCGAGGTTGGCGACACGGGTCTCGAGGTTGTGCTTCACGCGGTTTTCGTAGCCCGCGTAGGTGTGGATGACGTACCAGTCGCCGAACTTGGAGGCGAGGTCGTCCTTGAAGGCCTGGACCGGGTCCTCGGCGTCCTCGGGCAGGACGTCACCGTCGGTGTCGACCTCGGCATCTGCCTCGGCAGGGGCCTCGGTCGCCTCGTCGGACTCGTCGGCGGCGGCCTCCTCGAGGGCCTCGTCCGCGGCGCGGGCGTCCTCGACCTCCTGGGCCGAAGGGAGGTCAGCCGGCGGCTGGGCGGCGTGCTCGGCCTGCTCGGCAGCGATGACGCTCGAGGTGCCCTCTGGGTCCTGGGGCTCGGGGGTCTGGGTCTGCTCGGACATGACCTGATTCCTTCACTTCGACAACTTCGGCGGCGCTGGGCGCGCCCGGGACGGACGGGTTCGCGGGCGGCGTCAGCCGCCGAACACCCAGAGCACTGCCTTGGTGAACGCCGCGTCCAGGCCGGAGACGATGAGCATCATCACGGCGACGAAGACGATCACGACGAGCGTGTAGTTGATCAGCTCGGACCGCGTCGGCCGGACGACCTTGCGGAGCTCGTCCAGCACCTGGGCGAGGAAGAGTCCGATCGACCCGAAGAAGCGAGAGATCGGGTTGCCGCCCTTCGGCCCGCGCCGCGCCTTGGTCGGCTGCGCTCCGAGCTGGCTCACGTCATCTCTTCTCATCCGGGATCACCTGGCTGCGCAACGGGTGTCGTGCAACGCAGGGCAGGAGGGACTCGAACCCCCAACCGCCGGTTTTGGAGACCGGTGCTCTACCAATTGAGCCACTGCCCTTCGGGAGACCGCGGTGGGGCCGATCTCCCGGGTCGGCTCCTCCCTTCGTCCCTGCGTGCGGGCACGCTGGAGAGTCTGGTCGAAGTCAACCGAGGGACAACCATACGTCACGTCGGGCACGCACCGCGAACCGGGGGCGAGGAGGTGCGGACCACCCTTCGCCCACGGCCCGCGAGGTGGAAGACTGGCGCCCGTGACCGAGCAGAGCAGCCGCCCCCCTGTCCGACCTCTCCCCCCGAGGAGCTCACCGCCCTCGCCGAGACCCAGCGCCGCGCCCACGCCGACCAGGCCGCCAAGGGCACCAAGCTCGACGTCACGCGCGGCAAGCCGAGCTCCGCACAGCTCGACCTCGCCGACGACATGCTCTCGCTGCCCTCCGCGACGACGGACCGCGCTGGCACCGACGTGCGCAACTACGGCGGCCTCGCCGGCCTGCCCGAGCTGCGCGAGATCTTCGCCGAGCTGCTGTGGGTCGAGCCCGAGCAGCTCGTGGCCGGCGGCAACTCGTCGCTGACGATGATGCGCGACGTCCTGGTCGACCTCCTCCTCTTCGGTGCCGTCGACTCCCCCCGCCCGTGGGCGAAGGAGGACAAGGTCACCTTCATCTGCCCCGTGCCCGGCTACGACCGCCACTTCGCCCTCCTCGAGGACCTCGGCATCGAGATGGTGACCGTGCCGATGAGCGACGACGGCCCCGACGTCGAGGAGGTCGCGCGGATCGCCGGCTCCGACCCGTCGGTCAAGGGCATGTGGGTCGTGCCGACCTATGCCAACCCGACCGGCGCGATCGTCTCGCACGAGGTCGCCAGCCGGCTGGCGGCGATGGAGACCGCCGCCCCGGACTTCAAGATCTTCTGGGACAACGCCTACGCCCTCCACCACCTCACCGAGGAGGAGGCCAAGAGCGCCGACATGATCACGCTGTGCTCCGGCGCCGGGCACCCCCACCGCACCGTCATGTTCGCCTCGACCTCGAAGATCACCTGGGCGGGCGCGGGCGTCGCCTTCCTCGCCTCGTCGACCGAGCAGGTCGCCTGGTACCTCGAGCACCTGGGCAAGGGCTCCATCGGCCCGGACAAGGTCAACCAGCTGCGGCACGTCGAGTTCTTCGGCGACGCCGACGGGGTGCGGGCGCACATGCGCCGGCACGCCGAGATCATCGCCCCGAAGTTCGCCGAGGTCGACCGGGTGCTCACCGAGCGCCTCGGCGGCCTCGGGGTCGCGACGTGGAACCGCCCGACGGGCGGCTACTTCGTCAACCTCGACGTGCTCCCCGGCACGGCCTCCCGTGTCGTCGCCCTCGCCAAGGAGGCCGGCCTGTCGCTGACCCCCGCGGGTGCCTCCTTCCCCCACGGGCAGGACCCGGACGACACCAACATCCGCCTGGCGCCCACCATGCCGCCGATGTCCGAGCTCACCGAGGCCATGGAGACGGTCGCCACGTGCGTCCTCATCGCGGCCGCGGAGCAGCTGGGCACGACCACCAAGGAGTGACCATGTCCGAGCGCGAAGACCTCGACACCGACCTGACGAGCTACAGCCTCGACGACGAGGACCAGCTGCAACCCGGCGACAGCCTCATGGGCAGCGGGACCGCGGACGAGGACCCGCTCGACGCGGGGTACTCCCCGCCCGACTCGGCGCGGGGCTCCTACGCCCACGGCGTCACCGCGGCGGAGCAGCGCGAGGGCGAGAGCATCGACCAGCGGCTCAAGCAGGAGGAGCCGGACACCACCTGGGAGGTCGACGAGCCCGGCCGCCGCGGGGACGACCGCATCGGCGGTGACGACCCGGACGCCATCGCCGCCGAGGACGACTGGATCGGCGACAGCGAGGTCGGCGACGCCCGCGCCGGGCGGCTCGTCAGCCCCGACGAGGGGGCCCACGACGACACCGACGACCAGGCCTGGGGCCGCGACGTCGGCGTCGACGGTGGCGCCGCCTCCGCCGAGGAGGCCGCCGTGCACATCATCGGCTCCGGCGAGGACGACGCCTGAGCGCGCCGGCCCGGGACCTGCGGACGCTCCCGAAGGCGCACCTGCACCTGCACTTCACCGGCTCGATGCGGGTGGAGACGGTCAGGGACCTGGCCCGCGACCACGGCCTGCGGCTGCCCGAGTCACTGCGTGAGGGGTACCCGCCACAACTGTCCGCAGCGGACGAGCGCGGGTGGTTCCGCTTCCAGCGCCTCTACGACGCGGCCCGGCACTGCGTGCGGGGCGAGGCCGACATGCGCCGCATCGTCCGGGAGGCAGCGCTGGACGACGGCGCCGAGGGCTCCCGGTGGCTCGAGATCCAGGTGGACCCGACCTCCTACGCCGCCGCCGTCGGCGGCATCACGCCGGCGATGGAGATCGTGCTCGACGAGGCCCGCTCGATCAACGCCACGGCCGACGAGACCGGCTCGGCCCGCGTCGGGGTCCTCATGGCGGCCAGCCGCATCCGGCACCCGCTCGAGGCCCGCACCCTGGCCCGCCTCGCCGCGCGTCTCGCCGGGCACGGGGTCGAGGGCGTGCACGGCTTCGGCCTCTCCAACGACGAGCGAAGGGGGGGCCACCCCCGACTTCGCCCCCGCCTTCCGGATCGCCGAGCGCGCCGGCCTCGCACTCGTCCCGCACTCCGGTGAGCTGCTCGGACCCGAGGCCATCGCGCAGACGCTGACGGCGCTGCACCCGCACCGGCTCGGTCACGGCGTGCGCAGCACGGAGGACCCACGGCTGCTCGCCGAGATCGTCGAGTCGGGGGTCGCCCTCGAGGTCTGCCCCGGCTCCAACGTCTCCCTCGGTGTCTACCGCGAGGCACCCGCGGTGCCGCTGCGCCCTCTCTTCGAGGCCGGCGCGACGATCGCCCTGGGGGCTGACGACCCGCTGCTCTTCGACTCGCGGCTGCTCGACCAGTACGAGACCGCCCGGTCGGTGCACGGCCTCGACGACGCGCAGCTCGCCGAGCTGGCGCGCGGCTCCTTCAGGGCGAGCCGGGCGCCACGCGAGGTCGTCGAGACGGCGGTGCGCGACATCGACGCCTGGCTCGCGACGCCGGCCTGGGGCCACCCCCTTCGTCGATCCGACGGCGTGACCGCAGATCCTGCGGCGTTCGACGCGCACGAAGCGTGATCCTCTGCCAAGATCGCCGTGCCGCGGCTCGACCCCCGGCTGCGGTCACCCAAGGAGGAAATGCACATGTCTTCACGCATGCGACCGCACAGCGCCCGGTGGGCGGCTGCCGCCGCCATCATCGGGCTCGGCGTCGTCGGCGCCCAGTCGGCCACCGGAGCGACCCAGGACGAGCCCACCTCGACCCCGGTCCCGATCTCGACCCCTGACGGCCAGATCTCCAGCTACGTCGTCAACGCCAAGGTGGCCAACCCCGGCCAGACGCGCAAGGTCGAGCGGGCCGTCGAGGCCGCGGGCGGCGTCGTCGTCCAGTCCTGGCCGCAGATCGGTGTCGTCATCGCGCACTCGACGAAGGCGAGCTTCCGCACCGACGTCATGGACCGCGCCCGCAACTCCGTCGAGTCCGTCGGGCCGACCCGATCCGTCGCCGTGAGCGAGGGCACGCCCGCCGGCGCCCAGGCCCCGTGGGGTCCTGGCAAGGGCCAGCTGAAGAAGGCCCGGACCAAGCAGGGCGACGTCTCCGAGGGCACTGCGGCCACGAGCACCGACCCGCGCGAGGGTGAGCAGTGGGACATGCAGATGATCAACGTGCCGCAGGCGCACCAGATCACCACCGGCTCCCCTGACGTCACGGTCGGCGTCCTCGACTCCGGCATCGACCCCGACCACCCGGACCTGGTCAACCAGATCGACCGCGCCAAGTCGGTCGGCTGCACCGACGCCGGCCGCCCGACGACCGGCGAGTCCGCGTGGGCCCCGACGACGAGCGACCACGGCACCCACGTCGCCGGCACCATCGGCGCCGAGCGCAACGGCGTCGGCATCGTCGGCATCGCCCCCGGCGCGAAGATGGCGTCGGTCAAGGTGGTCAACGACGATGGGTTCATCTACCCCGAGTACGCGGTCTGCGGCTTCATGGAGGCCGGCCTCAAGGGCATGGACGTGACCAACAACAGCTACTACGTCGACCCCTTCGAGTTCTGGTGCGGTGACCAGCCGGAGCAGGCTCCGGCCATGGAGGCCGTGCGTCGCGCCGTCACCTGGTCGACGGAGCAGGGCACCGTCCACGCGGCGGCGGCCGGCAACAGCGCCTACGACCTGTCGGACAAGACGACCAATGCGTCGAGCCCCAACGACGCGGAGACCCCGGTCGCGCGCACGATCAACAGCTCGTGCAAGGACATCCCGACCGAGCTCGACGGTGTCGTCACCGTCTCCTCCGTCGACCGCCAGGGCAAGCTGTCGTCCTTTTCCAACCGGGGCCTCGGCTCGATCGACGTCGCCGCTCCCGGCAGCTCGATCCTGTCGACGATCGTCAACGGCAACGGCTGGGGCCTGAAGAGCGGCACCTCCATGGCCTCGCCGCACGTCGCCGGCGTGCTGACGCTCATGAAGTCGGCGCACCCGACGTGGGGTCCGGAGAAGATGATCCGCGAGCTGCGCGCCCAGGCCACCGACACCCCGTGCTCGACCGCCACGCGCGGCGCCCCGTGCGTCGGGACGCCGGAGGAGAACTCCTACTTCGGTGACGGTCTGGTCGACGCCTACGCGGCGGTCCGCTGACCGCACGCACGATGCACGACGAGGGCCCACGGTCGACCTGACCGTGGGCCCTCGCCCGTCCCGCCGCTCGAGCGGCGGGGCTACAGCTCGTGGCCGACGAAGACCGGCTCGTTGACGAGCGTCACGCCGAAGGCGGACTCCACCCCGTCGCGCACCTCGCGGGCCAGGGCCGCGATGTCGGCCGCCGTCGCCGTGCCGCGGTTGGTCACGGCGAGGGTGTGCTTCGTCGACAGGGCGGCTGGCCCGGGCATCGCGTGCCCCTTGCCGAAGCCTGCCTGGTCGATGAGCCATGCCGCGCTCGTCTTGACCAGCCCCTCCCCCGCGGGGAAGACCGGTGGCGTCGGTCCCTGCGGCCCCAGCCGCTGGGCGGCGCGCTCGACGAGCTCGTCGAAGCGCCCGGCCGGCAGGATCGGGTTGGTGAAGAAGGAGCCGCAGCTCCACGTGTCGTGGTCCGCCGCGTCGAGCACCATGCCGCGGATGCCGCGCTGGGCCAGGACCGCCTCGCGGGCCGCGGCGAGCGGTACCCGCTCCCCCTGCTCCACCCCGAGCTGGCGTGCCAGGTCGGCATAGGCCACCGGCGCCGACAGGCCACCCCGGCCGAGGCGGAAGGTCACCTCGAGCACGACGTGACGGCCCGTCTCCTTGAAGACCGAGTGGCGGTAGGTGAAGGCGCACTCCTGCGCCGCGAAGGTGCGCTCGCGCCGCTCGTCGCGGTCCCAGACGCGCACGCGCGTGATGGTCTGCGCGACCTCCTGGCCGTAGGCGCCGACATTTTGCACCGGCGTCGCCCCGGCGAGCCCGGGGATGCCGGAGAGCGCCTCGATGCCCGACCAGCCCTCGGCGACGGCGCGGGCGACGACGTCGTCCCACACCTCTCCGGCGGCGACGACGACGTCGACGTGCTCGTCGTGCGTGGACTCGACGCGGACCCCCTTCGTCGCGATGCGCACGACGGTGCCGCGGAAGCCGTCATCGGCGATGACGAGGTTGGAGCCGCCGGACAGGAGCAGCAGGGGCGTGCCCGCCTCGTCCGCGGCCCGGACGGCCGCGACGACCTCGTCGAGGGTCTCGGCGGTGACGAGGGTGTCGGCCGGCCCGCCGACGCGCATGGTCGTGAGCGGCGCCAGCTCGACGCCGTGCTCGGTCGCGCCCATCAGTCGAGCCGGGCCACGGCGCGGCAGCGGCCGAGCACCTTGTCGTCGCCGCAGGTGACGGTCAGCTCGACGGTCGCCTCACGGGTCTGCTCGTCGAGGGACTTCACGACGCCAGCGACGGAGATCTCCGCCCCGGCGCCGTGCGGGACGACGACGGGCTTGGTGAAGCGAGTGCCGTAGTCGACGATGCGCCCGGCGTCGCCGACCCAGTCCGTGACGACCTGGACTGCCGCGCCCATCGTCCACATGCCGTGGGCGATGACGTCGGGCAGCCCGACCGCCTGCGCGGTCCGCTCGTCCCAGTGGATGACGTTGCGGTCGCCGGAGGCTCCTGCGTAGTGCACGAGGTGGGCCCGGGTGACGGGGATGGTGCGGGGCGGGAGGGACTCCCCTTCGCCGACGTCCTCGAAGCGGCGCACAGTCATGCTCACTCTCCTCCTCGCACGACGATCGTCGACAGGCTCGTCGCGACCGGCTGGTCCTGCGCGTCGACGATCTCGCTGCGCATCGTCACCATCTGGTGCCCGCCCGCGGCACGGATCGCATCGACGTGCAGGACGCCGCGCAGCTCGTCGCCGGCGACGATCGGGCGGTGGTGGGTGAAGCGCTGCTCGCCGTGGACGACGCGCGCGTAGTCGACGCCCGCCTCGGGGTCGGTGACGAACTGCGCGTCCGTACGCTGCCCCGGGATGACGGCGAAGGTCGGCGGCGCGACGAGGTCCGCGTAGCCCGCGGCCCGGGCGGCCTCGACGTCGTAGTGCACCTGGTCGGTGGCCCCGACCGCCGCGGCGAAGTCGCGGATGTGCTCGCGGCCCACGCTGAAGGGGGGCGTCGGGTCGTAGGTGCGCCCCAGGAAGTCCTCGTTCACGGCCATGCGGTCAGTCTAGGAGCGACGCCGCCGGCACGACGAAGCGGCCGTCGAGCAGGTGCTCGGCGGCCGCTTCGGCGCAGATGCGCTGCGCTGGGTCAGCGGGTCTCGCGGTGCAGGGTGTGCCGGCGGTCCCGCGAGCAGAACTTCATGAGTTCCATGCGGTCGGGGTTGTTGCGGCGGTTCTTCTTGGTGATGTAGTTCCGCTCCTTGCACTCCGTGCACGCCAGGGTGATCTTGGGGCGGACGTCGGCGCTCTTGGATGCCACGGTAAGAACCTGCTCTCGACAACTTCGGGTGGTACTCGCCTGCGCCGGTCTGCGCTGGGCGGGAGGTACGTGTGGTGCTGCAACGTGCAGCACGGCGACGCACAAGGATAGTCCACGGGCGACCCCCACCGGAAATCGGTGGTCGTTGGCACCCGTGGTGCTGCGTAGCGGGAGCGGGGCTCGATCCCGCGACCTCACGATTATGAGTCGTGCGCTCTAACCAGCTGAGCTACCCCGCCTTGGCGGTCGACCCGCGCTGCGCGCTGGTCGGACCCGAGCCCCCTGTCGGAATCGAACCGACGACCTTTTCCTTACCATGGAAACGCTCTGCCGACTGAGCTAAGGGGGCAGGCCCTCCGGATCGGAGTGATCCGGTGGACAACCTCGGGAGAGATTACACGGCAAGTGCCGTGGTCATGAAATCGGGGACCCGGCGAGGTCGCCGGGCCCCCGATCAGCGCCGCTCGATCAGAGCAGGTCGGTCTCGACGACGGGGCCGCGCACCGGCTCGTCGGTGTCGTCGCCGTCATCGGTCGGGCGCGAGGTCGGCTCGTCCGTCGGCTCGTCCGTGGGGTCCGTCGGCTCGTCGGTGGGGTCGGTCGGCTGGGTCGGCTCGGGCAGCGCACCGGGGGCGTCCACCTGCCAGATCGTCGTCGTCCCGGAGACCTCGTTGCCGACGAGCAGCAGCGGCTCGCCCGTCGGGCTGTCCACCGCGGGGATGAAGTGCACGCCCTCGGGACCCAGGTCGCCGGCCGTGCCGGCCTCCGGGTCACCGGAGAAGTCGCGGTTCTTGGCATACCCGACGATCTCGGCGCCGGTCGGGTCGGTGACGTCGACGACGGCGATGCCGGAGTCGCGCTCGAGCCCGACGAAGGCGTAGCTGCTGCCACCGATCGTGCCGATGTCCAGGCCCTCCGGCTCCGGCCCCTTGGCATCGCTGCGGCTGTCGAAGGAGTCGTTGTCGTCGTGGCCGGAGTTGAAGTGCTCGGGGTCGCGCTCGGCGACGAGCTGCTCGAGCGCGTCACCGCTGTCCCAGACCTGCGAGCCGTCGGCGCCGAGGATGCTCACGGAGCGCCCGCCGAAGGAGTGCAGCTCGGTGTACCCCTCGTCGCTGCGCGGCGAGGTGGTCGTCACCGTGAGCCGACCGAGCGACTCGTCGGCCTGGATCGCTTCGGCGTCGGGGAAGGCCGTCGGGTCGAGGTCGAGGTCCTTGACCCGCTCCTCCTCGGCGAAGCAGTCGTACTCGCGGGCATCGCCCTCGTTGGCCGTGACGACGTACTCGCCACCGGCCGGCGCCGTGTAGGCGACCGCCCCGTCGGGCATGTACATGCCCTTGACCGGGTGGGTGTCGACGGCGATCTCGTCGTCCTTGTCGGAGGCGTCGATGCCCTGGCCCTCGACGGAGTGGTCCTTGAGGCCGAGCGGCACGATCTCGCGGACGGTCGCACCGGCGACGTCGACGATCGCCACCGCATTGGCCTCCTGGAGGGTCACCCACGCGGTCGCCCCGTCGGCGCTCGTCGCGATGTACTCGGGCTCGAGGTCCTGGGAGACGGTGGCCCCCGGCCCGAAGAGCCGCACGCCTGCCGCACGCAGCTCGTCGGCGCGACCGTCGAAGGCGTCGAAGCCGGCGGTGCGCACCCGGGCGTCGGCGACGCCCCCGGAGAGGTCGACGACCGAGATGCTGCCGACCGGGTCGACCTGGCCGTCGCAGTAGCCCTCGGGCTCGCCCTCGTTGGCCACGAGGACCCGCTGCCCGTCGGGCGTGAAGGTCACCATGTCCGGCAGCGCACCCACGGTGAGGGTGCGCTCGGCCTCGAGCGTCTCGGCGTCGAAGAAGGAGACGCTGCCCGCGTCGGTCTTGTCGTCGGCCTGCTCGGCGACGACGACCAGGCCGTCGTGGACGTCGACCGAGTTGGCCCCCGGGGTGTCGAGCGAGCCGACTTCGGTGGGCGTCGTCGGGTCGGAGATGTCGAGGACGTCGACCGTCCCCGCCTTGGCGTTGACGACGAAGGCCCGCTGGGTGGTCGGGTCGTGGGCGACGATCTCCGAGGCGCCCTCATCGAAGGCTCCCGTCGAGAAGGTGCCGAGCAGGGTGAGGGTGACGTCGTCACCGGGGGCGGCCGTGGCGAGGCCGACCCCCACGGGGGTCACGAGGGCCGCGGAGAGGGCCAGGGCGAGGGCAGCGCGACGAGGGCGCTTCACAGGGGTGTGCATGGCCGGAACCTAGGGAGGTCACCCCCCACACCGTCGACCACCGGGTGAACGCCCCCTTAACCCTCGACGACCAGTCCCTCCAGAGATGGTCTGAGCGCCTCCGGGACGGGTGTGGGCCGTCGGGTGGTCGCGTCGACGAAGACGTGCGCCGAGGTCGCGACGGCGACGGGCACCCCGTCGCTACCACGCACGAGGGCGCACTCCCAGCGCACGCTCGTGCGCCCCACGCCCAGCGCACGCAGCCCCACCTCGAAGACGTCGGGGTAGGAGATCTCGGCGAGGTACCGGCAGCCCGTCTCGGGGATGAGGTTGATCGTGCCGTCACCGCGCGCCACGTCGAAGTCGTGCTGACGGAGCCAGTCGTTGATGACCGTGTCCATGACGAAGTAGTGCACCGCGTTGTTGACGTGGCCGAACTGGTCGTTGTCGCTCCACCGCGTGGGCACCGTGGCCCAGTGCGGGTAGCGGGTGCGGTCGAGGTCGCTCACGTCAGACATCGTGCACCGGCCTCCCGTCCGGTCGCCACACGCCGGAGGTCCCCCGGCGGTGGCTGTCGAGCAGGTGGGTGTCGACGATGCCGACCGCCTCCATGAGCGCGAAGGCCGTCGTGGGGCCGACGAAGGCGAAGCCGCGCCGCTTGAGCTCCTTGGCCAGGGCCCGGGACTCGTCCGACGTCGTCGGGATCTCGGCGGCCGTCCGTGGCCTGGGCGTGCGGTCGGGACGGAAGGACCACACGAGGGCGGGCAACCCCCCTTCGTCACGAAGGGAGCGGGTCGCCCCCCGCGTTGCGGATCGTCGCCACGATCTTGGCCCGGTTGCGCACGATCCCGGCGTCGGCCATGAGGCGCTCGACGTCGGCGTCGCGGTACTCGGCGACGACGTCCGGGTCGAAACCGGCGAAGGCGGCCCGGAAGGCCTCGCGCTTGGCGAGGATCGTCGCCCAGGACAACCCCGACTGGAAGGCCTCGAGGCTCAGCCGCTCGAAGAGGCCGCGCTCGTCGCGCACGGGCATGCCCCACTCGGTGTCGTAGTAGTGCCTCAGCAGCTCGCCGTGGGCACCGTGTCCGTCCGCCCACGCCGGCCGCGCCAGCCCGTCCTCGCCCACCACCACGTCCATGCCGGCCATCGTGCCACCGGGGGACGACACGAGCCCCGCACCGAGATCGGTGCGGGGCTCGCGCTGCACTGCTGGTGGCAGGTGAAGGATTCGAACCTTCGTAGGGATAACCCGACGGATTTACAGTCCGTTTCCATTGGCCGCTCGGACAACCTGCCGTGTGCGTCTGGAAGGATAGCAAGCCGACCGCCCATCAACGCAATCCGGGCGCCCCCTCGGCGAAGGAGTCACCACCAGCATGGCCACGAGCAGCTTCGACATCGTCAGCAAGGTCGACCGCCAGGAGGTCGACAACGCGCTCAACCAGGCGGCCAAGGAGGTCTCCCAGCGCTACGACTTCAAGGGCGTCGGCGCCTCGATCGAGTGGAGCGGCGACAACGTGGTCATCAAGGCCAACAGCGCCGACCGCGTGCTCGCCGTCCTCGACGTCTTCGAGTCCAAGCTCGTGCGGCGCGGCGTCTCGCTGAAGAACATCGACTTCGGCGACAAGGAGCCGCAGGCCTCCGGCAAGGAGTACGTCCTGTCCGGCCCCACCAAGGAGGGCATCGACCAGGACAACGCGAAGAAGATCTCCAAGATCATCCGCGACGAGGGGCCGAAGGGGATCAAGCCCCAGATCCAGGGCGACGAGCTGCGGGTCACCGGCAAGTCCCGTGACGAGCTGCAGGAGGTCATCGCGCTGCTCAAGGGCAAGGACCTCGACGTGGCGCTGCAGTTCACCAACTACCGCTGAGCCTCTCTTCGCTCGGCACGCCGGGCAGCACGAGACGACCGGCCGCGACCCTCGGGTCACGGCCGGTCGTCTCGTCTGCGAGGTCAGACCGCCACGGGGGCGACGTCGTCCTCGGGGTCGCCGACGGGGTTGTCCGCGTCGTGCCGGCGCAGCAGGCGACCGAGCAGCGGCACGCACAGCAGCCCGATGCAGGTCGCGGCGATGAGCACCCACAGGCCGGACGACGGCGACCCGGTCGCCGTCTCGGCGAGGCCGAAGGCGTAGGGCCCGACGAAGCCACCGGTGAGGCCGATGGTGTTGACGAAGGCGAGACCGGCGGCCGCACCCACTCCCCCGAGCCGGGCCATGAGCACCGACCAGTAGAGCGGCTGGACCCCGACGATGAAGAGCATCGTCGCGCTGAGGATGATCATCCGAGCCACCGGCTGCTCGACGGCGACGAAGCACAGCGCCAGGACGATCGCCGCCACGGTCGTGATGCCGATCAGCCGCACCTCGCTGCCGGGGTTGCGCCGCAGGACGCGAGGCACGACGAGCACGCCGATGACCGCCCCGATGCCGACGACGCCGGAGATCAGCCCGATGAGGAAGGTGTCGGTGACGTCCATGGCCTGGACGATCGAGGGCACGAAGAAGATCACGCCGTAGGTCGCGATCTGGTTCATGAAGTAGATCGCCGCGACGGTCAGCAGGAAGGGCGTGGAGATCGCCTGGCGAACGATCGCGCCGGGGCTGCCGACGGGCTCCTCCGCGCCGACCGCGCGCCGGGTCAGCTCGGCGGCCTCGTCGCGCGTCAGCCAGCTCGCCCCGGCCGGCGAGTTGGGCAGGACGACGAAGATGATGACGCCGAGGAGCACCGTCGGGATGCCCTCGAGGACGAAGAGCCACTGCCACCCGTGCAGGCCGCCGACCCCGTCCATCTTCATCAGGGCGCCGCCGATCGGGTTGGCCACGATGAAGGCGACGGACGAGGCGGTGAGGATGAGCCCGACAGCGGTCGCGCGGTCCTTCTGCGCGAACCACGTCGTGATGAGGTACATGATCCCCGGGTAGAGACCCGCCTCCGCCGCACCGAGCAGCAGACGCAGGACGTAGAAGATGGCCGGGCTGGAGATGAACATCATCGCCATGGTGATCAGGCCCCAGGTGACGGCGATCCGGCCGATCCAGACCTTCGCGCCGATCTTGTGGAGGATCAGGTTGCTCGGCACCTCGAAGGCCGCGTAGGTGAGGAAGAACAGCCCGGCCCCGAGCCCGTAGGCCGCGGCGTCGATGCCGGCGTCGACCTCGAGCGAGGACTTCGCCAGCCCGACGTTGGTCCGGTCGACGAAGGCCATGAAGTAGGCCGCCATGAGCAGCGGGACCAACCGCACGAAGGCCTTGCGCGTGGCTCGCGCGTGCACCGCGTCCGACGCCGTTGTCGGTGATGTCATGTGAGCTCCTGTATCTGAAGGATGATTCAAGTTCATATTGAACTCGGATTCAGATCTGTGTCAAGGGTCACGTCGGTCAGCGGTCACCCGCGGGACGAAGGGGGTCAGGCCCTGGCCGCGACGACCTCGCCGGCCCGCTCGAGCAGCTCGCCCTTGCGGATCTTGCCGGTGTCCGTCAGCGGGAAGGCCGGCAGCACCTCGACGAAGGGCACCTTGTAGACCGCCATCCGGTCCCGTGCCCACTGCTCGACGTCGGCGCCGGTCACCTCACCGACCGTCGTCACGAAGGCCACGGGACGCTGGCCGCTCTCCGGGTCGGGCGCGGGGACGACGGCCACGGTGTCGATGGCCGGGTGGTCCACGAGGAGCGACTCGACCTCCGCCGGGAAGACGCTCATGCCGTTGACCTTGATCATGTCCTTGGCCCGGGCCAGGTAGTGCAGGCAGCCGTCGTCGTCGAGGTAGCCGGTGTCCCCCGTGTGCAGCCAGCCGTCGCGCAGCTGTCGCGCCGTCGCCTCGGGGTTGCGCCAGTAGCCGGTCGTGATCGAGGGGCTGCGCAGGATGATCTCGCCCGGCTCCCCGAGCGGCATCGGCTCGGCGGTCACGGGGTCGACGACGAGGACGTCGGTGCCGGGGACGGGCAGCCCGCAGAAGACGGGCGTCGTCGTCAGGTCGTGGTCATCGGCCTGGAAGCCGTGCGGCACGACGTCGATGGTGTGGCTCTCGGTGAGTCCGTAGGACCCCTCGCGCAGCACCGAGTGCCCACCGACGACCTCCGCCCACCGGCGGCGCACCTCCGGCGTGAGCTTGCGGATGAAGGACATCGCCATCGGCGAGGTGAAGCTCGACAGGTCACGATCGGCGATGTCGGGCAGGTCGAGGATCGCCAGGTAGCTCTCGACCGTCGCCGCGGTCGTCGTCACGCCGTGGCGCTCCACGAGGTCGACGACCGTCGCCGCGTCCCACCGCGAGAGCAGGACGCTCGTGCCACCCATGACGAGCGGGATGAGGATGCCCAGGTCCTCACCGGCGATCCAGAAGACGGGGACGAAGCACAACGAGACGACCTCACGCCCCAGACCATTGGCCCCCGCCCCGCTCAGCGCCGTGTAGACCATGTGCCGCTGGGAGTGCTCGCATCCCTTGGGCAGGCCGGTCGTGCCGCCGGTGTAGTTGAGCGCGGCGAGCGCATCGAGGTCGCGGGCCGGCTCGGGCAGCGGGTCCGCCGTGAGGGCGTCGACCCAGGCCACGACCTCGACCCCCGCCTGCCGAAGGGAGGAGACCTCACCTCCCACGACGACGACCGTGGCCACCCCGGCCTCGGCCGCGGCCGGCAGGAGTCGCTCGGCGAGCGTCACGTGGGTGACGACGACGCTCGCCCCGCTGTCGGCGAGCTCGTGGACGAGCTCGGCGTGCTGGAACATCGCGTTGACGGGCACGTGGACGCACCCGGCGCGCAACGTGCCGAGGAAGGCGAGGACGAACTGCGTGGAGTTGCCCAGGTGCACGCCGACGCGCTCGCCGGGGGCCACCCCCTTCGCCCGGAGCCACCCGGCCCAGCACGCGTGCTGCGCGGCGACGTCGGCGTAGGTGAGCACCTCCTCCCCCATGACCACCGCATGGTGGTCCGGCTGCTCGACCGCCCACCGGTCGACGTACTCCGGGACGGTCAGCTCCCCGAAGGGGTGGGCGACCTCGCGGGGCGTGTCGGCGGGACGCACCCGCTCCTGCCGCGCGCGGACGTCTGCGAGGTGCTGCGTGTACTCCATCAGGCACTCCTTGGCTCACCAGGTGTCGACGTACCCCCGTGGCACGTCGGTGTGGTCGACCTCGCCCAGGGCCGTGGTGATCCACTGCCGGGTGTCGACCGGGTCGATGACGTCGTCGAGCTCGACGACGGCTGCGGCGTTGACCGCGCGCCCGCGCTCGTACATCTGCGCGAGCAGCTGCGCCTCGAGCTCCGCCCGCTCCGTGGGGTCGGCGACCGCCTCGAGCTCGCGACGGAAGCCCAGCCGCACGGCGCCTTCCAGCCCCATGCCGCCGACCTCGCCGGTCGGCCAGGCGAGCGTCGCGGCCGGCCGGTGGAAGCCGCCAGCCGCCATCGCCTGCGCACCGAGGCCGTAGGCCTTGCGCAGGACGACGGTGACGACCGGTACCCGCAGGTGCGCCCCGATGACGAAGAGCCGCGCGAAGTGCCGCACCGTCGCGGTGCGCTCGTGGTCCGGGCCGACCATGAATCCCGGGGTGTCGCAGAGCGACACGACCGGAAGCCCGTGCGCGTCGCAGAGCTGGAGGAAGCGCGCGAGCTTGTCGGCCGCGGGGCTGTCGATGGCGCCGCCGAGGTGTCGCGGGTTGTTGGCGACGAGACCCATCGGGCGCCCCTCGATGCGCACGAGCGCGGTGATGACGCCCGGGGCGAAGCCGGCCCGCAGCTCGAGGACCGAGCCCTCGTCGGCGAGGGTGTCGATCGCCCGGCGCACGTCGTAGGCCCGCACCCTGCTCTCCGGCACGACGTGACGGAGGTGGCGCTGGTCGGGGGCGCTCCACTCCTCGCGACGACCCTGGAAGTAGCCGAGGTAGCGCTGCGCCACGGCGACCGCCTCGGCCTCGTCGTCGACGACGACGTCGACGACACCGTTGCCGCCCTGGACCTCGATCGGGCCGACCTCCTCGGGGGCGAAGACGCCGAGGCCGCCCCCTTCGATCATCGCGGGGCCGCCCATGCCGATCGTCGAGTCACGGGTGGCGATGATGACGTCGCAGCAGCCCAGCAGGGCGGCGTTGCCGGCGAAGCAGCGCCCGGCGGCGATGCCGATGGTCGGCACGAGCCCGCTGAGCCGGCCCATCGTCGCGAAGGTCGGCACGTCGAGCCCGCTGGCGACGGTGGTGTCGGTGTCTCCGGGGCGACCGCCACCCCCTTCGGCGAAGAGGACGACGGGCAGCCGCTGCTGCTCGGCGATCTCGAGCATCCGGTCGGTCTTCTTGTGGTTGAGGTAGCCCTGCGTGCCGGCGAGGACCGTGTAGTCGTAGGCGAGCACCGCCACCCGCGGGCTCGTCCCCGGCGCCGTCGTCACCCGCCCGATGCCGGTGACGATGCCGTCGGCCGGGGTGGTCGCGACGAGCTCCTCCTCCGTGCGGCGCGCCCGCTGGGCGGCGACCGCCAGCCCGCCGTACTCGACGAGGCTGCCCTCGTCGAGCAGGTCGGCGAGGTTGTCCCTCGCGGTCCGCTGACCGCGCGCGTGGCGCCTGGCGACCGCCTCGGGGCGGGCCGCGTCGAGCCGCCGCTCCTGCCGCTCGCGCAGGCGGGTCAGGTCGGCCCGCTCTGCGTCGAGGTCGGGTCCCTCGTCGACGGCCGCGGCCTCTTCCCCCACGGACGACGGGAGCAGCCGCACGAGCAGGTCCCCGGCAGCCGTGGTGGCCCCCCGGCCGGGACCGCACCTCCGTCACCGTCCCGGGGGCCGGTGCGGTGACGACGTGCTCCATCTTCATCGCCTCGACGACGAGCAGGGGTGCGCCGAGGGCGACCTCGTCACCGGCCCCGACGAGGACCTCGAGGACGGTGCCGGTCATCTCGGCGCGCACCTCGCCCGGGGCCGTGTCGTCCGCCGACCCCCCGGCGTCGACCGTCGCCAGCACCCCTGAGGACTCGATCCACCCCGTCGTCACCTGCCAGCGTGCGAGGTCGTCGTGGGCGAGCAGCTCGCGCAGCAGGGGCAGGGTCGTCTCGACCCCGTCGATCGAGCACTCGAGCGCGGCCCGGCGCGCCTTGTCGAGCGCGCCGGCGAGACCGCCGTGGCTGTGGGTGACGACCTTGGCGACGAGGGAGTCGAAGGCCCCGTCGACCCGGGCGCCCTCGACGAGATGGGTGTCGACCCGCACCCCCGGGCCGCTCGGCCAGGTCAGGCCGGTCGCCACCCCGTGCGCGGGCAGGAGCGCGCCGTCGGAGCCGACCCGCTCGGCCGTGACGCGCAGCTCGACCGCAGACCCTCGCACGGCGGGTGGGTCGGCCAGGCCGAGGTCGCCGAGGGTGCGGCCGGTGGCGAGCGCGAGCTGGGTGAGGACGAGGTCGACCCCCGTGACCAGCTCCGTCACGGGGTGCTCGACCTGCAGGCGCGGGTTGACCTCGATGAACCACCAGCGGGTCGGGTCGTCGGCGTCGAGGAGGAACTCCACGGTCGCCAGCCCGCGGTACCCACGACCGACGAGCAGCCGCACGGCGGCCTCGTGCAGGGCCGCGCGCACGTCGTCGGGCAGGTCCGGTGCGGGCGCGACCTCGACGACCTTCTGGAAGCGGCGCTGGAGGGTGCAGTCGCGCTCGCCGAGGTGGGTGACTCCCCCTTCGCCGTCGGCCGCGACCTGCACCTCGACGTGGCGCGCGCGCTCGACGTAGAGCTCGGCGAAGAGGTCACCGGAGCCGAAGCTGCGCTCGGCCTCGGATCGCGCCCGCTCGACGGCGGGGGCCACCGGCTCACCCGCCGGCACCGCGCGCATGCCCCGGCCGCCGCCACCGGCCGCGGCCTTGATCATCACGCCGCCGGGCAGCTGCGCCCGCGCGAAGTCCTCGACCTCGGCGACGCTCGCCCCGACGTCGGTGGCCGGCAGGACCGGCACGCCGGCCTCCTGCGCGGCCGCACGCGCCCGCCCCTTGTCGCCGAAGAGCTCGAGCAGCCCGGCGTCGGGGCCGACGAAGGTCACGTCGGCGTCCGCGCAGGCCCGCGCCAGCTCCGGTGACTCGCTGAGGAAGCCGTAGCCGGGGTGGAGCAGGGTGCAGCCGTGCTCCCGGGCACCGGCGACGAGGGCCGCGGCGTCGAGGTAGGCCGCCGGGCCCTCGCCGGGGAGCACGTGGACGCCGCTCGCCAGACGCGCGGCGAGGCCGTCGGCCTCGGCACGCGTCACCGCGACGACCGCCTCCAGCCCGGCCTCCCGGGCCGCCCGCACGATGCGGACGGCGATCTCACCGCGGTTGGCGACGAAGACGCCCATGGTCTCTCCCTTCGGCTCAGAAGATCTCGAAGAGGCCGGCCGCGCCCATGCCGCCCCCGACGCACATCGTCACGACGCCGTAGCGGGCTCCGCGCCGCTTGCCCTCGATGAGGACGTGGCCGGCCATGCGGGCGCCGGACATGCCGTAGGGGTGGCCGATGGAGATCGCGCCGCCGTTGACGTTGTACTTCTCGGGGTCGATGCCGAGGGTGTCGCGGCAGTAGAGCGCCTGGACGGCGAAGGCCTCGTTGAGCTCCCACAGGCCGATGTCGTCGACGGTCAGGCCGTGCTGCTTCAGCAGCTTCGGCACGGCGAAGACCGGGCCGATGCCCATCTCGTCGGGCTCGCAGCCGGCGACGGCCATCCCGCGGAAGGCGCCGAGCGGGGTCAGGCCGCGACGGGAGGCCTCCTCGGCCTCCATGACGACGGCGGCGGACGCGCCGTCGGACAGCTGCGAGGCATTGCCGGCGGTGACGGACAAGCCCTCGGTGCCGTCCTTCGCGAGGACCGGGCTGAGCTTGCTCAGGTCCGCCAGCTGGGTGCCGGGGCGGTTGCCCTCGTCCTTGGTCAGGGTCACCTGCTGCGAGCCGACCTCGCCGGTCGCCTTGTCCTTGGTGAGCATCGTCGAGGGCAGCGGGACGATCTCGTCGTCGAAGGCGCCGGCCTCCTGCGCCGCAGCGGTGCGGCGCTGCGACTCCAGGGCGTACTCGTCCTGCGCCTCGCGGCTGATGCCGTAGCGGCGGGCGACGACCTCGGCGGTCTCGAGCATCGACATGTACGTCGCCGGCACGTGCTCGACGAGCCACGGGTCCTGGGCGCGGTAGGTGTTCATGTGCTCGTTCTGCACGAGCGAGATCGAGTCGACACCGCCGCCGACGGCGACCTGTTGGCCGTCGAGGATGACCTGCTTGGCGGCGGTCGCGATGGCCATGAGGCCACTGGCGCACTGCCGGTCGACGGACATGCCGGCCACGCTCACGGGCAGGCCGGCCCGCAGGGCGGCCTGACGACCGATGTTCATCGCGGTCGAGCCCTGCTGGAGGGCGGCGCCGATGACGACGTCCTCGATCTGCTCGCCCTCGACGCCGGCGCGCTCGACGGCGTGCCGCACGGCATGGCCGATGAGCTCCTGGGCCTGGGTGTCGTTGAAGGCGCCGCGGTAGGCACGGCCGATCGGGGTACGGGCGGTGGAGACGATGACGGCTTCGCGCATGGTCACTCCTGGTCTGTGGGTCGGGTCGAAGGGGGTGGGTCGAGTCTGTCGGTCAGCTCACCGGCAGGTCCACGAGGGCCGCGAGGTCGCTGCGGTGTCGGTCGGGAGTCCCGAGGGCCAGTCGGTCGGCGGCAGCCCGCTTGAGCCGGGTGTGCACGGGCGCCTCCCACGTCATGCCGATGCCGCCGTGCAGTTGCAGGGCCTCCTCGGTCGCGCGGACCGCGGCGTCGGAGCAGTAGGCCGCGGCCGTCGCGGTCGCGATCTGCGCCTCCGGGCCGTGCGGGTCGTCGGCGAGCACGCCGGCGGCCTGACGCGCCGCGGCCTGCGTGCCGACGAGCAGCAGGTAGAGGTCGGCCAGGCGGTGCTTGATCGCCTGGAAGGAGCCGATCGGCCGGGCGAACTGCACCCGGGTCTTCGCGTACTCCACCGTCGTCTCGAGGGACCACTGGGCCAGGCCGAGCTGCTCGGAGGCGAGCAGGGCGGCGCCGGCCGCCAGACCCGCGTCGACCGCGGCACGCGCCGCGTCGCCGGTGGCGATCTCGCTGCCCTGCCCCGTGACCGTCACCCGGGCGAGCGGTCGGGTCATGTCGAGCGAGGTGATCGGCTCGAGCTCGACGTCGTCCCGGCCGAGGGCACGAAGGGAGGTCTCGCCCCCGTCGTCGGTCACGGGCACGAGGAAGAGGTCGGCGGTCAGCGCTCCGGCGACCGGGGCGACGACGCCGTCGACCGGCGACCACGCGCCGCGCCGCGCGGTCCACGGCAGGGCGAGGGTCGCGACGACCTCGCCCGAGGCCAGCCGCGGCAGGTGGGTCTCGTCGCCGGCCGACAGCAGCGTGGTCGTCGCGACGACGGCACTCGTGAGGAAGGGCGTGGGCGCGACCGCCCGGCCGAGCTCCTCGAGCACGACGGCGGCCTCGCGGGCGCTCGCGCCGACCCCGCCGAGCGACTCCGGCACGAGCAGGCCGGCGACGCCGAGCTGCTCGGCGAGGGTGCGCCACAGAGCGCTGACGTCGGTGTCCGGCTCGTCGGCCAGGCGGGCCGGCAGTCCCTCGTCGAGGGAGCGCTGGAGGGTCGAGCGGACGCTGCCGCGCAGCGACTCCTCGACGTCGGTGTAGAGCAGGTCGGTCATCGCGGCACGTCCTTGAAGGCGATGCCCTTGTCAGGGCGGTGGTCCGGGGGCAGGCCGAGCACCCGCTCGGCGATGACATTGCGCATGATCTCGCTCGTGCCCCCTTCGATCGAGTTGCCCTTGGCGCGCAGGTAGCGGTAGCCGGGGCCGTGGCCGAGGAAGGAGCCGCCCTCGGGGCGGACCATGGTCCAGTCGTGGTACTCGAGCCCCTCCTCGGGCGCGAGCTCGAGGGCGAAGGCGCTCACCTGCTGCGCCTGGTGGGCGAAGGCGAGCTTCATCGCCGAGCTCTCCGGCCCGGGCTGCCCGGCCTCCAGGCCCTGGCGCAGCCGCTCGCCCGCGAGCCGGGTCACCTCGGTCTCGACCCACCACCGCATGAGGTCGGCGTGGGTACCGGGGGTGCGCACCGCGGGGTCCTCCCGCCAGCGCTGCGTCACCAGACCGATCTGGCCGGCCTCGCGCTCGCTGCCGGCACCGATGGCCACCCGCTCGTTGTTGAGGGTCGTCGTCGCGACGCGCCAGCCCTCGCCGACCTTGCCGACGCGGTGTGTGTCGGGCACCCGCACCCCGGAGAGGAAGACCTCGTTGAACTCCGCCTCGCCGGTGATCTGGCGCAGGGGGCGAACCTCGACGCCCGGGTCGGTCATGTCGACGAGGAAGTAGGTCATGCCGGCGTGCTTGGGCACCGAGGTGTCCGTGCGGGCCAGCAGGATCGCGAAGTCGGCGTTGTGGGCCCCGGAGGTCCACACCTTCTGCCCGTCGACGACCCACTCGTCACCGTCGGGCACCGCGCGCGTGGCGACCCCGGCGAGGTCGGACCCGGCGCCCGGCTCGCTGAAGAGCTGGCACCAGATCTCCTCGCACGCGAAGAGGGGCCGCAGGTAGCGCTCCTGCAGCTCCTGCGTACCGAAGGCGAGGATCGTCGGGGCCGCCATGCCGAGGCCGATGCTGTTGCGCCCGACGTCGGGGCGCGGGGCACCGGCCGCGTCGAGCAGGGCGTCGACCTCGAGCTGCCGGCCGCGCGCCAGGCCCAGTCCACCGCGCCCCTGCGGGAAGTGGACCCACGCCAGGCCGGCGTCGAACTGTGCACCGAGGAAGTCGGCGGGAGCCGTCGTCTGCGGGTCGTGGCTCGCGAGGAGCTCCTCGACCCGTCGCTGCAGGTCAGTCACGGGCGCTCCTCCTGCGGATCTCGTGACGGGCCAGCGCGTTCTTGTGCACCTCGTCGGGGCCGTCGGCGAAGCGCAGCGTGCGCACCTGCGCGTACCACTCCGCGACGGGGAAGTCCTGGCTCAGGCCGCCGGCGCCGTGCACCTGCACCGCCTTGTCGACGATCCACTCCACGGTGGCCGGGGCGGCGATCTTGATCGCCTGGATCTCGGTGTGCGCCCCCTTGTTGCCCACGGTGTCCATGAGCCAGGCGGCCTTGAGGGTCAGCAGGCGCAGCTGCTCGATGCGCACCCGGGACTCGGCGATCCAGTCCCGGATGACGCCCTGGTCCGACAGCGGCTTGCCGAAGGCGACCCGGCTCGCGGCACGGTCGATCATCAGCTCGAGCGAGCGCTCGGCGATGCCGGTGAGGCGCATGCAGTGGTGGATGCGGCCGGGGCCGAGGCGGGCCTGGGCGATGGCGAAGCCCGCGCCCTCCTCGCCGATGAGGTTGCTCGCCGGGACGCGCACGTCGGTGAAGTCGATCTCGGCGTGACCGCCGTGGTCGCGGTCGTCGTAGCCGAGGACCTTCATGCCGCGACGCACCTCGACCCCGGGGGTGTCCCGCGGCACGAGGATCATCGACTGCTGCCGGTGGCGGTCCGCCGACGGGTCGGTCTTGCCCATGAGGATGAAGACCTTGGCATTGGGGTTCATCGCGCCGGAGATGTACCACTTGCGACCGTTGATGACGTACTCGTCACCGTCGCGCACGATCGAGGTCTCGATGTTGGTCGCGTCCGAGCTGGCCACGCGCGGCTCGGTCATGGCGAAGGCCGAGCGGATCTCGCCGGCGAGCAGCGGGGTGAGCCACTGCTCCTGCTGCTCGGGGGTGCCGAACATGTGCAGCACCTCCATGTTGCCGGTGTCCGGTGCGGCGCAGTTGGTCGCCACCGGTGCGATGTGCAGGCTGCGACCGAGCACCTCGCACAGCGGCGCGTACTGGAGGTTGGTCAGGCCGGCGCCGTCCTCACCGGGGAGGAAGAGGTTCCACAGCCCCTGGCTGCGGGCGGCCTCCTTCGCCGGCTCGATGATCGGCGGTGGCGCCCACACGTCGGGCGCGGCGTCGAGCTGCTCCTGGTAGGTCGCCTCGATGGGGTAGACGTGCTCGTCCATGAAGGCGGTGAGCTGCTCGCGCAGCTCGAGGGTCCGGGCGTCCAGCGCGAAGTCCACGGGTCGCTCCCTTCGTCAGGTGGTGGGTGTGGCGGCCCGGGCGGGCCGCTCGCCGGAGGTGGCGATGGTCGGTCGGTCGAGGGCCCGCTTGAGGATCTTGCCCGTGGCCCCCTTGGGCAGCTCCTCGACGAGCTGGTAGATCCGGGGGACCTTGTAGGCCGCCAGGCGCTCCTCGAGCCAGGAGCGCAGGGCGGCCGGCTCGATGTGGGCACCGGGCTGCGGGGTGACGACGGCGGCGATCTCCTCGCCGAGCCGCTCGTCGGGCACGCCGATGACGGCGGCCTCGCGGATGTCGGGGTGGCCGTAGAGGACCTCCTCGACCTCGCGGGGGTAGACGTTGTAGCCGCCGCGGATCACGAGGTCCTTCTTGCGGTCGACGATCCACAGGTCGCCGTCCTCGTCCATCCGGCCGATGTCGCCGGTGAGGAACCACTCCCCCTCGAAGACCGCGGCGGTCGCGTCGGGGCGCTGCCAGTAACCGCTCATGACGTAGGGGCCGGCGATGGCCACCTCGCCGGTCTCGCCGGGCGGCAGCTGGTTGCGGTCCTCGTCGAAGATCGCGAGCGCACCGCCGGGCAGGGCCCGGCCGACGCTCATCTCCTTGCGCGGGAGGTCGGCCCGGTTGAAGGTCGCGGCACCCGCGGTCTCACTCAGGCCGTAGCCGTCGAGGACGACCGCGCCGAAGCGCTCGCGGAAGGCCTTGGCCACCTCGAGCGGCAGCGCCGCGCCTCCCGAGCACGCCAGGCGAAGGGAGGTCAGGTCCTGCGGGGCGACGTCGGTGTCCGCGTGGAGCATCGCATTCCACATCGTCGGGACCCCGGCGACGGCGGTGAGCTGCTCGTCGGCGGCCATGCGCAGCAGGCCCGCCGGGTCGAAGGGCCGCTGCAGCGACAGGCAGCCACCGGCGGTGTAGACGGTGAACATCACCGACGACTGGCCGAAGACGTGGAAGAGCGGCAGGGCCGTGCCCATGCTCTCCCGCGGCCCGAGGTCGAGCGCCTCGGCGAGCGAGGCACCGCAGCCGAGCAGGTTGCCGTGCGTGAGGATCGCGCCCTTGGGGGCGCCCGTCGTGCCCGAGGTGTAGAGCAGCACGGCCGGGTCGTCGGTGGCGACGGAGGCCGGATCGGGCGACCCCTCGGGCTGCGGGACGCACCCCGGCTCGAGGACCCAGGTCGCGAGACCGCCCTCCTGCGCGGTCGCGGTGAGCGCCTGCGACCCCTCGTGCCAGCCGATCGCGAAGGTGCAGCCGGCGTCCTGGACGAAGTGGGTCAGCTCGCGCTGGGTGCACAGCGGGTTGACCGTCACCGCGGTCGCCCCGAGGGCGAGGACGGCGTGGTAGGTGAGGACGAACTCGGCACTCGTCGGGACGACGAGCAGGACCCGGTCACCGGGGCGCACGCCCCGACGGGTCAGCTCCTCCATCGCGCCGCGGATGCCGGTGCGCAGCTGCGCGAAGGTCCACGAGCGCTCGCCCTCGCGCAGGGCGGGGGCGTCCGGCGTCGTGTCGGCCCAGCGCCACATCAGCTCGGCGGTGCCGCTCATCGCGTGCTCTCCCTCAGGTGGCGCTGGTAGCGCTGCATGCCGCCGATCCACCGGTCGTGGTCGTCGACCTTGCGCCGGAGGAACTCGCGCACGTCCTCGTGCGGGGTGATGAGGAAGCGGCCCTCGGCGACGGCGGCGAGCACCTGGTCGGCAACGTCGCGCGGAGTGAGCACCTCGCCGGCGCCGGTGACCGCGGCCGCGGCGACCCGGCCGCCTGCGTCGTCGCCGGAGGTCATGCCGCTGCGCAGCATGTCGGTGTCGACACCCATCGGGCACAGGCAGCTGACCCCGACGCCGTCGTCGCCGTAGGTCACGGCGAGCCACTCGGCGAAGGCGACGGCACCGTGCTTGGAGACGGAGTAGGTCGCCGAGCCGATCTGCGTGAGCAGCCCTGCGGCAGAGGCGGTCGAGACGAAGTAGCCGGCGCCGCGCTCCACCCAGCCGGGCACGAGCTGACGGGCGGCGCGCACGTGCGCGAGGAGGTTGATGTCGAGCGCGGCCTGCCACTGCGCGTCGCTGGCCGAGAGGCCGAGGCCGTCGCCGATGCCGGCATTGGCGAAGAAGAGGTCGACCGGGCCGTGGGCCTGCTCGGCGGCGGCGATCATCGCGGCGATGACCTCGTCGCTCGAGGCGTCGCCGGGGACGGCGACCGCGTCGAGACGCTCGGCCGTCGCGACCACGCGCGCCTCGTCGAGGTCGGAGACGATGACGTGCGCACCCGCGTCGACGAGGGCCTGGGCGATGGCGGCACCGATGCCGCCGGCGGCGCCGGTGACGACCGCGACCTTGTCCTGGACCTGCATCGGAGCGCCCATCAGTCGCACGGCCCGCCGGCGACGTAGAGGACCTGACCGGTGGTGAAGCCGGCCCCCTCGCTCGCGAAGAAGGACACCGCGTGGGCGATGTCGGCCGGGGTGCCCGTGCGGGCGACGGGTACGGCAGCGCTCGCCTGCGCCTTGAGGTCCTCGAAGGAGATCCCGATGCGCTCGGCCGTCTCGGCGGTCATCTCGGTCTCGATGAAGCCCGGCGCGATGGCATTGGCCGTCACGCCGAACCTGCCGAGCTCGATGGCCAGGGTCTTGGTGAAGCCCTGCATGCCGGCCTTGGCGGCCGAGTAGTTGACCTGGCCGCGGTTGCCCTGGGCGGAGGTCGAGGAGAGGTTGACGATGCGGCCGTACCGCTTGGCCGTCATGTGGGTCTGGCAGGCGCGCGTCATGAGGAAGGCCCCGCGCAGGTGCACCGCCATGACCGCGTCCCAGTCGGCGACCGACATCTTGAAGATCAGGTTGTCGCGGATGATGCCGGCGTTGTTGACCAGGACAGTCGGCGGGCCCAGTTCGTCGACGATGCGCTGCACCGCGGCGGCCACCTGCTCCTCGTCGGAGACGTCGGCCCCGACGGCCAGGGCACGACCCCCGGGCGGCGGTGATCTCCTCGACGAGGGGCCCGCAGGCCGACTCGTCGAGGTCGAGGACGGCGACGGCCATCCCGTCGGCGGCCAGACGGCGGGCGACGCCCGCGCCGATGCCCCTGGCCGCGCCCGTGACGACGGCGACGCGCTGCTGGTCTGTGGTCATGTGAGAGCTCCTGTGGTCTCGACTGCCTGATGACCTCGACGCTACTTGAAGCCGGGTTCAAGTTCAACTAGGTTCGAGGGACCAGATCGTGACCGAAGGAGCTCACCGTGACCCAGACCGCGCAGCACCGCCCCACCTCCGTGCAGGACCTCAAGGACCTCGTCGGTACCCGGCTCGGCCCGACCGAGTGGCACGTCGTCGACCAGGCGAAGATCGACGCCTTCGCCGACCTCACCGGCGACCACCAGTGGATCCACGTCGACCCGCAGCGGGCGGCCGACTCCCCCTTCGGCTCGACGATCGCGCACGGGCTCTACAGCCTCTCGCGCACGCCGGCCTTCCTGGAGGAGCTCATGGCCTTCGACGGCTTCGCGCACAGCCTCAACTACGGCTACGACAAGGTGCGCTTCATCCACCCGCTGCCGGTGGACTCGCGCATCCGCCTCGTCGCCGAGCTGACATCGGTCGAGGAGACCGGCCCGGGGGCGGTCAAGGTCGTCACGACCCTCACCGTCGAGGCCGAGGGCATCGACAAGCCGATCCTCGTCGCGGAGTCGATCGGCCGCTTCAGCGCCTGACCCCGATGGCCCCGCACGTCGGGGCCGGCCAGGGCAGTGCCGCGTGGGCCGCCACGAGCTCGTCGATCCGCTCGGCGATCGTGGGGGGCCCACGCGCACGCCCGGCGGGTCGTCAGGTCGACGTGCGCCTCGAGGACCTCGAGCAAATTGGCCACCTGCCCGGTCGTGCGGTCGACGACGAAGGAGATCGCGTGCATGACCTTGTCGCCACGCGCCACCCAGCGCAGGTGCACGCTCACCTCGTGGCCGACGTGCACCTCGCCGAGGAAGCGCAGGTGCTGCTCGACGCTGAAGATGCTCCAGCCGGTCTCGGCCCGGTAGGCGTCGTCGACCCCGAGCGCCGTGAGCGCCGCCTCGGCGCCGCGCAGGTGCAGGTCGTAGTAGCGGGCGACGTTGACGTGGCCGTTGACGTCCTCCCACTCCGGCGGGGCCGTCTCGACGATCACCGCCGGGAGGGCGAGGACCTCCTGGATCGAAGGGGGCGGCGCCGCGGTCGTCATGGGAGCAGCAGCACCTTGCCGGTGACCTGCCGGGTCTCGAGCGAGCCGATCGCCGCAGCCGCCTCCTCGAGCGGGTAGGTCGTGCCGAGCACCGGGTCGAGGGCGCCGCTGCGCAGGTGTGGGAGCATCGCCTCCCACTCGGTGCCGATGTGCCCGGGGCGAGGCATCGCGTAGGCGCCCCAGCCGACCCCGACGACGCTGATGTTGTTGAGCAGCAGCCGGTTGACCTTGACCTGCGGGATGTCGCCGGCGGTGAAGCCGATGACGAGCAGGCGACCGTGCTCGCGCAGCGCACGCAGCGAGTCGGTGAAGCGCTCGCCACCCACGGGGTCGACGACGACGTCGACGCTCGCCTTGCCCACGGCGTCGAGGAAGCCGTCGGCGAGGACGACCTCGTCGGCACCTGCGGCCCGGGCGATCTCCCCCTTCGCCTCGGTGGAGACGACACCGATGACCCTGCCGGCACCGAAGGCCTTGGCCATCTGGATCGCGGCGGTGCCGATGCCACCGGCGGCGCCGTGCACGAGGACGGTCTCGCCCTCGGCGAGGTGACCGCGCTCGAGCAGCGCGAAGTAGACGGTCGCGTAGTTGAAGGTGAAGGCGGCACCCGCCTCGAAGCCGACCTCGTCGGGCAGGCGGAAGGTCAGGTCCGGGCTCGCCTGGGCGACCTCGGCGAAGCCCCCGAGCATCGTCAGGGCCGCGACCCGGTCACCGGCGGCGAAGCCGCTGCCCTCGGGCGCGGCCGTGACGACCCCGGCCACCTCTGCCCCCGGGACGAAGGGGAGGTCCGGCTTCATCTGGTAGAGCCCGCGGGTCTGGAGCAGCTCGGGGAAGGCCACGCCGGCGGCCTTGACCTCGATCGTCACCTGGCGCGGGTCCGCCGGTGCGGGGACGTCGACGAGCTCGACGGCCTCGGGGCCGTCGAGGGAGGAGATGTGGATGGCGCGCATGTGGGGCCCTTTCAGATCGCGAGGAGGAGCTTGCCGGTGTTGACCCCGTCGAAGAGGCCGAGGAGTGCGTCGGGGAAGGCGGGGACGCCGCCCTCGAGGATCGTCTCGGTCGCCACGAAGCGACCGTCGCCGATGAGCTCGCTGATCCCGGCGATCGCCTCGCCGTAGCGGTCCTCGTAGTCCATGACGACGAAGCCCTGCATGCTCGCGCGGAAAACCAGCAGGGCCATGTAGCGCCGCGGCCCCTCGGCGAGGGTCTCGTCGTTGTAGGTCGAGATGGCGCCGCAGATGGCGATGCGCGCGCCGTGCGCGAGATTGGCCAGCGCGGCGTCGAGCAGCTCGCCGCCGACGTTGTCGAAGTAGACGTCGACACCGTCGGGAGCGGCCCGGCGCACCTGACGCAGCAGGTCACCCTCGCGCCGGTCGATGACTTCGTCGAGGCCGAGGTCGCGCAGCCAGGCGACCTTGTCCGGGCCGCCGGCGACGCCGATGACCCGGCACCCCTTGGCCTTGGCCAGCTGGGCGACGGTGGATCCCACAGCGCCGGCCGCGGCCGAGACGAGGACGGTGTCACCGGGCTGGGCCCGGCCGACGTCCTCGAGCCCGAACCACGCGGTCATGCCGGGCATCCCGAGCGCGCCGAGCCAGGTGCTCATCGGGGCGACGTCGAGGTCGAGGCGGGCGACCCCCTTCCCGTCCGAGATCGCGTACTCACGCACCCCGAAGGTGCCGCTCACGACGTCACCGACGGCGAAGTCGTCGTGCTGGGACGCGACGACGGTGCCGGCGCCGAAGGCGCGCATGACGGCGCCGATCTGCACCGGCGGCAGGTAGGAGCGCACGTCGTTGAGCCAGCCGCGCATCGCCGGGTCGAGCGAGATCTGCTGCAGCTGGACGAGGAACTCCCCCGGCCCCGGCTCGGCGACCTCGGTCGTGGCGAGCTCCCAGGTGCTCGCGTCGGGGCGGCCCTGTGGGCGGGCGGCGAGACGGATCTCCTGCGAGGTCCGGGACATGTGAGCTCCTGTGGTCGACGTGCCGGTGCGGCGCCAGCCTGTCACAATATGAATCCGGCTTCAACTACTGTTGAACCCTGATTCAGGTCACGCTACGGTCGAGGGGACACCCCCCCTTCGAGCGTCAGGACTGACATGGACCTCACCGCACTCTTCTCCCTCGAGGGCCGCGTCGCCCTCGTCACCGGCGGCAGCCGCGGCATCGGCCGGATGATCACCGAGGGACTGCTGGCGCAGGGCGCCACGGTCTACATCACCGCCCGCAAGGAGGAGGCCTGCCGGGCCACCGCGGCCGACCTGTCGCAGCAGTACGGCGAAGGGCGCTGCGTCGCCCTGCCCAGCGACGTCTCGACGACCGCCGGGATCGCTGCGCTGCTCGACGCCTTCCGCGAGCACGAGGACCACCTCGACGTCCTCGTCAACAACGCCGGCGCGGCGTGGGGAGCGGGCTTCGAGGAGTTCCCCGAGAGCGGCTGGGACAAGGTCATGGACCTCAACGTCAAGGCGCCCTTCTTCCTCACCCAGGCGGCCAAGGCGCTGCTGCTCGCCGGCCGCGAGCGCAGCGGTCGCCTCGCCAAGGTCATCAACATCGCCTCGATCGACGGGCTCTCGCTCAACCCGCTGGAGACCTACAGCTACCACGCGAGCAAGGCGGGGGTCGTGCACCTGACGAAGCGCCTGGCGGTCCGGCTCGCACCCGAGGGCATCATCGTCTCGGCGATCGCGCCGGGCGCCTTCGCGTCGTCGATGAACAAGGAGGCCCGTGACGAGGAGGAGGCGACCGCCGCCCAGATCCCCTCGGGCCGGATCGGGCGTGACGAGGACATGGCCGCCGCGGCGGTCTACCTCGCCTCCGACGCCGGCGACTACGTCGTGGGCAGCACGCTCACCGTCGACGGCGGGGTCAACATCGCCCGATGAGGGCGGGCGGGTCCTGCGCGTCAGTCGGCGCGCAGGACCGGCTGGGTCAGGCCGAGCGCATTGGTCCACAGCCGGGTCGCGGTCGTGACGACGTCGTCGACCGTCTCGGGGCCACCGATGACGAAGACGTCGTAGGCCAGGCGGGCCACCATGCCCGACAGGGCCATCGCCGCGAGCTCCGGGTCGACGTCACGGTCGGCGAGGCCGCGCTCCTGCAGGTCGCGGATGGCGCGCGAGTTGCGGGCGACGAAGGCCTCGCTGCGCGCCCGACGCAGCTCGCGGAAACGGGGATCGACGGCAGCGACCTGCTGGAGCAGGACGTTGAGCTTGGCATTGCGCCGGAAGGCCTCGAAGTAGGCCCGGTTGCTCGCGGCGATGATCGCAATCGGGTCGTCCGTGGTCTCGATGCGCCCCGTGCCCGGGTGGAGCATGTCGCTCTGCGCCTCGTGCAGCACGGCCGCGAGGACCTCGTCCTTGTTGTCGAACCACGTGTAGAAGCTGCCGATCGAGCACTTCGCCTCGGCGGCGATGTCGACGAGACGCGAGTCGACGTAGCCGTCCCGCTCGAAGACCGTGCGTGCGGCCGCGATGAGCGCATCACGGGTCCGCTTACCCCGGGCGGTCTGGGGCAGGGACCCCAGCCGCTCGACGTCGACGAGGTCGGGGACCTCATGGGTGGCGGTGTCGCGCTCGCTGGGCATGGCGGACACCCTAGTCCGCCGAGCCGTCCAGGACGGTGTGCGCGAAGTGGACGAGCTGGTCGACCGCCTCGGCCGGGATCGCGCCGAGCGCCGTGAGGTTGCGCGGGTCGTCCTGCTGCCGGCGGCGCACCCCCTCGAGGATGATCGCGAGCTTCCACAGCCCGAGCGCGTGCCAGAAGGGCACGGCGGAGACGTCACGGCCGGTCGCCCGTGCGTAGCGGTCGACGAGCTCGGCCCGGGTGGCGAAGCCCGGGGTCGTCGACGCGTCGAAGCGCATCGTCGGCGGGTCGCCGGCCATGGGCCAGTAGGCGAGCAGCGTGCCGAGGTCGGCGAGCGGGTCGCCCAGCGTGCACAGCTCCCAGTCGAGGATCGCGCGCACCCGGGCGGTCTGCGGGTCGATGATGACATTGCGCAGGTGGCTGTCGCCGTGGACGAGGACGACCTCGTGGGCTCCCGGGTCGAGGGCGACGAGTCGCTCGGAGAGCCGCTCGAGCTCGGGCACGTCGCGGGTGCGGGAGAGCTCCCACTGCCCGGCCCAGCGCCGCAGCTGGCGGGCCGCGTAGGGCTTGTGGCTGGCCAGGTCCGCCAGGCCGACGCCCTCGAGGTCGACGGCGTGGATGCGGGCGAGGGTGTCCACGAGTTCCAGGCCGGTCGCGTGGCGCGCGTCCGGGCCGAGCCGCTCGGCGTCCTCGCGCCCGTCGAGGACCGCTCCCTCGACGAAGGAGACCGCGAGGAGCGGCACGTCGGTGACGGCCGGGTCCTCGCACAGCCCGTACACGACGGGCACCGGCACGTCCGTGCCCTGGAGCGCGGAGAGGATCCGGTGCTCGCGCGCCACGTCGTGGGCCGAGGCGAGCAGCTCGCCGAGCGGTGGCCGGCGCAGCACGACGCGGGCCCCGCGGGCGTCCGTGGCGAGGTAGGTGAGGTTGGACTGCCCGAGCCCGACCCGGGCGTAGTCCACCGGCTCCTCGATGCCGATGCCCAGGCCGGCCAGCCACCGGGTCGTCGCCCCGGTGTCGAGCCCCTCCGTCACGTCATTTCGATCGCTCATGCCTCATCCTCGCCGTCAGCCCTGGTCCTTGCCCCACTGGGGGCTGCGACGACGGTACTCCCGTCGTGCGATGGTCATCTTGTGCACCTCGTCCGGACCGTCGGCGAGGCGAAGGGTGCGCATGTGGGCGTACCACTGGGCGAGCGGGAAGTCGTCGCTCACGCCGCCACCGCCGTGGATCTGGATGGCCCGGTCGAGCACCTTGAGCGCGACGGCGGGCGCGGCGACCTTGATGGCGGCGATCTCGGTGCGCGCCACCTTGTTGCCCACCGTGTCCATCATGTGCGCGGCCTTGAGCGTCAGCAGCCGGGCCATCTCGATCTCGATGCGCGACTCGGCGACCCAGTCCATGACATTGGCCCGGTTGGCCACCGGCTCGCCGAAGGTCACCCGCGACTGGGCGCGGTCGATCATCAGGTCGAGGGCCCGCTCGGCGACCCCGATGGCGCGCATGCAGTGGTGGATCCGGCCGGGCCCGAGGCGGGCCTGGCTGATCATGAAGCCGTCACCCTCGCCGGCGAGCAGGGCCTCGCGGGGCACGCGCACGTCGGTGAAGGTCACCTCGGCGTGCCCCTCGCGGTCCATGTAGCCGAAGACGGGCAGGCCGCGCTCGATGCGCACCCCCGGGGTGTCGATCGGCACGACCATCATCGACTGCTGGCGGTGGGTGGGGGCCGACGGGTCGGTCTTGCCCATGACGATGAGGACCTTGCAGTTCTGGTGCAGGGCGTTGGAGGTCCACCACTTGCGGCCGTTGATGACGTACTCGTCGCCGTCGCGGACCATCGACGTCTCGACATTGGTCGCGTCCGAGCTGGCGACGGCCGGCTCCGTCATGGCAAAGGCGGAGGCCATCTCGCCCGCGAGCAGGGGCCCCAGGTAGCGCTCCTTGTGCTCGTCGGTGCCGAAGAGCGTGAGCACCTCCATGTTGCCGGTGTCGGGCGCATTGCAGTTGATGGCCTCGGGGGCGATCTCGATGCTGCGGCCGGTGATCTCGGCGATGTGGGCGTACTCGAGGTTCGTCAGACCGGGCCCCCACTCGGGGTGCGGGTGGAAGAGGTTCCACAGGCCCTGCCGACGGGCCTCGGCCTTGAGGTCCTCGAGGACCTGCGGGTGGTGGTTGGCGTCGCCGGAGGCGCGCATCTGCTCGCGGTAGACGCTCTCGGCCGGGTAGACGTGCTCGTCCATGAAGGCGAGCATCCGGTCGCGGTAGTCCTGGCCGCGTTCGCTGAGGTCGAGCATCGTGGGGTCCTTTGGTCGGGGTCGTGGTGGTCGAAGGGAGATCAGGCCGGGGTCGGCCTCGGCAGGACGAGCACCTCGCGGACGGCGCGGACGGTGTCGGCAGCGGTGCGGTGGTGGATGCCGCGGATGCCCAGGCGGGCCGCGCCGACGAGGTTGTGCTCGAGGTCGTCGACCATGACGCACTGCTCGGGCGCGAGGCCGAGGCGGTCGGCGGCGATGGCGTAGATGCGTCGCGAGGGCTTGCGCACGCCGACCTGCCCGGAGATCACGGTGACGTCGAAGAGCTCGTCGAGGTCGACCCGTGCGTAGCAGTCGCGGCCCAGCGAGTTGGAGACGAGCGCGACGGGCACGCCGGCCGCGCGGACCTCGCGGACGAGGTCGACCATCGGCTCGTCGAGGTCGAGGTGGTGCGCGAGCCGGGCGAGCAGTCCGCGAGCCTCGACCCGGCCACCGACCTCGGCGATCGCTGCCGCGAAGGCGTCCTCGAAGCCCTCGTCGTCCAGCCGCCCGACCTCGTGCTCGCCGAGCGCGGTCCGGGCACCCTCGTGCGTCGCGAGGAGGCGCAGGGCGGTGCGCGGGTCGAGGCCGGACTCGACGGAGAGGGCGCCGAAGGCGCGCTCGAGCGGGACGGTGAGCACTCCCCCGAAGTCGACGAGCAGCGCTGCGGCAGCGGGCTGCCGGCGCTGGGTCGTCGGCGACGTCGTCGTCATCGTGCGCTCCTGGGGTCGATCGGCTCTGGTCGACCGATGTCCCTCACAGGTATACTTGAACTCGGATTCAGATACAAGCCTGACGAGGAGCCGAGATCACCACCACGACCGCCCCGTATCGCAGCGCCACGGCGACCGCGATCGCGGTGCTCTTCGGCATCACCGGCCTGGGAAGCGCCGCCGTCGCGGTCGCGCTGCCCACGCTCGCCGAGGACCTCGAGGTCAGCACCGGCCGCGCCGCCCTCGTCGTCAGCTGCTACTCGCTCGCCCTCGCCGTCGGCAGCGCGGTCTGCGGGCGCCTGGGCGACCTGCTCGGCATCCGCCTGCCCCTGCTCGTCGGCCTCGCGATCATGGTCACGGCGGCCAGCGCCGGGGCACTCGTCGACTCGCTCCCGGCCCTCGTCGTGACGCGCACGCTGCAGGGGCTGGGCGCCTCGGCGGCGCCGGCCCTCACCCTCGCCGCGGTCCAGGCCCTCTTCGCCGGCGACGCCCGGGCGCGTGCCCTCGCGACCTATGCCGGCATCGGCGGCACGGTCAACGCGCTCGGCCCGGTCATCGGGTCGGCGCTCGTCGACCCCTTCGGCTGGCGCCCGGTCGTGGCCATCCCCGTCGCCACCCTCGCCCTCGCCCCCTTCGTCTGGCGGGTACTGCCCTCCGACCGGCAGGCCGGCGCCACCCTGGACCCCGTGGGGACCCTCCTCGTCGCGCTCGCCGCGCTCGGCGCGGTGCTCTCGCTCCAGGCCGCGACACTCGGGCCGCCCGTCGCGCTCGTCGGCCTCGCGCTGCTCGTGCTCGCGACGCCGACGGCCGTGCTGCGATCCCGCCGGGTCCCCACCGGGATCGTGCCGGCCGCGCTGCTGCGCAGCGACGCCGCGGTGCGCTCCCTGCTCACCGCGGCCAGCCTGTCGTCCGCGTGGTTCGGGATGCTCGTCGCGGTGCCGACGAGCTTCGCCGGGCGCGGGTGGACCGGCGTGCAGGTCGGCCTGCTCCTCGTGCCGGCTGCGGTTTTGGGCGTCGTCGCCCCGCGCATCACCGGCCCGCTCCTCATCCGGCTCGGCGCCGTCCGCAGCCAGCTCGTCGCGACGACGGGCGTCACCGCCGCGGTCCTGCTGGCCGCGCTCGGCACCGCTGCCGGGCAGCCCGCGCTCGTCGTCGCCGCGACGCTCGCGCTCATGCTCTCCTTCGGCCTCGGGCAGCCGGCGATGACCACGCTCGTCGCCGACTCCGTCCCGCGGGTGACGCGCGGCGGCGCGCTCGGCCTGCTGACGCTGTGCTTCCTGCTCGGCGGCAGCCTCGGCGCGGCGGCCGTCGGCGGCCTCGGCGACGCCCTCGGCTGGCCACGCGCCCTCGCCCTGCTCGCCGCCCTCCCGGCGATCGGCGCGCTCGCCTTCGCCCGCCCCCTTCGTCCGAACCCGATCCTCGACACCCAGGAGCATGCATGACCACCGACCACGTCCTCGACGACCTCACCGACGGCATCCTGACGATCACGCTCAACCGGCCCGACCGCCGCAATGCGATGTCACCGGAGATGATCGAGCGTCTCGGCGACCTCCTCGAGCGGGCCGACACCGACCCGGCCGTGCGGGTCGTCGTCCTCACCGGCGCCGGACGCGCCTTCTGCTCCGGCGGCGACGTGCAGCAGTTCGACGCGGACGGCGGCGAAGGGGGCGGCGCCAGCGAGGTCGACCCGGCCGCGGTCGCCGAGCAGCTGCGCCACCAGGAGCGCACCGTGGGGCGCCTCCACGCCCTGCGCGTCCCGGTCGTCGCCGCCCTGCCGGG
>NZ_ALWX01000058.1 GCF_000297495.1 Janibacter hoylei PVAS-1 | reverse complement strand
ACCCGGCCGGCTGCACCCCCCCTTCGCTCGTGGGGTGGGTCAGCCGAGCGCGGCGACCGCGGCGTCGTAGTCGGGCTCCTGCGTGATCTCGGGGACGAGCTCGCTGTGCAGGACGGTGTCGTCCGCGTCGACGACGACGACGGAGCGCGCGAGGAGGCCGGCCATCGGGCCGTCCGTCATCGTCACGCCGTAGTCCTCGCCGAAGGAGGAGCGGAAGGCGGAGCCGACCTTGACCTGGTCGATGCCCTCGGCGCCGCAGAAGCGGGCCTGGGCGAAGGGGAGGTCCTTGCTGACGTTGACGACGGTCGTGTTGTCGAGGGAGGCGGCCAGCTCGTTGAACTTGCGCACGCTCGCCGCGCAGACGCCGGTGTCGATGCTCGGGAAGATGTTGAGCACGACGCGGCCCGACAGGTCGCCGGAGGTCAGCGCGGAGAGACCCTCGCCGACGAGCTCGAAGGCCGGCGCGCTCGCGCCGGTGGCCGGCAGCTCGCCGGCGGTGGTGACGGGGTTGCCCTTGAATGCGGTGGTAGCCATGCCCCATGCCTACACCCCGAAGGGGGTCGGGGCCACCTGCGGTCTGCGGAGCGGTCAGCCCACGAGGGCCTTGATCCCGAGTCCGACGGGGACGAGGACGAGCGAGGACAGGCCCAGGGCGCCCATGATGATCGCCCCCTTGGTCTCCGAGTCGAGCGCCTCGCGCCAGCCGGCGCGCTGCAGGATCTCCTTGACCGGCACGTTGATCTCGGCGCTGGAGAACTCGTAGTCGACTTGCTGCTTGAAGCCGTCGAGCCCGAGGCCCCACTCCTTGCGCCTGGTGTAGGTGAACTCGCGGCCGGAGCGGACCTCGACCTGCGCGCCCAGGCCGGTGACCCCGGCGTGGGACTCGACCTGCCGCGACTCGTCCGTGCGCTTGACGACCCCGGGCTTGTCCGTGGGGGTGAAGCGGGCGACGACGGCGTGCTCGAGGTGGCGCCGGGTCGCCAGGTGCTGCCAGCGCGCGTCGGCGAGGTCGGCGTGCACGAGCACGGTGTGGCCGTTGGAGCGCACGACGTAGGGAGTGCCCTCGAAGGCGGTGGCGAGCGCCGGCGCCAGCCACTCGTAGGGCCACGGAGCGTTCTTGTCGGTCGCCGGGGGCAGCGGGGTGGTCGGTGGCGCGACCACGGCGTGCTCACCTGCGCTGACATCGGGGTCGGTCTCGCGGAGGAAGCCGATGAAGGCCACGAGGGTGACGACGACGGCGATGCCCCAGACGACGCCCCAGAAGAGCGCGGGCCAGGGCTGCCCGTCGGCGAGCCAGATCCAGAGACCACCGAAGAGGGCGACACTGAAGGCGAGGATCGCCACGACGAAGGTGAGGACCTTGCGCCGGCGGCCGCTCATGCGGGCAGCGCCCCCGGGCCGGGGACGTGCTCGCCGTGGCCGTCGGAGCGCAGGCGGGTACGCAGCCGCTGGGCCGCGGCCTCGAAGCGCTCGTCGCCGACGTCACGCATCGGGGCGTGCGGGTCGAAGTCCTCTGGGGAGAAGGCCGGCCAGGTGTGGATGTGCAGGTGGGGCACGAGGAAGCCCTCGAGGAGCATGCCCACGCGCGGGGCCTCCCACTCGGCCTGCTGGGCCCGCCCGATGATGCCGGCGACCCGCTGCAGGTGGGCCCACGTCTCCTCGTCGGCGTCGGTCCACTGCTCGATCTCGGCGCGCGGCACGACCATGGTGTGCCCGTCGGTAAGGGGCTCGATCGTCAGGAAGGCCACGCAGGTCGGGTCGGACCACACGAACCGGCCGGGGATCTCGCCCGCGATGATCTTCGTGAAGAGAGTCGCCATGCCGCCCACCCTATGAGTCCGGTGGCTGAGGTGCGACGAGCGCAGCGAGGAGCCTCGAAGCCCGTGTGGGTCCGGTGGCTGAGGTGCGACGAGCGCAGCGAGGAGCCTCGAAGTCCGGGCTCCTACAGTGGACCCATGCCCCAGGTCAGCGCCGACGTGCACGTGCCGATCCCCCCGGAGCTCGCCTTCGCGGTCGCCCAGACGACGGGGGAGGTCCGCCACCGGTGGGACCCCTTCATCCGCGAGCAGCACTTCGTGGACGGGGCGAGCGAGCCCGGCGTGGGGGTGCGCACCTTCACGCGGTCCTCCTTCGCGGGGCCGATCTCGCCGAGCATGGTCAGCGAGTACGTCTCCTGGCGTCCGCCGACGTCGGTCGGGATGACGATGGTGCGTGGCCCGTGGTTCTTTGCCCGCTTCGGCGCCGGGTGGCGCTTCCAGCCCGACGGCGACGGGACCCTCGCCGTGTGGAAGTACACCTACGACGTGCGCCCTGCCGCCCTGCAGCGCATCGCCCACCCCATCGGTCAGCGCCTGCTCGGTCGTGAGATCTCCCGCCGCATCGAAGGCTTCGCCGCGGGGTGCCGTGACGAGGTGGTGCTCGCCGCGGCCCGGGCGGATATGGCCCGGCGTGCCGAGGCCGACTCCAGTTCGAAGGGGGGAGCAGCGTGACCTCCCCTTCGTCCGTCATGCGTCTGGCCGGATGCCAGTGGTCCGCCACCGGTGACCCGGCCGCCAACCTCGTCACGCTCGGGGAGTGGACCGCCCGGGCCGCGGACGCCGGTGCCCGGCTCGTCGTCCACCCCGAGGCGGCGATGGCCTCCTTCGCCGGTCGGCTCGACACCGCCGCCGAGCCCCTCGACGGGCGCTTTGCCGACGGGGTGCGCGAGGTGGCTGCGCGGCACGGCGTGACCCTCGTCGTCGGCATGTTCACCCCCGCCGACGAGATCACGACCGCCGAGGGCAGGGAGCGCTCGCGGGTGCACAACACGCTGCTCGTCACCGGCGGTGGCGTCGAGGAGACGACCTATCGCAAGATCCACCTCTACGACGCCTTCGGCAGCCGTGAGTCCGACACGGTGGCGCCCGGCGACGAGGTGCGCACCGTCGAGGTCGACGGCTGGTCCGTCGGCCTGGCCACCTGCTACGACGTGCGCTTCGCCGACCACTTCACCGAGCTGGGTCGGCGTGGTGCCGAGCTCGTCGTGCTGCCCGCCTCGTGGGGGGACGGGCCCGGCAAGGCGAGCCAGTGGGACCTGCTCACCCGGGCTCGCGCGCACGACGCCCAGGCCTGGTTGCTCGCCGTCGGGCAGGCCTGGACCCCGGAGTCGGTGCGCGGTCCCTATGGCATCGGTCGCTCCGCGCTCGCCGACCCGACCGGCGAGGTGCGGGCGCGGCTCGGTGGCGGGGAGGACCTCCTCGTCGTCGAGGTCGACCACGAGACGGTGACCCGTACCCGCCGGACCATCCCGATCCTCTAGAGGCGCACCCCACGCGGGCCGGCGGGCGCCACCCGAACGCCGGGCACACCGCGCCCGTCGGCGGAACCTAGACTGTCCCGCATGGCTGACCTCTCCCGCGACGACGTGGCGCACCTCGCCTCGTTGGCCCGCATCGACCTCTCCGACGCCGAGCTCGACCGCATGGTCGGGGAGCTGGGCACGATCATCTCCTCCGTCGAGGCGGTGCAGCAGGCGCCGATCGACGGGGTCGAGCCGATGAGCCACCCGATGCCGATCGTCAACGTCACCCGGCCCGATGTCGTGCGTCCCTCGCTCACCCCCGAGCAGGCCCTCGCGATGGCGCCGGCCTCCGAGGTCGGGCGCTTCGCCGTGCCGCGCATCCTCACCGAAGACTGAGCCAGAAGGACCCCATGAGCGACCCCACCCGCATGACCGCTGCCGCGCTCGCCGACGCGCTGGCCTCCGGCGACCTCTCCTCCGAGCAGGTCACCCGTGCCCACCTCGACCGCATCGAGGGTGTCGACGAGCAGGTCGGCGCCTACCTCCACGTCGCCGGCGAGTCCGCCCTGGCCGAGGCCCGCGCGGTCGACGAGCGCCGGGCGAAGGGGGAGACCCTCCACCGCCTCGCCGGCGTCCCGATCGCCGTCAAGGACGTCATGACGACGACCGGCATCCCGACGACGGCCGGCTCGAAAATCCTCGAGGGCTGGATCCCGCCCTACGACGCGACGGTCGTCAGCCGGCTCAAGGCCGCCGGCCTGCCGATCCTCGGCAAGACCAACATGGACGAGTTCGCCATGGGCTCCTCCACGGAGCACTCGGCCTACGGCCTGACCCGCAACCCCTGGGACCTCGAGCGCATCCCCGGCGGCTCCGGCGGTGGCTCGAGCGCGGTCGTCGCCTCGTGGCAGGCGCCCCTGGCGACTGGCACCGACACCGGCGGCTCGATCCGTCAGCCCGCGGCCGTCACCGGCTCGGTCGGCGTCAAGCCGACCTACGGTGGCGTCTCGCGCTACGGCCTCATCGCCATGGCCTCCTCGCTCGACCAGGCCGGCCCCTGCGCCCGCACCGTCCTCGACACCGCCCTCCTGCACGAGGTCATGGCCGGGCACGACCCGCTGGACTCGACCTCGATCGACCAGCCGGTGCCCGATGTCGTCGGTGCCGCGGAGCGCGCCGACGTGGCCGGGATGAAGATCGGCATCGTCCGCGAGCTCACCGGCGAGGGATTTTCCCCGCTGGTGCAGGCGCGCTTCGACGAGTCGGTCCAGCACCTCGTCGACGCGGGTGCCGAGGTCGTCGAGGTCTCGTGCCCCAACTTCGTCCACGCGCTCGGCGCGTACTACCTGATCATGCCGAGCGAGGCGAGCAGCAACCTCGCCCGCTTCGACGCGATGCGCTACGGCCTGCGCGTCGGGCCGGAGGGTGTCGACGCCCCGAGCGCGGAGCAGGTCATGGCGGCCAGCCGTGACGCGGGCTTCGGCGACGAGGTCAAGCGCCGCATCATCCTCGGCACGTACGCCCTCTCCTCGGGCTACTACGACGCCTACTACGGCAGCGCGCAGAAGGTGCGCCGCCTCATCGCCGACGACTTCGCGCGGGCCTTCGAGACCGCTGACGTCCTCGTGTCGCCGACCGCCCCGACGACGGCCTTCCGCTTCGGCGACAAGACCGACGACCCGATGGCCATGTACCGCGGCGACATCGCGACGATCCCGGCCAACCTCGCCGGCGTGCCCGGCATGTCGCTGCCGAGCGGCCTCGCCGAGGACGGCCTGCCCGCGGGCTTCCAGATCCTCGCGCCGGCCATGGCCGACGACCGCCTCTACACCGTCGGCGCCGCCCTCGAGCAGCGCCTCGTCGCCGCCTGGGGTGGGCACCTGCTCGAGCAGGCCCCCGAGCTGGCCGTCACGAAGGGAGCCTGAGACATGGCGAGCACCACCACCGACGCAGTCCTCGGGTACGACGAGGCCCTGACCACCTTCGACCCCGTCATGGGCCTCGAGGTGCACGTCGAGCTCGGCACCAACACCAAGATGTTCTGCGGCTGCGCCACGGGCTTCGGCGCGGACCCCAACACCCAGGTCTGCCCGGTCTGCCTCGGGCTGCCCGGCGCGCTGCCGGTCGTCAACGCGGTCGGTGTCGAGTCGGCGATCCGGATCGGCCTGGCACTCAACTGCGAGATCGCGCAGTGGTGCCGCTTCGCCCGGAAGAACTACTTCTACCCGGACATGCCGAAGAACTTCCAGACCTCGCAGTACGACGAGCCGATCGCCTTCGACGGCTACCTCGACGTCGAGATCCCCGCCGCCTCCGGTGAGGGCACCGAGACCTTCAGAGTCGAGATCGAGCGCGCCCACATGGAGGAGGACACCGGCAAGAGCCTGCACGTCGGTGGCGCCACCGGCCGCATCCAGGGCGCCGAGTACTCGCTCGTCGACTTCAACCGCGCGGGCATCCCGCTCATCGAGATCGTCACGCGCCCGATCGTCGGCGCGGGCGAGCGGGCCCCCGAGGTCGCCAAGGCCTACGTCGCCGCGCTGCGCGACCTGCTGCGCGCCCTCGACGTCTCCGACGTGAAGATGGAGCAGGGCTCGATGCGCTGCGACGTCAACCTCTCCCTTCGTCCCAAGGCTGGCGACGACCCCGCTGCGCAGGCGCAGCTCGACGTCCCGCTCGGCACCCGCACCGAGACCAAGAACGTCAACTCCCTGCGCTCGGTGGAGCGCGCCGTGCGCTACGAGGTCTGCCGCCACGCCGCGGTCCTCACCGCGGGTGGCTCGATCCTGCAGGAGACCCGCCACTGGCACGAGGACACCGGCGTCACGACGAGCGGCCGCGAGAAGTCCGACGCCGAGGACTACCGCTATTTCCCCGAGCCCGACCTCGTGCCGGTCGCGCCCAGCCGCGAGTACGTCGAGCAGCTGCGGGCCACCCTGCCCGAGCCGCCGGCCCAGCGCCGCAAGCGGCTGCAGGGGGAGTGGGGCTACTCCGACCTCGAGATGCGTGACGTGCTCAACGCGGGCGCGACCGAACTCATCGAGGCGACCGTCGCCGCCGGCGCCAAGCCGCAGGCGGCCCGCAAGTGGTGGCTCGGCGAGGCCTCGCGCCGCGCCAACACCGAGGGCGTCGCCCTGGCGACCTACGCCGAGCAGACGGGCGTGACGCCCGAGCACGTCGCCGAACTCGAGTCGCTCGTCGACTCCGGCCGGCTCAACGACAAGATGGCCCGCCAGGTGCTCGAGGGCGTCCTCGACGGCGAGGGCACGCCGACCGCGGTCGCCGATGCCCGCGGGCTCGAGCTCGTCCAGGACGACGGTGCCCTCGAGGCCGCGGTCGACAAGGTCATCGAGGCCAACCCCGACGTCGCCGACAAGATCCGCGGTGGCAAGGTCCAGGCCGCCGGCGCGCTCATCGGCCAGGTGATGAAGGAGATGAAGGGCCAGGCCGACGCCGGCAAGGCCCGCGAGCTCATCCTCGCCAAGCTCGGCGCCTGACACAGGCAGCACGAAGGGGGGGCGGTGCCGGTCGACCCGGCACCGCCCCCTTCGCCGTGGTCACCCTCGGACACCGCTCCGGTCGGTACCGCGGCGGCCACGGGTCGGACGCCGGCGTGCACGTGACCTGCGCCACCTACGATGGCGCGCATGGTCACCGTCTCCTTCCCTGACAGCAGCTGGCGCGACGACGTCGGTCCGGTCGACGGCGTGGAGTCCGTCGTGTGGGACCCGCAGGAGGCTCCGCCGCAGGAGTCGGTCGACGTCTACATCGCGCCCTACATGACCAAGCCCGCGGGCGTGGCCGTCGTCGCGGAGCAGCCGTCGGTGCGCCTCGTGCAGCTGCTGTCGGCCGGCTTCGACAACATGCTCCCGGTCCTGCCGGAGGGGGTCTCCCTCGCCAACGCGAAGGGGGTCCACGACGCGGCCACCGCAGAGCTGGCCCTGACCCTCGTCCTCGCCTCGCAGCGTGGGTTCGACGACTTCGCGCGCGCCCAGGCGCAGGGGGAGTGGACCTCCCGCCACGTGCGCCCGGGCCTCGCCGACAAGCGGGTGCTGCTCCTCGGCTACGGCTCGGTGGGCCGGGCGATCGTCGAGCGGCTCATGCCCTTCGAGGTGTCGGTCACGGCGGTGGCCTCACGCGCGCGCGCCGGCGACGACCTCGTCGAGGCGGTGCACGGGGTCGACGAGCTGGCCGCTCTCGCACCGCAGCACGACGTCATCATCTCCGTGCTGCCCGGCTCCGACGCCACCCACCACATCCTCGGGGAGGAGCTGCTGAGCTCGCTGCCGGACGGCACGCTCGTGGTCAACGTCGGCCGCGGCCCCGCGCTCGACACCGAGGCCGCCCTGCGGCACGCGGGCCGGCTGCGGTTTGCGCTCGACGTCACCGACCCGGAGCCGCTGCCGACCGGGCACCCCCTGTGGAGCGCTCCCGGCGTCATCATCAGCCCGCACGTCGGTGGCGTGACCCAGGCCTTCCGCCCCCGCGCGGTGTCGATGCTGCGTCGTCAGCTCACCGCGCTCGCCGCAGGCGAGCCGCCGATCAACCTCGTGCACGAGGGCTGAGGCCACCCCTCTGCGCAGTCGATCGAGGGGTGGCGCGCTCGTGTGGTCCGGGCCACACTCTGTCCATGACCATGTCAGCGGAGGACCGGACCCTGATCCTGCTGCGGCACGCCGAGCCCGAGCCGGGCCGTGCCGGTCAGGACGACCGTGAGCGACCCCTCACCGAGACCGGGCGGGCGCAAGCCCAGGAGGTCGGGCGGTGGCTGCGCGAGCACGGCCTGGGCTGTGACGAGGTGATGTGCTCGCCGGCCGCGCGCACCCGGGAGACGATGCACGAGGTCGCCGAGGCCGGCTGCCCCGAGGCAGAGGTGCAGATCGAGCACCGGCTCTACAACGCCGACGCCGAGGAGGTCCTGGCCGTCGTGCGGGAGTCGACCGACGACGCGAGCGTGCTGCTCGTCGTCGGCCACGCGCCGGGCCTGCCGGCGGCGGCGAGCCTCCTCGCCGACGGCGAGGGGGACGACGAGGCGCACGAGCTGCTCAGCCACGGCTTCCCGCCCGGTGCGGCGGCGGTGCTGCGCTTCTCGGGGCACTGGGAGGACCTGGCCTTCGGCGCCGCGGTCCTCGACGAGTTCCGCGTGCCCTGAGGCGCGGACGTCACATGGGGAGGGCGAGGCGGCGGAAGCTGGCGACGACCTCCATCCCCACGTGCTCGTAAAGACCGAGTGCGCCAGCGTCCTCGCTTCGTCCACCTGTCGTCACCCGAGTTGTCGTGACGACCGCTCCCGCCAGCTCGATCGAGGACGCCCACCCGCCGATGACGAACACGCCCGATGCGCGGACCGGACTCTCATGGCCGGCCGTCGACGGGTGAAACGACCATGTCCCACATGGTGGGCGCGCTCGTCTCATTCGTTGACACACGCTGGGCAGGCGGGGGAGAGTAGCGGCATGGCCCTCCTCCTCGTACTTCCCCGGCGCGCTGCCTGAGCGACGACTCGTCGCCGACGCAGCGCGCGCCCTTCATGTCCGCACCCGGACTGAGGGGCTTTTTCATGGCCGGGAGAGGATGAAGAGGAGCACAGATGGCACGCCGAACCGAAGGACAGACGGTGACTGACACGACCAGCAGCGCCCCGAGCCCGGCCGCGATGGCGCGCCGGAGCGAGGCGGGCAGAGCGACGACCTCCGCGCAGGTGACCGGGGCCAAGAGCCTCGTCCTGTCCCTCGAGTGCGTCGGCGCCGAGGTCGTCTTCGGCATCCCCGGCGGCGCGATCCTGCCGGCCTACGACCCGCTGATGGACTCGACGAAGGTCCGCCACATCCTCGTGCGCCACGAGCAGGGCGCCGGCCATGCCGCCGAAGGCTATGCCTCGGCGACCGGCAAGGTCGGCGTCTGCATGGCCACCTCCGGCCCTGGCGCCACCAACCTCGTCACCGCGATCGCCGACGCCCACATGGACTCCGTGCCGATGGTTGCGATCACCGGCCAGGTGGCCTCGAGCTCGATCGGCACGGACGCCTTCCAGGAGGCGGACATCCGGGGCATCACGATGCCGATCACCAAGCACAACTACCTCGTGACCGACGCCGCGGAGATCCCGCGGGTCATCGCGGAGGCCTTCCACATCGCGAGCACCGGCCGACCCGGCCCCGTGCTCGTCGACATCTCCAAGGACGCCCTGCAGGCCACCACCACCTTCGAGTGGCCGCCGCAGGTCAGCCTGCCGGGCTACCACCCGGTGACGCGTCCGCACGCCAAGCAGATCCGCGAGGCCGTCCGCCTCATGGCCGAGAGCCGCCAGCCGGTGCTCTACGTCGGTGGTGGGGTCATCCGGGCCGGAGCCCACGCGGAGCTGCGTCGCCTCGCCGAGCTCACGGGCATCCCGGTCGTCACGACGCTCATGGCCCGCGGCGCCTTCCCCGACGGGCACCCGCTGCACCTGGGTATGCCAGGCATGCACGGGTCCGTCGCGGCGGTCACCGGCCTGCAGCGCAGCGACCTGCTCATCACCATCGGGGCGCGCTTCGACGACCGGGTCACGGGCCAGCTGTCGTCCTTCGCGCCGGGGGCCAAGGTCATCCACGCCGACATCGACCCGGCCGAGATCTCCAAGAACCGCGTCGCCGACGTGCCGATCGTCGGTGACGCCAAGGCGATCCTCGGCGAGCTCATCGCCGCGATCGAGGCCGGCGAAGGGGAGGCCGCTGCGGTCATCCCGGACCGCTACCGCGACTGGGCGGCAGCGACGACCCGGTGGTCGCAGGAGTACCCGGTCGGCTACACCTCGCACGGCGAGGGCGCCCTCATGCCGCAGCAGGTCATCGAGCGGATCGGCCAGATCGCTGGGCCGGAGGCGGTCTACGCCGCGGGCGTCGGCCAGCACCAGATGTGGGCCGCGCAGTTCATCGGCTACGAGCGCCCCAACTCCTGGCTCAACTCCGGCGGCGCCGGGACGATGGGCTACTCCGTGCCCGCAGCCATGGGCGCCAAGGTCGGTGAGCCCGACCGGGTCGTCTGGGCCATCGACGGCGACGGGTGCTTCCAGATGACCAACCAGGAGCTCGCGACCTGCGTCATCAACGACATCCCGATCAAGGTCGCGGTCATCAACAACTCGAGCCTGGGCATGGTGCGCCAGTGGCAGTCGCTCTTCTACAACGAGCGATACTCCAACACCGACCTGCACACCTCGGTCGGCAGCCGCATCCCCGACTTCGTCAAGCTCGCCGATGCCTACGGCTGCGTCGGGCTGCGCTGCGAGCGGCCCGAGGACCTCGACGCGACGATCGAGCAGGCGATGGCGATCAACGACCGCCCGGTCGTCATCGACTTCGTCGTCGAGCGGGACGCCATGGTGTGGCCGATGGTGCCCGCCGGCGTGAGCAACGACGCCATCCAGATCGCCCGCGACGAGGCCCCGCAGTGGGACCGCGAGGAGTCCGAGGCCATCGAGCAGTCCACCGACGCCGACCACGACGGGCAGTGAAGGAAAGAGCATGAGCACCAAGCACACCCTCTCCGTCCTCGTCGAGAACAAGCCCGGTGTCCTCGCCCGGATCTCGGCCCTGTTTTCCCGGCGCGGCTTCAACATCGACTCCCTCGCCGTCGGGCCGACCGAGCACCCGGAGATCTCCCGGATGACCGTCGTCGTCGACGTCGACCTGCTGCCGCTGGAGCAGGTGACCAAGCAGCTCAACAAGCTCGTCGAGGTGCTCAAGGTCGTCGAGCTCGACCCGCTCGCGTCGGTGACCAGCCAGATCGTCCTGGTCAAGGTGCGCGCCGAGGCGAGCAACCGCAGCGGGATCCTCGAGACCGCGCAGATGTTCAAGGCGAAGATCGTCGACACGACGAGCGACGCGATGACCCTGCAGGTCTACGGCAACACCGACAAGATCGCCGCGATGCTCGAGATCCTCGAGCCCTACGGCATCAAGGAGCTCGTCCAGTCCGGTGTCGTGGCCATCGGCCGCGGCCCCCGCTCCATCACCGACCGCTCCCGACACTGACCCCCCTTCGTCCTCGTCCGTCGTGACGGGAGACGATGACGACCAACCCGACCGCACCACCCACCACACAAGGAGAAGTGCCCCATGGCCGCCGAACTGATCTACGACGACGACGCCGACCTGTCCATCATCCAGGGCCGCAAGGTTGCCGTCATCGGCTACGGCTCGCAGGGTCACGCCCACGCGCTCAACCTGCGCGACAGCGGTGTCGACGTGCGCATCGGTCTCAAGGAGGGCAGCAAGAGCCGCGCCAAGGCGGAGGCCGAGGGCCTGAAGGTCCTCACCCCGCGTGAGGCCGCCGCCGAGGCCGACGTCATCGTCATCCTCGCCCCCGACCAGGTGCAGCGTCACCTCTACGCCGACGACATCGCGCCGGAGCTCAAGGACGGCGACGTGCTCGTCTTCGGCCACGGCTTCAACGTGCGCTACGGCTACATCCAGGCGCCGGCCGGCGTCGACGTCATCCTCGTCGCGCCGAAGGCCCCCGGTCACACCGTGCGTCGTGAGTTCGTCGACGGCCGCGGCATCCCGGACATCATCGCCGTCGAGCAGGACGCCTCGGGCCAGGCCTGGGACATCGCGGCCGCCTACGCCAAGGGCATCGGTGGCACGCGGGCGGGCGTCATCAAGACGACCTTCACCGAGGAGACCGAGACCGACCTCTTCGGTGAGCAGGCCGTCCTGTGTGGTGGCATGTCGCACCTCGTCCAGGCGGGCTTCGAGACGCTGACCGAGGCGGGCTACCAGCCGGAGATCGCGTACTTCGAGGTGCTCCACGAGCTCAAGCTCATCGTCGACCTCATGTGGGAGGGCGGCATCGCCAAGCAGCGCTGGTCGATCTCCGACACCGCCGAGTACGGCGACTACGTCTCCGGCCCCCGCGTCGTCGACGCGAAGGTCAAGGAGTCGATGAAGGGCATCCTCTCCGACATCCAGGACGGCTCCTTCGCCAAGCGCTTCATCGAGGACCAGGACAACGGCGCTGTCGAGTTCCAGCAGCTGCGGGACAAGGAGGCCGGTCACCCGATCGAGGCGACGGGCAAGGCGCTGCGCGCCCACTTCGCGTGGCAGTCCGGGGACGACGACTACACCGAGGGCTCTGCCGCCCGCTGACCCCGACCCACCAGACCCCCGCGGCGGTCACCCCCGCAGCGGGCTCCGAAGGGGGGGCGCCCACCGGCTCACCGGCCGGGGCGCCCCCTTCGTCATGCTCGGGTTCAGCCGGCGAGGTGACCCCACGTGGGTGCGAGCTGTGCCCACGTGCCCGTGGCCACGGCCCGACCGCCGTCGAGGACGACGACGTGGTCGGCCTGCTCCAGTGCCGCCCGCTTCGAGGTCGCACCGATGACGGTCGCGCCGCGCTCGCGCAGACCCCGCCACAGGTCGATCTCGGTCGTCGCGTCGAGGGCGGAGGAGACGTCGTCGGCGAGCAGCAGCTCGGCCTCGGTCGCCAGGGCCCGGGCCAGCGCGAGCCGCTGCACCTGCCCACCTGACAGACGCACCCCGCGATGGCCGACGAGGGCGTCGGGCCCGCCGGCGTCGTCGACGTCCTGGGTGAGCCGGGCGAGGGCGACCGGCTCGTCGAGGGGGCGGTCGTGGCCCAGGCGCACGTTGTCGGTGAAGCTGCCCGACAGCACCCTCGGCACCTGCGCGACGTGGGCGATGCGGCCCGGCCGCAGGGTGGACTGCGGGTCGGTGACGGGCGTGCCGTTCCACCGGATCTCGCCGCGGTGGTCGACGAGACCGGCGAGTGAGGCGAGCAGGCTCGACTTGCCCGAGCCGACCTGGCCGACGAGCAGCACGAGGTCGCCCGCGTCGACGACGAGGTCGATCTCGCTGGCGCCGACGGTCCCGTCGTCGTGGACGACCGAGACGTCGCGCAGCTCGAGGCGCCGCAGGCGCTCGCGCTCGCCCTCGACCGGCGCGGGCGCGGTGCCCTCGACGAGGTCGACCCCCGCGGGCAGGTCCATGAGGTCGACGCCACCGGCGAAGCGCGCCGTCTCGACCTGCCAGGCGCGGGTGCCGGGCGCCTCGGTGACGACCATGCTCGCCACGCGGCCAAACCAGTCGAAGCCCGCGACCGCACCCGAGACGAGGATCGCGGTGCCCAGGCCCCAGCCACCGGCCACGTGGATCCACCACGTGACGACGACGCCGCACTGGACCATGACCAGCGGCACGGCGTCGAGCACGGCCTGCACCCGGTGCTCCTTGACCGCCGCCTGGACCCGGCCGGCGTCCACCTGACGCAGGTGCCGTCGGACGAAGGGAGTGGCCGCCGCCAGCTTGATGGTGCGCACCGACTCGAGCGAGGAGACGACGGCCCGACCGAAGCGGGCCCGCGCCAGCGAGGCAGCAGCTGCGGACCGGCCGGCGATCGGGCGGCCGAGGGTCGCGGCGAGGGCGGACCCCACCATGACGGTCAGCAGCACGGCTCCGGCGACCCACGTGCCGGCGAGCAGAGCCGTGAGGGCGGCGATGACCAGGCCGTTGATGAAGTCGACCCACCGGTCGGCGTACCGGGCGTACCGGTCGGCGTCCATCGAGCGGGCGACGACCTCGCCGGGGGGGAGTGCGCGGCAGCCGCTCGGCCCGGGTCTGCCCGGCGAGGACCGCCATGCGGGTGCGCAGCATGACCTCGATCCACCAGCGCGGGTACCGGTAGAAGGCCTGCGACGTGAGGAAGGGGACGACGAGCAGGCACGCGACGAGCGCCGCGGCGAGCAGGGTCGGGGTCTGCCCGGCCTGCAGGCCCTCGATGACCTGGCCCCACACGAGACCGGTCATCGCACCCTGAGCGCCGAGCAGCGACATCGCGAGGAAGCACACGGCGCCGGCGACGCCCCACGACGGCTTGACGAGCAGGGCGTGGGTGATGCCCCGGGCGAGGGAGGGTCCGTCGCCGATGGCGGGCCGCTCGGGCGGCGTCGTCGTGCGGCGGCGCCCACCGACGGGGTCGAGGTCGGCGTGGTCGACGGCGCCCTCGGGGGAGGGCTGGTCGGCCGCGGACTCGGCGCGGCTGTCGAGGAGCAGGCTGCGGAAGGGACCCGGCTGCTCGGCGAGCTCGGTGCGACGCCCCTGCTGGATCACCGTTCCGTGGTCGAGGACGACGACGTGCGGGGCCCGCTCGATCGTCCCGAGGCGGTGCGCGATGAGGATGCCGGTGCGGCCCACGAGGAGGCGGTCGGCGGCGGAGACGACCCGGCGCTCGGTGAGCGGGTCCATGCGGGCGGTCGCCTCGTCGAGGACGACGACCCGCACGTCGCGCACGAGCAGCCGCGCGAAGGCGACGAGCTGCTCCTCGCCCGCGGAGAGGGTCGTGCCGCCGGGACCGAGGAGGGTCTCGAGGCCGTCGGGCAGCCCGGCGACCCAGTCGACGAGTCCGAGCTCGACGACGGCCGCCTCGATGTCGCTGCGCGGGGTGTCGTCGAAGAGGGCGATGTTGTCGGCGAGGGTGCCGGCGATGATCTCGGTGCGCTGGGTGACGACACCGACGTCGGTGCGCAGCAGCTGCACGTCGAGATCGCGCACGTCGACGCCCCCGACGAAGACCGTGCCCCGCGGCGGCTCGATGGCCCGCGAGACGAAGGAGGCCAGGGTCGACTTGCCCGAGCCGGTGCGGCCGACGAGCGCGACGGTCTCGCCCGCGGGCACGGCAAAGGTCACGTCCCGCAGGGCGAAGCTGCCCTCGGTGTAGCTGAAGTCGAGGCCGCGCACCTCGACCGCCAGCTCGGCGCCCGCGGGGACGGGGGCGCCTCCCTTCGGCTCGGGCTCGACGGCGAGCATCTGCCGCAGCCGGATCACCGCGCCCAGGCCGGCCTGCAGGTCCGGCAACTGGTGGGAGAGCTGGGTGACGAGACCGACGAAGGTCGACGTGACGATGAAGAGCGTGACGAGCTGGCCCACCGACAGGCCACCGCCGGTCGCCAGCGCGATGCCGGCCAGGCCGATGCCGGCGAGCAGACCGTGGAGCAGCAGACCCGCCCGGCGGGCCAGCCGGCTCTCGAGCGTGACGACGTCGGCGAAGCGGGCGTGGACCCGTGCGGTGAGCGTCGCCAGGCGCTGCAGCATGTGTGCCTGACCCAGGCTGGTGCGCAGGTCGTCGCGCCCGGCGATGCCCTCCTCGAGGGCGCTGGCATGGTCGGTCCAGGCGGCCTCCTCGATGACCTTGCGGCGGGTGATCTCCCCGAGCAGGGGACGCACGGCCACGGCGGTGAGCAGACCGATGACGGGGAAGAGCAGCCAGGCCGGCCACCACGTGATGCCGGCGACGACCCACATGGGGACGACCGAAAAGGCGGTGCGCGCAAACATCCACACCTGCCACCGCATGAGGTTGCCGACCTCGTGGGTGTCGTCGTCGACGCGGTCGAGGATCTCGCCGGCCGCCTGCTCTGAGAGGGTCGCGACCGGCTGGGCGAGCGCGGCGTCGAGCAGGTCGTCGCGCAGCACGCCCTCGGCGCGGTCGGAGAGGCCGACCCACACGACCTTGCCGAGATTGTCGATGACGGCGCCGCCGACGACGAGCAGGGCGAGCAGCTGGACGAGGCCGGTGCTCGGTCCCTCCGCCAGGCGGCCGATGACGACGGTGCCGGTCGTGAGCAGGACCGCCGCGGTCGCGGAGCAGACGAGCGCGGCCGCGGCCGCCGGCGAGCGCATCCGTCGCCAGTCGACGGTGCGCTCCGGGGGCATCGGCTCGGTGGGTGGGGGCGGCGCGGTGGTCCGCTCGAGGGTCTGCGTCATGGCCGCTCAAGGTTATGTCCAGCCACCGGCACCGCGCCTCCGACTTTTCGGCCCGACAGGCGGACGGCCGTCCACGGAGCGGACGGGGCATTCCGTGGCGGGAGGGGAGCGGCGTACCGTCGCACGATCGGCGGCCACACCCGGCCCCGCCCCCCCCCTTCGCACCACCGGCACCCCCACCCACGCCGT
>NZ_ALWX01000057.1 GCF_000297495.1 Janibacter hoylei PVAS-1 | reverse complement strand
GGACGACTGCGGCCCGGTCTGGGGCTGGTCGCCGGACGACGTCGGGCCCGGGGGCTGGTCGGAGGGGTCGGCGGCGGGCGCCTCGCCCGGGCCGTCGCCGGGCTGGTCCCCGCCCTCCGGCTCGCCACCGTCGGGCTCCTCGCCACCACCCGGCGGGTCGTCCTCGGGCTCCTCGTCGAGCAGCCGGTCGAGCAGGTCCTCGTCGAGACCCGGCGCGTCGAAGGGAGCACGACGGCGGCGGTGGGGCAGGGAGAGCAGCGCCGCGGCCCGGATGTCCTCGCGGGTCACGTGGTCGCGCCCCTCCCACGCGGCGTGCGCCGCAGCGGTGCGGGCGGTGACGATGTCGGCGCGCATGCCGTCGACGTCGAAGCCGGCGCACACCCGCGCGATGGTCCGCAGGGTCCGCTCGTCGAGCGCGACCCGGCGCACCGCCTCGCGGGCGGCGGCCAGGCGCTGGGTCAGCTCGGCCTCGGCGTCGGCGAAGCGGGCCGCGAAGCCCGCCGGGTCGAGGTCGGCCTCGAGCCGGCGACGCACGACCTCGGCGCGCACATGGGGGTCGCGGCTCGCGGCGACGTGGACGGTCAGGCCGAAGCGGTCGAGCAGCTGCGGGCGCAGCTCGCCCTCCTCGGGGTTCATCGTGCCGACGAGGGTGATCTGCGCCGGGTGCGAGATCGAGACACCGTCGCGCTCGACCGTGTTGCGCCCCATCGCGGCAGCGTCGAGCAGCACGTCGACGAGGTGGTCGTGCAGGAGGTTGACCTCGTCGACGTAGAGGATGCCGCGGTGGGCCTCGGCGAGCAGACCGGGCTGATAGGCCGCCTCGCCGTCCCCGAGCGCCCGGCGCAGGTCGAGGGAGCCGACGACGCGGTCCTCGGTCGCGCCGACCGGCAGCTCGACGAGGCGGGCCGGGCGGGTCGTGGCCGCGTCCTCGTGGGGGCCGTCGGGGCAGTCCTCGTCGCGGTCGGGGTCGCAGCCGAAGCGGCACTCGCTCGCCACCCGCTGCTCGGGCAGGACCGAGGCGAGGGCGCGGACGGCGGTCGACTTGGCGGTGCCCTTCTCACCGCGGACGAGGACGCCGCCGATCTCGGGCGAGATCGCGCTCAGCAGCAGCGCCGACGTCAACTCGTCGGCACCGACGAGCGCGGTGAAGGGGAAGGTGGGGGGTCCGGGACCCGGTGCGGCTCACAGTGGCGGCCTCCTGGCGAGTGTCCACGCTCGCCGTCCGACGACATCGACGCGGGTTCGCGACGACGGGCACCGACCGAGTGTCTGGCTCGGGCCGCGTGGGCCGTGACAGTGGCGGGACCGCTCCGGAGTTGCACCGGATTCCTCGGGGGAGTGCCTGGGCGCGATCCTCTCACAGGAGGGCGAGGCCCTAGGGTGGGCGTCCGTGATCGAGGTCGTGGGTATCGGGGACGACGGGTGGTCCGGTCTGGACGAGGCCCGACGCGCCCTCATCAGCGGTGCTGCGACCCTCGTCGGGGGCGGCCGTCACCTCGACCTCGTCGCCCCCCACGCACCCGAGGCGCAGCTCGTGCCCTGGCCCAGCCCCCTTCGCCCGGCGCTGCCCGCCCTCGTCGAGGCGCACCCCGACGCCGTCGTCCTCGCCAGCGGTGACCCGCTGCGCTCCGGCATCGCCACGACCCTGGTCGAGCTCGTCGGCGCCGACCGCGTGCGCGTCCACCCCGCCATCGGCAGCGATGCCCTCGCCCGCGCCCGTCAGGGGTGGTCCGCCGAGGAGACCGTCGTCGTCACGACCGTCGGGCGCGACATACGCGCGGTCCTGCCCCACCTGGCCCCCGGCGCGCGACTCGTCGTCCTCCTCTCCGGGGGCGGCGACCCGGCTCGGCTCGGCGCACTGCTCACCGAGCACGGTTGGGGCGCAAGCATGCTCACCGCCCGCTGGCACCTTGGCAGCCCCGACGAGGGCGCTCGCTCCGAGCGCGCCGACGGCTTCGCCGGGGCCACCCCCGACCTCGTGCTCGCCTGCCTCGACGTGCGCGCCGACGACCCCGCGGCGACTGCCGCGACCGCCGGAGCGGTCCCGGGGCGCCCCGAGGACTTCATCGACCACGACGGCCAGCTGACCAAGCGCGACATGCGGGCGAGCGGTCTGGCCCGACTGCGACCCACCCCCGGAGCCCACCTGTGGGACCTCGGTGCCGGCAACGGCTCCGTCGCCCTCGAGTGGTGCCTCGCCGCCGACCGCGCCACCGTCACCTGCGTGGAGCGCGACGCGACCCGCGCCCAGCGCATCCGCGACAACGCAGCCGCCCTCGGCCTCGCCGGCCGCGTCGACGTCGTCGTCGGCGACACCGGCAGCACCGACCTGGCGATGCTGCCGACGCCCGACGCGATCTTCGTCGGCGGCGGGCTCGACCCCGACCTGCTCGACCGGGCCTGGTCCTCCCTTCGCCCCGGCGGACGCCTCGTCGCGCACGCCGTGACGCTCGAGGGGGACGCCGCGCTCATCGGCCGGCACGCCCGCACCGGCGGCGAGCTCACCCGCCTGTCCGTGGAGCGGGCCGTCCCGCTCGGTCGCTTCCTGTCGTGGACCCCTGCCCGCACCGTCACCCAGCTCGCCGCGATCCGCACCGACTCCGAGGACCCGACATGACCGTTCACTTCATCGGCGCCGGCCCCGGTGCCGCCGACCTGCTGACGATCCGCGCGACCCGCCTGCTCGCGGCGAGCCCGGTCTGCCTCTACGCCGGGACCTACCTCGATGCCGCCGTCCTCGAGCACTGCCCCGACGGCGCGCGGCTCGTCGACACCCAGGACCTCGACCTCGACGGGATCACCGCCGAGCTCGTCGCCGCGCACGAGCGGGGCGAGGACGTCGCCCGGCTGTGCTCCGGCGACCCGAGCGTCTACTCCGCGATCGCCGAGCAGACCCGCCGGCTCGACGCCTCCGGCGTGCCGTGGGACATCACGCCCGGCATCGCCGCCTACGCCGCGACCGCCGCCCGGCTCGGCCGCGAGCTCACCGTGCCCGAGGTCGCCCAGTCGGTCGTGCTCACCCGCGCCCAGCGGGACTCGACGGCCATGCCGTCGGGGGAGTCGCTCGAGGCCTTCGCCGCGACCGGTGCGACCCTCGTGCTGCACCTGGCGATCCGCCGCGCCCGCGAGCTCGCCGACCGGCTCGCCGAGCACTACGGCGCCGACTGCCCCGTCGCCGTGGCCTACCGGGTCGAGCAGCCCGAGGAGATCGTCCTGCGCGGCACCCTCGCCGACATCGCCGCCCAGGTCGAGGCGCACGACCTGCGGCAGGCCGCGATCATCGTCGTCGGGTGGGCCCTGCAGGCCGAGGGCTTCGTCGAATCGCACCTCTACTCCTGCCGCCGCGCGGCCGAGCGCGAGGAGCGGACGGCAGCAGACATCCCGGGCGGGCTTCGCTAGTCTCGGCCCCAGCCATCGCCTCCACCTGGAGGAACCCGGTGAGAGTCCGGGACGGTCGCGCCACTGTGAGCGGGTCTTCCGCGAGTCAGGAACTCCGGGGCGAGGGCTGCAGCGGCCGGACGCGTCATCCGGCCAGAGAGAGATTGCGCTGATGCACATCGCCGAGGGCTTCCTGCCACCGGTCCACGCCGCCGCGTGGACTGCTGTCGCCGCCCCCTTCGTCATCCACGGCACCCGCAGTGCCGCCCGCATCGTGCGGGACAACCCGAGCGCCAGGCTGCTGCTCGGGGCCGCGGGCGCCTTCACCTTCGTCATGTCGGCGATCAAGCTGCCGTCGGTCACCGGGTCCAGCTCCCACCCGACCGGCACCGGCGTCGGCGCGATCATCTTCCGGCCACCGGTCATGGCCCTGCTCGGCACGATCGTCCTGCTCTTCCAGGCGCTGCTCCTCGCGCACGGCGGCCTGACGACGCTCGGGGCCAATGTCTTCTCGATGGCGGTCGTCGGGCCCTGGGTCGGCTACGGGCTCTTCCGGCTGCTGGCCGCCGCGCCCTTCATGGTGCGGGTCTTCGTCGGCGTGGCCGTGGCCGACCTCGCCACCTACGTGACGACCGCGACGCAGCTCGCGCTCGCCTACCCGGAGGGCGGCTTCGTCGAGGCTTGGGGTCGCTTCCTCGGGATCTTCGCGGTGACCCAGGTGCCCCTGGCGATCGTCGAGGGCCTCGTCGGGGTCTTGCTGATCAACGCGCTCATCGCCTGGGCGCGCCCCGAGATGGAGGACCTCGAGGTCGTCCCCGCCGAGACCAAGGAGCCTGCCCGTGCGTGATTCCACCCAGACCCTCGGGCGACGCGGCATCGCCCTCGTCCTCGCCGCCGTCGTCCTCCTGCTGGCCGTCGCCCTCTACCTCGGTGGCCGCGCCGCCGCGGGGGAGGAGGAGGCCTTCGGTGGCACCGATGCCGCCGCCACCGAGCAGCTCGAGGAGGCCGGCCACGAGCCGTGGTTCGAGCCCCTCATGCCGCCGGCCGGTGGCGAGATCGAGTCCGGTCTCTTCGCCCTGCAGGCGGGCCTCGGCGGGCTGGCGCTCGGCTACGTCTTCGGCCGGCTCAAGGGGCGCGACGCCACCCGGACCGGGACGGCTGACCGCACGTCATGAGGCTCACCCTCGACGACGCGGCGTGGTCCTCCCCGTGGCGGACCCGCTCGAGGCTGGAGAAGTCCCTGCTCTGCCTGGGGCTGCTCCTCGTCGCCGCGACGACGACCTCGCTCGTCGTCGCGGGCCTCGTCGGGGTGTGCGCCGTGGGCCTCGCCGCCGTGGCCCGGGTCCCGGCGCGGGTCTGGTGCCACGCGATGGCCGGGCCCGCCGTCTTCATCGCCATCGGCGCCGTGACGATCGCGGTGACCTTCGGTGGGGGTGACCTCGTGAGGTGGGGTCCGGTCGGTGTCGACGAAGGGAGTGCCTCCCGGGCCCTCCTCGTCGTCTCCCGGGCCCTCGCCGCGACGAGCGCGACGGTCCTGCTGGCCGCGACCACGCCGATGGTCGACCTGCTCGCCGGGCTGCGCCGGGCGCGGGTGCCCGAGGTGGCCGTCGACGTCGCCGCGGTGACCTACCGGATGATCTTCGCCCTGCTCGACGCCGCGTCGGCGATCCGCGCCGCTCAGGCCGGTCGGCTGGGCTACGCGAGCGGTCGGACCGCGCGACGCTCGGTCGGCCAACTGTGCGCCGCCGTGCTCGTCGCCGCGTGGGACAAGGCCCGCAGGCTGGAGGACGGGCTGGCCGGTCGTGGTGGAGTCGCTGCCGTGCCGCTCGTGCCTGCCCGGGCCGTGTCGACCCCCTTCGTCCTGGCGGCCGGAGCACTCGTCGTCGGGCTGGCCGGGCTGTCGCTGCGGGCGGGACTGTCATGACGCACCGCCTCGGGTCGTGGACCCCACCCGACGACGCCGACACCGCGCTCGCGCTGCGCGGCGTGCACGCCGGCTACCCCGGCACCCCGGGCGTGCTCGACTGCGTGAGCGTGACGATCGGTGCGGGCCGGCGCACCGCGATCCTCGGGGCCAACGGGTCGGGCAAGACGACGCTGCTGCGGGTGCTCTCCGGCGCGCACGCGCCAGCCGAGGGCTCGGTCGTCTCCGGCGGGGAGGTCCTGCGGCACACTCGGCGCGGGCTGACCGCCCACCGGCAGCGGGTGCAGCTGGTCATGCAGGACCCCGACGACCAGCTCTTCAGCGCCGACGTCCGCAGCGACATCGGCTACGGCCCGACCAACCTGGGTCTCGGCGCCGCCGAGACCGCCTCGCGGGTCGACGAGGCGCTCGCGGTGCTCTCGCTCGAGGAGCTCGCCGACCGGCCGGTCCACCGGCTCTCCTTCGGTCAGCGCAAGCGGGTCGCCGTCGCCGGAGCGCTCGCGATGCACCCGCAGGTGCTGCTCCTCGACGAGCCGACGGCTGGCCTCGACCCTGCGGGCGTCGAGGAGATGCTCGCCGCGGTCGCGGCCCTCGAGGCGCACGGCACGACGGTGGTGCTGTCGACTCACGACGTCGACCTCGCCTGGCGCTGGGCCGATGAGGTCGCTCTGGTGGTCGACCACGTCGTCCACCAGGGCGAGGTGACCGATGCGCTCACCGACGTCGACCTCGTCGAGGCTGCGCGGCTGCGTCCACCGTGGTCGGTGCAGCTGCTGCGCGAGTTGGGGATCGAGCCGGCCGCGGTCGGCTGGCCCCGCACGCCCGGCGAGGTGGCGGGGTGCCTCACCCGCCTCGAGATTTCCGGGTGACCCGATAATCCCCGGCTTAGCATGAGTACCGGACTCTTGCGAAGTCGGGGTTTCTCTTGCTGAGCGGCCGCTTCAGCCCTCGCGGGCCGCCAGGATCTGCTCGCGCAGGATGTCGGCGTGGCCCGCGTGCTGGGCGAGCTCGCGCAGCACGTGCACGAGGACCCAGCGAAGGGGGAGCGGCCCTCGGCGGTTGCCGGTCACCACGTCGTCGAGGTCGAGCCCGACGATCGCTGCCCGGCTGTCGCTGCACGCCAGGCGGTGGGCCGCGACGGCGGAGGCGATCGTGTCCTCGGCGGTCAGCGCGAAGGACGCGTCGGGTGACGCGGGGATGCCGATCTCGGCGCGGGTGCGACCGTGGACGCCTTCGTCGAACCACACCCGCTCGACGAAGGTGGCGTGCTTGACCAGCCCGAGCAGGGTCGTGCGCGACGGCACGAGTCGACGCCGCGCCTCGTCCTCCGTCAGGTCGTCGAGGCAGCGACCCAGCATCGCCCGGTGCTCGTCGACGAAGGCGAGCAGCTGCTCGCGTGCCGACGCGTCGAAGGGGACCTCATGCTGGAAGGGCGGCAGGTTCACCCCACGACGGTAGCGTCGGGCGGTCTCACCCCTCGCCATAGATCTCGCCGCCCCGTCGACCTCGCCGGCTCGCCGCGGCTCCGGGCCGACGACCTCGAAGACCATCGCCGGGAACTGTCCGTCGCGCTCCACCCGCTCGCGGCGCAGCCGCAGGCGGCGGAGGAACGTGGCGCCGGCGCCCAGGACGAGGGGCGTCTGGTGGACCCACACCTTGTCGAGCAGGCCGGCATCGGCGAACTGACCGGCCAGGCCGCCGCCGACGACCCACACGTCCTTGTCGACGGCCGCCTCGGTTGCGGCGGCGTGCAGCTCGCGGTGCACCCACGCATAGGTGTTGGCCACGCAGATGACGGCCCCAGCGTGACGGGCGCCACCGACACCGATGCCGCACGACGAGGCGCGGTTACGCTCCCTTCGTCCCCGCTCGAGACCACCCCCGAGGACCCACGCATGAACCGCGTCCCCCGCATCCTGTGGACCGTCGCCACCGCCAAGCGGCGCGGCAGGGTCGCCCCCGGCGAGGTCGCCGTGCTACCGCTGCGGGTGCTGCCCAACGACATCGACTTCGCGTGGCACATGAACAACGGCGTCTACTTCACGATGGCCGACCTCGGGCGCATCGACCTGGCGATCCGCTCCGGGTGGGGCCTGGCGCAGGTCCGCAAGCGGGTGGCGGCGGTCGTCATGCAGGAGACGATGACCTTCCGCAGCTCGCTGCAGCCGCTGCAGGCCTACGAGCTGCACACCGTGATCGCCGGGTGGGACCGCGTCAGCGTCTTCTTCGAGCAGCGCTTCGTCACCGACGGCCAGGTGAGCGCGCAAGCGCTGGTGCGCATGCGCTTCCTCCAGCGGGGCAAGGGCGTCGACACCGACCGGCTGTGGCCGATGCTCGGGATCGCGCCGCCGCCCAGCCACGTGCCGGACTGGGCGAAGGGGTGGGGCGACGGCACCCGGCTGCCCTCGCCGCGCGAGGACGCGCCGGCAGGACCGCCGCCCTTCTGGGGGTGAGGTCAGGCCCTAGCCGACCGACCGCGGAGTCCACACCCGGCCGTCGTCGGTGACCCGGGTCGTCGAGGCGCCGATGACGACGAGGCAGCCCATGTCGACGGCCTCGACATCGAGCTCGCCGAGCGTCGTCACCCAGGACGACTCCTCGTCGCGGCCGACGTGGCGCGCGACGACGACGACGCGGTCCGGGCCGACCGCTTCGACGAGCAGGTCACGGGCGGCGCCGAGGGTGTCCGGGCGGGAGCGGGAGCGCGGGTTGTAGAGGGCGATCGAGATGTCGTTCGTCGCCAGCGCGGTCAGCCGCGCGGCGAGGACGTCCCACGGCTTGAGGTTGTCGCTGAGGTTGACCAGGGCGTGGTCGCCGCCGAGGACGGCACCGACGAGGGCGCTCGCCGCGTGGGCCGCGGTGACGCCCGGCACGACGTCGACCGGCACGTCGGCGTAGCCGGGGTCGTCGGACAGGGCCGCCTCGCGCGACTCGAAGAGCGCCGTCGCCATGCCGAAGACCCCGGCGTCACCACCCGAGACGAGGGCGACGTCCGCGCCCTCGCGGGCCAGGTCGAGCGCCAGACGGCCGCGGTCAAGCTCGACGGAGTTGCCGGAGGCGTGGCGGGTCAGGCCCTCGCGCTGCGGCACCCGGGCGACGTAGGGCGCGTAGCCGACGACGTGGTCGACCCGGGCGAGCACCTCGCTCGCCTGCGGAGTCAGCCAGTGGTCCGGCCCCGGCCCGAGCCCGACGACGTGGACGGTGCCGACGGACGAAGGGGAGGGCTCGCCCCCTTCGTCGGGGGCGCCCGCCGTCAGCCGAGCGAAGTCCGCGGCCCGCCCGGCGGCGTCGTCGCGCAGCCCCTCGCCGGGGACCACGACGAGGGACATGTAGGGCACGCGACCTTCGTCGACCTCGGCAGCCGGCATGACGAGCTCACCCGGGTAGGACGCGCGCTCGACGTAGACGGCACGCTCGAGCATCCCTGCCTGGCGCAGGGCCTCGCGGACCCCGGCGAAGGTGCGGCCGAGCTTCATGATGATCGCCGCGTCGGTGTCGGCCAGACGCCGGGCGAGCTCGGGCACGGGCAGGGTGCCGGGCAGGACGGTGAGGGTGTCCTCGTGCCGGCACAGGCCGGTCGCGACCGCGGCGGTGGCGGCGGACAGCGAGGTGATCCCGGGGACGACCTCGGTGGGGTAGCGCGGACTCAGCCGGTCATGGACGTACATGAAGGAGCCGAAGAAGAGCGGGTCGCCGATGGCGAGGACGACGACGCTGCGGCCGGCAGCGAGGTGGGCCTCGAGCCGGTCGCAGCACTCGTCGTAGAAGTCGGCGAGGGCCCCGTAGTAGCCGCGAGGGTGGTCGGTGAAGCCGGTCGTCACCGGGTAGCGCAGCTCTTCCTCGATGGCGCCATCGGGGATGAGGTCGGCGGCGATGGAGCGCGCGAGCGACTGCTTGCCGGCGCCCGCGTGGTAGGCGATGACGTCGGCGTCACGGATGAGCCGCGCGGCCTTGAGGGTGATGAGCTCGGGGTCGCCGGGACCGATGCCGACGCCGTAGAAGCGCCCGGTGGTCGTCTCGTCGCTCATGCCAGCTCGTCCGGGTGGGCGAGGGCGTTGAGGGCGGCGGCGGCCATCGCGGACCCACCGCGGCGGCCGTGGACGACGAGCCAGGGGATCGGGCCGCCGGTCAGGTCGTGCTCGGCGAGGGCCACCTTGGACTCCGCGGACCCGACGAAGCCGACCGGCATGCCGACGATCGCCGCCGGTCGGGGGGCACCGTCGTGGAGCAGCTCGAGCAGGTGGAAGAGGGCGGTCGGGGCATTGCCGATCGCGACGACCGCGCCCTCGAGGCGCTCGCCCCACAGGGAGACCGCGGCGGCTGCGCGGGTCGTGCCCCACTGGGCGGCGAGGTCGGGCACCTGCGGCTCGCGCAGCGTGCAGATCACCTCGTTGTCGGCGGGCAGACGGCGGCGGGTGACGCCCTGCGCGAGCATGTTGCTGTCGGTGAGGATCGGCGCGCCGGCGACGAGCGCGGCGTGGGCGGCAGCGGCGACCTCGGGGTGGCCGGCGATCTCGCTCGTGATGCCGACGTCACCGGCGGCGTGGATGATCCGCACGGCAGCGCCGTGGAGGTCCGCGGGCAGACGGCTGAGGTCGGCCTCGTCGCGGATCATCCCGAAGGAACGGCGGTAGATCTCCTGCCCGTCGGTGACGTAGTCGTACCGGCGAGGCGGTTGGCGAAGGGGGTTCATCAGGCCTTCTCGTGTTGTGCCGCAACGACATCCGCTGCGCTGATGGGGTTGAGGGCGGTCGCGTGCGTGCGGGCGGGGTGGCCGCACGAGCGCTCGCAGCCGATGACGTGCACGGCCGGTCCGGTGACGTCGACGAAGGGGGCGGCCTCCCTGGCGAGGTCGCGCGTGCGGGTTGTCGTCCGCGCGCACGAGGGCGCCCCGGCGCAGGCGGTGAGGACGGTCCAGGGGGAGTCGGCGGTCGTGGCGAAGCCGGCCGCCGCGAGCACCTCGGCCCGTGCCGCCCCACCCGGCACGATGACCGAGCGCCAGGGCGTGATGCAGAGCTTCCCCTCGAGCCCCGCCACCATGGCCGGCGTCAGCAGCCCCAGCGGCACGAGGGCCACGAGGTCCTCGCCAACCGGTCCGGGCGCCGGTGGCTCACCCGCGAGCACGTCGAAGGGGAGTCCCCCCGGCAGCAGGTCGGTCCGGGTCGCGTCGGGCAGGTCGCGGATGTTCCAGGTCCGGTCGTCGGTGCGGGCGGCGAGGAAGCGACGGGCCACGTCGAGGGCGGCGGCAGCAGCAGCCTCGCGGGGGACGGTGATCGCCCGGTCCGCGGCGAGGAGGGTGGCTTCGAGGCTCGTTCCTCGCACCTCAGCCAGCGGGGAGGTGACGATCGCGACGTCCCAGGGTTCCCCGAGGACAGCACCACCGGGCTCGGCGACGGCGAGGAGGAAGCGCCCCGGCAACTCGGCCAGCCCGGGGTCCGCGAGCAGTCCCTCGTCGAGCGCGGTCACGAGGTCGTCGAGTCCGGCATGCGGGTCGGCGACGATGTTGCGCGCCTTGTCGTGCGGCCCGGAGGGGACGAGTCCGAGGTCGTCGATCGCCGTGATGAGCTCACGGGGGAGCGGGTCGGGCAGGCCGCGCAGCTGCAGGCTGCCCCGCGAGGTGAGCGTGATGGCCGGGTTGCCGAATCGCTGTGCGAGAGAAGAGATCTCGCGCAAGGTGGACGCGTCGACCCGACCGCCGGGGATGCGCAGGCGCACCATCGCCCCGTCCGCCGAGACGAAGGGGGTGAGCAACCCCGGGCAGCGGTCGGCGCCGCTGCGGGAGGGCGTCGGTGTGCTCACGGCAGGGCAGCCTACGCGGCCCCGGTAGGCTGCCGGACAACCGAGCAGCGCGGAACCCGGTGCAAGTCCGGGACGGTCCCGCCACTGTGAGCGAAGCCCACTTCGCGAGTCAGACACGCCCTGCCGGCCGGCCCGCACGAGACCGTGCGGGTCACTCCCTTCGAACCGCGGGGCGCGGACCCCCGCCAAGGAGCCCACGACGTGACCACCGTCGCCCTGCTGTCCACCTCCGACACCGACCTGCTGAGCGCGCGCAGCGCCGGCGTCGACTATGTCGTCGGCAACCCGGCCCGCCTCACCGACGAGCAGATCGCCGAGCGCGTCGCCCGCGCCGACGTCGTCGTCGTCCGCTACCTCGGCTCGCCGCAGGGGCTGTGGGAGGGCTTCGCCGACCTGCGCAGCGCCAGCGCACCGCTCGTCGTCCTCGGCGGCACACAGGAGCCCGACGCGGCGCTCATGGAGCTGTCGACGGTGCCGCCCGGCACCGCGGCGGAGGCCCACCGCTACCTCGCCGAAGGGGGCCCGGCCAACCTCGCGCAGCTGCACGCCTTCCTCGGCGACACGCTCCTGCTCACCGGTGAGGGCTTCGAGGCGCCGCAGGCGCTGCCCCAGTGGGGTGTCCTCGACCGCGACGAGCCGGCCGCCCTCGACGCAGCCGGCGGCGATGTCCGGCGCCCGCGGGTTGGTGTCCTCATCTACCGGGCCCAGTACGCCGCCGGCAACACCGACTACGCGCACGCGCTCGCCGACGCGATCGACGCCGCCGGCGGGCAGGGCGTCGTCATCCACTCGGCCTCGCTGCGCGACGCGCCCGACGGCCTGCTCGAGCACCTCGGCACCCTCGACGCGCTCGTGACGACCGTGCTCGCGGCCGGCGGCACCAAGCCCGCCACCGCCTCGGCCGGCGAGGACGACGAGGCCTGGGACGTGGAGAGGCTCGCCGCCCTCGACATCCCGATCCTCCAGGGCCTGTGCCTCACCTGGGGCCGCGCCGACTGGGAGGAGTCCGACGACGGCATGAGCCCGCTCGACGTCGCGACCCAGGTCGCCGTCCCCGAGTTCGACGGTCGGCTCATCACGGTCGCCTTCTCCTTCAAGGAGTTCGACGACGAGGGCCTGCCGCACTACGTCGCCGACCCCGAGCGCGCCGCCCGCGTCGCCGGCATCGCGGTCAACCACGCTCGCCTGCGGTCCACGCCGGTCGCCGAGCGCAGGATCGCCGTCGTCCTCTCGGCCTACCCGACGAAGCACTCCCGCCTGGGCAACGCCGTCGGCCTCGACACCCCGGTCTCGACGATCCGGCTGCTGCGCGCGATGCGCGAGGCGGGCTACGACCTCGGCGAGGGCTTCGTCGGGATGGACCTGCTCCCTCCGGTCGAGGGCGAGGCCCCCGACACGACGTCGGGCAATGCCCTGATCCACGAGCTCATCGCCGCCGGCGGGCAGGACGAGGAGTGGCTCACCCAGGAGCAGGTCGAGGGCGCGCAGGTGCGCATCCCAGCCGCGCGGTACCGGGAGTGGTTCGACGCCCTCCCGGCCGACCTGCGCGAGGCGATGACCGAGCACTGGGGCGAGGCGCCCGGCGAGGTCTTCGTCGACACGACGACCGACGCCCAGGGCGAGATCGTCACCGCCGCCCTCGTCCGCGGCAACGTCGCGCTCCTCGTGCAGCCGCCCCGCGGTTTCGGTGAAAACCCGATCGCGATCTACCACGACCCCGACCTGCCGCCGACGCACCACTACCTCGCGACCTACCGCTGGATCGAGGAGGAGTTCGGCGCGCACGCCGTCGTCCACGTCGGCAAGCACGGCAACCTCGAGTGGCTCTCCGGCAAAAACCTGGCGATGTCCGCCTCCTGCGGCACCGACGCGGCCCTGGGCAACCTGCCGCTGATCTACCCCTTCCTCGTCAACGACCCCGGTGAGGGCACGCAGGCCAAGCGCCGTGCCCACGCGACGATCGTCGACCACCTCGTCCCGCCGATGGCCCGCGCCGAGTCCTACGGCGACATCGCCCGCCTCGAGCAGCTCCTCGACGAGTACGGCAACGTCTCGGTCATGGACCCGGCCAAGGCGCCGGCCCTGCGCGGCGAGATCTGGCAGCTGCTGCACGCGGCGCAGATGCACGTCGACCTCGGGCTGGGCGACGACGTCGACCTCGACGACGCCGACGGCTTCGACGACCTCGTCATGCACGTCGACGGCTGGCTCTGCGAGATCAAGGACGTCCAGATCCGCGACGGCCTGCACGTCCTCGGCCAGGCGCCGCAGGGCGAGGAACTCGTCAACCTCGTGCTCGCCGTCCTGCGCGCCGCGCAGGTGTTTTCCGGTCAGGTCGGGTCCGTCCCCGGTCTGCGGGCGGCGCTCGGCCTCGCCGAGGACGCCTCCACCACCGAGACCGATGCGGTCGAAGGGAGGGCCCGTCACCTCGTCGAGGCCCTCGCCGCCGCGGACTGGTCCGCCTCTGCCGCAGGCGATCTCGTCGCCGAGCACGAGCCGCAGCTCGACCCGGCGGCGGCCGCCGAGGTCACCCGGGTGCTGGAGTTCGCCGCGACGCAGGTCGTGCCGCGGCTCGCCGCGACCGAGCGCGAGCTGCCGATGGTGCTGCACGCCCTCGATGGCGGCTACATCCCTGCGGGGCCGAGCGGGTCCCCCCTTCGCGGCCTGGTCAACGTGCTGCCCACGGGGCGAAACTTCTACTCCGTCGACCCCAAGGCGATCCCCTCGCGGCTGGCCTACCAGACCGGCACGGCGATGGCCGACTCGCTCCTCGCCCGCTATCGCGAGGAGACCGGCGAGCTGCCGACCTCGGTCGGCCTGTCGATGTGGGGCACGTCGGCGATGCGCACCTCCGGCGACGACATCGGCGAGGTGCTCGCCCTGCTCGGCGTGACGCCGGTGTGGGACGAGCAGTCCCGCCGGGTCACCGGGCTCGAGCCGATCCCGCTCGCTGAGCTCGGCCGCCCACGCATCGACGTCACCGTGCGCATCTCGGGCTTCTTCCGCGATGCCTTCCCGCACGTCATCGCCCTCATCGACGACGCCGTCGCGCTCGTCGCTGGCCTCGACGAGTCGCCCGAGGACAACCACGTGCGCGCCCACACGATCGCCGACCTCGCCGAGCACGGTGACGAGCGGCGCTCTCGCACACGGATCTTCGGCTCCAAGCCGGGGTCCTACGGTGCGGGCATCCTCCAGGTCGTCGAGTCGGGCAACTGGCGCAGTGACGACGACCTCGCGCAGGTGTACACCGCGTGGGGTGGCTACGCCTACGGCCGCGACCTCGACGGCGCACCCGCCGCCGAGGACATGGAGCGCACCTACCGCCGCATCCAGGTCGCGGCCAAGAATGTCGACAACCGCGAGTCCGACATCCTCGACAGCGACGACTACTTCCAGTACCACGGCGGCATGGTCGCGACCGTCCGCGCGCTCACCGGCAGCGAGCCCAAGGCCTATGTCGGCGACTCGACCTCGCCCGACGCAGTGCGCACCCGCACCCTGCAGGAGGAGACCAACCGCGTCTTCCGCTCGCGCGTGGTCAACCCGCGGTGGATCTCGGCGATGCAGCGCCACGGCTACAAGGGCGCCTTCGAGCTCGCGGCGACCGTCGACTACCTCTTCGGCTTCGACGCGACGGCCGGCGTCGTCCACGACTGGATGTACGACCGGGTCGCCCGCGACTACGTGCTCGACGAGACCAACCAGGAGTTCATGCGTCGGGCCAACCCCTGGGCGCTGCGCGGCATCGTCGAGCGACTCACCGAGGCCGCCGACCGCGGCCTGTGGGAGGAGCCAGACCCCGAGGTCGTCCGTGCCATGCAGCAGGTCTACCTCGACGTCGAGGGGGACATGGAGGACAGCGAGTGACGAGCGGAGGGAGCGAGCCCCGATACGCCCGGCCGGTCCCGACGATCGGCGACACGAGCAGCGCGGCGCAGCGCCGGGACGACCCGACGGGCTGGGCCATGGGCGAGGCGGTCACCGAGGCCCTCGCCGCGGTCGTGGCCGGCCGTCGCGACATCCGTCGCTACCGGCCCGACGCAGTGCCCGAGGAGCTCATCACGGCCGTCCTCGAGGCCGGGCACCGGGCGCCGAGCGTCGGGCACTCGCAGCCCTGGCGCTTCGTCGTCGTCAGCGACCCGGCGACCCGTGACCGAGCCGCAGCGATGGCCGACAGGGCTCGGGTCGACCAGGCCGCACACCTGGCCTCGGAGCGCGCCGCGCGCATGCTCGACCTCAAGCTCGAAGGTCTGCGCGAGGCGCCCGTCGGCATCGTCGTCGCCTGCGACCGGCGCACTCCTGCAACGGGCGTGCTCGGCCGAGCGACCTTCCCCGACGCCGACCTGTGGTCCTGCGCGACCGCGATCGAAAACATGTGGCTCACCGCCCGCGCCCACGGTCTCGGCATGGGCTGGGTGACCCTCTTCGACCCCGACGAGCTCGCCGACCTGCTCGGTCTGCCCGAGGGCGTCGTCACCCTCGGCTGGCTCTGCCTCGGCTGGCCCGACGAGCGCCCGCCGTCGCCCGGCCTGGAGCGGGTCGCGTGGTCGAAGAAGACGCCGCTCGAGCAGGTCGTCCTGCACGACCGCTGGCCCGCGGACGAGGCCGCTCCGCAGCAGCCGGTCTCGCACCTGCGCGGTCCCGAGCCGACCCGGCTCGTCGGCGCGACCGACGCCGCCGACGAGCTGCTCTCGCCGCCCGAGTCGCTCGGCGTCCTCGACCGCGCGCTCAACCGCGTGCTCGCCGTGGGCGCCCAGGACGTCACCGGTGGCACCCTCGTGCTCGCCGGCGCCGACCACCCGGTGACCGGGCTCGGCGTCAGCGCCTTCCCGGCCACGACGACCCACGACGTGCTCGCCGCGACCGTCGCCGGCACCTCCCTCGGTGCCGCCACGGCGAAGGGAGCCGGACTCGCCGTCGTCGGTGTCGACGCCGGTGTGGCACAGGCGGTCCCGGGTGCGCACAAGACACGGCCCGCGGGGGAGCGGGGCGACCTCGCCACCACGGATGCGATGACGCTCGCCGACGTAGAGGCCTTGGTCGCCGCAGGGCGCGACATCGGTACCGGGGCCGCGGTCACCGGTCTCGTCTGCCTCGGCGAGGTCGGGGTCGGCAACACGACGGTCGCCGCCGCTCTGGCCTGCGCCCTCCTCGACCTCGAGCCGCAGGACGCGGTCGGCCTGGGCTCCGGCTCGGATGCCGACATGGTCGCGCGCAAGCGCGACGTCGTCGCCGCGGCGCTCGCCCGGACGCAGGGTGAGTCGGACCCCCTTCGCCTCCTCGCGATGGTCGGTGGGCCCGAGATCGCGCTGCTCACCGGAGTCACGCTCGGGGGCCGCGGCCGCCGGCGCACCGGTGGTGCTCGACGGCCTCGCCGGATCGCTGCCGGGCGTCATCGCCGCTCGTCTCGAGCCGGCCGCCCAGGCCTACCTGCTCGCCGGGCAGGTCAGCCGCGAGCGGGCCCACGCCCTCGTGCTGCGCGAGCTGGGCCTCGAGCCGCTGCTCGACCTGCGCCTGCGCGCCGGCGAAGGGGTCGGCGCCTGCCTCGCCGCCTCGATGCTGCTGCAGGGCCTGGCGGTCCGCCGCATCGCCGCCCGCACCCGCTGACCCCCGGTGGCTGAGGAGGTCGCTCTGCGACCGTCTCCCTGACCCCGGTGGCTGAGGAGGTCGCTCTGCGACCGTCTCCCTGACCCCGGTGGCTGAGGAGGTCGCTCTGCGACCGTCTCGAAGCCTCAGGCAGGCGTGAGCGCGTAGACGTCCATGACCCACCCGTGGGTCGCCCGCAGGTCCGCCCGCAGCTGCACGATCTCGTCGATGACGTCGGCCAGGCGCCCGGAGCGCAGCTCCTGCTGCGGCATGCCGACGTAGGCGCCCCAGTGGATCACCGTGTCGGGGTGGGTGGCGGCGAGCTCGCGGCAGTGCAGGTGCCCGTCGAGCATGACGACGACCGTGCCCAGGCCCAGCCCCGCGGCCTCGGCCGCACGCCACTCCTCGACGAGGCGGCGACCGGTCGTGATGTGGACCGGTTCGCCGACGCGGTGCAGCACGACGCCGTGCGCGGCGGCGAGGGTCTGGAAGGCCGAGATCCCCGGCAGCACCCGCACCCGTGTCGCGATCCGCTCGCCGATCGCGTCGACGACGCGGATCGTGCTGTCGTAGAAGGCCGGGTCGCCCCACACGAGGAAGCCGACGACCGCGTCGGCGGGCAGCTCGTCGATGATCCGCACGTAGGCGTCGGTGCGGGCGGCGTGCCAGTCGCGCACCCCCTGTGCGTACTCGGCGGAGTCGCGGTCGGCGTCCGGCCCGCGCTTCGGGTCCGGCACGGTGACGAACTCGTAGGCGTGGTCGGCGGGGATGAAGCGGTCGCAGATCGCCCGACGCACCGCGACGAGCTCGTCCTTGGCCCCGCCCTTGTCGGCCACGAGGAAGACGTCGACCTCGGCCAGTGCCGCGGCCGCCTCGGCGGTCACGTGCTCGGGCGAGCCGGCCCCGATGCCGATGACGTGGATGGTGCGAGCAGCGGTGTCTCTCAAGGCTTCTCCCGGGTGAGGTCGATGATCGCGTCGACGTCCACGTGCGTCTCGAGGGCATCGGCGAGGATGTCGATCATCCCCTCACGACGAGCGGCGAAGGGGGCCGCCCCCGGCTCCGCGGACCACCGCGCCCCGACCGTCGCGGCCACGTCGTCGAGCAGGGCCCGCCGGTAGTCGTCGCACTCCAGCGTGCCGTGCCAGATCGACCCGCGGACCGGCCCGACGGCGTGGCCGCCGGGGAAGTCCTCGCCGCCGGTCGGCTCGACGACGCCGTGGTGGATCTCGTAGCCCTCGACGTGGTGACCGCGCCAGGTCCCGATCGGGCGGGCGAGCACCTTGTCCTCGTGGAAGACGACCCGGCCGGGCAGCAGCCCGAGGCCCAGGACCGTTGCGGCAGAGGGGGTCTCGCTCCCTTCGTCGGGCGTGCTCTCGACCCCGTCGTCGACGATCTCGTCGAGGAGCATCTGGTAGCCGCCGCAGATCCCGAGCACGGGCGCGCCACGGCTGGCCCGCTCGAGGACGACGTCGGCGAGGCCGGTGCGGCGGAGCCAGGCGAGGTCGGAGGTCGTCGCGCGCGAGCCGGGCAGGACGACGAGGTCGGCCTCGCGCACGGCGTCGGAGTCCACCGTCACCCGCACGTCGACCCCGGGCTCGGCGGCGAGGGCGTCGACGTCGGTGCCGTTGGAGGTGCGGGGCAGGCGGACCACCGCGACCGACAGGCGACGGTCGGCGGGCACGCCGTCCGCGGCATCGCCCCACGCGCCCATCGAGAGCGAGTCCTCGGAGTCGAGCCACACGTCCTGCAGCCACGGCAGGACCCCGAGCGATGGCATGCCCGTGCGGTGGGTGATCTCGGCCAGCCCGGGCTCGAGCACCGACGCGTCGCCGCGGAACTTGTTGATGACGTAGGCCGCGAGCAGCGGCCGGTCCTCGTCGGAGACGAGCGCCCAGGTGCCGTAGAGCGCGGCGAGCACCCCGCCGCGGTCGATGTCGCCGACGAGCACTGTGGGCAGCGAAAAGCGTTGCGCCAGACCAAGGTTGACGTAGTCACCGGCCCGCAGGTTGATCTCGGCGGGTGAGCCGGCGCCCTCGCAGACGACGAGGTCGTGCTCGGCCGCCAGTTCCTCGTAGGCGGCGAAGGCCGCCTGCGCCAGGTGCGCACGCCCGGTCGCGTACTCGCCGGCGCGCAGCTCCCCAGCGGGGCGACCGCGGACGACGACGTGCGCACGGCGGTCGCTGCCCGGCTTGAGGAGCACGGGGTTCATCGCCGAGGTCGCCTCGACGCCGGCAGCCTGGGCCTGGAGGTACTGGGCGCGCCCGATCTCGGAGCCGTCGCGGCAGACCATCGAGTGGTTGGACATGTTCTGCGCCTTGTACGGCGCGACGGCCAGACCTCGTCGGGCCAGCGCGCGGCAGAGCCCCGTCACGACGAGCGACTTGCCCGCATCCGACGAGGTCCCGGTGATCAGGAGGCCGCTCACGAGCCGACACTCTACGGATCCCCACTACGGTGGCCACCGTGAGCCCGACGCGCGTGCACCTCATCCGTCACGGGCAGTCGACGTGGAACCGTGACGGACTCGTCCAGGGCGCCTACCGCGGTCGCAACCAGTCGGTGCTCACCGACGAGGGTCGCGCCCAAGCGGCACGTGCCGGTCTGGCCCTCGGCGCCCTGGTCGGCCCGCCCCGCCACGAGCACTCGCTCGACCTGTGGAGCAGCGACCTCATGCGCACGATGCAGACCGCGGAGATCATCTCCGTGGCGCTGCGGCCGATCCGCTGGATCGCGTCGGTGCGCAACGAGCCGGGGCTGCGCGAGCAGGCGCTCGGAGAGCTCGAGGGGGAGCGGACCGACGCCCTGCAGGCCCAGCCGGTCCCCGAGGGAGAGCACATCAGCGAGATCCGGTGGGGCGGTGGCGAGTCGATGCGCGACGTCTTCGAGCGGGTGGGTGACTGGTTCGCCCCGGCCCTCATCGAGCAGCCCGACCACCTCGTCGTCGTCAGCCACGAGCACACGATCCGCGCTGCGCTCGCCTGGTTGCGCTCGCGGTCCCACCGCGACATCGACTGGGACGAGCCGATCGACGCGGGCTCGGTCACCACGGTCGACGTCGTCGACTGACGCTCCGCGCCGCCGCGCCCACGTGGGTCCGTCAGCCGCAGGTCGGCAGCCGGTCCCCGACGTCGTTGACGTCACCTGGCGGCGATGATGTCGCTGGGGTGCCCGGAGCAGGGCCACCAGGTGGCATCAACGCCGCCACGCGGCACCAACGCCGCCACGGACGCGCCCAGTGGTCCGGCTGTGGACAACTCCACCGCTCGCGGGCGCCATCCCGGTCACGATGTGGCCATGCATCCGATCATCCGGGCCGCGCTCGACGCCGGCCGCGGCACGGCCACCGGTTCTGACCTCCTCCGGCGGGGAGCGAGTCGCCGCGACGTCGAGCGCGCTGTCGGCGCGGGCGACCTCGTGCGGGTCCGTCGCAACGCGCTCGTCGACGGTGAGCGGTGGCGGGAGACCAAACCGTGGCACCGACATGACCTGCGGCCACGAGCCGTGGCGCGGGCTCTCGGCAATGAGCCGCCACTGGTCCTCACCCACCACAGCGCACCCGCGGTGCGCGGCATCGAGGTCCACGGCGTCGACGACCGCGTGCACGTCGCGCGCATCGGGTCGGGACGCGGGCGCACCGACACGGGTCTGGCCGGCCACCGCCCTCTGGGCGCCTCACTCACCGCGACGCACCAGGGCCTGTTGACCGTCACCCCGACCGTGGCCTGCGTCCAGGTCGCCAGCCACTTCGGAGGGGAGGCAGGCCTGGTGAGCGCACACCATGCGCTGCACCAGGAGGTGATGACCCGCGCCGACTTCGACGGTGCGATGGCTGTCCTGGAGCCGTGGCGGTGGTCACGCGAGCCGGCCAAGATGCTGGCCCTCGCGGACGGCAGTGCCGAGTCCGGCGCGGAGTCCCGCACGCGATGGGCGCTGCGGACGCTGGGTCTGCGTCTGCCGACGCCCCAGGTGGAGATCTTCGACAGCAGGGGTGACTTCGTGGCGCGCGTCGACTTCCTCTACGAGGACATGAAGCTCGTCATCGAGGTCGACGGTCGCAAGAAGTACGAGAAGGCTCAGGACGTGTGGGACGAGAAGTTGCGGGAGGACCGTCTCCGGGCGCTGGGGTACGTCATCGTCAGACTGACGTGGGCTGACCTGGACGACCTGGCCGTCGTCCGCGGCAAGGTCCTGCGCGGCGTCGCCCTCGCCGCCTGACGGCGTTGGCGTCGCCCGGTCCCCCTTCTCCGGGCAACCCGGTGACGTCATCGACGACGGGTGACGTCAACGCTCCCAAGCGCCACCGTAGGAGGGCCTCAGTCGCCCAACGCCTTGACGAGCGCGATCGCGCGCGAGACCCGCTCGCCGTCACCGTCCTCGCTGGCCCAGACCGCATTGACCACCTCGCGCAGCGCGCTCACGGCCCGCACGAGGTCCTCGTCGAGCGCCGCCACGTCGCACACGACCTCGACGCGCCGCCGCACCGACCAGCGCAGCGAGGGGCCGGTGCCCATCTCCGCCCACCGGTTGGTGAGCAGCGGCGCGACCTCCCACGCGGGGTGGCCGACGAGCGGCTTGGGGTCGATCGCGACCCAGTCGGTGCCGTCGGACAGGACGTTGCCGTAGTGGAGGTCGCCATGGAGCAGCCGCTCACCACCGAGCGTCCCCAGCGAGCGAAGGGTGGACCTCGCCTGCTCGACGAAGCGCCGCGGGAGGGCCGCGGCGCCCCGGCGGTCGAGGTGCGCCCCCGCCCAGGGCACGAGCCTCGGCACCTGCGGCAGGGGAGTGACGTGCAGGTCGGCGTAGAGCCCGGCGACGACGCCGACGGCCTCCTCGTCCCACAGGTCGGTGAGGTCCTCGGTCGTCAGCCGCTCGAGCAGCAGCACCGAGCGGCGCGGGTCGGCCCGCAGCAGGCGCGCGGCGCCGCGTCCGCCCCACGCCCGCAACGCGAGGTGCTCGCCGTCGGCGTCCTCGTGCGGCCAGCCGAGCTTGAGCGCAGCCGGCCCTTCGGGGCCACGTACGGGCAGCACGAGCGCGCAGTGACCTGTCATCGGTGGGCCGTCGACGGTCAGCTCCCACTCGGGCAGGACCTCGGCGAGCAGGTGGGGGAGTCCGGCCACCCACGCGATGCCCGCGGGGCCCCCTTCGGCCTCGAGCGTCGCGATGTGCTCGGCGAAGGGCGCCGGCACGAGGGCCGCGGCGTCCTCGACCCTCACGACGGCTGCGCGCCGTCCCCGTAGAGCTCGGGGGACGGCTGGGGGAACTGGGTGCGGGAGACGCGCTCGGCAGCGACCATCCACTGCGTCGTCTCGAGAGCCGCGTTGCGGTCGTCGCCGAGGCGGGTCAGTCCGGCGGCGTAGGCGGCCTGCAGCCGGACGAAGCTCTCGGTCACCCAGTCGGTGCCCGCGCTGCCGGACAGGTCGTCAGGGCGCTCGTAGCCGAGGGTCACGGACCCGACGTCGTCGCCGGCGGCGGTCGTCTGGCGCACCTCGAGCTGGCGCAGCTCGCGCAGCGTCGTGAGCGTCCGCGTGCGGGACGTGCCGTCGGCGAGACGGCCGGCGACGACCGCCAGGGCGTAGCTCGTGGCGCGCGTCGCCTCGAGCGCGTCGGCGGCGACGTCGCCGGCCTGCCAGGCGGAGTCGCCGGAGGGCGTCCACAGGCGCGCCCTGGCCCCGATGGGGTCGGTGATGCGCAGGGTCGCGGTCAGCTGGCCGACGAGCCGGAGCAGCCCGGGCCCGCACTCGCGGACCGCGGCCTCGCAGGCGGCGGCCGTCTCGGCGTCGGTGTCCGGTGCCTGCGCCGCGTCGAGGACCCGCTCGGGCACGCCGGACTCGGCGAGGGCTGCACGCAGGCGGTCCGCCCGGGCGGTAGCGTGCTCGCCGTCGGCGCTCTCGAGAGTGCCGAGCATCGCGAGCAGGGCGGTCTCGCCGGGGATCGGCTCCCGCGTCGGGACGAAGGGGATGTCCGGCGCGTCGTCCTCGAGGCGCACCCCGCACCCCGTGAGTGCGCCGGTCGTCAGCGCGAGGGCACCGGTGAGCAGGAGGCGGCGGCTGGGTCGGGCGGACACGGTGTCGATCCTCGCATGCCACGACCGGCGCAGATCATCGCTAGAGTGGCGGGCCAGCACGGCAACTCCACACGGAAGGCTTCCCATGGTTCAGGAGCAGGACGTCCTCGCGCAGGTCTCCAGCGCATTGGGCGACGACTTCACCGTGGCGGGCGTGAGCGTGACGCCGGCCGGCAAGCGCCGGGTCGCGCGCATCACCGTCGAGCGACCGGTCGCCGAGGCCGTCGGCGACACGCCGATCGAGCCCCTGACCCTCGACGAGATCGCCGACGCGACGCGTCTGGTGAGCGACGCGCTCGACGACAGCGACGTCATGGGCAGCCAGCCGTACACCCTGGAGGTCAGCACCCCCGGCACCGACCGGGTGCTCACCGAGCCGATGCACTTCCGCCGCACCGTGGGCCGCCTCGTCGAGATGACGAAGGGCGACGGCACCCAGGTCACCGGTCGGGTCCTCGCGACGACCGCCGACGGCGTCGACCTGCACCTGGCGGGCACCAAGAAGCAGGCCCCCCGGACCGAGCACTTCCCCTTCGCCGACATCACCAAGGGCGTCGCCCAGGTGGAGTTCAACCGACCGAGCACGCCCGACGGCGACGACGACAAGGACTGACATGGACATCGACATCCACGCCCTCAAGGCCCTCGAGCGCGAGCGCGAGATCCCCTTCGACATCCTCGTCGACGCCATCGAGGCGGCGCTCCTCGGCGCCTACCACCGCACCGAGGGCGCGTACAAGAACGCGCGCGCCGAGCTCGGCCGCAAGGACGGGCACGTCGTCGTGTGGGCCCGCGAGGAGCACCTCCTCGAGGAGGAGGTCCCCGTCGAGGCCGCCGAGGGCGAGCCGACCCCGGTCGACGACGAGGGCAACCCGCTCATGCGCACCCGCACCCGTCGTGAGCTCGGCCCGGAGTTCGACGACACCCCGGACAACTTCGGTCGCGTCGCCGCGGCCACGGCCCGTCAGGTCATCACCCAGCGGATGCGTGACCTCGAGGACGAGGCGGTCCTCGGCGACTTCCGCGGTCGCGAGGGCGACATCGTCGCCGGCGTCATCCAGCAGAGCTCCAACCCGCGCAACGTCCTCGTGGACTTCGGCACGGTCGAAGGGGTCCTCCCTTCGGCCGAGCAGGTGCCCGGTGAGGTCTACAACCACGGCGACCGCATCCGCGTCTACGTCGTGTCGGTCAAGCGCGGCATGCGCGGGCCGGAGATCGGGCTCTCCCGCACCCACCCCAACCTCGTGCGCAAGCTCTTTGCCATGGAGGTCCCCGAGATCGCCGACGGCTCCGTCGAGATCGCGGCGCTGGCCCGCGAGGCCGGCCACCGCACCAAGATCGCCGTCCACTCCAAGATCCCTGGGCTCAACGCGAAGGGGGCCTGCATCGGTGCGATGGGTGCCCGCGTGCGCGCGGTGATGAGCCACCTGCAGGGGGAGAAGATCGACATCGTCGACTTCTCCGACGACCCGGAGAAGTTCATCGCCGCAGCCCTGTCGCCCTCCAAGGTCGAGTCGGTCACGGTCGTCGACCCCAAGCTGCGCTCGGCCCGCGTCGTCGTCCCCGACTACCAGCTCTCCCTCGCCATCGGCAAGGAGGGGCAGAACGCCCGTCTGGCGGCCAAGCTCACCGGCTGGCGCATCGACATCCGTCCGGACACCGCCCCCGGCACGAGCGAGGGCGTCGCCGTCCCCGGTCAGCCGGGCGCGTGATCGTCCCGACCGGACAGGCGCTAGACTGATGGAGTTCGACCGGACTGGACTCCAGTCCGACGACGTCGCCGCAGGACCGATCCGGACCTGCATCGGGTGTCGTGGACGGGATAGCCGGTCGACTCTGCTGCGCATCGTCGCGGTGACGGATGACCGAGGGGAGACCTCTGCCCAGCCCGATCCGCGCCGGCGCTTGCCGGGCCGTGGAGCATGGCTCCATCCCGACATCGCCTGCTTGGACCTCGCCGTCCGGCGGCGGGCCCTCTCCCGTGCCTTGCGGTGCCGGGTCGAGGTGACCGACGCCCTTCGTGCCTGGATCGAGGAGATGGCGCAGTCGTCTGCATCCGTACGTACAGCAACCGAGAGCGGGTTTGACGCTGATGAGCACCCGATGAGTACTCAGCAATGAGCATTCACCTCAACTGACGACGGTCCGCGCCTTCTCTCAGGTACGGACCAGAGAAGGAGAAACGTGGCCAAGGTCCGTGTCCACGAGCTCGCCAAGGAGCTCGGGGTTTCCAGCAAGGCCCTCCTCGCCCACCTGGGCGACATGGGGGAGTTCGTGAAGTCGGCGAGCTCGACGATCGAGGCGCCGGTCGTGCGTCGGGTGAAGGACAACCCGCCCGCCGCCGACCCCAAGGCGAAGAAGGCTGCCGCCAAGCCGGCCGCCACGCCCACCCCCGCCAAGCCCGGTCCCAAGGCTCCGACGAAGCCTGCCGAGCCGGAGGCCCCGGCCCCCGCTCCCGCGGCGAAGCCGACGCCCGGCCCGGCGGCCCCTGCGG
>NZ_ALWX01000056.1 GCF_000297495.1 Janibacter hoylei PVAS-1 | reverse complement strand
GAGCGCCCGCTCGGCCTGCACGCGGTCCTGCTCCAGGGCCACGCGGTCACGGTCGCCTGTCGGTTCTGCGCGAGGAGTCAGCGGGGCGGCGTAGGAGGCCTGCAGCGACAGGATGAGCGTGAGCAGGGTGTAGTTGAGCGCCCGGCGGGTCGAACTGCGCGGCCTCCGGGGCGAAGGTGTTCCACGCCAGCCACACGACGACGAAGACCGACATCCAGATGAGGAAGCGCGGCGTGCCCATGAAGCGCGCGAACTTCTCCGAGAGGACGCCGAAGGTCTCCGTCGAAAAGTTCGAGGGCCGGCGGATCAGCTGGCGCCGCACCTCCTGGGGGGTGTCGACGCGGCTCGTGGGTCGACGCTCACTCATCGGTCACCTCGTGCCTCTCGTCGCGCCAGTCCTCGGGGAGGATGTGGTCGAGGACGTCGTCGACCGTCACGGCGCCCAGCAGGTGCTCGCCCTCGTCCACGACCGGTGCGGACATGAGGTTGTACGTCGCGAGGGTGCGGGTCACGTGCCCGAGCGGTGCGTCCGGCCGAAGGGGGTCGATCGCCTTGTCGAGGTAGCGCCCGATGCTCTCGTGCGGGGGCTCGCGCAGCAGCCGCTGGATGTGGATCATCCCGAGGTACTTGCCGGTCGGGGTCTCGAGCGGGGGCCGGCAGACGTAGACGGTCGCGGCGAGGGCCGCGGTGATCTCCTCGCGGCGCACGACGGCGAGGGCCTCGGCGACGGTGTCCTCGGGGGCGAGGATCACCGGCTCGGTCGTCATGAGACCACCGGCGGTGTTTTCGTCGTAGCTGAGCAGGCGTCGCAGCGGCTCGGCGTCGTCGGGCGTCATGAGCTGCAGGAGGGTCTCGGCCCGGTCGGGCGTGAGGACCGACAGCAGGTCGGCGGCGTCGTCGGGGTCCATCGCCTCGAGCACGTCGGCGGCGCGGGACTGGGTGAGCAGGCCGAGCATCTCGGCCTGGTCGTCGTCGCCGAGCTCCTGGAGGATGTCGGCGAGGCGGTCGTTGTCGAGGGCCGCGACGACGGCCTGGCGGCGCTCGGGGGCGAGGTCGACGATGACTTCGGCGAGGTCGGCGGCCTTGAGGTCCTCGACCGACTCGAGCAGCTTGACGGCGGAGTGCTCGGCGGCGCTCACCGACGCGGACAGGCCGGTGACGTCCTCCACGGGGACGGTGAAGGTCTCCCCCCTTCGTCGCACGAGGAGGCCGCGGCGCGTCTGGCGACCACCGCGGACGAAGACCTTGGTCACCGACCAGTTGCGGTTGGCGGACTGCTCGACACCGATGTCCTCGACGGTCGCCTCGACCGGGCCGTCGTCGGTGCGGACGGTGACCGGGCGCTCGAGGAGGTCGGCGAGGACGAGGGTCTCGGTCGCGCGCTGCTCGAAGCGGCGCATGTTGACCAGACCGGTGGTGATGACCTGGCCACCCTCGACCGAGGTGACCCGGGTCATGGGGACGAAGACGCGGCGTCGCCCGGGGACCTCGACGACGAGCCCGATGACGCGCGGCCGGCGGGAGGGGGAAAAGGTGACGACGACGTCGCGCACCCGCCCGACCTGGTCACCCAGGGGGTCGAAGACGTTGAGGCTCGCCAGGCGGGAGACGAAGAACCGGGAGGGAGCACTCACGCCCACAGACTAACCGCGGCTGCGTGCCGGGCGAGTCAGCCGCGGCCGCGCCCACCGAGATGCCACGGGCGCCGCACGCGGGTGCCAGCGGCGCCGACGGTGACGGGCCCGGCGACGCGGGCGTCACCCTCCGGCTCCGGCCGGCCGGGGGCCTGCACGGGTGTGCCGAAGGGGGAGAGCAGCCAGATCGTCGACTCAGCCCGCCACCGGTCGAGCAGGTCGGCCGGTGCGTTGAGGCGCTCGCCGAGCAGGGTGGTCGCGGCGGTCTCCCACCACGGGTTGCCGGGGGATAGGGCCTGGGCGGCGGCGTGCAGGGTGAGGAGGCGACCCCCGTCGCCCTTGCTGCGCAGCACGAGCCGCAGCTGCTCGGGCAGCGGGCCGAGGTCGGCCTCGGGGCCGCCGGAGACGACGAGGACCTGCCCGGCGAGCTCGTCCTGGCCCGTGGCAAACCACGTGAGGCGCTCGCCGCCGGGCAGCTGGAGCCACAGCACACCCGACGTCTTCAGCGCCTCGGTGGTGAGGGCGGAGAGGTTGACCTGGCTCATGGCGACAGCCTAGGCCGGGCCGCGGCAGCCCGGGTGGTCCCGGGTGTCGGTCGTCATACCGACCGGGAGCGGCCCCTTGCTAGGTTGCGGCCGAACCCCCTTCGCTCACCCTGAGAGGACTCGAGCCACACATGCGCAGTGCCAAGGACTTCTTCGCCCCACTCGCCGTCGGGGCGCCCGCCCCGGCCCGCGAGGTGCCGGCGCGACCGAGCCGGATGATCCACTTCTTCGACCCGAGCAACCCGAAGATGGCCGCGAAGGTGCCGGACATGGTCGGCGTCGCCGACGTGCTCCTGGGCAACCTCGAGGACGCCGTCGTCGCGGACAAGAAGGAGGCCGCGCGCGAGGGCCTCGTCCAGATCGCCAAGGACGTCGACTTCGGTGAGCACACCCAGCTGTGGACCCGGGTCAACGCGCTCGACAGCCCGTGGGTCCTCGACGACCTGACGACCCTCGTCACGCAGATCGGCGACAAGCTCGACGTCGTCATGGTCCCCAAGGTCCAGGGCCCCGAGGACATCCACTACGTCGACCGGCTCCTCGCGCAGCTCGAGGCGAAGGGGGGCGTGCAGCGCCCGATCATGGTCCACGCCATCCTCGAGACCGCCCGCGGCATGGCCAACGTCGAGGCCATCGCGGGTGCCAGCCCGCGCATGCAGGGCATCTCTCTCGGCCCGGCCGACCTGGCCGCCGACCGCCGGATGAAGACCACCCGCGTCGGTGGCGGCCACCCGGGCTACCTCGTGCGTCAGGACCCCTCGAAGGGAGCCGACGGCACCCCGGACTACCAGGGCCAGCGCACGGTCTTCCAGCAGGACCTGTGGCACTACACGATCGCCCGCATGGTCGACGCCTGCGCGATGCACGGGATCTTCCCCTTCTACGGCCCCTTCGGCGACATCAAGGACGTCGTGGCCTGCGAGGACCAGTTCCGCAATGCCTTCCTCCTCGGCTGCGTCGGCGCGTGGAGTCTGCACCCGGTGCAGATCGACATCGCCAAGAAGGTCTTCAGCCCGAGCGCCGAGGACGTCGCCCACGCCCGCGAGGTGCGCGACGCGATGCCGAGCGGCGGTGGCGCCGTGATGATCGACGGCAAGATGGAGGACGACGCCAGCTACAAGCAGTGCATGGTGATCCTCGAGCTCGCCGAGCGTCTGTCCGCCAACGACCCCGAGCTCGCCAAGCTCTACGCGGAGGCCTGAGTCATGACCGAGAGCACCTACACCCCCCGCCGCTCCGTCCTCTACATGCCGAGCTCCAACGCCCGTGCGCTGGATAAGGCGAAGACCCTGCCCGTCGACGCGCTGATCCTCGACCTCGAGGACGCCGTCGGTCCCGACGACAAGCCGGCCGGGCGCGAGGCGGCGTGCGCCGCGGTGCGCTCCGGCGAGTACGGCGACCGCGAGCTGACGATCCGGGTCAACGGCATCGGCACGCAGTGGCACGACGAGGACATCGCGGCGGCGTCGCAGGCCGGCCCGCACGGCATCGTGGTGCCCAAGGTCAACACCGCCGACGAGGTCCGTCAGCTCGTCGCGGCCATGGAGGCCGCGGGCGCCCCCGAGCACACGAAGCTCTGGGCGATGATCGAGACGCCCGCGGCGATCTTCAACATCCGCGAGATCGCGCGGGCCTCTGACCGGCTCGTCGCCTTCGTCCTCGGCACCAACGACCTCGTCAAGGAGCTGCAGGCGGCGCACGTGCCCGGCCGCACGCCGCTCATCACGTCGCTGTCGCTCGCACTGCTCGCCGGGCGCGAGGCCGGCATCGCCGTCCTCGACGGCGTGTACAACGCGGTCAAGGACCTCGAGGGCTTCACGGCCGAGTGCGAGCAGGGCCGCGACATGGGCTTCGACGGCAAGACCCTCATCCACCCCGGCCAGGTCGAGGTGTGCAACTCCACCTTCGCCCCGAGCGAGGCGGCCGTGGAGGAGGCGAAGGGGGTCCTGCAGGCCTGGCAGGACGGTGCCGGCAAGGGCGTGGTCACCCACAACGGCAAGATGATCGAAAACCTCCACGTGGACATCGCCCGTCGGGTCCTCGCGACGCACGAGGCGATCAGCGCCAGATCGTGACCTCGGTCCCTGTGGATCGTCCCAGCACGTGCTGGGGTTGACCGTAAGATGTTTCACATCTCGGGCAACCACGGCACGTGCTGGTGCGTCTGAGGGGGAAAGGCGGACTTCAGGGGGTCCGCCACGGAGGAAGGAAACTTCAGATGGGCACGTACGAAGCACGTCATGCCGTCGCGGACGTGGAGACCTCTCCGCAGCGCCGGCTCATCATGCGCAGCAGCCTCGCCACGGCTGCCGTCGCCACCGTCGGAGCGGCGGGTCTGGCAACGCCCGCATCGGCGGCCACCCGCCGCAGTCTCAAGTTCGGCAGCAAGGGCAGCGACGTCAAGGCGCTCCAGGTCAAGCTCCGCGCGTGCGGCTACTGGCACGCGGGCAGCGACGGCCTCTACGGCACGACGACCGAGCAGGCCGTCATGGCCGTGCAGAAGGTCTACCGCCTCGATCGGGACGGCGTCGTCGGCCCGGCGACCTGGAAGGTCATCGACCGGCTGATCCGCCCGGGTGCCAAGACCAAGAGCGGCAACGTCTGCGAGATCAACCTCGAGAAGCAGACGATGATGTTCGTCGTCGGTGGCAAGGTGAAGTGGGTCTTCAACACGAGCACCGGCGCGGCGGGCTGGCGCACCCCCAAGGGGCGCTACACCTTCTTCCGCCAGATCAACGGCATGCGCAATGCTCCGCTCGGTCAGCTGTGGCGGCCGAAGTACTTCAACGGCGGCATTGCCATCCACGGTGCGAAGTCGATCCCCGGGTACGCGGCCTCGCACGGCTGCGCGCGGTTGTCGAATGCCGCGATCAACTACGTGTGGAGTGCCAACCTCGCACCGATCGGCAGCAAGGTCTGGGTCTACTGATCCACAGGCACACGTGACGCAGGGGGCGAGCCGGGCTCGCCCCCTTCGTCATGCCCGGGCGTGGTCGAGGACACCCTGAGACTCCATGGCAGTGCCGCGGCGCCGCTGGGATACTGACCCGGATCCCGCAGAACCACGAGAGCAAAGGTGGACGCATGTCCCGACTGCAGACGACCGACGGACTGACCGAGGAGCAGGTCGACCTGCTGGGCCTGGTCAAGGAGTTCGTCGACGAGCAGATCATCCCGGTCGCGCAGGAGCTCGAGCACGCCGACGAGTACCCGCAGAAGATCGTCGACCAGATGAAGGAGATGGGGATCTTCGGCCTGATGATCCCCGAGGAGTTCGGTGGTCTCGGAGAGTCGCTGCTCACCTACGCGCTGTGCGTCGAGGAGATCGCGCGCGGCTGGATGCCGGTCTCCGGCATCATCAACACCCACTTCATCGTCGCCTACATGATCCTCAAGCACGGCACCGAGGAGCAGAAGCAGCACTACCTGCCGAAGATGGCCTCGGGCGAGATCCGCGGCGCCTTCTCGATGAGCGAGCCGGGGCTCGGCTCCGACGTCGCCGGCATCAAGACCAAGGCCGTGCGCGACGGCGACAGCGACGACTGGACGATCAACGGCCAGAAGATGTGGCTGACCAACGGCGCCTCCGCCAACCTCGTCGCGGTGCTCGTCAAGACCGACCTCGGCCACGACAGCCCACACAAGAACATGACGACCTTCCTCATCGACAAGACCGAGGGCTTCGGCGAGACCGCCCAGGGCGTCACCGTCCCCGGCAAGATCGAGAAGATGGGCTACAAGGGCGTCGACACGACCGAGCTCGTCCTCGAGGGCCACAAGACGACGACCGGCCAGATCCTCGGCGGCGAGCCGGGCAAGGGCTTCKACCAGATG
>NZ_ALWX01000055.1 GCF_000297495.1 Janibacter hoylei PVAS-1 | reverse complement strand
TCGCGACGAGATCGCGCACAAGCAGGGCCGCCATGAGGCGGACGCACCGTCTCGGGGGCAAAGACCTCTACCCCGAAGCGGTGCGCGCCGCCGTAGGCCGCGCCGAGCACGGGGTTCTTCGTCACCGAGCGCGTCCACGTCGCCGGCGCGACGTTGAAGGAGACCGTCTGACCGGCGCCCTCCGCGGCGACGCCCCGCCACCGCTGCAGTCGCTTGGCGATCGTGTAGTTGGGTCCCTGCTGCGGGACGATGACATCGGCGATGCCGGGGCCCCCTTCGCCGACACCCGCGTAGGCCGGGGCGAAGAGCCGCCCGCGCCCGAGCGCCCGTACCGGGGCCTGCACCCCGCGCAGCCCCACGCCGCGCGCCGCCCAACGGCGCCGTGACTCCGCGACGACCTCCGGGGGCACGACGAAGGCATCGGTCGGGGTGGCCAGCCAGGCGAGCGCGGTCTGCGGGTCGTCGTCCGTCAGCGCACCCATGAGCAGGTCGACGGCTGCCGTGACCCGCACGTGCACCCCGGAGTCGGCGTAGGCGTGCATGCCGACCGCGAGCGGCTGCTCGCCCCGCACCCGACGCAGCCACTCGAGGACCTGCCCCGGCTGGTGGACGACGTCGGCACCGGAGTCGCCCGCGACGTCGACGGGGAAGGTCAGGGTGCCGGCGCTGCGCGTGGCCAGCCCCTTCTTGTGCCGCCAGGCGCGGCTGCGCGGCAGGTCGATCGCCAGGACGTCGGCTCCCCACGACAGCAGCGTCTCGAGCGGCCCCATCTCCGCGCCGGCGCCGATGAGCAGGGCGCGGTGGCCCGGCAGCGCGAGCCACTCGGGGTGGTCGATGACCTCGGCGACGGCCGCGGCGAAGCTCGGCTCGACGACCCCCGCGTCGACCCAGGCGGCCAGCTGCCCGCGCAGCTCGTCACCGGCGAGCTCGCGGCCACCGACCGGCACCCGCAGCTCGGCCACGGGGTCCGCGGTGCCCCGCACGCTCTCCGAGCCGAAGGGGGCGGCCCCCGGGGGCAGCGTCACGGTCGCCTCGTCGAGCGGAGACTCGTCGCCGGCTGCGTCGACGAGCACCATCCGGCGTCGCATCGAGGCGAGCCCGTCGTCAGCGATCTGCCGGGCGGCATCGGCGCTGGCCGCACTCGCCGCGGTCACGTCGCGGACGAGGTCGACATAGCCCTTGCGCCAGTCGCGCACGCCCTCGATGCGGTCGGCGAGCGCGGGGTCGACCCCGCGCACGGAGTCCGCGAGGACCCCCTTCGTCGTGGCGGTCGTCGACCGCACGCCCTCGCCGTCAGCCGGGAAGTGGACGCCGGCGGAGATCTCGTCGCTCATGACCCCATCCTGTGACGGCGGTCACGTGCGGATCAAATCCCTCAGACGTCGTCCCAGGGCGAGGTCTGCCACGAGGAGCAGGTCCGGGAGCAGACGCGGTACTTGACCCGGGCGGGCCGGCTCAGCCGCCGGGCACCAGCTGCCGCACGACGCTCGCCGCATCGGTCTCGGCGGTCAGGCGGTCGACACCCACGCCAGCGTAGAGCGGCGTGTAGTCGGTGTCGCCCCGCTCCCGACCGGCGGCGTGCTCCCCCTTCGCCGCGTCGGTCATGGCGTCCTCCTGGCCGGCCCACTGCCGGACGAAGGGGGTGGCCACCGCCCGCCCGCCGAACTCCCGCGGCCACGCGATGCCCTGGGCGACGTCGTGCACCCGCGAGTAGCGGGTGCTGTCCGCCGCGACGAGCGCTGCCCGCGCCTGCGGCGAGTTGTCGGCCTCGACACAGGTGAGGAAGGGGGTGCCGCACCACGCGCCGGCTGCCCCGGCCGACATGACCCGGGCGAGGTCCTCGGCCGTCGCGATGCCACCGGCTGCGACGACCGGGCGGTCGGTCGCGGCGAGCGCTGCGGCGAGGATCTCGTCGGTGCCCATCTCGTCACGGCCGTGGCCGCCCCCTTCGCCACCGCGAGCGACGATGACATCGGCCCGCGCGCGGATCGCCTCGTCGAGATCGGTCGCGTTGCCGACCTGGCAGGCGACGAGCAGGCCCCACTCGTGCAGCCGGCGCACCGGCTCCCGCAGCGGCCCGAAGGAGACCGAGACGAGCTTGGGCCGGGAGAGCCCGGCGAGCGCCGTCACCGCGTCGATCTGCTCGTCGAGCTCCGGCACCCAGGCCATGAGCCCGATGCCGAAGGGGGCCCCGCCCGCCCCCGCGATCGCCGCCTGCTCCGCGATCCACCCCGGTGACGCGCTGCCGCGCGCGCCGATCATGCCGAGGGCGCCGGCCGCGGAGACGGCGTGCGCGAGACGGCCGCCGGCGACGCCGGCCATCGGGGCGCTGATGATCGGGTGGGTGGTGCCGAGCAGGTCGGTGATCGCGATCATGTCCCTCATCATGCTCCGTGCGCTCCTAGACTCCGGCCATGACCCGACGTACCGCCGCTCTTGCCGCCGCCGCCCTGCTCGCCCTCACCGGGTGCGGCTCCGACTCCACCGACGGCGAGGGCGCCACCTCGTCGGGCGCGGAGACCACGGCCATCAGCGGGGAGACGGAGTGCCCGCCCGAGGACGGGGCGAAGGTGCGGGCCACGAGCTTCGAGCAGGCGCCGCCGATGTGCATCGACGAGGCCAAGACCTACACCGCGACGATGACGACTGATGCCGGTGACGTGACGATCGAGCTCGACGCGAAGCAGGCGCCCGAGACCGTCAACAACTTCGTCGTCCTCGCCCGCTACAAGTACTACGACGGCCTGACCTTCCACCGCGTCATCCAGGATTTCATGGCCCAGGGCGGCGACCCCTCGGGCAATGGCAGCGGCGGACCGGGCTACGAGTTCGACGACGAGCTGCCCCAGTCGGGCGACTACGAGGTCGGGTCCGTCGCGATGGCCAATGCCGGGCCGGACACCAACGGCTCGCAGTTCTTCATCATCACCGGCGACGCGGGCGTGCAGCTGCCGCCGAGCTACAGCCTCTTCGGCAAGGTCACCGAGGGCATGGATGCCGTCGAGGCGATCGAGGCCGATGGCTCGGTCGGCGACGGCACCCCGGCCAAGGTCCACCGCATCGAGAGCGTGACGATCAGCGAGAAGTAGGCCGAGGGCTCGAGGGGCGGGAGCGGTGGTGGACGACGTCCTCGTCGAGCGCGTGCTGCGCGCCGTCGAGCTCGTGCCGCGAGGGCGCGTCGTCTCCTACGGCGACCTCGCCGCGCTCGTCGGCACCGGCCCGCGGCAGGTCGGCGCGATCATGCGGGTCTACGGCAGCAACGTCACGTGGTGGCGGGTGACCAATGCCACCGGCGACCTGCCCTCGCACCTGCGCCAGGCGGCCTTCGTCGAGTGGGCGGTCGAGGGCATCGAGGTCAAGCCCAATGCGCTCGGCTGCCGCATCCGCGACCACCGGGCCGACCTCACCGAGCTCGCCGCCGCGTGGGAGGCGGCGGTCGCCGCTCTGGCGTGAGTGGCCGGGCCACCCGGCCACCTAGCCCCGCTGGTGACGCATCTGCTCCAGCGCGAGGGCGGCGGCGGCACCGACGACGAGCGCGGCGGCCGGCATGAGCAGTGACTCGGCGAAGGCGGAGGACAGCGCCTCGGCGACCTGCGGGGGCAGGGCTGCGGGACCGGCGGCGGCGCTCCCTTCGCCCGAGCCGAAGCGCTCGGCCGCTTGCGGGCCGAGGTGGGCGGCGATGCGCGCGGACATCAGGGCGGCGATGGCCGCGGACCCGATGACCGAGCCGACCTGGCGGGTCGTGTTGTAGATGCCCGAGCCGGCGCCGGCGAGGTGGATCGGCAGGTTGCGGTTGGCCGTCGTCGCGAGCGGGCCCCAGATGCAGGCGCCGGTCACGCCGATGAAGGTCATCGCGACGCACACGGCGACGATCGAGGAGTCGGGGGTCATCAGGCGCGAGAGCACGAAGAGGGTCACGGCGAAGCCCCCCAGCCCCAGCGCCGGCAGCACCCGCGGGTGGATCCGGTCGACGAGCTGGCCGACCGGCCGGGCGAGGGCGATCGAGGCGATCGCCTGGGGCGCCATGAGCAGGGCGGCCTCCGTGGGGGTGTAGCCGCGCACGCTCTGCAGCCACACGAGGAGGGGAAACATCATGGCCGTCACCGACAGGCCCATCGTCGTGATCGCCAGGTTGGACAACGAGAAGTTGCGGTCGCGGAAGAGCCCGAGCGGCACGAGCGGCTCGGCCGGCCCCCGCGCCTGCCACCCGACGAAGCCGACGAGGACGAGGACCCCGAGGCCGATGAGCGCGGGCACCGTGATCGGGCCGGCGAGCTGCCCCCAGTCGTTGCTCTCGCCCTCCTGCAGGCCGAAGATCACGAGGAAGAGGCCGACGGCCGACAGGCCGACGCCCACCCAGTCCATCTGGTGGGCGTGCCGCTGCAGCTGGGGCACGAGACGGGCCGCCGCGACGAAGCCGAGGATCCCCACCGGCACGTTGATGAAGAAGATCCACTCCCAGCCCCACGAGTCGAGGAGCAGGCCCCCGAGCAGCGGACCGACGAGGAAGGCGACGCCGGCGGTCGCGCCCCACAGCGCCATGGCCGAGCCGCGTCGGGCCGGCGGGAAGGTGCGGGTGATGACGGCCATCGTCTGCGGGGTCATCATCGACGCTCCGAGCCCCTGGACGACGCGGGCGCCGATGAGCCACCCGATGGTCGGCGCGAGACCGCAGGCGAGCGAGGCGAGGGTGAAGATCGCCAGGCCGGTGAGGTAGAGCCGCTTGGGTCCGTAGCGGTCGCCGAAGCGCCCCGTGATGAGCAGCGGCACCGCGTAGGCGAGCAGGTAGGCGCTCGTCACCCACAGCACCGGCTCGATGCCCGCGTCGAAGCTCTCCATGAGCGCCGGCGTCGCGATGGAGACGATCGAGACGTCGACGAGGATCATGAAGAAGCCGACGACGAGCGCCCACAGCGCTGGCCACGGGTTGTCGGGGAACTCGTCGTCGCGGAGCACGGGCGCCTGGCCCGCCTGGGTCGTCATGGGTGCGACGCTACGCCTCGGGTCGGCCAGTCCCAGCATCCTTCGTCGGGAGGCGAGCGTGGGCGCACCGGCCTAGGCTGCGCAGGCGTCACCGCCGACGAAGGGGGCGCCCGTGCACGACGTCCTCGACGACCTCGAGTCCGCCTGGCACGCCGGCCGCACCGTGGGCCTCGCGACGCTCACCGTCACGTGGCACTCCGCCCCGCGCCAGCCGGGGGCCACGATGCTCGTGGACGAGGACCGTGCCGTCGGCTCGGTGTCGGGTGGCTGCGTCGAGGGGGCCGTCTACGAGCTGGCCCGCGAGGTCGTCACCGACGGGGCCCCCACACTCACCCGCTACGGCGTGAGCGACGGTGACGTCCTCGAGGTGGGCCTGACGTGCGGCGGCACCCTCGAGCTCTTCGTCCAGCCGGTGTCGGCCACGACCTTCCCCGACCTGCCCGAAGTCGTCGCGGACATCCGCTCGGGTCGCCCGGTGGCGGTCGCCACCGTCATCGAGCACCCGGACCGCGGCCTCGTCGGGCAGCGGCTCGTCGTGCGGCCGGACGGTGACTCCCCTTCCCCGGCCCCTGAGGAGATGCTCAGCCCCCGACAGGTCGCGGCCCTCGCCGACGACGCTCGGGGGCTGCTCGCCCAGGGCCTGTCCGAGGTCCTCACCTACGGGCCCGACGGGGAGCGCCGCGGCGAGGGGATGCGCGTCTTCGTCGAGGCCTTCGCGCCGCCGCCGCGGCTCATCGTCTTCGGCGCCATCGACTTCGCCTCGGCGATGGCCGACCAGGGCCGGCTCCTCGGCTACCGGGTCACGGTGTGCGACGCCCGACCGACCTTCGCCACCGCGGCGCGGCTGCCCGGGGCTCACGAGGTCGTCGTGCGCTGGCCGCACGAGTACCTGCGCGAGGAGGCCCAGGCCGGTCGCATCGACGCGCGCACGGTCCTCACCGTCCTCACCCATGACCCGAAGTTCGACATCCCCCTCCTCGAGGTCGCCCTGCGGCTGGAGCAGGTCGCCTATGTCGGCGCGATGGGCTCGCGCCGCACGCACGACCAGCGCGTGGCGCAGCTGCGCGAGGTCGGCGTCTCCGACGACGAGATCGCCCGGCTCAGCTCGCTGCGCTGGGGCGGCGCGGGGTCACGGCTGTCGGAACGTGCCGGGCCGATCCACCACGCTCACGGCTGAGGTCGGTCGACGTCCCGGCCGGTCGCGAGGTCGCTGCACTCGACCCGCTCCGCGCCGTGACGTCGCAGGTAGTCGCCGGCACCGCTGTCGCCCGCGAGCTCGGCCACGAGTGGACCCCAGTGGTCCCGCCCGATGAGCACCGGGTGCCCCGGCGCCCCGGCGTACACCGCCCGGCGCAGGGAGCCACGCCCCACCTCTCCCCCGAGCAGCCGCTGCGCCACGACAGCCGTGACGTCGGGCAGGTCGACGAGGTGGACCAGGGCGGCATCGGCCTCATCCTCGCCGAGGACCTCCAGGCCATGACGAAGGGAGTGACCCACCCCCTTCGCCCAGTCCGGGCAGTGCGTCCAGGTGGTGCGCGGCAGGTCCAGCTCGGCCTGCTCGCCGCTCGCGCCGAGCACGACGACCGTGGCGCCACAACCCCCTTCGTCCAGGACGGACACGGCGCGGGCCAGCCACGAGGTGCCGTCGGAGTCGGTGACGAGGGCCTTGGGCCGGCCCATCCGCCGACCGGCTCCGGCCGCGAGGACGAGTCCGTGGACGAGGGTCATGCGCTCGACTGTAGGGACGCGGGCGGGGGGGTGCGCATCTCCCTAGGCAAATGCGGGTGGTGGCCCGCATTTCCCTAGGCAAATGCGGGCAGGGCTGCGCATTTGCCTAGGGAAATACGCAGTCCTTGCCCAGCGACTGAACGCAGGTTCAGCCTGCTGAACGTGAGTTCAGTCGACGATCGCACCGGGCGGGCGCGGGTGCGCGATGCCGCGCTCGCGCTCATCGCGGAGCGGGCCTCGCCCGCTGGGCTGACCAGGCGATGCGCTTCTATGCGGCCATCTTGTCCACACCCGATACAGCCGCAGACGACGGCATCGGGACCCACCCCCCTTGCGCCATCCCGCTCGGCGGATACGACGAGGTGGCCGCCTCTTGGGAGCCGCACCGCCTGGCTCACCCCACACCTGGTCGTCTCACCGGCGGCACCCTGCTCTCGGCAACGTCCCGGCCGAGCGGGTCGACGTCACGGGCTCACTCGTCGCGGCGCTCGGCGGCCTCGCCCTCACGGTCCTCGGCGTCATCGGCTTCGTCCGCCGGGACGTCCCGCACCGCTGAGCTCCCCGAGCCGGGCACGGAGGGGCCCCCTGCGGCCCTCCGTGCCCGCTCGGCGTCCTGGTGGCGTCGCCGCGAGATCTCGGCCCGGGCCAGGAGCAGACCGGCGATGACGGGGAAGACGTACTTCAGGTGGTCGAGGATCCAGACGAGCCACCCGGGCGCGGTCCAGTCCGGCCACGGGATCGCGGGCAGGTCGAGCGAGGGCCACGGGATCGACGGCAGGTCCCAGTCGGGCCACGGGATGGACGGCAGGTCCCAGTCGGGCCACGGGATCGACACGACGAGGCGGGCCGCGAGCGCGGCAAGCAGGATCGGTATGACGACCTTGCCCACCCCGGCCAGGACGTGCCGCGCGGCGTAGAGGCGCGGCTTGGCGCGCATCCGGTCCTCACGCACCGCCGCCGGGGACCCGGGCTCCGGCACGAGGTCGAGCCCCCCGACCCCGAGCTGCGCCTTGGCCTCGGCGGTCGAGCGGTCGCCGTCGAACCACGTCGCGCGCACCGGCTTGCTCAGAGTGGTGAAGCGGGCGCGCACGGCCCCGACCTCGTCGGCGAGCTCGTGCTCCTCGTCGGCCACGAGGTAGAGGTTGTCGGCCGCGGCGGACGTCGCCGTGGCCAGCTCCTCGTCGTCGACCCACCAGGTCGCGGTGTTGCTCCACCCGTCGCCGACGGAGGTCTCGACCCGGTGCCGGCGACCGTCGATGACCATCTCGTAGACCTGCGTGCCTCCCATGCCGCCAAGGCTACGAAGGCCCCCGGGGCGCGACATCGGTCGCAGGTCTGGTCCCGCGTCATCCTTTGGTAGGGCTGCGGCCGACGTCGGTGCGCCTCCCCCGCCCACGCGCCCGGCCGCCGTAGTTTGCGAGGAACCGACTGCCGAGGTGTCCTTCCGTGAAGATCAACAACGACCCGGTCTACGTGCGACGACGTCGTGTCGCCCTCGCCGTGCTCGTCATCGTCGTCATCGTCGTCGCGCTCTGCCTCGGCCGCCTCTTCGGCGGTGACAGCGCCGAGGCCGCCAAGGTCACCGCGAGCCCCACCGCGGCCCCGTCACCCTCGAGCGCACCGGCGAAGGTCGAGCAGCCCGCCCCCCGAGGAGTCACCGGCGGCGAAGGGAGCGCTCGGCGCCCCCCGCGGACACGACGATGACGAGGGTCCAGCGGATCACCGGCGAGCTGACCCCCAAGTCGGTCGTCGCCTCGCCCACGGGACAGGTCTTCGCGCAAAACATGATGTACACGCACACGGTGAGCGTCTTCGGCGCCGACGGGGCGCTGCACAAGACGATCTCCGACGAGGTCGACCTCGCCGCCTTCGGCGAGGAGGGCCACTCCGGCTCGAGCCGGGGCGCGCCCGTCGAGATGGCCTTCAGCCCCGACGGCAAGACCGCCTGGGTGAGCAACTACTCGATGTACGGCGAGGGCTTCGCGCCGGAGGGCAAGGACGCCTGCACCGGCCCCGAGGGCATCTCCGACAGCTACGTCTACAAGATCGACACCGCGACGCTCGAGATCACCGACGTCGTCCGCGTCGGTGCGGTGCCCAAGTACGTCGCCGCCACCCACGACGGCTCGCGGGTGCTCGTCACCAACTGGTGCTCGATGGACATGGACGTCATCGACACCAAGACCGCCGAGGTCACCCGCACGATCAAGCTCCCCGGCAAGCACCCGCGCGGCATCGCCGTCAGCCCGGACGACAAGGTCGCCTTCGTCGCGATCATGGGCTCCGACGAGACCGTCCGGGTCGACCTGGCGTCGGGTGAGGTGACCGACTTCGCGTCGACGGGCGACGGCCCGCGGCACCTGCTCGTCTCCCCCGACGGCAAGCACCTCTACGTCTCCAACAACGGCTCCGGCACGGTGAGCGAGGTCGACACCACGACCGGCAAGACCGTCCGCGAGGTGCAGGTCGGCTCGCAGCCGCGGTCGATGGCCATGAGCCCCGACGGCGGCGCCCTGTACGTCGGCAACTACGGCAGCAGCACGGTGAGCAAGATCCGCACCGAGGACTTCACGGTCGTCCAGACCGAGTCGACCGACGGCCTGCCGATCGGCATCACCTACGAGCCGACGAAGAAGCGCATCTGGGTCGCCAGCTACGGTGGCTCCATCGTCGTCTTCGACGACTCCCGCACCGCGTGAGGCTCGGCCTCGTCCTCAACCCCTCGAAGGGGGGCTGGGAGCGGGTCCTCGACGCCGTCACCGCGCACGCCCGGCAGTCCCGCTGGCCGGAGCCGGCCGTGCACCTCACCTCCCGCGAGGAGACCGGGCGGAGCCAGGCGGCTGCCGCGATCGCCGCCGGCGCGGAGCTGGTCGTCGTGGCCGGCGGGGACGGCACGGTGCGCGAGGTGGCCCACGGACTGGCCCGCACGGGCGTCGAGCTGGGCATCGTGCCCGCCGGCACGGCCAACCTGCTCGCGCACAACCTCGGGCTACCCCGCACCGTCCCTGCGGCCGTGCAGGTCGCGGTGGCCGGTCGGCCGCGCCCGGTGGACCTGGGTCTGGCCCGCGTCGACGACTCGGGGGACCTCCCCTTCGTCGTGCTCGCGGGGATGGGCCACGACGCGGCGACGGTCGCGGCGACCAACCCGACGCTCAAGGACCGGATCGGCTGGCCGGCGTACGTCGCACCGGCGACGGTGAGCGCGCTGCGCCGGCCGGTGCCGGTGACGGTGCGTCACGACGGCGGCGACCCGGAGCACCTGCGGGTGTGGAGCGTGCTCGCGGCCAACTGCACCCGGGTCCGCGCCGGGGTGCACATCGCGCCGGGCGGGCTGGTCGACGACGGGCTCTTCGACGTGCTCGAGGTGACCGTGCGCCGCCCCGGCCAGTGGTTGGGTGTCGCGGCGAAGGGGGTCTTCCGGCTCCCCGGTGACGTCCCGGGGCTGGCGACCCGCGCCTCGCGGGAGGTCGAGGTGGTCAGCGAGGCGCCGCTGCACGTCCAGCTCGACGGCGACGTGCTCGGCCCGGCACGCCGCCTGACGGTGCGCTGCGAGGAGCACGCGCTGCTCGTGCGGACCTGACCGCGCCGCCGCCGTCGGTCGCGCGCCCGGTACCGTCGGGCCATGACCTTCACGACCCTCATCACCGGTGCCAGCTCCGGCCTCGGCGCCGAGATGGCCCGCCAGTTCGCCGCGCTCGGCCACGACCTCGCCCTGACCGCGCGCCGCACCGACCGGCTCGACGAGCTCAAGGCGCAGATCCTCGCCGACCACCCCGGCCGCCGGGTGGAGACCTATGCCCTCGACGTCACCGACGACGACGCCGTCACCGCCGTCTTCGACCAGGCGAAGGGGGACTTCGGTCGCCTCGACCGGGTGATCGTCAACGCCGGCCTCGGCAAGGGTGCGCCCTATGGCAAGGGCAGCCACTACGCCAACCGGCAGACCATCGAGACCAATGTGCTCGGCGCCGCGATCCAGACCGAGGCCGCGATGGCGATCTTCCGCGAGCACAAGGCAGGGCACCTCGTGCTCATCGCCTCGGTCACCGCGCTGCGCGGCATGCCGAAGTCGATGACGACCTATGGCGCCTCCAAGGCCTTCCTCGCCTCCCTCGGCGAGGGCATCCGCAGCGAGCTCATGGGCAAGCCCGAGCTCGACATCGACGTGACCGTCCTCTACCCGGGCTACATCCGCTCCGAGATGAACGAGAAGGTCGAGCAGAAGACGAAGTTCATGGTCGACACCGAGACCGGCGTGCGCGCGATGGTCGTCGCCATCGAGGGCCGCAAGCCCAAGGCGCTCGTCCCGCCGAAGCCCTGGGTCGTCGTCGGCTCCGCGATGAAGGTGCTGCCGCTCTCCGTCGTTCGCAAGATGCTCTGACCCCCGGTCCCTGAGGACGCGAGCCAGCGCCGTCTCGAAGGGCCCCCGCCGAGGACGGTCCCTGAGCTGCGCGCCGACGAGACCCTCGCGGGCACGATCGAGACCTTCGACCGTCGCTGACACAGGGCGGCCGGCGACCCCCTTCGCCCAGCCGTGGTCGCCGAAGGAGCCGGCGACGGCATGATGGCCGGGTGCGCATCACCGGCTTGACCATCAGCAGCCCCGAGCCCGCCGCCACGCAGGACGCGTGGCGGCGGCTCGGCCCCGTCGACCGCGAGGTCGAGGTGGTCGAGGGGACCGGCGGCCTGACGGCCGTCACCCTCGGCGTCGACGACGTCGCGGCAACCGAGCGGCTGCTCCAGCGGCGCGGCCTCGTCGGTGACGCCAGCGGCTTCGACCTCGGCGGGCTGACCTGGCGACTCGCTCCCTTCGTCGAGGGCGAAGAGAGCACCGACCTCGTCCTCGACCACGTCGTCGTGCGCACCGGCGACGCCGAGCGTGCCGCCGCCGACCTCGGCGCACGCGTCGGTCTCGACCTCCGGCTGGACCGGCGCCTGACCGAGCACGGCTTCCGCGGGCTCTTCTTCCGGTGCGGCGACGCGGTCGTCGAGGTGGCCGCGCCGATCGAGCCGACGGGCGAACCCGACTCCTTCGGCGGCCTGGCCTGGCGGTCCGCCGACATCGAGGCCACCCGCGAGCGCCTCGTCGCCGGCGGCGTCGAGGTCTCCGAGGTGCGCACCGGCCGCAAGCCCGGCACCCGCGTGGCGACCGTCCGCGACCGCGCCCTGGGCACCCCGACCCTGCTCATCGAGCAGAGCTGAGCTTCCAGGAGGAGCGCACCGCCGGCATCGTCGCCGACCGGGAGTGCGCATTTCCCTAGGCAAATGCGGGGCGCCACTGCGGGTTTCCCCAGACAAGTGCAGCGACGACCGCGCCACGCGAGCGCGTTGGCGTCCACTCGGCCCGGCGAGCGGTCGCCCCTTCCAGGTGCCCGAGATGAACTGAGATGGCCGACCATCCCCTGTCGAGCCGATCGCCGACCGGCTTCCTCAGGAGCCGTGCACGACTTCATTTGGATGCTTGCGGCACGCAGGTATATAGTTGATGTATGCACACAACCAACCCCACCGTCGCAGTTCAGCTGCAGGAGACGCTGGGTCAGGTCTTCGGGCTCTTCTCGAAGATGATCGCCCGCCGTCAGGCGCTCGACCCCCAGGCCATGAGCCGCACCGACTACGCCCTCCTCGGCACGCTGGCGCACTGCCCCACCGAGGCCGGGATCCGCATCTCCAAGCTCGCCGAGTCCCTCGGCCACGACCTGTCGACGATCAGCCGACGGGTGAGCCACCTCGAGACGCACGGGCTCCTCGAGCGCCTGCCCGACCCCAGTGACGGGCGCGCCTCCACGGTGCGCCTGAGCGGGACGGCCTCCAGACGCTCCTCGACGAGCGCAGCGCCCGCACCGGCCTCCTCGGCCGGGTGCTCGCCGACTGGCCGGAGGAGGACCTCGTCGACCTCGACCGTCTCCTCACCCGGCTCGCCGCAGATCTTGCCGCCGACGCGCAGTCGGCGACGCACCCCCCCTTCGCCCCTCCAGACCTCCGGAAGGACCGCCTCGTGAGCACCACCACGGCATCCGCCCCCTACACGATGAGCACGGAGAACAAGCGCGTCTTCGCCGGCCTCATGCTCGGCATGCTCGTCGCCTCTGTCAGCCAGACCATCGTCGGCCCCGCCCTGCCCCGGATCGTCTCCGAGCTCGGCGGCATGGACCACTACAGCTGGGTCGCCACCGCGGCCATGCTCGTCTCCGCCGTCACCGTGCCGATCGTCGGCAAGTTCTCCGACCTCTACGGCCGCCGCGCCTTCTACCTCGGCGGCATCGTCGTCTTCATGATCGGCTCGATCATCGCCGGCTTTTCGCAGAGCTTCTGGATGCTCGTCGCCGGCCGCGCCGTGCAGGGCCTCGGCATGGGCACGCTCATGCCGCTGTCGCAGACGATCATCGGCGACATCATCCCGCCGCGACAGCGCGGCAAGTACCAGGGCCTCATGGGCGCGGTCTTCGGCGTCACCTCGGTCGCCGGCCCGCTCCTCGGCGGCGTCATCACCGACCACCTCGGCTGGCGCTGGCTCTTCTTCGTGTCGCTGCCCATCGGCCTGATCGCGCTCTTCTTCATCGCGCGCTTCCTCCACGTGCCGCACACCCCGCGCAAGGCCCCCATCGACTACCTCGGCATCACGACCCTCTCGACCGGTCTCGTCGCCCTGCTGCTCGCCGTCTCCTTCGGCGGCTCCAGCTGGGCCTGGGGGTCCGGTGAGTCCATCGGCCTCTTCGCCCTGAGCGTCGTCGCCCTCACCGCCTTCGTCGTCATCGAGCGCAAGGCTGTCGAGCCGGTGCTGCCGCTGCGCCTCTTTGCCAACCGCACGATCAGCCTGAGCCTGGTGTCCGCCTTCGGCGTCGCGATCGTCATGTTCGGCGCGATCATCTACATCCCGGTCTTCGCCCAGGGCGTCATCGGGGTCAACGCGACGAACTCCGGCCTGATCCTCATGCCGCTCATGCTCGGCTTCATCATCTGCGGCATCCTCACCGGGATGCTCATCACCCGCACGGGCAGGTACCTGCCTTCATGCTCACGGGCATCGCGATCATGGCGGTCGGCGTCTTCCTGCTCACCCGCCTCGACCACACCGCCACGAGCCTGCAGCTCACCGAGGCGATGGTCGTCCTCGGCGTCGGCCTCGGCATGGCGATGCAGCAGTACACCCTCGTCGTGCAAAACGTGGTCTCCCGCGCCGACATGGGCGTCGCCACCGCGTCCACCCAGTTCTTCCGCAACGTCGGCTCGACCGTCGGCATCGCGATCTTCGGTGCGGTCATGTCCAGCGGTCTGCAGGAAAAGATCGCCTCGCACCTGCCCGGCGGCATGCCCGCGCAGGCCGGCGGTCACATGGACGCCGGGGCGGTGCTCGACCCGAGCGCCCTGGCCAAGCTGCCCCCGGCTGTCGCCGACGCCGTCCGCTGGGGCCTGGCCGACAAGCTGACCGACGCCTTCGCGCTCGGCCTGCCGATCCTCGCCGTCGTCTTCGTCGCGACGCTCTTCATCCCCAACACCCCGCTGCGCGAGTCCAACGACGACCACCCGGTCGAGGACGCCGGCCAGCAGGTGCTCGACGCCTACGCGTCGGAGTCCGGTGAGGGCGACCACCGCACCGCGGGCGAAGGGGGCGACTCCGTCAGCGGGTCGGCCGCATCGGACCTGACCGGAGCGCGCCGGGGCTGAGACCCCCTTCGACCGACAGCGGCCCCACCTCGCGACCCGCGGGGTGGGGCCGCTGCTACGTGATCGGGAGGCTCCGCCCGCTGACGAAGCGCCGCTCGCGCCCGTCGACCGGGTCGACGATCTCGAGGGTGCTCGCGACCAGCTGCAGCGGCGTCGAGAAGTCGTCGACCGAGACGTCGAGCACCTCGGGGTAGAGCGGGTCGCCGACGATCGGGATGCCGAGTCCGTGCAGGTGCAGCCGCAGCTGGTGGGTCCGCCCGGTGTGCGGCGTCAGCCGGTAGACGGCGAGGTCGCCCAGCCGCGCCTCGACCTCGATGTCGGTCACCGCGTTGACCGGGGCGTCTGGGACGACCTGCGCCTGCCACACCCCGCGCGTCTTGGCGATGTGGTTGCGCACCGTGCACGGGAAGGTCAGCTCGTCGCGCCGGGGCGCGAGCGCGAGGTAGGTCTTGCGCACCTGCCGGTGCTCGAAGAGCGACTGGTACGGCCCGCGCCACCGCCGCTCGGTGGCGAGCAGGAGCACGCCGGAGGTGACCCGGTCGAGGCGGTGCAGCGGCGAGAGCTCGGGCAGGCCCAGCTCGTCACGCAGTCGCACGGTGACGCTCTGCCGCACGTGCCGACCGCGGGGGATCGTCGAGAGGAAGGGCGGCTTGTCGACGACGACGAGCCGCTCGTCACGGTGGAGGACCGCGATATCGCCGGGCACCTCGGGCTCCTCGCGCAGGTCACGGTGGAACCACACGAAGGTGTGCGGCCGGTAGGCGTCGTCGGCCAGCAGCACCGAACCGTCGCCGTAGACGAAGCGCTCGTCGGCGAGCATCCCGTCGACGTCGACCCCCTCCGGCGAGGTGTCGCGCAGCCAGTGGCCCATCGTCGACCACGGGCGCGGCCGGCCGTGGTCGTGGTCGGGGGTGCGCACCCAGGCCGCGCCGAGACCGTGGCGCGGCGGCAGGGGCGAGCGAGGGGGCACGAGCCCGAGACTAGGCGACCTCCCGGAATGTTTGATTTTCAACTACTGTTGTCACGGACGATCACCAACCGAAGGAACACCCGATGCCCGCTGTGACCGTCGACGACATCCTCGCCCTCCCCCGCGTCACCCAGCCGACCCCCGACGCGGTCTCCCGCCCGGTGCTGTCGGTGAGCACGGCGCCCAAGGGCTTCGAGGGCGAGGGCTTCCCCGTCCGCCGCGCCTTCGCCGGTGTCGACATGGCGCGCCTGGACCCCTTCATCCACATGGACCAGATGGGTGAGGTCGAGTACGCCCCCGGTGAGGCGCGCGGCACCAGCTGGCACCCGCACCGCGGATTCGAGACGGTCACCTACATCATCGACGGCACCTTCGCCCACGAGGACACCCATGGTGGCGGCGGCCTGATCACCGACGGCGACACCCAGTGGATGACCGCTGGCTCCGGCCTGCTGCACATCGAGGCCCCGCCGGAGGAGCTCGTCGTGGGCGGCGGTGTCTTCCACGGCCTCCAGCTGTGGGTCAACCTCCCGAGCCACCAGAAGATGTCCGACCCGCGCTACCAGGACATCCGCTCCGGCCAGGTCGGCCTGCTCTCCAGCCACGACGGCGGCGCACTGCTGCGCGTCATCGCCGGAGAGCTCGACGGCCACGAGGGCCCGGGCATCACGACGACACCGATCTCGATGATCCACACGACGATCGCGCCCGGTGCGCGGATGCACATCCCATGGCGCGAGGACTTCAACGGCCTGGCCTACGTGCTCTCCGGCCGCGGCACCGTCGGCCCCGACCGGCGCCCGATCCGCGAGGGCCAGCTCGCCGTCTTCGGCTCCGGCGTCGCCCTCGAGATCACCGCGGAGGACACCCAGGACGCCCGCAGCGCCTCGCTCGAGGTCATCCTGCTCGGCGGCCGCCCGATCCGCGAGCCCATCGCCGCCTACGGCCCCTTCGTCATGAACACCCGCGAGGAGCTCGTCACCGCCTTCGAGGACTTCCAGGCCGGCCGCCTCGGCGTCATACCCAAGACGCCCAAGGTGCGCCCCGCCCTCGAGGTTGCCGAGGAGCTGGCGCATGGCAACCACCCCGGTCACGACGTCCTCTGAGGGGGGCCCTCCCCCTTCGCCCCCCCGTGGGGAACCTTCGCCTTCTGGGTGCTCGTGCTCCCACCGACGCTGCTGGCCGTGGCCATCGTCTGGGGTTGCGTGCGTCTGATCCGCGGGTCGCGTCACTCCTGACCTCAGGCGAAGGGGTCCTGCCCCCGCTTGATCGCCGCCTGAGCCCGGCCGGCCCGGCCCGTCGCCGCCCACCGCTTGCGCGCGGCCGCGCGGGCGGCGGGGTCGGTGCGCCGGGCGATCCACTCGGCCTCGCGCTGGAGCTTGCCCCAGTTGTGCCAGCGCCGCTCGTCGAGCTCACCCGAGGCGAGCGCGGCCTGCACGGCGCACCCGGGCTCGGTGCCGTGGCCGCAGTCGGCGAACCGGCAGGACGCGACGAGCAGCTCGACGTCGGGGAAGGTGAGGGCCACCCCTTCGCCGTCGTCGTGCAGCCCGATCGAGCGCAGACCGGGGGTGTCGACGAGCACCCCGCCACCGCCGAGCGGGACGAGCTCGCGGGCGGTCGTCGTGTGCCGGCCCTTGCCGTCCTGCCGGGTGTCGGAGACGGCCTGGAGCTCTTGCCCCGCAAGGGCGTTGACGAGCGTCGACTTGCCGGCGCCGGACTGCCCGACGAGCGCGGTCGTCCCACCGGAGAGCACCGCGGCGAGGACGTCGATGCCCTCGCCGGTCTCTGCGGAGACGACGTGGACGTCGACCCCGGGGGCGGCCGCCTCGACCTCGGCGCGGGTGGCATCGGGGTCGAAGGCGAGGTCGGACTTCGTCAGCACGACGAGCGGCTGCGACCCGGACTCCCAGGCGACGACGAGGTAGCGCTCGATCGTCGACAGGTTGACCCGCGTCTCGAAGGGGACCGCGACCAGCACGTGGTCGAGGTTGGCCGCCATGACCTGGGCGTCGGACCGCTCACCGGCGGCCGTGCGGACGATCGCGGTGCGCCGCGGCAGGACCACTCGGACGACGTCACCATCGGGGCGACGCTCCAGCCCGACCCAGTCGCCGGTCGTCGGCTGGTCCTCGAGATCGCTGCCCGCAGGCAGCCGGACGAGCGCCGGCACTGCCCCGTGCGCGGTGTGGACGGTGACCCGGCCGCGGTCGACCCGGCCGACGCGACCCGCCTCCAGGGCGAAGGGAGCCGACCGCGCCACGTCGTCGAAGGCCGCGGCGCTCGCCTCGTCCCAGCCGAGGGCGGTGAGGGTGGTGGTATCCGTCATCCGGACCACGGTGGCAGCGCACCACCGTGGTCCGCCAACGAATTCCGGGTCAGGCGCGCTTGCGGCGGGTCAGCCAGAGGACGAGACCGATGCCCATGAGGACGACGGCGATGCAGCCGAGCCCGGCGCCGACGCCCATGCCGATGAAGCCGCCCGTCGAGAGGCTGTCGCCGACACGGAAGGGGCTCGCGCAGTTGATCGTGTAGTCGCCCGCCTGGTCCGCCTCGATGGCGAAGACCCGGTGGTACTGCTCCTCGCCCCAGCTGGTGGTCTGCGTGCTGCCGCTCGCATCGCTCACCGAGCCGGACGGGCCGGTGACGGAGCAGCTCGCGGACTCGTCGCTCGACCACACGGCCCGCGTGTCGCCCTCCTGGAGGGTGACGGTGTGGCTGCCGGTGTACTCGGGGCTGTCGGCGAGGTCCTGCCCCGACCCGACGGTCATGAACCCGCCGACGCAGCACAGCGCGACCGCGATGATCGCGAGGACCGCCCCGACGATGAGGAGCCAGGGCTTGCCGCCCTTCGCCGGCGGGGTGGACGGGTATTGCGGCGCGACGTACGACATGCCGCAAACCCTACGGCAGCGGGCCCTTTGACAATTCAACTTCGTGCGGCCATCCTTCTCCCAGGACCGGGGGGAAGCCGGTCCTGGGTTCGGGCCGGGCCCTGCTGTGCCTTCCCACCCCCATCCCTTCGCCCTGACCGGAGCCTGCCGTGATCCGCCGCCTCGCCACCCTGGCTGCTGCTGCCCTCGTCGTCGCCGCCCCTGCTGCCGCTGCCGCTGCCCCCGCGGCCGTCGCCGCCCCTGCTGCCGCGACCGTCGCCACCGCCACCACCGCCAAGCCGCCGAAGGGGGCCAGCTCGGTGCGGGTCCTCAAGGTCACCGACGGCGACACCATCCGGATCAGCTACAAGGGCAAGTCCACGCCCGTGCGGCTCATCGGTCTCAACGCGCCGGAGATGAGCCCCCGCCAGTGCTACGCGACCCAGGCCACGGCCCGGATGAAGCAGCTGACGGCCTCGGGCAGGGTCTACATCAAGGTCGACTCGACCCAGGGCAACACCGACCGCTACGGCCGCCTGCTGCGCCACGTCTACACCCCGGGCGGCCAGTCGGTCGCGCTCAAGCTCATCGACGGCGGCTACGCCAAGGAGTACACGTACAACCGCCCCTACGCCGGTCGCACCTCCCACCTGCGGGCCCAGTCGAAGGCCAAGTCCGCCAAGCGTGGCCTGTGGCGCTCCTGCACCGTCGCCCCGAAGCCCAAGCCCGTCGTGACCAAGCCCAAGCCGGTCACCTCCGGCTGCAAGATCAAGGGCAACATCAGCAGCAGCGGCGAGAAGATCTACCACGTGCCCGGCGGCCGCTCCTACAACGCGACCGTCATCACGACGAGCAAGGGCGAGCGCTGGTTCTGCTCCGAGAGCGACGCCCGGCGCGCCGGCTGGCGCAAGGCGCGCGCCTGACCGATCGCCTCGGCTGACCCGTCGCGGGTCTCAGCCGACGCGGCGGCGCGAGGGGCCGCCGAGAGCGGCCCACACGGTCGTCTGCTTCTCGTCACGCTGCACGCCCCACTCGTGGGCGATGCTGCGCACGATGCGCAGACCGCGACCGGAGGTCGCCCACACCTGACGCGGCGCCGGGGCCGGCTCGGTCTCGGCGCCGCCGTCGCTCACCTCGATCTCGACGGCGTCACCGCGCGCCTTCCAGTGGATCCGGACGGTGCGGTCGGCCAGCGGCGAGGCGTGGCGCAGCGAGTTGGTGACGAGCTCGGTGACGACGAGCTCGGCCTCGCTGGTGATCTCGTCGGAGACCCCCCGAGCGACGAGGTCGAGCGCGACCGCCTCGCGCACCCGGGTGACCGACTGCAGCTCCCACCGGGCGCGGATCGTGCGGGCCTGGCCCTTGCCGATCTCGCCCCCGAAGGAGTCGACGGTCGGTGCGGCGTCGGTGCCGTCGTGTGCCTGGCCCATGGGTGAGGCGGTCCCTTCATCGCGGTCGCTTGCCCGCACATTGTCCCTGTCGCGGCGGTGCGACCCAAGCCCCGGCCTCCGAGGGCCTACGCTGACCGCCATGGGCAAGGCTTCACGACGCAAGAAGGACGCACAGGGCAAGACCAAGGTCGCCCCGGTGCCGTACGTCGCACGTCCCTTCGAGGGGCTGCCGGGCGAGGCGGACTGGGTGGCGGCCTACGAGATCCTCCCCGCCGCCACGGCGACGCTGACGCTGCGCGCCGACGCCGTGCCCGACGGGTCTCCGGAGACGGTCACCCTGGCGAGTGTGCTGCCGATGGCCTGGCCGGCGCTGCGTCGCCAGGACGGCACCGTGCTCATCGCCAGCCAGTCCGGCTCGAGCAGCGGTGACCCGAGCCGCGACCTCGGTCAGGCACTGCTCACCGCGCTGTCCGCCGAGCCGGGCGCGCCGATCCCGCAGCTGCCCCGCACGACCGCCGAGACCCCGCGCCTGCAGGACCTCATCGACACCGACGCTCCCTTCGAGATCACCGTCCACGAGGGCTTCGACTTCTGGGTCGAGGGCCAGGAGGTGAGCGGCGAGGCCGCCGCCTCCCTCGAGCGGGCCAACGAGTCGGTCGTCCCGACGGCCCCGATCGCCGGCACCCCGAGCACTTACTGGTGCCGCATCGGCGAGCGCACCTACATCCGCCACATCATCGGTGACGCCGAGGACGTGGCAACGACCGCTCTCGCCCGGCTCCACGCGAAGGGCGAGGCCCACCTCGACGACGACCGCCGCCTGCTCGGCATGTTCCGTGCCGGCGGCCTCGTGGTCCCGGTGTGGGAGGTGGCCCCCGACTCCGACCCGTCGGAGCACGAGGCCGCCGTCGCCGACTTCGCCGCGCGCTACGCGACGGCTGCCGCCTCCGACGACGAGCTCACTGCCGAGGAGCGCCGCGCCCGTGCCGGCCTGCTCTCCCGGCAGGTGACGCTGCGCTGACGATGTCCGCCCGGGTGGCCGCGATCGTGCCGGCCAAGGACGAGGGTGATCGGGTCGCCACGACCGTCACCGCGCTGCTCGGGCTCGACGACATCGCGCTCGTCGTCGTCGTCGACGACGGCTCGACGGACCCGACCGCGGCCGTCGCCGCGGACGCCGGCGCGCTCGTCGTGCGCCACCCCGCCAACCGGGGCAAGGCCGCTGCGCTCGAGACGGGCGTGGCCCGCCTGGCCGAGGAGGAGGCCCGCACCGGCGCCGAGCCCTACCTCCTCCTCTTCGCCGACGCCGACCTCGGGGAGTCCGCGGCCAACCTCGCGCCCCTGCTCGAGCCGGTGCTCGCCGGCACGGCCGACCTCGCGGTGGCCAACATCCCGCGCAGCGCCTCCTCGCTCGGCGCTGGCCGCGTCGTGAGGCTGGCGCGCGGCCAGATCGAGGCGATGACCGGTCGCGTCGTCGAGCAACCGCTCAACGGCATGCGGGCGCTCACCCGGGAGACCTTCGCCGACGCGACCCCCCTCGCCTCCGGCTGGGGCGTCGAGGCCGCGATGCTCGTCGACGTGCTGCGCGCCGGCCGTCGGGTCGTCGAGGTCCCCGTCGAGCTGACCCACCGCCGCACGGGCAACGACATCAAGGGACGGGTGCACCGGGCGATGCAGCTGCGCGACGTCTCGGGCGCCCTGCTCGCCCGCCGCTTCCTCTCGTGACGTCGGCTGCCGACCCGGCGGGGCCGTCGGCACGCCCCGGCTCGCACGCCGACCCGCCCCCCCGCGCGCGCCTCGACGTCGGGCTGCTCGTCGCCGGGCTCGGTCTGCTGCTGCTCGTCGGCGCGAGCGGCACGTCGGTCGCCCTGCCGCCCCTCGGGCCGCACGGCTGGGCCCCGCCGAGCCTGCCGTGGCAGCTGACGCCGTGGACGGTCGTCGCGCTCCAGACCCTCGGCTACCTGCTCGGTGCCGCCTCGCTGTGGCGGCACGTGCGCCGGCCCGTCCCCCTTCGCCTGCAGTGGTGGCACGTCGTCGGGTTCGCCGTGCTCGTGCTGCTCACCGCTCCCTTCGGCACGGCGGACCACACGAACTACGCGGCCTACGGGCGCATCCTCGTCGAGGGCGGCGACCCGTGGACGGTCGTGCCCTCGCAGTGGCGCGGCGACGCCGACCCGGTCGTCCGCTGGGTGCAGGACCCGTGGCGCGAGGCGGCGAGCGTCTACGGACCCGTCGGCACCTGGCTCATGGGGCTGTCGGCCCAGGTCGGCGGCGAGCTCGCCCGACAGGTCGTCTGGGTCTGGCAGGCCCTCGTCGTCGGGGCCTGGCTCGGAGTGCGCGAGCTGCTCGTGCGCCTGGGCACGGACCGGCCGACCGTCGACCGGTGGTGGACGACCAATGTCCTCGTCGTCGGGGCGGGCGTGCTCGGCGCGCACGTCGACACCCTCGCCGTCTGTGCCATGGTCGCCGCGCTGGGCCTCGGTCTCGCGGGCCGGCCGCTGCTCGCCGGTCTCGCGACCGGCCTGGCCGCGAGCACCAAGCTCACGGCCGGCGTCGTCGGCGTCGCCCTGCTGTGGGGGTGGCTCGGGACGTCGCCCCGGCCCCGCAGGTGGGCCGAGGTGGCGCGGCTCGTCGTCGGGACCCTCATCGTGCTCGTGCCGGCCCACGCCTTCGTCGGGCGAGCGGCCCTGACGCGGATCGGCGAGGCCGGCAGCGGCATCTCCTACGCCATGCCCTGGCGGTCGGTCTACACGCTGCTCGACCTCTGGCTCGACGAGGGCGTCGCCCGGAGCGTGACGACGTGGGTCGCCGCGATCGGGTGCGTGCTGCTCGCGGTCGCGCTGTGGCGGATCACCGACGGCCTGACCGAGGTGGTGGCGGTGCGGGCGCTCTTCGTCCTGACGACGGCCTACTCCCTCGGCGCCGGGTACGTGCTGCCCTGGTACGAGCTGCCGCAGTGGCTCGCCACCGCCGTCCTCGTCGGGCTCGTCGGTCACGAGGGATGGCGGCGGCTGAGGCCCCTCCTGCTGCTCCTCGTGGCGCGCTCGCTCGTACTGGCCCTCGCCTACGTCCCCGGGCGGGTGCACCTGCCCGAGGACGTCGAGACCGTGACGCTCGCGGTCCGCTTCGTCGCGTCACCGCTGGCGACGCTGGCGGTCTGGGTCGCGATCTGGGTGCTGTGCCGGCAAGCCCGTCAGAGGCGAGTCAGGGGATGGTCAGGAAGGGGTCAACGGATCTAGGATCCAGTGATCGCGCGCAACCCGGGGGGACGAGATGGAGTGCACTTCGTGCGGGACGACGAGCACGGGAGCCTTCTGCCCCGGGTGCGGGGCCCGCATGGCGGCCGATGGTGGCACGGACGACGCCGGTCGCTTCTGGCAGGACGACGAGCCAACCCGCGCCCAGGCAGCACTCGACCCCCGCCCGGGCTGGCCGCAGCCGTCGCCCGAGACCTCGTGGGACGACTGGATCGTGCAGCAGCCGACGCCGCCCGCGGGCCCAGGTCCACTCCCGGTCACGCCCACTGCAGCTGCACCGACAGCGGGGGCCTCGATGGCCCCACCCCCCGGCTCGCACGGCGGCCCGCCGTGGACCGCAATCGTCGCTGCCGTCGCTGCCGGTGTCCTGCTGCTCGGTGCGGGTGGTGCAGCGTTGTGGTTCTTCGGCTCCGACGGCGAGCCCGCGGCCGGGCCCCCTTCGACCTCGACGCCGACGACGACCGTCACGGCCACGCCCCCGCCCACGACGACGGTGACGAGCACCGCGACGCCACCTCCGACGACCACGGTGACGACGACCGCGGCACCACCGAGCGCAGCCGAGCAGCTGAGCGACAAGCGCGACGAGTCCCTCGGCCGGCTCGTCACCGATGGCGACTGGGCGGTGAGCCTCTCGGCCAAGCAGGACGGCACCCGTGACGACCGCCAGCTCACGAGCAGCGGGTCCCACGTCTTCCGCCTCCCCGACATCCTCGAGCTGCACGAGGAAATCGAGTCGACCTACGCCTGGACCGACGTCTACCTGCTCAAGGCCGAGGACCTCGGCAGCACCGTGGGCGCCGATGACGACAAGATCTGGATGACCATCGTCGACCCAGGCTGGCTGACGACCCGCGAGGACGCCGAGGCGTGGTGCGAGGTCGAGTTCTCGTGGCTGAGCGGGGACGACCTCGACAACGCCTGCTACCCCCGCCAGCTGCGGGCTCCCTGACGCCTGCAGTGCGCAGTGGGTCAGCCAGTCGCTGGCCCCTCCACACGCTCATCCCGCGCTCGGCCGGCTCCGGCCCACAGGACGAGCAGCGCCGGCGCGAGGACGAGCGCCGCGGCGGCCGGGATCGCCGTGCCCGAGTCGTTGAGCAGGAAGCCGACCGTGAGCGCGACGACGAGCCCGATGAGACCGACGCGCAGCCCGGGATAGGCGGACATCAGCGGCTGGACCCGTTGTCCCGCAGCGCTGCCCGGCCGCGCGAGCACCCAGATGACCGCGACGAGGACGACCGGCACGAGCAGCGCCGCGCGCTCCGGGCCGAGCAGCAGGTCGACATTGGTCTCGAGCTTCCGCACGAGGATGCCCCACGCGTCGCCGTCGAGCAGGCTCTGGAAGAAGCGGCCGAGATGGGTCCGCTGCTCCTCGGGCCGCAGCCAGTCCGCCCCCGCCATCGCGAGGAAGCCCACGCCGGTGGCCAGACCGATCGCGACGACCTTGGCCCACGTCAGGCGGACGCCGGCGACGGCGAGCACGAGGTAACCGACCGACGGGATGAGCGCGAGCGCGCCACCGCCGTCCGCCCCGAGCCAGGCGTCGACGACGAAGGTCACCAGGCCGACCACACCGACGACGAGCGCGGCGGCCGTGCGGCGACCGCGGGCGACGAGGGGAGCCGCCAGCACGCTCATGAGCAGGAAGGCCGAGGCAGCGAAGATCGCGAAGGGGACGTTGCCGAAGCCGTGGAAGCGGCCCCCGTCGAGAGGCAGCAGGCCGAGGGTGGAGAGCATCGTCATCCGCCCGCGGCCGAGGAGCAGGTCGCCGGCAAGCAGGGCGAAGGTGATCGCGGAGACCGCGCCGACCGCCGTGCGGGCCATCAGCGGACCCTCGCCCCGCAGGTGCGCAGGTGCCAGCCGCACGACGAGCAGCACGAGCGCGAGCACGGCGGCGACGAGCGCCAGGTCGATGACGCCGAGCCGCAGGACGAAGCCACCGAGGACCGACTCCGTGTCGAACCACCGGGTGAGGGTCAGCAGGTAGGTCGAGGCGGGCACGGCCATCGCCGCGAGGGCGACGAGCCCCACGGCCCGGACGATCGTCGGTCGCCAGCGCTCCGGGCCGACGCGGGCGACGAGCCCGGCGAGGGCGAGCAGCCCGACGAGGCCGACGCCGAAGCCCCGGAAGAAGGGCGGGATGACCTCGTCGGCCGCCTGCAGCTGGGCGTCGTCGTCGACGAGGGTCGCGACCCGATCGCGCGCCGGCGCGTCGTCGGCGACGGGCACGAGGGCGCGCCCGGCGATCCCCTCCGGCGGCTCCATCCCGGCGATCGTCAGCACCGAGTGGGTGAGGTCGGCCACCTGGGCCATCTCGTCGCGCGTCGTCGAGTCGGAGTGCAGCCACCCCGCAGGTGTGCCGCCACCGGTCATCGCGAGGAGCCGCAGGCCGGGCTTGCCCCCGTCGTCCGAGAGCCCGGCGACGATCACGACGGTGTCGGCGTCGGCGGCGGTCAGCACGTCGTCGACCGCGGCGTCGACCGCGGCGACCTGCCGCTGCCGCGGGTCCCCCTCCTCGGCGATCGTGATCGGCGGCGCTCCCACGAGGGTGACCGGGCAGGGCTCGGCGACCCCCGGCTCCCCCCTCGCCGTGGACGATGCCGTCGCGGGAGGTCATCGCGAGCACCGCGCCCGGCCCGCTGCCGGTGATGCAGCCGCCCGCCTCGTGCACCGCCGACCCGAGCGACCCGATCCGGGCCTCGAAGCCTTGCGCGGCAACCCCCTTCGACAAACCGCTCCAGAAATCGCGGTCCATCTCGACGGAGGTCATCGCCGACGACGACTCGACCTCCGGCAGGGAGTCGCAATGCGGCAGCGCTCGCGGGTCGGCCCGCAGCTGCCCCCGGGTCACGTCCCGCGGCTGGGCCGCGCGGTTGCCGGCGGACAGCCCGAGCCACCCGTCGACCGGGCACGAGGTGAAGTAGGTGGAGCGCACGTTGAGGTTGCTGATCGCGCCGCCCTGCGACAGCGAGTGCAGCGCCGGCGTCCCCTCGGCGGTGACGTCGCTCCACGACAGGCCGGGAGCACCCACGACGACGACATCGCGCGGCCCGGTCTCGGCGCTGGCCCGACCGCCGCCGACGCCGAGCACCCCGGCGACGAGCACGAGCAGGACCAGCACGACCGGGAGCAGACCCCGGGCGCGCGGAGGGAGTGCGGCGCCGACCATGCCCCAACCGTAGTGACCTGCGCCGCGGGCCAGCCCCCGTCGGCCACAATGGGGCCCATGTCCCGCCTGAGTCGACCCCACGTCCTCCTCGGGGTCGTCCTCTTCGTGCTCGTCGCCGCCTGGCCGATCGCGAAGTTCCTCTTCCTCTTCCCGCAGGACCAGTGGCAGGTCGACGTGCAGGTCTACCGCGAGGGCGGGCTCTCGGTCCTGCAGGGGCGCGACATCTACGCGCAGATGACCCAGCCGCCGCAGCTGCTGCCCTTCACCTACCCGCCCATCGCAGCCTTCCTCTCCGTGCCGCTCGCACTCGTCCCCTTCGAGGTCGCGGCCTGGCTGTGGACCATCGCCCAGCTGCTCGCCAACGTCGCCATCGTCTGGCTCGCGTGGTACCGGGTGCGCGAGCGGGTCGGGGTCTGGGCGCCGGTCCTCGTCGGTGTCGTCGCCGCCGGATTCCTGTGGACCCAGCCGGTCGGCGACGGGATCCGCTTCGCGCAGGTCAACGCCTTCCTCGTCCTCATCTGCCTGCTCGACCTGCAGCGGCCACGGCACCGCTGGCTCGCGCGGGTGCCCCCGGGCGTGCTCGTCGGGCTCGCCATGGCGATCAAGCTGACACCCGGCGTCTTCGTCATCCACTACCTGCTGGGCCGCCGCTGGCGCGAGGCCGGCTGGGCGATCGGCACCGCCACCTTCGTCTCGGTCGCCGCCTGGCTCGTGCTGCCGCAGGCCTCCTTCGCCTTCTGGGGCGGGGCGCTGTCCGACCCGACCCGGCTCGGCCCCAACGACGGCTCGGCCAACCAGGCCTTCCGCGCCACCCTGCTCCGCCGCGGACTCGAGGGCACCGAGCTCACCCTCGCGTGGGCCCCGTGGCTGCTCGTCATGGGCGCGGTCGTCTTCTGGATCGCCCAGCGCGCGCACCGCCAGGGCGACTGGGTCGCGGAGGCGGCAGCCGTCGGCCTCGCCGGCTTCCTCCTCTCCCCGGTCTCGTGGGTGCACCACCTGCACTGGATCATCGTCATCGTCCCGGCGATCCTCGGGCCCTACGTCATGCGCTGGCGCCGGCCCGACTGGCCCCGCCTCGGAGCGGCCGCAGTCGTCATCGCGTGGTTCGTCTGCACCATGCCCTTCTGGGGGGTGCTGTGGAAGCGCGAAGGGAGGGACCCGCGCTGGGTCGGCGACCTGCTCGTCGAGGGCAATGTCATCGGCAGCGTCGTCGTCCTCGCCCTGCTCGCCTGGGCGATCCACCGGACCGACCGTGAGATGCCGGCTCGGGTGCCGGGGGACAGGCCTAGGGTGAGCGCATGAGCGCCGTCGAGATCGCCCTGCTGTGCGGACTCGCCCTCGCCCTGGTCGCCGTCGTCGCCCTGCTCGCCCGCACCCGCGCCCTCGGTGAGCGGATCGCGACCCTCGAGGCCCGCTCGCCCGTCGGCGAAGGTGACCTCGCCGCCCTTCGTCACGACATCGGCCAGGCCCTGCGGCACGTGGCCGTCGTCCGCTACGACGCCTTCGGCGACATGGGCGGTCGGCTGAGCTTTTCGGCAGCGATCATCGACGACGCCGGTGATGGCCTCGTCGTGAGCAGCATCCACGGCCGGGGCGAGTCGCGCACCTATGCCAAGGGAGTCGTCGGCGGCGACGCCGACTCGACCCTGACCCCTGAGGAGCGGCAGGCTCTCGCGGCCGCTCGCACCGGATCACCGGACGCCTGACCCCCTTCGTCCGTCCCAGGAGGAGAGACATGACCCGCTACGCCTACCTCGGCCCCGAGGGCACCTTCACCCAGCAGGCGCTGCTGTCGTGGGTGGCCGACGCGGAGCACGAGCAGGTCCCCCTCGGGTCCGTCGACGCGGCCCTCGACGCGCTGCGCGCCGGTGACGTCGACGCCGCGGTCGTCCCGATCGAGAACTCCGTCGAAGGGGGTGTCTCGGCCACCCTCGACGCCCTCACCTCGGGCGACCCGCTCGTCGTCGTCGGCGAGGTCCTCGTGCCGATCACCTTCGTCGCCTGCGCGCGGCCGGGCACCGCGCTGGGAGCGGCTCGAGCCATCGGCACCCACAGTCACGCGTGGGCCCAGGTGCGCGGGTGGGCGGGTGGGCGGGCGCCGCAGGCGATCTACGTCCCGACGCTGTCGACGGCGTCGGCGGCCAAGGACCTCGCCGAGCACCCGGGTGAGGTCGGCTACGACGTCGCGGTCTGCGCCCCGATCGCCGCCGAGCACTTCGGGCTCGAGGTGGTCGCCCACGACATCGGTGACATGAGCAATGCGGTGACCCGCTTCGTCGTCGTCTCCCGGCCCGACTGGCTCCCGGCTCCGACCGGGCGTGACAAGACGACGGTCGTGCTCTACCAGCGCAGCGACCGCGCGGGCGGGCTGCTCGAGCTGCTCGAGCAGTTCGCCGTCCGCGGGATCAACATGACCCGGCTGGAGTCCCGGCCGACGAAGGAGTCGATGGGCTCCTACTGCTTCTCGATCGACCTCGAGGGGCACGTGCAGGACGAGCGGGTCGGCGCGGCGCTGATGAGCCTGCACCGCGTGTGTGCCGACGTGCGCTTCCTCGGGTCCTATCCCGCCGCCGCCGGCACCCCGATCTCGGTCGACCCGATCACGAGCGACGCGGCCTTCGTCGCGGCACGGCAGTGGCTGGACCGGCTGCGGCGGCTCGGGGGCTGAGCCCGGCTCGTGCCCGGCGCGTCACACCCGCCCGGCGAGCACCCCGTCGCACCAGTCGAGCAGCCGGGCCATGAGTGCGTCCGACTCCGGCAGCCGGGCGTCGGAGAGGTAGCTGTGCCACATCCCTTCGGCGAGCACGAGGTCGGCCTCCCCACCGGCGGCCCGCCACGCGGTGTGGATGCGCGCGGTGTCGGAGAGGAAGAGGTCGCGCGTACCCGTCGTGAAGATCGCCGGCGGCAGCGGCTCGCCCGACCAGTCGGCGTGCACGGGTGAGACGAGGGGGTCGCGCAGGTCGGCCCGCCCGGCGTACGCCCGCGCGAAGCGCTCCTGCTGGCCCCGCCAGCGCAGGTAGGCGTCGCGGCCTTCGTTGACGCGGTAGGAGTCGCCCTCGCCCGCCAGGTCGCCGAAGGGGGTCAGCCCCACCAGGCCGATCGGCTGGGGCAGGTCCGACCCGCTCTCCCGCAGGGCCCGGACCCGCTGCAGCACACCCAAGGCCAGGTTGGCTCCGGCCGAGACCCCGCCGAGGAGGACCTGCGGCCCGCGCTCACGGACCCCGGCCTCGTAGGCGGCCAGGCAGTGCTCGATCGCGACCGGGAAGCGCTCCTCCGGAGCGAGCGGGTACTCCACCGACACCACGGGGCGCCCGAGTCCGGCGGCCAGCCGCAGCCCGGTGCCGTCGCGCGCCGACCCCCAGCAAAATCCGCCGCCGTGGGCCCACAGCACCCACGCCTCCCCCCGCGCGCGCATCCTGCCCGTCCCTGCGCATTTCCCTAGGCAAATGCGCAGGGAGTGGGCGACCAGATGGCCCTTCCGTGCGCATTTCCCTAGGGAAATGCGCACCGGTGAGAGGAGTCGTCATCACGAGGTCGCCGCGGGCATCGTGCGCGACCTCGACCCCCAGTGCCGCGCGGTCGGTCTCGAAGCCGGCGAGGCGGGCGTCGGCCCCCTTCGTCCGCAGCCACCGGGTGATCCGGGGCGTGAGCGGCCACCGGTGCACACGGTTGTCCGCCTCCGCAGCCGCCGCGACGGCCACCGTGCTCACCGTCGGCGGGAACCACGGCTTCACCGGTGCTCTCGCCCGCTGATGCGCCTGTCGACCCAGGAGTTGACCTCCGCCCAGCGCGCGTCGAGCCAGGCGGCGACCTCGTCGGGCCGGGTGGGGACGTCTTCGCTGTGGTACGTCCGGCCGCGGATGAGCAACCGGTTGCGGAAGGGCACGGCGCGGACCACGGCGGCCGGCCCGGAGATCATGTCGAGGCCGGTGTGGGCGATGACCATGACGTCCGCATCGGGCGCGTGCTCGCGCATCGCGGCCACGCCGCGGGAGCGGGGCTCGAGCACCCACGGCCGCGAGCGCGCGAGCTCCTGCCGCGCCGTCTCCCCGCGCGACCCGAGGTCCTCGACGAGCACCTCGTGCCGCTCGCGGGTCCAGTTGCGCCCCTCCGGGAAGATGAGCATCGCGTCCTTGGCCGTGAGCGTCGACGCGAGCTCCTCGACCCCCTTGGTCCGGTCGTCGCCCGCGCCGGATCGCGAGGGCACGAAGTAGGAGTCGAGGCGCTGCAGGACCATCGCGATGCCCGGGTCCCAGAGCATCGCGTCGGCGAGGATGATCCGTGGGATCCGCCCGGCGGTCGAGGCGAGCAGCCAGGCGATGGCCAGCGAGTCGGCCGGGCCGGCGTGGCGGGAGATCACGACGAGCGGGTGCCCCGGTCGGCCGACGGTCAGCTGGCCCTCGATCTCGACGTGGAAGCCGACGACCCGCCGCGCGGTGAAGAGCACGTTGTCGAGCGCCCGCTTGATGAGCGCGAGGTGGTCGGCGTCCCAGGTCGGGCTCGTGCCGCGCGGCGAGCGCAGCCGCAGGTACCAGCACTCGACGACGAGACCGATGTCCTCCCACATGATGTAGACGGTGAGGAAGAGGCAGCGCAGGATCGCCAGCCGCCGGTCCCACGGCCACAGCAGCACGAGGAAGGGCACGAGCACGAGGAAGGCGAGCGACATGACGATGCCGAAGAGCGGGTAGAGCGCCTGCAGGACCATCCGCAGCCACAGCGGCGGCGCCGGGAGCGAAGGGAGCGCGCTGATCCTCATCGCGTGGTCCCCTCGAGGTAGGCGCTCGTCGCCTCGAAGGCCCGGGCCATCCGCTCGTCGACCTTGGCGACCGTGCCCTGGCCGAGGAGCGAGGCCGTCGGCGTGCGGTCGGTGCCGCTCGGCAGCACGTGCAGCCGCACGGAGTCGGGCACCTCGGCGATCTCCTCGACGAAGCGGTGCCGGCGGGCGATCTCGAAGGCGACGAGCCCGACGTCGAGCGGGTTGGTCGGCGCGGAGAGCGGCTGCTCGACCCGCCCGACCTGGAGCACGTGCACCTCGGTCGCGCCGAGGGCGATGACCCGCCCGACGGGGATCGAGTGGACGAGGCCACCGTCGTAGTAGTGCGCCCCGTCGATCTCGACGGGGGCGAAGAGCCCGGGCACGGCGCAGCTGGCGGCGACCGCCGGCCCGATGGGCCCGGCCGTGAACCACCGGGACACCGAGCCCTCGATCTCGGCGGCGACGCACTGGAAGGGGACGGGCAGGTCCTCGACGAGGTCGACGCCGAGGTGGCGCGCGACGAGGTCGGGGATGAGCCCGGGGCGCATGACGTGGGTGCCGTGCTTGGCCAGGCGCGCGGCCCGCCGCACCGGGCTTTCACTCATCTCCCCGGAGCGCACGACGTCGCGCCACAGCTCCTCGAGGCGCCCCACCCCTTCGACCGTCGGGTCCGCGGCGACGAAGGCGCCGTTACGAGCCGATGCTCGTGCCGACGGACGAGGTCGGGGGTGAT
>NZ_ALWX01000054.1 GCF_000297495.1 Janibacter hoylei PVAS-1 | reverse complement strand
GTCGGCGCATGGTCGGTGTACGGCGACTCGTAAAGCCGGCCGGTCCTGACGACCTCTTCGACGAGAACGCAGTTGATGACATCGTCGAGATCCTGCGTGACGTTGAGTCGCGGGCTCAGCCGATGGGGGCGTAGCCTCAGGCGGCCAGATCCAGGTGCTGGCATCAGCCCCGTCGACTGCTGGAACGTGACACCTGAGGCAGCCGCACCCGCTTGGGCTTGGGCATGGTCACAGGCGGCCCCTGCTCAAGAACTTCGCCGAGGCGATCCACCATCGAGGCGTTCGGCCAGTCCGGGTGCGCTTCGAGCACGTGGCGGATGCCGCTAGCGAGTTGTTCTCGTGTCAGGGCGTCGATGGGCACGGCAAGGTGGGCGCTCGGAGCGCCATCTTCGATGCGTGCCGACCTGAGGGTGCGCAACTGCTCGTCGGCGTAGGCCTGCGCCACCAGCGCCGAGATAAACCGCTCGCGCGCCTCTTCCGAGGCCATCCCGGATCTGTAGACCTCCACCGCATTCGAAGCCTGGGCGGAATCCACGATGGGCACGCCGATGACGATGTCTGAGGCAGTGCTGGTCATCTCTGTAGGGGCGCCACTATCCGCACCGCCCTCGGTCCGCTTCTTGGGCATCAACCGACGCGCTACACGCCGCAGCGCTTCACGGCCGCGTGTCTCCCACCAGCGGACGATGTGCGGCGAAGCTTGTCGCGCTGCGTACACGGCGCCGAGCATGAGGAGCGCGGCGGCGAGCTCCGCGCGCAGGTTTCCTGCAGGGTCCTCGGCTGGAGAGTCATCGAAGAAGACGGGCTCTGACGTGTCGAGATCTTCCTTGTCAGCCGGCCTCATCGTCGCTTGGCCCTGAAGGTCGTTGGTGTCGTCCGACCGGGCGAGTGGGCTGTAGCTGCCCGGATCGGTGTGTGACTGTGACAGATGGGTGTTCTGCGGCCGGCGAACCCACATGAGTTCCTCGATCATGTCAGGCCATTCGTCGCTGGTCATGCTGGGCACAGTAGCGGGCGCGGCAGACATCGAGCGGGCCCGGATCGTTGGTCCAACGCCCTACGCTCGCCCCATGTCCAGCGACCGCAAGACCAAGCCCACCGACACCTCCCCCGACGAGGTGCTCAGGGCCGTGGCCGACGAGCGCCGCCGCGTGGACGCGCAGGCCGCGCTCGACCTCATGCGCGAGGTCTCCGGGGCCGAGCCGGTCGTGTGGGGCCCGTCGATGATTGGCTTCGGGGACCAGCCGTACACGACGGCGGACGGCAGGGAGCACCAGTGGTTCCGCATCGGGCTCGCGCCGCGCAAGGCAGCGCTGACGCTCTACGGACTGACCTTCTACGGGTCCAACGAGGACCTGCTCGACCGGCTCGGGAAGCACACCACCGGCAAGGGCTGCGTCTACATCAAGCGATTGGAGGACGTCGACGCCGACGTCCTGCGCGAGCTCGTCGAGCGCTCCTGGGCGGGGTCCGGCGAGTGAAGGTAGCCGACCTCGCCTGGCCACGACAGGCCGGGCCACTCTCCCTTCGCCCGCCGACACCGGACGACATCGCGCAGGCACTCACCTGGCGCAACCGCCCCGAGGTCACGCGATGGCTGCTGCTGACGACCGTCGACCCGCAGGCGTACACGCGCAGCTGGCTCGAGGACGACCCCGACAGCCTCGGCGTGGCCGCGCACGTCGACGGTCAGCTCGTGGGGACCGGCTCGCTGTCCATCGGGGACGCCATGGGCCAGGTCCACGACGGCGACGGCACCTGGAGCCGGGCGCAGGGCAGCCTCGGCTATACCATCGATCCCGCGCACGCCGGTCGCGGCCACGGCACGCACCTGGCGTGCGGCCTGCTGTCGATCGCCTTCGACGATCTCGGGCTGCACCGGGTGACCGCCGGCTGCTTCGCCGACAACACCCCGTCGTGGCGGGTCATGGAGCGCATCGGCATGCGCAGGGAGCAGCACGGCGTCAAGGACTCGTGGCACGCCGAGCTCGGGTGGGTCGACGGCTACACCTACGGGATCCTGCGCGAGGAGTGGACCTGAGGCGAAGGGGGCGTCACCGCCGCCGGGCAGAGGCGGCGGCGATCTGCTCGAGCAGGTCGACCGCGAGCTTCGCCGCCTCGTTGGACCGGGCCACGGGCGCGGTGAGGGCGACGATGTCGCGCACCGGGTTGGGGTTGGTCAGGCGCAGCCGCCGCACCGTCTTGGGGATCGTGCGGCTCGCCAGGTCGGGCAGCACGGTGATGCCCACACCCGCCGCGACGAAGGCCGTGGCCGTGTAGTGGTCCTGCGCCTCGACGGTGTATCGGGGTCGGAACCCCGCTGCGCGGCAGGCCCGGTCGACCATCTCCTGGGTGATACCGGCGGAGATGTCGTTGCTGATCCACGAGTCCTCGGCGAGCTCGGCCATCTCGACCCGGCGGCGACCGGCGAGCCGGTGGTCGGCGGGGACCAGCGCGACGAAGTGGTCGGTCATGAGCGGCGTGACGATGTAGCCGGGTCGGATCGAGGTCGTCGGGTCGTCCGGTACGACGTCGATGTCGACGGGCGGCGCCTCGCCCGGCGGGTAGCCCTCGGTGAGGACCATCTGCAGGGTGAGCTCGGGCATCGTGGCCTGCAGCCGCTTGGCCAGCTGCGGCATCCACCGGTACCCGGCCGAGGCGAAGTACCCGATGGACAGCGCGCCGGTGCTCCCTTCGCGCAGGTCGTCGACGACGGCGTCGACCCGCTTGAGCTCGGTCATGAGGCGCTCGGACTCTGCGGCGAGCGTGTGGGCGGCGGGTGTGGGCTCGATCCCCCGCCCGTGGCGGGTGAAGAGTGTGAGCCCCGTCTCCTTTTGCAGTGCGGCGATCTGCTGACTCACCGCAGACGGCGAGTAGCCGAGGTGGCCCGCGGCCGCGTTGACGGAGCCGGACGCCATGACGGACAGGAAGATCCGCAGGCGGTGGGCGTCGACCATAACCCCGAGCGTATTCGATGATGAAGCAAAACTGCACAAACATCCGAAAAACTGAATTGGATAAGAATAGTTGAAGCGACCAACATCGTGGTCATGGAGAAGCTCTGGATGACCTACATCAACGCCCTGCGTCCCGCCGCCAACCGCCACTGGGGTGCCGGCCCGGACTCCGACCACACCCGCATGGCCGCGGAGCTCGCCGCCATGTCCCAGGACGAAAACATCACCAAGCGCGACCAGATCTCCTCGGCGACCTCCGGTCCCGAGTACCACGCGCCCTACGACCACCGGATGAGCGACCGCTTCCAGCCGATCCTCTCCACCCGTTGACCGTCCGCGACGTGCCCGTCCGGGGGTGATTCCAGCCCGGACGTGACGAAGGCCCCCGCGCCGTGTGGTGCGGGGCCTTCGTCGTGCCCGGACGAGGTCCGGTCAGCGCGTACCGACGTCGTCGGTGAGCACGACCGCCCGGCCCGCCTCGAGCCGCGCCACGGGGACGCGGAAGGGGGAGCAGCTCACGTAGTCGAGACCGGCCTCGTGGAAGAAGTGGATCGACTCCGGGTCGCCGCCGTGCTCGCCGCAGACGCCGGTCTTGAGCCCCGGCTGGGTGGCGCGGCCCTTGTCGACGCCCGTGCGCACGAGCTCGCCGACGCCGAGGGCGTCGAGGGTCTCGAAGGGGGAGATCGTCAGGACCCCGTTTTCGAGGTACTTCGGGAAGAAGGCCGTCTCCACGTCGTCGCGGGAGAAGCCCCACGTCGTCTGGGTCAGGTCGTTGGTGCCGAAGGAAAAGAAGTCGGCGGTCTGCGCGATGCGGTTGGCTGTGAGGGCCGCACGCGGCAGCTCGATCATGCAACCGATCGGGATCTCGATCGACTGGTTGTGGGCCTCGGCGACCTCGGTGATGATCTCCTCCGCCTGGCGGCGCACGATGACCAGCTCACGGTTGGACCCGATGAGCGGGACCATGATCTCCGGCTGCGGGTCCTGACCCGCCTCGCGCAGGCGCACGACGGCCTCGGCGATGGCCCGGATCTGCAGGCCGAAGAGGCCGGGGATCTTCAGCCCGAGGCGCACCCCGCGCAGGCCGAGCATCGGGTTGGACTCGTGGATCGAGCGGACGGCGTCGCGCAGCGCACGGGCCCGGTCGACCTCGGGGCCGCTCTCGCCGCGCTCCTCGGCCAGCGCCACCTCGACGGTCAGGTCGGTGAGGTCGGGGAGGAACTCGTGCAGCGGCGGGTCGATGAGCCGGATCGTCGTCGGCAGCCCGTCCATCGCGGTGAGCAGGTCGGAGAAGTCCTCGACCTGGGCCGGCAGCAGCTCGGCGAGCGCCGCATCACGCTCCTCATCGGTCTCGGCGAGCACGACCCGCTCGATCTGCTGACGTCGCTCGCCGAGGAACTGGTGCTCCGTGCGGCACAGGCCGATGCCCTCGGCGCCGCGGTCGCGGGCGCGCTGGGCGTCCTCGCCGGTGTCGGCATTGGCCCGCACCCGCAGCCGGCGGCGGGCGTCGGCGTGGGTGAGCACGCGGTCGACCGCCTCGAGCAGCTCGGTGGTCTCGTCCCCGTCGGACGCGGCGCGGGCGGTCTCGAGGCCCTCGGAGATGTAGGTCATGACGGGGGAGTCGACGACGTGCACGTCACCGAGGAAGACCTCACCGGTCTTGCCGTCGATGGCGATGGTGTCGCCCTCGCGGACGACGTGCTCGCCGACCCGGATCTCCTTGCTCGCCACGTCGACGACGAGGTCCTCCGCGCCGACGACCGCGCACTTGCCCATGCCGCGGGCGACGACGGCCGCGTGCGAGGTCTTGCCGCCGCGCGCGGTGAGGATGCCGGCGGCGGCGATCATGCCGGGCAGGTCCTCGGGGGAGGTCTCGCGACGCACGAGGATCACCGAGCTGCCCTCGGCCTGCTTGGCCTCGGCGCTCGCGTTGTCGAAGGCGACGGCCCCGACGGCCGCACCAGGGGAGGCGCCCATGCCGGTGGCGATGAGGGTGCGCTCGGCCTCGCGGTCGAACTGCGGGAAGAGCAGCTGGCTCAGCTGCTCGCCGGTGACCCGCTCGAGGGCCTCGTCCATCGTGATGAGCGCCTCGTCGACGAGCTGGGTCGCGATGCGGAAGGCGGCACCGGCGGTGCGCTTGCCGACGCGGGTCTGCAGCATCCACAGCCGGCCGCGCTCGATGGTGAACTCGATGTCGCACAGGTCGCGGTAGTGCGTCTCGAGGCGGCGCATCGCGGTGCGCAGCTCCTTGTAGGCGTCCGGGTCGCGCTGCTCGAGGTCGGTGAGCGCGAGCGTGTTGCGGATGCCCGCGACGACGTCCTCGCCCTGGGCATTGGGCAGGTAGTCGCCGTAGACACCGGAGTGGCCGGAGGAGGGGTCGCGGGTGAAGCACACGCCCGTGCCGGAGGTCTCGCCGAGGTTGCCGAAGACCATCGCCTGCACGTTGACCGCGGTGCCCAGGTCGTCGGCGATGCGCTCGCGGCGACGGTAGAGCTGGGCGCGCTCGGTGTTCCAGCTGCGGAAGACCGCCTCGATGGCCATGTCCACCTGACGGCGCGGCGTCTGCGGGAAGGGGTGGCCCGTCTCGTCGAGGACGATCTGCTTGAACTCGGCGACGACCTGCTTGAGGTGGTCGGCGGTCAGGTCGACGTCGGCCTGAACGCCGGCCTGCTCCTTGTGCGCGTCGAGGACGTCGCTGAAGCGCTCGGAGTCGATGTCGAGCACCGTCTTGCCGAACATCTGGATGAGCCGGCGGTAGGAGTCCCACGCGAAGCGCTCGTCACCGGCGAAGGAGGCGAGGGAGTGGACGGTGTCGTCGTTGAGGCCGACGTTGAGCACCGTCTCCATCATGCCGGGCATGGAGAACTTCGCGCCGGAGCGCACCGAGAGCAGGAGCGGCTCCTCGGAGTCGCCGAGGGTGCGGCCGATGAGGTCCTCGACGTCACGCAGTCGCTGGGTGACCTCGACGCGCACCTCCGGGGGCACCCGCCCCTCGGAGAGGTAGGCGCGGCAGGCCTCCGTCGTGATCGTGAAGCCGGGAGGGACGGGCAGGCCCAGCTTGACCATCTCGGCGAGGTTGGCCCCCTTGCCGCCGAGGAGGTCCTTCTGGTCGCGATCGCCCTCGCTGAACATGTGGACGTACTGAATCACGGGTGTGCCTTCCCAAACGCGTGCGCGGAACCAGCCCACTATGGCAGGCGTCACCCCCGCGGAGCACGGTCGGTTCCGCACACGGGGCGAAGGGGGTCCCCCCGCACCTCTCAGAGGTCGAGGCCGGCGCCGTCGAGCCGGTAGGTCTCCCACTCGGTCTGCGGCTGCGCGCCGAGCGACTCGTAGAAGGCGATGGACGGTGCATTCCACCGCAGGACCGTCCACTCCAGGCGACGGTAGCCGCGCTCGCGGCACTCCGCGGCCAGCTCGGCGATGAGCTCCTTGCCCAGGCCGGAGCCCCGGTGCCGCGGCTCGACGTAGAGGTCCTCGAGGTGGATCCCGTTCTTCCCCGTCCACGTCGAGAAGGTGAGGTACCAGAGGGCGAGCCCCACGACGCGACGCTCCTTGCCCTCGCCGGCCTCGGCGACGTGGCAGTGGGCGGTGGGCTCCCCCTTCGCCGGGAAGAGCGCCTGCACGAAGTCCTCCTCGGTTGTCTCGACGGCGTCGGGCTCCTTTTCGTACGCGGCGAGCTCGCGGACCAGGCGGAGGATCTCGGGGACGTCGGCGGGGACGGCGCGCCGGATGTCGGGGTGGCTCATGGGCCCGACGATATGCCCTCGGTCCCTGCCCTTCGAGACGCTGCGGCCGACGACCGCCTCGCTCCTCGGGGACCGGAGGGCGAAGGGTCAGTCCAGGGTGGTGCGGCCGCGGTGGATGCGAAGGGAGAGCAGCAGCACCACGAGGCCGGCCGCAGACAGGCCGGCGCCGACGAGCGAGGGCGCCTGCCACCCCCACCCGGCGGAGAGCACGAGCCCGCCAAGCCAGGCGCCGAGGGCGTTGGCGACGTTGAGGGCGGCGTGGTTGCCGGCGGCGCCGAGGGTGCGGGCGCGTCCGGCAACCTCCATGAGCCGCAGCTGGAGGGCGAGGACGAAGGCCGAGACGGAGATGCACACGAGGAGCAGGACGACGCCGGCCGGGACCGCCCAGTTGGCGGCCCAGGCGAAGAGGGCGAGGCTGGCCCCGGTCGCAATCGTCGACCCGACGAGCGTGCGCAGCACCGACAGGTCGACGAGTCGCCCGGCGATCATCGTGCCGAGCAGGCCACCGACGCCGTAGACGAAGAGGTAGATCGGCACCGCGTCGGCGGGCAGGCCGGTCTGGTTGCGCAGGATCGGCGAGATGTAGGAGTACATCGCAAAGACGCCGCCGAAGCCCACCGACCCGATGAGCAGTGTGAGCCAGACCTGCGAGTCGGCGAAGGCGGACAGCTCGCTGCGCACGTCGGCCTCGGTGTCGGCGGGCTGGTGCGGGACGAGGATGCTGACGAGCACGGCGGTGAGGACACCGATCGCGGCGACGAGCCAGTACGCGGAGCGCCAGCCGGCCTGCTGGCCCAGCCAGGTCGCGAGTGGGACGCCGGCGACGTTGGCGATGGGGATGCCGAGCATGATCCGGCTGACCGCCCAGCCGCCGCGCCCCGGCGCGACGATGTCGAAGGCGACGATCGAGGCGATGCCGAAGAAGGCGCCGTGCGGGATGCCGGCGACGAAGCGGGCGAGCATGAGCACCTCGTAGCCGGTGGCCATCGCGCTCAGCACGTTGCCCAGGGCGAAGAGGACCATGAGGCCGACGAGCAGCTCACGGCGGGGGAGCCGGTTGCCGAAGATCGCGATCGTCGGTGCGCCGACGACGACGCCGAGCGCGTACGCCGAGATCGTGTGCCCGGCCTGTGGGATCGTTGTCCCGATACCCCCGGCGATCTCCGGGAGCAGTCCCATCGTCACGAATTCGGTGACGCCGATGCCGACGCCCCCGAGCACCAGGGCGGCGAGGGCCGTCCCCACCCGACCATCGGTGGACGATCGTGCAACCGTGGGGGGCGAAGGGAGATTCACCGATCCATTCTCTCCCACCGTTTGACCTCTCAACGACATTGCCTCTACATTTGTAGATGACTGTTCTACGGAAGTAGAAGAATCGATCAGGAGATCACTCGCATGGCACTTCGCCTCTACCGCCTCGGCCGCTGGTGCGCCACCCACGCCAAGAGCGTGCTCGCGGCCTGGCTCGTCGTCCTCGTGCTGGCCGGATCCGGCGCCGCCGCCTTCGGTCGCCCCCTGACCAACGAGGTGTCGGTGCCCGGGAGCGAGTTCGAGGAGGTGCTGGACAACCTGCAGACCGAGATCCCCGACGCAGCAGGCGGCTTCGGCACGGTGGTGCTCCACACCGAGGACGGCGCATTCACCTCCGAGCAGCGCAAGGCGATCGACAAGGTCTACGGCGAGTGGGAGGACCAGCCGAGCGTCAAGCGGGTCATCAACCCCTTCGACAACCAGCGGACCCTCGACGACTCGCGCACCGACCTGACGAAGGCGAAGAAGGACCTCGACAAGGGCCAGAAGGACCTCGACAAGGCCTGGGTCAAGATCTCCAAGGCCCAGGGCCAGCTCGACTACGGCAACGCGTGGATCGACTACTTCGAGAAGAACGACCCCGACAGCCCGCACCTCGCCGAGATCCGCCAGCAGGTCAAGGACGGCGAGAAGGAGATGGCCAAGGCCAAGAAGGACTACGCCAAGGGGGAGCGCAAGCTCAAGACCGGCCGGACCCAGTACGACGCCGGCACGATCGTCTCCGACGGCGCCGCGGACTCCCGATTTGTCACCGACAACGGCTACGCACTGACCCAGATCCAGTTCGACACCAACACCAACTCCGTCGACCCCGAGGTCAAGGAGGCGATCGTCGAGATCGGCAAGCAGCTCGAGGACGCCGGGATCCAGACGCAGTACAGCGTCGAGATCACCCAGGAAAACACCCTCGTCGGCCCGGGTGAGGTCGTCGGCCTGCTCATCGCCGCCATGGTGCTCACACTCGCCCTCGGCTCGCTCGTCGCCGCCGGACTGCCGATCTCCGGTGCCCTCCTCGGCGTCGGCGTCGGCCTCGCCGGAGCCATGGCCGCGACCCACTTCTTCGACATGCACGCGATGACCCCGGCGCTCGCGCTCATGCTCGGCCTCGCCGTCGGCATCGACTACGCGCTCTTCATCGTCAACCGGCATCGCACCCAGCTGCTCGACGGGCGCGAGATGACCGACTCCATCGCGCACGCCGTCGGCACCGCCGGCAGCGCCGTCGTCGTCGCCGGCACGACCGTCGCCATCGCGCTCACCGCACTCGTCATCACCCCCGTGCCGCTCCTCGGCCAGATGGGTCTCGTCGCCGCCGCGACCGTCGTCGTCGCCGTGTGCGTCGCGCTGACGCTCACCCCGGCCCTGCTCCACGTCATCGGCCGCCGGGTCATCTCGAAGCGCGCGTGGGCCAAGCACGCCGCCCGGCCCGACACCGACCAGGTCTTCGGCTCGCGCTACGTCGGCGGCGTGACGAAGCGCCCCGCGCTCGTCGTGCTCGCCGTCATCGCCCTCTGCGGGATCATCGCGGTGCCGGCGCTCTCCCTTCGCCTCGGGCTGCCGGACGGGTCGAGCGAGCCGCTCGAGTCCACCGCCCACCAGGCCTACGTCGAGGTCGAGGACAACTTCGGTGCCGGGGCCAACGGTCCGATCATCGCCGTCGCGACCCTGGACGAGCCGGCGGAGGACGAGGACGCCGTCCTCGTCGAGCAGAGCCACCTCGTCAAGCAGCTGCGCACCGTCGGCGGCGTCAAGGCGGTCATCCCCTTCGGGGTCAGTGACGACCGGACCACGCTCGCCTTCCAGGTCATCACCGAAAGCGGCCCGGCGGACAAGGAGACGAGCGACACCGTCCGCCTGCTCAAGGCGAGCGCCGGCCCGATCGGCACGGCGACGCACTCCGAGATCGGCCTCACCGGTCAGACCGTCGCCAACATCGAGATCTCCGAGCAGCTCGCGGCCTCGCTGCCTCCCTACCTGGCGATCGTCATCGGGCTCTCGCTCGTCCTGCTCACCATCGTCTTCCGCAGCATCCTCGTGCCGCTCGTCGCGACCGCCGGCTTCCTGCTGTCCGTCGCCGCGTCCTTCGGTGCCGCCGTCGCGGTGTACCAGTGGGGCTGGCTCGGCTCGCTCCTCGGTGTCGACACCCCGGGGCCGATGCTCAGCTTCATGCCGATCATGCTCATCGGTGTCCTCTTCGGCCTGGCGATGGACTACCAGATGTTCCTCGTGTCCGGGATGAAGGAGGCGCACGCCCACGGCGCCGACGCCCGCTCGGCGGTGCGGCACGGCTTCACCCACGGGGCGAAGGTCGTGCTCGCCGCGGCCCTGATCATGGCGGCGGTCTTCGCGGGCTTCATCTTCGCCCACCTGACGATGATCCGGCCGATCGGCTTCGCGCTCGCCGTCGGCGTCCTCGTCGACGCGCTCCTCGTGCGGATGACCCTCACCCCCGCGGTGATGCACCTGCTCGGCGAGGGCGCCTGGTGGATGCCCCGCTGGCTCGACCGGATCCTGCCGGATCTCGACGTCGAGGGCGCCGCCTTGGAGCGCCCCGGCACGAAGGGGGAGACCGTGGCCACAGCGGAGGGTGCCACCGCCTCGTAGGGTCGGCGGCATGACGACGCAGAACGCCGCACTCCTCGAGGCCACGACCGACATCGCTGCGACCCCGCAGGAGGTGTGGGCGGTCATCACCGACCCGCGCGCCCTCGGCGGACTCTCCGACCAGGTGCTCCGCACCCACGTCGTCGGCACGGCGCCGGTCGGGCTCGGGACGCGGACGATCAACGTCAACCGGCGCGGCCCGCTGCTGTGGCCGACGCGCGCCAAGGTCGTGCGCTTCGAGCCGCACCGCGACTACGCCTTCCGCGTCAAGGACAACGGGACCATCTGGTCCTTCGAGCTGGCGCCCTCCGCGTCCGGCGGCACGACGGTCACGCACCGTCGTGAGGCGCCGCAGGGGACGACGGCCATCTCACGGACGCTGCAGGACAAGGTGCTCGGGGGCGTCGCCGACTTCGACCGTGAGATGGAGGCGGGCATGGCCGTGACGCTCGAGCGGCTCAAGGCGGTCGTCGAGCGCGGCTGACCGACGGGGGTCTGCCCCCGGGTGCGCGCGGGCGAGAACCCCACCGGACATGGGTACTTCTCCCCATCGACCCGGTCTGCGCGGCCCTCATAGATTCATCCGTGTCAGCAGCACAGGGGAGCGGCTGGCACGGCACGGGGCTGCAGGGGGTCTCGGAGCCGACAGCGAGGGCGGGACTCCGCAGGGGGAGTTCCGCCCTCGCTGTGTGTGCTCGGCGCCGCGCGGTGTCGCGTGGTACCGCCGGGGCCCGGATTGTGTGACCATGGCCCCATGACCACACCTCCAGGGGGTCCGAGCGGCCCGAACGTTCCTCCGCCGCCCGGCGGCTCCTTCGGCCAGGGGCCCCAGCACGGCCAGTTCAACCAGCCTACGGGCAGGGGCAGGGGCAGCCGGCCTACGGCCAGGGTGCACCGCCTCCCGGCCAGGGCTACGGCGGTCCGGGTGCCACCGGTGGCCAGCCCCCGAAGAAGGGGATGAGCGGCGGCATCATCGCGGCCATCATCGGCGGTGTCCTCGTCGTGGTCCTCGCCTGCTGCATCGGTGGCTACTTCGCCTTCGGTGGTAGCGACGACGACGAGAGCAGCTCCTCGTCGACGAGCCAGTCGACCTCGCAGAGCTCCACCGAGTCCTCCACCTCCGAGCCGACGACCGAGTCCTCGACCTCCGAGCCGACGACCGAGTCCTCGACCTCCGAGCCGACGACGAGCTCGAGCAGTTCCAGCGCCGCCGGCGGTGGGGACTTCCCGGCCGAGTTCGACGGGTGGAAGCGCGGCACCACGAGCAACACCAGCGGTCAGAAGACGGCGGTCTACACCAAGGGCAGCGACACGATCTCCGTCGTCTCGAGCTCCTCGGTCAAGCCGTCCGACTTCGAGGCCGTCTGGGACGACGACGAAAAGGTCGGGGACGCCCACTGCGGGACGCTCTCCTCGACGACCCAGTGCGCGGGCGAGAAGGGCGGGACGACCTACCTCGTCACCTCCGCCACCGAGAAGTCCGCCTCCACCGTGGCCGGCATCCTCGAGAAGTACCTCGACGCCGTCTGATCACACCTGCTCCACCGGAAGGGTCCCGTCCTTGGACGGGGGCCTTCCGTCGTCCCGGCCCCGCATAGGGTGGGGGCATGCCTCGGCACATCACGACGACGATCTCGGACGGCATCGCCCACGTGCGGCTCGCTCGCCCGGACAAGCTCAACGCCCTGACGCTGGAGATGCTCGACGACCTCGCGGCCGTCGCCCACGGGTTACGGTCCGACCGTCGGCTGCGCGCCGTCGTCATCTCGGGTGAGGGCGACTCCTTCTGCGCGGGCCTCGACTTCGGCTCGGCGATGAAGAAGCCGTCGGGCATCGTCTCCCGCTTCGTCCCGCGCCCGTGGCGGGGGACCAACACCTTCCAGGAGGCCCCGTGGGCCTTCCGCCGGCTGCCGGTCCCGGTCATCGCGGCCGTCAGCGGTCACTGCCTCGGAGGCGGGCTGCAGATCGCCCTGGCGGCCGACTTCCGGATCACCCACCCTGACGCCACCTGGTCGGTGCTCGAGGGGCGCTGGGGGATCATCCCCGACATGTCCGGGGTGCAGGCTCTCTCCGAGCTCGTGGGCATCGACGTGGCCAAGCAGCTGACGATGACCGCGGACAAGATCACCGGCACCCGCGCCGACGAGCTCGGGCTGGCCACGGAGGTGGCGGACGACCCGGTGGCTGCCGCCCTGGCCCTGGCGGAGCGCCTGGCCACCCGCTCGCCCGACGCGCTCGCGGCGACCAAGCGACTCTTCGACGGGACGTGGCACCGCAGTCCACGCCACACCTTTGCACGGGAGCGAAGGGAGCAGCTCCCCCTGCTCTTCGGCCCCAACGCCGCCCGTGCCCGGGCGGCGAATGCCCGCAAGGCAGAGCCGGAGTTCCTGCCCCGTCAGCGTCGGCTCGTCCCGTGAGCGGCGGCCCCCGGGCCCAGGCGGGCTTCCTCCCGATCGTCCCCGAGGACCTGCCCGAGGGCTGGTCGAGCCGGGCCCCCGACGAGGGCGACGTCGACGAGCTCATCGCGCTCGTCTCGGCCGCGAAGAAGGCGGTCGACGGCTCGGGTGCCGTGGAGAGCGAGCTCATCGCCGGTGAGGCCGTCGGCGAGGGGTCGTGGACCCGTCGCCAGGTCGTCGTCGTCGACCCCGGAGGGGCGATCCGCGTGTGGGCGCGGGTGCACGACCGCGCGGCCGGTCGGTGCAACATCGACCTGACCGCCGACCCGGACCTCGGTCGTGAGGTCGAGCAGACGCTCGCCGCCTCTCTCCTCGCCTGGGCCGAGGCGGTCGCGCTGCGCATCGCGCGTGGCCGCGGCCTCGGCGGGACCCGACTGGACGTGTCGGTCCACGAGGACGACGAGCGGCTGCGCAGCATGCTCGAGCCGGCCGGGTTCACCCGCGCCCGGCGGTGGTTGCAGATGAGCCGCCCCATCGGTCCGGGCGACGCCGATCTCGCCGAGACCCGCGAGGGCGTCGTCGTGCGGCAGGTCGCTCGCCGTGACGACGGGACCCCGGTCGCGGCCGACCTGCAGGCGGTCTACCGGATGATCGAGGAGTCCTTCGCCGACCACTTCAACTCCTACCGCGAGTCCTTCCCCGAGTTCCTGTCGCGGCTGCGTGAGGCCCCGGGGCACCGGTGGGACCACTGGTGGATCGCCGACATCGAGGTCGAGGGCCAGTGGGTGCCCGGCGGTGCCGTCGCCGCGTCCGTCCTGCCCAAGGACAAGCAGGGTCACGAGGGCACGTACATCGACTACATCGGCGTGCACCGGCTCGCCCGTGGGCGGGGCGTCGCGAAGTCGCTGCTCCACGCGGTCATCGCCGACACCGCCCGCCGTGGCCGCAACCGCGTCGCGCTCGAGGTCGACGCCGACAGTCCCACCGGCGCCGACGGCCTCTACGAATCGATGGGCTGGGTCACCCGCTACCGCACCGAGTCGTGGCACCGCGACGTGCGCTTCGAGGGGACCGACGCCCCCGTGCCGCAGGCCCGCCTGGACCAGTAGCCCGACTGCGCATCTCCCTAGGGAAATGCGCACGCAAGGCCGCATTTCCCTAGGGAGATCACCGGAAGGGCTGTCATTTCCCTAGGGAAATGCGCACAGGGGTGGCATTTCCCTGGGGAGATGTGCGCAGGTGCGGTCAGTGGGTGAGGCGGTGGGTCTCGATGGTGAAGTCCTGCGCCCGCAGGCGCTCGATGAGCGCCGAGCCCATGGCCACGGCGGGGGTGAGGACGCCCCCTTCGCTCGTCAGGTCGTCCTCGGCGAGGCACAGCGCGGACTGGCCCAGCATGATCGCCGTGCCGTTGTAGCCCGGGTCTGCTTGTGCCGCAACGGTGGTCGCGTACTTCGTGCCCGACGTCGTCATGGCGACGACCTCCATCGTGAAGCGGCCGTTGACCCGCGTCTCCTCGTCGGGGCCCTCGCCCGGGTCGGGGAGGAAGCGGTCGATGACCTTGCGGGTCGGCGCGAAGGAGAGTCCGCCGACGAGCCCGAGGAGGCCGGCGGTCATGCCGGTGGCGGCGAAGGGGGCCTTGGCGCGGGCGCCGAAGTCGGTCACCTCGTGGTACCGGAAGGCGCGGCCGTAGGCCCAGCCGAGCAGGGCATTGCTGCGACGCACGATGCGTGTGTTGTACGACGCCATGATGAAGGGGCCGGTCCAGTGACCGTCCTCGGTGCGGCGCACCGGCAGTCGCGACCCGACGCGACCGGCGACGGAGCGGACCCGGCCGCCCCGTGGGGCGGGCGTGGTCTGGGTGTCGGCGCGATCGGACTTCGTCGGCTCGGCGGCCCGGTCGGGGCTCAGGCCGTAGGGGTCGTTGATGACGCGGCGGTCCTCGACCGACTCGCGGGCGGCGATCGTCTGGCGGCGCATCGAGTCGATGGTGCCGCCGGACAGCCCGCCCTTGAGCCGCCGGACGAAGAGGACGGTGTCGGTCAGCTCGCCGGCCCCCTCGTCGGCGGCGATGCGGGCGGTCTCCCAGACGCCGAGGTCGGACGGGATCGAGTCGAAGCCGCACGAGTGCACGATGCGCGCGCCCGAGCGCTGGGCCACGTCGTGGAAGGCGTCTGCGGTGTCCCGGACGAAGAGGACCTCGCCGGTGAGGTCGGCGTAGTGCGTGCCGGCGACGGCGCAGGCCTTGACGAGCTCGCTGCCGTACGCGGCATAAGGGCCGACCGTCGTCACGAGCACGCGGGTGCGGGCGGCCAGGTCGGCACAGGCCGCGGGGTCCGAGACGTCGATGACGATCCGGGGCCAGTCCGCGAGGGGGGCTCCGAGCTCGGCGGCGAGCACGTCGAGCTTGGCGCGGGAGCGACCGGCCAGCCCGATCCGCAGCCCCGCAGGGGCGTGGTCACGCAGGTGCTGGGCCGTGAGGCGGCCGACGAAGCCGGTGGCGCCGACGAGGACGATGTCGAGGTCACGGGCCGGGGACTCAGTCATGAGTTCGACAGTAACGCGTTGTGCCGCAGGATGTTTCATCTTCATCGTTCACTTGGCGAAGGGGGATGCCCACGTCGTCAGGCTTCCCTTGCGGAGCATCCTCGGCTATGAAGGGTGGGTGGCGTCAGTCGCGCCGCGCACCGACACGAAGGAGAAGCACGATGACGCAGCCTCCGAGCGAGACCCCAGACCTGCCCGAGGAGGCCATCGGCGGCGTGCCGACCGAGGCCCCGCACGCCGACGGTGCTGCCGGTGACGGTGGCGCGGACGGTGCTGCCGGTGACGGTGGCGCGGACGGTGCTGCCGGTGACGGTGGCGCGGACGGTGCTGCCGGTGA
>NZ_ALWX01000053.1 GCF_000297495.1 Janibacter hoylei PVAS-1 | reverse complement strand
GGGCGCCTCCTCAGGGACCGGGCTCTCGTCACCGCGGGCGGCCTCCTCAGGGACCGGGCTCTCGTCACCGCGGGCGGCCTCCTCAGGGACCGGGCTCTCGTCACGGTGGGCGGCCTCCTGAAGGACCGGGGAGGGTGCTCGGCGTCTAGGCTGGCGGGGTGCTGCGCACCCGCCAACCCACCCGGCTCCTGGGCCCCGACGACGTCGATGCCGCCTTGGACCTGTGCGCGCGCGACCCAGCCGCCCACGTCTTCGTCGCGAGCCGGATCCTCGACGGTGGGCTGGGGTCCGGAGCGGCCGGCGCCTTCGGGTGGTTCGAGGACGGACAACTGGCCTCTCTGGTGTGGACGGTCGCCAATGTCGTGCCCGTCGGGACGACCCCGGCCAGCTGGGGGCCGCTCGCCGCGCAGGTGCGCAAGGTCCGTCGCCGGTCGGCCTCCTTCCTCGGCCCCCGCGACGAGGTGCGCGGCCTGTGGGACGCCGTCGGCCACGACTTCCCGCCCCCCCGCGCAGTGCGCGGCGAGCAGCCGCTGCTCGCGACGGCGACACCCCCCGTCTCGGCTGGGGATCCCGCTCGACCCCCGGGTCCGGCCCGCGCAGGAGCACGAGGTCGACCTCGTGCTTCCCGCCGCCGAGCACATGTTCACCCAGGAGATCGGCTACCGGCCCTACACCGGCAGCCCTGCCTTCTACCGCGACTCGATCTGGCGGCTGATCCACGCCGGACGCACCTACGTGGTCGTCGAGGGCGGACGGGTCCTCTTCAAGGCCGACGTCGGCTCCGTCGGTCTCGGGGCCTGCCAGATCCAGGGGGTCTGGCTCACGCCCGAGCTGCGCGGTCAGGGTCTGGCCGCGCCGATGATGGCGGCAGCGCTCGAGCAGTCGATGCTCGACCACGCGCCGCTCGCGACGCTCTACGTCAACGACTACAACGCGCCCGCCCTCGCGACCTACCGCCGCATCGGGATGGAGCGGGTCGGCACCTTCGCGACGATCCTGCTCTAGGCCCTCACGACGGGTCGGTCGGCTCCCAGCGCCAGCGTGACGCCGTCCGTTGCACGGGCGATGCCAGGGTGAAGGTCGTCTTGCCCGCGACGGTGGTGGCCATGGCCACGACGGTCTCGTCCAGCCGGTGACGCATCGCCTCGGGGGTGACGTCCTCCCACACCTCGTCGCCCGCGCGGAGCAGACGGGCCCGGCCCGGGGAGTACCCGGGGTTCGCCCACGCATGGCCGTCGGAGGCGCCCGCGCCGACGACCCACCGGTCGTCCACGCGGGCCGCGCTGGTGATGCCGTAGATGTCCACCGGCAGCGGCAGTGCCTCGACCTCGTCCTCGACCGTCCCGTCGGTCGAGACCCGCTGGATGCTCAGCTCATCGGGTCCGTCGTCACCGTCGGTGCGCCACAGCAGGAGGGCGCCCTCGGGGGTGTCGACTGCCCGCGCGAGATGCATCCCCTCAGGGGCCTTGCCGACCTCCTGCCAGTCGAGTCCTGCGTCGTCGGCGAAGAGGACCCGCACGCCGTCCATCCCGTCGACGACGAGGACGAAGCCGGTCCCCGTCGAGGCGAGGTCGACCGGGATGCCCGGCGCCTCGAGTTCGTCCCCCCAGCGGCAGGCGCTCGCGTCCGGGCTCACGGCGAGCCCGCGTGTGGTGTTCTTCACCCCCGACGTCGACTCCTGGTGCCAGGCGGTCACCCCCAGATCGTGGCTGTCGATGGTCGCCACCGCGACGAAGGAGTGGAGTGCGGTCTCTCCAGAGATCATCGGGTCGGGAGCTGCCGGCACCTTCGACGCCGTCGGCGCGGGCAGCGCAGCGTCGGGGTCGGACTGGCCCGCCCAGTCGCCGGACCACGACCGCAGCGTGTGGTCAACCGTGTGGGCCGACGAGGCCCCCAAGGCCACCCACGGGCCGTCTTCGCTGCCCGGCAGGGCCGCGAGATCGACGGGGCGGACCCTGCTCGTGGTGTCGACGTATGCCTCCCACCGACCTCCGGGTACCTCTCGCTGCGGCAGCAGGGCGAAGCCGCTGTCCGTGGGCGCCAACAGGAGGGTCGAGCGACCGTCGGTCCACCACTGCTGGAGCCCCCCGGGAACCTCGTCGTGGGCTTCGGTGGCGATGAGCTGCACGGTGCCGCTGCCGTCGCCCGCCTCGGTGACCATCAGCTCGTCCTGCCAGGGGCGCGCCGCGCCGAGCCACCCCGCGCCCACCCCAGGAGGCCGGCGAGGGTGGCGGCAACGACGGTGGTACGGGAGGGAGCGCGCATGCGGCGAGGGTAGCCGTGCGGGCCGGCGTCAGAGGGTGAAGACGATCTTGCCGATCTGGTCGCCCTCGATCATCTGCGCGAACCCGTCACGGGCCTGCTCGAGCGGCAGCTGGGCATGGACGAGGGGCCGGGTGCCCGTGGCGTGCAGCATCTGGACGAGGGCGTCGAGCTCGTCGCGCGTGCCCATCGTCGAGCCGATGACGCCCAGCTGGAGGAAGAAGATGTGCGTGAGCATCGCGTCGTCGACCTGCGGCCCGCTCGTCGTGCCGGCGATGACGATCCGACCGCCGGGGCGAAGGGAGCGGATCGAGTGCTGCCAGGTCGCACGACCGACCGTCTCCATGACCGCGTCGACCTTGACCGGCAGTCGCTCGCCGGAGTCGAAGACCTCGTGCGCCCCGATCTCCAGGGCCCGGGCTCGCTTGGCCTCGCTGCGGGAGGTCGCGTAGACCCGCAGGCCGGCGGCCCGGGCCAGCGCGACGAGCGCCGTCGAGACGCCACCACCGATGCCCTGGACGAGCACGCTCTCTCCGGGGCGCATCGCCCCGCGGACGAAGAGCATCCGGTAGGCGGTGAGCCACGCCGTCGGCAGGCAGGCGGCCTCGACCATGCTCAGGCCCTCCGGCTTGGGCACGAGGTTGCGCCGCGGCACGACCACGGTGTCGGCGAAGGTGCCCTGATAGCGCTCGGACAGCAGCGAGCGACGCGGGTCGGTCGTCTCGTCGGTGCCGGTGAAGCCAGGGTCCGAGATGACCGCGTGGACGACGACCTCGTTGCCCTCCTCGTCGACGCCGGCGGCGTCGCAGCCGAGGATCATCGGCAGGGCCTCCGCCTTGAGCCCCTGACCACGCAGCGACCACACGTCGTGGTGGTTGAGTGCCGCGGCCTTGACGGTGACCCGCGCCCACCCCTCCGGCGCCTGTGGCTCGGGTCGCTCGCCGACGACGAGCCCGGAGAGCGGGTCCTTGCTGTTGATGCTCTCGGCGTACACGGCGCGCATCGGTGCGCTCCCTTCGATCGGGGACGATGCGCCCTACTCTGCCACCGGGCACTAGCGTGGGCATTACGGACTGTTCCCGAACAAGGAGCTGCGCATGAGCACCATCGCCGACAACGTCATCGCCACCCTCAGGGCCAACGGGGTCACCCGCGCCTACGGCGTGCCGGGTGACTCGCTCAACGGCTTCACCGAGGCTATGCGTCGTGACGGCTCGATCGCCTGGCGTCTGGTGCGCCATGAGGAGTCCGCCGCCTTCGCCGCTGCGGCCGATGCCGAGCTCACCGGCGACCTGGCCGTCGTCCTCGGCAGCTGCGGCCCGGGCAACCTCCACCTGATCAACGGTCTCTTCGACGCACAGCGCAGCCGGGTGCCGGTGCTGGCCATCGCCGCCCAGATCCCGAGCTCCGAGATCGGCAGCGGGTACTTCCAGGAGACCCACCCGCAGGAGCTCTTCCGCGAGTGCAGCGTCTGGGCCGAGATGGTCACCGACGCCTCGCAGATGCCACGGATGCTCGAGACCGCCATGCGCGCGGCGATCCAGGAGCGCGGGGTCGCCGTGCTCGTCGTCCCCGGTGACGTCGCCCAGACCGAGGCCGCCGACGACCGGGTGACCGTCGTCGAGCGGGCCCGCGCGCGGATCGTCCCCGCCGCAGACCAGCTCGAGCGGGCCGCGGAGCTGCTCGGCGCGTCGAAGCGCACCACCCTGCTCGTCGGGGCCGGGGCAGCCGGAGCGAAGGACGACGTCCTCGCCCTCGCGGACCTGCTCGCGGCACCGGTGGTGCACACCCTTCGCTCCAAGCAGGACATCGAGGGAGACAACCCCTTCGACGTCGGCCTGACCGGCCTGCTCGGTTTCGCCTCCGGCTACCGGGCGATGGAGGAGGCCGAGACCGTGCTCATGCTCGGCACCGACTTCCCCTACCGGCAGTTCTACCCGGAGGGTGCGCGCTTCATCCAGGTCGACACGAGGGGCGAGCACCTCGGGCGGCGGGTGCCGCTCGACCTCGGGCTCGTCGGCGACGTCGGCGACACGATCCGGGCACTGCTCCCGCTCCTGCAGCGCGCGCGCGACCGCACCCACCTTGAGGACTCGGTCAAGCACTACCGCAAGACCCGCGACAAGCTCGACGAACTCGCCGAGCCACCGAAGAAGGGGCTGCTCGGGGGCCGCAAGCACCAGGCGATCCACCCCCAGTACCTCGCCCGACTGGTCGACGAGATCGCGGCCGACGACGCCGTCTTCATCCCCGACGTCGGTTCGCCGGTCGTGTACGCCGCCCGGTACCTCGAGTGCCGCGGTGACCGCCGGCTCATCGGCTCCTTCATCCACGGGTCGATGGCCAATGCCGTGCCGCAGGCCATCGGCGCGCAGCTCGCGCAGCCCGAGCGTCAGGTCGTCACGCTGAGCGGTGACGGCGGCCTGGCGATGCTCATGGGGGAGCTGCTTACCGTGCGTCAGCACGACCTGCCGATCAAGATCGTCGTGCTCAACAACTCCTCGCTCAACTTCGTCGAGCTCGAGATGAAGGCCGCCGGACTACCCGACTTCGGCACCGACCTGCACAACCCCGACTTCTCCCAGGTGGCACAGGCCTGCGGGATCAAGGGCTGGCGCGTCACCGAGGCCGCCGACCTCGAGACCAGCCTGCGCGAGGCCTTCGCCCACGACGGACCGGCGCTCGTCGACGTCGTCACCGAGCGGCAGGAGCTGACGATCCCGCCGGCGATCTCCGCCGAGCAGGTCAAGGGATTCACCCTCTACGCCCTGCGCACCGTGATGTCCGGCCGCGGCGACGAGCTGCTGGACCTGTCGCGGGCCAACCTGCGACAGATCTTCTAGGAGGAAACCGATGACCCGACCCGACCTGCCCACGACCGGCCTGGCCGCCCTCCTCGTCGGCGCGGGAGTGCTTCACATCGCGCGTCCCGAGGTCTACGAGCCGATCATCCCCGCACCACTGCGCGGGCGCGCCAGAGAGCTCGTCCTCGCCTCAGGTGTTGCCGAGATCGCCTGCGGTGCAGGGTTGCTGGTACCGGCGACCCGCCCGGCCGCCGGCTGGGCCAGCGCAGCGCTCCTGATCGGGGTGCTGCCGGCCAACGTCCAGATGAGCGTCGACCACGGCCGTCGGGCGCGGCGCAAGGGCACGCCGCAGGCGGTCGGGTTCTTCGCCGGGACGCTGGCCCGGCTGCCGCTCCAGTGGCCCCTGGTGCGCACCGCCCTGCGCGCGGCCCGCGGCGGCTGATCCGTGGGCGTGCTGGAGTGGTCGCCCACGACCGCGGACGACATCGCCTCGCTCGTCCGCCTCGGGACGGCCTGCCTCGAGCGCGACGGCGGGCTGCCCGACCTCGCCGACCCGCAGCACCTGCGCGACGGCTACCTGACCGAGCAGTCGATCTGCGGGCGGGACGAGCTCGGTGACATCGTCGCGGCGGCCGCCATCGGCATCAGTGCCGACGGCGCTCGGACGGCGACCGGCCTCATCGACCCCGCCGCCATGGGGCAGGGGCTCGGGCAGGAGATCGCCGAGTGGGTCATCGGCCACTCGGTGGGCCCGGTGCGCTTCGTCCTGGACTCGGTGAGCCCCGAGGCGGAGACCCTCTTCGCCGAGCTCGGCCTGCACCGCGGTTTCGCCGAGTCGATCATGCGGCACAGCCTGCGCTCGATCCCCTTCGTCCGCCGGCCCGAGGACATCGTCACCCTGCCCTTCACCGACGACACCTCCGAGGCCTTCCGCCACGCCTACGCGGCCTCCTTCGGCGACCAGCCCGGCTACAGCGCCGGCAGCTCCCGGGCCTGGGGCCGGTGGCTGCGCGAGCAGCGCGGCTTCCAGCCGGAGGACTCCCGGGTCGCCATGGACCGCCGCGGCCACGTCGCCGGCTTCGTCACCCTCTCGGACGGCTGGATCGAGGAGGTCGGGGTCGTCCCCGAGTGGCGCGGCCACCGGCTCGGTGCCCATCTCGTCGCCCGCTCTCTGACGGCCCTCCAGCGGGCCGGCGCCGACGAGGTCTGGCTGGCCGTGGGCTGCGACAACCCCGCCCGGTCGCTCTACGAGCGCCTTGGCTTCCGGGGCCACGGCACCCGTGCCCAGTACGAGCAGCCGACCCCGGCGAGCCAGGACTGACCGCGGTGCTCGAGACCCACGAGGCCCCATGGCGCAGCCAGGTCTCCTTCGGCCGGCGGATGCGCCACGACCTCAACGAGATGTGGGGCAACTGGCCCGTGGGGTGGAACCGTCTCGGCGTCTTCTTCGTCGCCCCCATCGGGGTGCCCCTCCTGCTCGGGCTGGCGGTCCGGCCGAGCGGCTCCGTGGGGGACCGACTCTGGACCCTCGTCCTGGCCGCCGCCCTCGGCCTCTACTGGTGCTCGATCTTCTTCCACATGCTGCGCCCCGGTCCGGTGGTGCGGGTGCTGCTCATCGGGACATACGTGCTGGCGTCCGCAGGGGCCGTGCTCGGCGGCCTCGCGCTGCTCGCCGTCGGGGTGCTGGGGCTCGCCCTCGGCGGCGGGGTCGGCCTCGAGCTGGCTCTCGTCGGGTTCGTCCTCCTCGGCGGCGGTGGGTTCATGGCCTTGTGGCTGCGCTGGGAGGTCCGCGGCGGATCGCGGTCCGCTCGGGCGCGCGCGGGTCAGGGAGGACCGCAGGACCCGTCGGCGGCGGTGGTGCTGCCGACGAGCCCGGACACCTCGCATGTGGTCCTGCGGTCGCCGACCGGAGAGGTCGGCACGACACTCCTCGGGCCGATGCAGGCGGCCACCCCCGTCACCACCGCAGCAGGAGGCGTCGTGCACTCGCGGGCCGCCGTCTTGCTCGGCGACCCCGGGGGCCGCCTCGTCGTGCCGGCCGACGTCGCCACCCGGCCCGGGCACGTCCTCGTCACCGAGGTCCTCCGAGGCGGGCAGGTGCACTTCCTCGTGCCGCAGTCCGTGCCGCCCCTTGCGATGATGTGGCGGCACGCCCAGCCCGTACCTCCGCAGGAGCACTCGTGACCGAGACCACCGAGACCGACCTCGTCGTGCCCGACGCCGTGGTCGATGCCGTCCGCGGCGCCCGCCGCGTCCTCGTCCTCTCCGGTGCGGGGATGAGCGCGGAGTCGGGCGTGCCGACCTTCCGCGACGCGCAGACCGGGTTGTGGGAGGAGTTCGACGCCAGCGAGCTGGCGACGGCCGAGGCCTTCCGGCTGGACCCTCCCTTCGTCTGGGCCTGGTACGCCTGGCGGATGCAGCTCGTCCGCGGCGTCGAACCCAACCCCGGGCACCGGGCGCTCGCCGAGCTCGCCGGCCGGCGCGAGGTGACCATCGCGACGCAAAATGTCGACGACCTGCACGAGCGGGCCGGCTCGACCGTCGCCGCCCACCTGCACGGGTCGCTCTTCGAGCTGCGGTGCAGCGACTGTGACACCCCGTACACAGGCGACGTGGACCTGCCGACCGAGCCGACGGAGCGCATCGACCCGCCGACCTGCCCCGAGTGCGAAGGGGACGTGCGTCCCGGTGTCGTGTGGTTCGGCGAGGTCCTGCCGGACGACGCGGTCGCCGCGACCGAGGCGGCCATCGACGCCCTCGAGCCGGGTGACGTCGCGCTCGTCATCGGCACCTCCGGCATCGTCTACCCCGCAGCCGGCTACCCGGCGATGGCGCGGGCCGAGGGAGCCACGGTCATCGAGGTCAACCCCGGCGAGACCGAGATCTCGGACATGTGCCACCTCGTCGTGCGGGGCACCGCCGCGCACGTGCTGCCGCAGCTGGTGGCCGCCGCCCGGTAGAAGCCGGTCGGGTGCGCCCGTCGCTGCCGGCGGTCACCTCCCCACGTGGGCCGCCGGCTCCGGCGAGGGGTCCGGCAGCGCCTCAGGCCGGCGGGGGCGTGAGGCCCACAGGACCCCGCCGACGACCAGGGCGCCTCCGACGAGCTCGAGGGGGGGCGGGCACCTCGTCGAGGAGGAGCCACGCGAGGGCCAGGCCGGTCACCGGCACGAGCATGGAGAAGGGGGCGACCGTCCCCGACGGGTGGCGGGCCATGAGCCAGGTCCAGATGCCCAAGCCCACGAGCGTCGCGAGGACGGTCGTGTAGGCCAGGCCCAGCCAGGCGGGGATCGCCGCGGTGGAGAGCGAGTCGGCCAGGGCCGTGCCGATGCGCTCCGGCCCCTCGACGAGCAGCGACAGGGTGAGCATGGGGACCGGCGGGATCACCGTCATCCACAGGGTCAGGTGCAACGGCCGCGGCGCCACGGCCAGGCGGGAGGCGAGGTTGCCGAAGGCCCACCCGAGCCCGCCCATGAGGGTGAGGACGAAGGGGAGGAGCCCCGCCTCCGCGTCGAGCCGCTGGCTGCCGACGACCGCCATCCCGAGCGCGGCGACCGCGACGCCGGCCGCGGCCCGGGTGCCGAGGCGCTCGCCGAGGAGTACGGCCCCGAGGACGACGGTGAAGGGAGCCGAGCTCTGCAGCACGAGGGAGGCCAGACCGGCCGGCATGCCGACGTCCATGGCGAGGTAGAGGAAGGCGAACTGGAGGATGCCGAAGCCGACGCCGTAACCGACGAGCCACCGCGTGGGCACGTCGGGGCGGGGCACGAGCAGGAGCGTCGGGATCGCCATGAGCGTGAAGCGCAGGGCGGAGCAGAGGAAGGGTGGGAAGATCTCGAGGGAGGCGTGGATGGCGATGAAGTTGGCGCCCCAGAGGACGGCGACGACGACGGCGAGCAGGCGGTGGCGGATCGGCACCCGTCGATCGTCGGCGACCAGATCGTGCAGGACAAGCAAATCATCGTGACTGCTCCCTTTAGGGTTGCTACATGGACATCCGGCACCTCGAGCTGCTCCGCGACCTGCGCGAGCGGGGGAGCCTCGCGGCCGTCGCGGCGGCCACGCACCGCACCCCGTCGGCCCTCTCGCAGCAGCTGCGCACCGCCCAGCGGGCCGCCGGCACGCCACTCGTCGAGGCGCGCGGCCGGGGGCTGCGCCTCACGGAGGCCGGCGAGC
>NZ_ALWX01000052.1 GCF_000297495.1 Janibacter hoylei PVAS-1 | reverse complement strand
CGAGGTCGTGACGCAACTGGTCGTCGGGAACATCAACCGCAACGAGCTCGGAGTACGCGTCCCAGACCGTATTGCCGTGGAAGGGGTTCGCGTTCGAGTCGACGACGGTTCCGACGATCCGCACGTCGCTCTCTTCGAGTGCGTCGACGAGGTCACGGAAGATCGGGAGCGTCTTCGAACTGAGACGGCCGAACTTGAACTCGTCCTGGTAGCCGTGTCGATCGCGGACCACCTGGATGCGCCGCTCGACGTCGTCCGGCCGTCGGGTCTTGATGCCCGCGACGACGTAGCACTTGGCGGCGGTGGCCTTCGCTCCGCTTTCGTCGAGCCAGAACGAGGCGGTCAGGCGTGGGTCGGACTGCACGTCGCCGATCATAGGTCGCCCCACCGACGGACTTGGTGAGCCTGTGGATAGCCGGGGCATCAGACCCAGTCGATCTGAACGGTGCCGGGGTCGAGGCGGCGGGCGCCGCGGCCGGGGGAGTGCAGGCGCACTGTCGCCAGGGACGCGAGGATCGCGCGCTGGCCGTCGACGGGGGTCTCCCGCCACCCAGTCTCGAGGTCGTCGTGCTCGAGGAGGGCTGCGACCGCCGGGCGCCGCGAGAGGCTGGTGAGCTCGGCGGTGACCTGCTCGAGGTCGCCGCGCAGGCGCGTGGAGACGCGGCGCAGCTGCAGTTCGTCGACGTCGCCGGCGGCGTAGGCGTCGGCGATGCCGTCCAGGCGAGCGCGGATCGTGGTCTCGTCGGCTCGCAGGGACGCGACGAGCGCCGGGTCGGCAGGGTCGAGCAGATCCTCGACCGGCGCGCGGGAGAGGCGCTCGAGCAGCGCGTCGCTGACGTACTCCTCGATGGGGTCCGCGGCCCGGGACAGGTGCCGCTTCGTGGAGCAGTAGTAGTAGCGCGCCCGGCCCTTCGAGCGGGTCGAGTAGACGCGCGTCGGGTCGGCGCACAGGCCGCACGTGGCGACGCCGACGAGGAGCGCTGACGTCTCCTTCGGGCGGGCGCCGTGCCGGGCGGGGTCGGCCAAGGCCGCGACGACGGCGCGGTGGTCGTCGACGGTGATGATCGCCGGCCATGCCCCGTCACCGATGACGGTGCCGTCGTGGACCAGGAGCGCGGCGTAGCGGGGCGAGGAGAGCATGCGGCGCGCCTCGGTGGGCTTCCATGCGTTGCCGGCCGTGGTGGTGACTCCGGCTGCGTTGAGGTCGCGCACGAACGCGCCGACGGTGTGCCCGGCGAGGAGCGCGGCGACACCCTTGCGGATCCACGCGGCCTCGTCCTCGATGATCGCTGTGCCGTCGCTGGTGTAGCCGAAGGCCCTGCGGCCGACGTGCTGGATGCCGGCGGCGCGGCGCTGCTCGTTCGCGGCTCGCTGGCGGGCGCTCTTTCGTTCGACCTCGGCCCGGGCCACGGCACCCTTGATGCGCGCGAACATCCTGCCGTTGTCCGTTGCGAGGTCGACGTCGCCACCGACCGAGGCGAGCGCGATGGACTTGCGGTCGGCGAGGTCGATGAAGTGCTCGATCTCGATGGGGCGGCGGGTGAGGCGGTCGAGGTCCCAGACGACGACGGCGTCGATGATCCCGTGCTCGAGGTCGGTGAGCATCTGCTCGTACTGGGGGCGGGGCTTGCCGCTGTAGGCGGAGACGTCGTTGTCCTCGTAGACGCGGTGGACGCGCCAGCCGTGCTGGGCGGCGCGCTGGGTGCATGCGTCGCGCTGTCGGGTGACGCCGAGTCTCTGTCCAGTCGGGTCGCTGGAGATGCGGACGTACACCCCCGCCACTCGTTCGTACATGTGTTCGATCATCTCGCACCCCTCGGACATGTCAAGGTTGGTGGGAATCACCCTGAAGATCCCCATGCGCGACGTCGTGTCGATGCAGTGCCGCCAGTCCAACCTCGAGGGCCTGGGCGAGGTGCCGCTGCGGCGTCTGGTCAAGGAGGCCCTGCGGATGCGGCCGTCGCGGATCATCGTCGGCGAGGTCCGCCAGGCCGAGAGCCTCGACCTGCTCATCGCGCTCAACTCCGGTCTGCCGGGCATGTGCACGATCCACGCCAACTCGGCCCGCGAGGCCGTGACGAAGATGTGCACGCTGCCCCTCCTCGCCGGTGAAAACGTCGGGTCGCGCTTCGTCGTCCCCACCGTCGCCGGGTCGATCGACCTCGTCGTCCACGCCGCCCTCGAGTCCGACGGGGTGCGCCGCGTGCGCGAGATCGTCGCGCTGCCGGGGCGGATCGAGAACGACGTCGTCGAGACGAGCGACATCTTCACCACCCGTGACGGGCGGCTCGTCCGGGCTGACGGCTACCCGCCCCACCGTGACCGCTTCGCCCGCGCCGGCTACGACGTGGCGGCGCTGCTCGGAGCCCGACCGTGACCGGCGTGCTCGTGGGTGCGCTCCTGGGCACCGGACTCTTCCTCGTCTGGTGGTCGATGTGGCCGGACGAGGGCGAAGGGAGGTCCCCCCCGCCGCGAGTCCCGGCTCGTGCGCCGCCTGCGCGACGACCTGGCGCAGGCCGGGTACCGGGGGATCGGTCCCGGAGGGCTCCTCGGTGCGTGCGGCGTGGCCTTCGTGCTCACCCTCGTGACGATCACGGCGCTCACCGCGGTGCCGGCGATCGCGCTGTGCTTCGCGGTGATGGCCGGGTGGGTCCCGCTGGCCGTCGTGCGGATGCGCGCCCGCGCCCGCAGGGCCCACCTGAGGGACCTGTGGCCCGATGCGGTCGACAACGTGACCTCCGCCGTCCGTGCCGGCCTCGCGCTGCCCGAGGCGCTCGCTCAGCTGTCGGTGCGCGGCCCGGAGGAGCTGCGGCCTCCCTTCGCCGAGTTCGCCAGCGACTACCGCACGACGGGTCGCTTCAACGACTGCTTGGACCGGCTCAAGGAGCGGCTGGCCGACCCCGTCGGCGACCGGCTCGTCGAGTCGCTGCGGATCGCACGGGAGGTCGGCGGCTCCGACCTCGGCTCGCTGCTGCGCACGCTGTCGACCTTCCTGCGAGAGGACGCGCGCACCCGCAGCGAGCTCGAGACCCGCCAGTCGTGGACCGTCAACGCCGCGCGACTGGCCGTGGCCGCACCGTGGATCGTCCTCGCCCTGCTGTCGACTCGGCCCGAGTCCGTGCAGGCCTACAACACGACGACGGGGGTGCTCGTCCTCGCCGTCGGGGCCGCCGCGACCGTCATCGCCTACCGGGTCATGGTGCGCATCGGGCGCCTGCCCGAGGAGGAGCGGGTGCTGCGATGACCGACCTCCTCCACGACATCGGGCTGGCGCGCAGCGGTGCCGTCCTCGGTCTGCTGCTGGCCCTCGGCCTTGCCCTCGTGCACCAGGGCCTGCCGCGCCACCGTCGGGCGACCCTCGACGACCGGCTCGCTCCCTACCTGCGCGACACCCCGAAACCCTCCCGGCTCCTCGAGACCGACGAGGTGTCGCTGCTCGCCGTCATCCCGACCGTCCTGCGCCCCCTCGTCACGGACCTGGCCCAGCGGGTCGAGTCCGTGCTCGGCGGGACGAGCTCGGTGCGTCGCCGACTGCTCCGAGCCGGGCGGGCACCGGACACGGACCGCTTCCGCGCCGAGCAGGTCGTCCACGGGTTCGGCGGGGCCGCCCTCGGCGCCGTCCTCGGCACCGCCTTCGTCACCGGCCAGGGCCGGTCACCGCTCTTCCTCGTCGCCCTCGTCGTCCTGGGCTTCGGCATCGGCGTCGTCGTGCGCGACACACTCCTCAGCCGAGAGGCCGACCGGCGCGAGGCCCGGATGCTCGCCGAGTTCCCCACGGTCGCCGAGCTGCTCGCGCTCGCGGTGGGCGCCGGTGAAGGGGCAGCCGGAGCCCTCGAGCGCGTGGTCCGGCTGTCCGACGGCGAGCTCTCCGACGAGCTCGGTCGCTGTCTCGCCGACGCCCGCGCGGGCGCCAGCCTGCCTGTGGCGCTCCAGGGCCTGGCCGACCGCACCGGCCTGACCTCGCTCGCGCGCTTCGTCGACGGGATCGTCGTCGCCGTCGAGCGCGGGACCCCGCTGGCCGAGGTCCTGCGCGCACAGGCACAGGACGTCCGCGAGGAGGGGCGCCGCCAGATCATGGAGGCCGGCGGCAAGAAGGAGATCGCCATGATGGTCCCGGTGGTCTTCGGTGTCCTCCCGGTGACGATCCTCTTCGCGATGTTCCCCGGCCTCGGCTTCTTCCAGTTCCAGATGTGACCAGACCGCACCACGCCACCAAGGAGATCCACTCATGAGCGACCCACTTATCAAGGCCCACGTCCGGCTCCACCAGGGGCTGCGCCGCGCAGCGGCCCGGCTCGACGACGAGACCGGTGACGTGCCCGGCTGGGTGCTCATCACCCTGATGACCGCCGCCCTCGTCACCGGCATCTGGGCCATCGCCGGGGACCAGCTGAAGACCATGTTCGAAAATGCGCTCAACGGGGTCACCGGCCCCGACCAGGTCCACGAGTGAGCGTCACCGAGCGTCTGGGCGACGACCGCGGTTCGGCGGTCGTCGACTTCACCCTGACCTCGGTGCTCCTGCTCTTCGTCTTCCTCGCCGTCTTCCAGCTCGGCCTGGCGCTCCACGTGCGCAACACCCTCGTCTCGTGCGCCGCCGAGGGTGCTCGCTACGGAGCCCGGGAGGGGTCCTCACCCGAGCAGGGCGCCGCCCGTGCCCGCGACCTCATCGGCAGTGCGCTGTCCGAGCGCTATGCCCGCGGGGTCACCGCCCGGGTCGACATGACGAGTGACGGGGTGGAGGTCGTCGTCGTCGATGTCGTCGCCCCGGTGCCCGTCGTCGGCCCCCTCGGCCCGGGGGAGGGTCTCGACGTCACCGGTCGAGCCTTCCTCGAGACCCAGTGACCCGCCCGGCCCTGCGCGACCGGCTGGCCGACGAGTCGGGGACTGCCGTCATCGAGTTCGTCTGGCTGGCGATCCTGCTCCTCGTGCCCCTCATGTACCTCGTGCTGTGTCTCGCCCGCCTCCAGGCTGGCTCCTACGCCGTCACCCAGGCGGCCCGCGAGTCCGCGCGCACCTTCGTCACCGCGACCGACGACGCCGCTGCGCAGTCGCGCTCGCGGGCGGCAGCCGACATCGCCTTCGAGGACCAGGGCTTCCCGGGATCGGGCGACCTCACCGTCGAGTGCAGCGGGTCGCCCTGCCTGACCCCGGGCGCGACCATCACGACCCGCGCGTCGGTGAGCGTCCCCCTGCCGCTCGTCCCCGCCGTCGTCGGCGACGTCGTGCCGCTGCAGATCCCCGTCTCCGCGACGCAGGTCGCGCCCGTGCCGACCTACGAGGTGCGATGAGCTCCCTTCGTCAGGTCCTGCGGGGCCGCTGCCGCGACGACAGCGGCCAGCTGAGCATCCTCGTCCTCGGGCTGACCGTCATCGCGATGACGCTGATCATCGGCGGGCTCGCGGTGACGTCGGTGCAGATCTCGCGGATGCGGCTGCTCGACGCAGCCGACTCCGCCGCACTGGGGGCGACCGACGACGGGGCCGAGCGGATCTACGACGACGGGATCACCACCGACCTGCCGCTCGACGACGAGATCGTCCGCAGGAGCGCGCAGGACCACCTCGACCAACGCCCTCGGCCGCACGGCATCGAGAGCTGGTCGGTCGCCTCCGGCACCGGCAGCCCGGACGGGCGCACGGCCGTCGTGCGGCTGGAAGGACAGGCGGACCTACCGCTCATCGGCGGGCTGCTCGAGGAGCTCGGCGGCTCGGTGAAGATCACCGTCGAGTCCCGGGCGCGGGCGGGGGTGGTTGGGGGTTGAAGCGGTAGCCCTGCCGGCAGCGCTCAGTCAGGCCTGCCAGCTTCCTGGACTACTGCTTCAACGCACAACCTTCAGCCCGGTCACGAGACCGGCGACGTCGACGAGGCCTATGTCGAGCTCGACGGCTGAGACCTGGTGAGGCCACCCGGCTCCCACGCCGGCCGGTGAGGTGACACCATGACGGCGCGGGGATCCCCGCACAGTCGTGCAGGAGGGACACGCAGTGGCGCAGGAGCAGGCTGGCCCGTCGGGGAGCAGGGTGGACGAGGCCGAAGGGCGTGACGCCCGCCCGACGCAGGACACGACCGCGGGTGGTGGCCTGCGCGCACTCCTCGCGGAGCGACGCGACCTCGCCGACGACGACCCGGCGCGACACTCCCTTCGTGGGCTGCTGCGGACGCGGGTGGCCGGTGGTTCCTCGGGGAGCGGTGCTGGACAGGCGGACTCGTCGGAGGTCGAGGGCGAGGATGTGCCGGAGGTCGTGCACCGCAGCAGCGGTGAGGTGCTGACCGCCGACGAGGCCGAGGACGATGCCGAGACCGTCCCGATCACCGAGGTGCGCACCCCCGACCGGGAGCACGAGCACGACGAGACGCGCATCCGCACCCGCATCTCGCTGCCGCCGACCCTCCACCCTGCCTGCCGCTCGGGCTCGCCGCGGCCGTCATCGCCATCGCCGGGCTCAAGCAGGTCGCCGGCATCATCGCGCCGACCTTCCTCGCGGCGACGCTGATCATCGCGGTCTACCCGATCTACAAGGGGCTGCGCCGCTTCCTCGGCGGGATCATCGCCGGGCTGCTGCTCATCGTCATGCTCTACGGGATCCTCGCCGCGCTCGGGGCGTCCATCGGCATTGCCGCGAGCAAGTTCGCCAGCGAGCTGGCCAAGCCGGAGTACACGAGCACCTTCACCGGGCTCGTCTCCGACGGGCAGGACTTCCTCACCTCCAAGGGGGTCGAGGCCGAGGAGATCAACGACTTCATCGCCGACTTCGACCTGCGCAACCTCACCGGTCTGGCGACCTCCCTGGCCAACACGGTCACCGGGCTGACGACGACCATGCTCTTCCTGCTCACCGTGATGATCTTCCTCGTCATGGACGCCGGCGGCTTCGGCCGGCGCCTGACGGCCATCCACCAGCACAAGCCCGACGTCGCCGACGCCCTCGTCGACTTCGGCTACCGGGTGCGCAAGTACTGGATCGTCTCGACCGTCTTCGGCGTCATCGTCGCCGTCATCGACTACGCGGCCCTCATGTGGCTCGGGGTGCCGCTCGCGATGACCTTCGGGCTGCTGTCCTTCGTCACCAACTACATCCCCAACATCGGCTTCGTCCTCGGCCTCATCCCGCCGGCCTTCATCGCCCTGCTCTCCGGCGGCGTCTCGACGATGGTCTGGGTCATCGTCATCTACTGCGTGGCCAACTTCGTCATCCAGACCGTTCTCCAGCCGAAGTTCACCGGGGACGCCGTGGGCATCAACGCGACGACCGCCTTCCTGTCGCTGATGTTCTGGACCTACGTCTTCGGTGCCCTCGGCGCCCTGCTCGCCATCCCCTTCACACTGCTCTTCAAGAGCCTGCTGATCGACCGTGACCCGGCCGCGCGATGGATCAACCAGTTCATCGCGAGCTCACCCGACGAGCGCAGGAGCGCCCAGCCCCTGTGACGCCACCGGCGGGCGCGGGTGGCATCACGCGTCGGCGCCTGCCGTAAGGTGATCTGCTGTGGCTGTCGACTTCGAGACCGAGATCAAGAACCTGCGCACGACCATGGGCTCGGTGCGTGAGGTGACCGACGTGCCCGCACTCGAGGCGCAGATCGCCGATCTCGAGCAGCAGGCAGCCGCTCCCGACCTGTGGGACGACCCGGACAAGGCGCAGGGCGTCACCTCCGCCCTCTCGCGGGCCAACGCCGAGCTCGAGCGGGTCCACAGCATGGACGCTCGCATCGACGACCTCGAGGCCCTCGTCGAGCTGGGCCAGGAGGAGGGTGACGCCGAGACCCTCACCGAGGCCGAGGGCGAGCTCGCCAAGATCACGACCGCCGTCGGCCAGCTCGAGGTCCGCACGCTGCTCTCCGGGGAGTACGACGAGCGCGAGGCCGTCGTGACGATCCGCGCCGGGGCCGGTGGCGTCGACGCCGCCGACTTCGCCGAGATGCTCATGCGGATGTACCTGCGCTGGGCCGAGCGCCACGGCTACCCGACCAAGGTCATGGACACCTCCTACGCCGAGGAGGCCGGCCTCAAGTCGGCCACCTTCGAGGTCAACGTCCCCTACGCCTACGGCAACCTCTCGGTCGAAGGGGGGACCCACCGCCTGGTGCGGATCTCCCCCTTCGACAACCAGGGCCGGCGCCAGACCTCCTTCGCCGCGGTCGAGGTCATCCCGCTCATCGAGGGCACCGACTCCATCGAGATCCCGGACAACGAGCTGAAGATCGACGTCTTCCGTTCGTCGGGCCCCGGCGGCCAGTCGGTCAACACGACCGACTCCGCCGTGCGCATGACGCACATCCCGACGGGCATCGTCGTGTCGATGCAGAACGAGAAGTCGCAGATCCAGAACCGCGCCGCCGCGCTGCGCGTCATGCAGTCGCGTCTGCTCCTGCAGAAGAAGGCCGAGGAGGCCGCCGAGCGCAAGGAGCTCGCCGGCGACGTCAAGGCCAGCTGGGGCGACCAGATGCGCTCCTACGTGCTCAACCCGTACCAGATGGTCAAGGACCTGCGCACCGAGCACGAGACCGGCAACCCGTCCGCCGTTTTCGACGGTGACATCGACGGCTTCATCGAGGCCGGCATCCGCTGGCGCATCGAGCAGGCCAAGTCCGAGATGAGCCGGTCCAGAGAGATGACGATCGAGCGCCCGACCTGTGACGGATGGGGCGCTGCGTCATGACGCTGCGTTTCCCGACGCCTCCAGTTCGGTCCGGTCAAGGACAACACCCTCGCGGTCAGCCCCGAGAGCTACGACCCGCGAGCCGCTGAGGACCTCGGGTTCACGGGGCACCCCCGATTCGAACGCTGGGCGGTGATACCCGTCGAGGAGTTCGTCGAGGTGCGGGAAGAGGTCACGGTGGTGTACCGCCGGGACGGCGATCACGTCCACGGGTGACGAACGCGGAAGGCCCCGACCGGCAGCTGCCGGTCGGGGCCTCGTCGCTGGTGTCAGGTCAGCCGCGGCGGCTGCCGACGGCCTGGTACTCGCCGACCGTCACGTTGCTCGTCGACGAGCGCGTGACCGTGGTCGACCCGGAGGCGTCCCCGGTGAAGGTCACGGCGTAGGTGATCGTCGCCGTCGCGGTGTAGCTGCCGGGGCGGGTGTAGCCCTTCGGCAGGCCGCAGTCGGGGCTGCTGGCCCAGCCCTTGCTCGTGTCGTAAGGAGTGCCGGCACCGGTGCACGTGACCGACTGGCCGTCGCCGAGCTTCCAGACGACCTTCGACGGCTTCGCCTGGATCCCGACGGTCAGCCCGCCTGCACTCGCGGTGGCGCTGTGGGTGCGCCACTGGTCGCCCTCGAGCCAGAACCACACCGGCACGCCGACGGTGCCGGTGCACCCGGCGTCGGCGCAGGGTGCCGAGCCCATGTCGGGTGCGGGGAGGGAGAGCCGGGCCATGGCCATGGAGATGACCTGACCGATCGTCACGGCGGGTGTCTCGGGAGCGTCCGTCGCCTCCTCCTCGCCCTCGCACGGGGTGTAGGTGTAGGGCACGACGAGCAGACCGCACGGCGGGGTGCCCGTCGGCTGGTCGGAGCCGTCGTCGAGGCCACCGAAGAGCCCCGTGGGGCCGAAGCTCTCGGGGGAGCGACGACGCCACTCGGCCATCGCCTCCTCGGCGCTGTACTCCTCCCAGGTGCTCGGCAGCCGGTAGCCCGGGTCGGAGTCGCCGCCGCCGGCGACGGCGCCGTTAGAAGCGGCCGACTGCTGGGCCTGCTCCGCCTGCTCCGCCTGCTCCGCCTGCTCCGCCTGCTCCGCCTGCTCCGCCTGCTCGGCGCGGTCGACCTCCTCGCGCTCCTGGGTCTCGGTCTGCGCCCACGCGCTGCACTGACCGTTGTCGTTGCAGCCGTTGCCGCCGCCGTTGCCCTCGGCGTTGGCCGGAGCCACGAAGGTCATGAGGAGCAGCGCCGCGCTGGCGGCGCCGGTGGCGATCCTCGTCATGGTCATGATCATTCCCTTTGGAGGTCGCAGGACCTCCTGTAACCGACTTGGTTGGTGTCGACCTTCCACTCGGCCGTGGGGTCGCTGCGGGTCAGGCTGACGAGGTTGACCATCTCGGTGCCGTCCTTGATCGGGCGGCCGTTGTGGTCCGAGCGGATGTCAGTGCCCGCCTCGGCGGTCTGGTCGCCCCGGGTGAGCTTCTTCTTGGTGAGGTACTGCTGGTGGACCTCGTAGCAGTACTCGACGGTCGCCGTGGTGTTGGAGGTGACCTCGGCCCGGCTCGCGGTGAGCTCGTCCTTGCCCTCGACCGTGACGGCCGGGAAGCTCGCGGCGAAGTCGGCGCTGTCCGCATAGCTGTCGGCGGTCATGACGGCCTTGAGCTCCGCGCTGGGCTTGGTCGACGGGTTCTGCGCCTGCAGGGCCTGCCAGTAGGTGTCGAAGACGCCCTCGACGGCGGCCTGGTCGTCGTTGCCGGCGGACGTGGACGGGAGGTCCCTGGAGGAGGCTTCCGTCGGCTCGTCGTCACCGCAGGCGCTCAGCCCGGCGACGAGCGTCGCGGCGAGGGCCGTCGTGGCGAGGGTGCGAAGGGGGCGCACGTTGAGATCTCCCGGAAGGTTGGCGTGGGGGCTCCGGCACAGGCCAGCATTCCCCACTTCATCACATCTGCGGAAGGTCCGCACGTCGACACCGTCCGTCCAACTCGCTTTCGACGCCATCCTTGGTTACCGTCAGCGCGTTGACCGACTGACTCAGGGGAAGCCACTTCGATGACCGCAGGACCCGGCACCGAGCTGCCGCCTCCCCCTCCGACCGGGCCGTCCGGGCCCCCGCAGGACGAGGTCGCTGCGGTCCGACCGAGGCGCGACCTGCGCCTGGTCCTGCTCGGTGTGGCGCTGGCCGTGGTCTGTGCCCTGCTCGCCGTCTGGGCGGTCAACCGGGCGGGGGAGGCTCGACAGGTCGTCGTCGTCAAGCAGGACATCCGCGCGGGCGACCGGGTGGAGGCCTCGGACCTCGGGACGACCCAGCTGCGGGGCGGTGACGAGGTCAACACGGTGCGGGCACGTGATCTCAACTCGCTCGTCGGCAAGCGCGCCGTGCAGCCGATGGCTGCCGGCAGCCTCGTGACCCACGACGACTTCGCCCAGCGGATCACCCCTCGTGCGGGCGACGTCATCGTCCCGATCTCGGTCGTGAGTGGTCAGTACCCCGCGAGCGGTCTGCAGCGCGGTGACGTCGTGCGGGTCATCGTCACCGGTGGCGGGCAGACCATCGAGGGACTCGAGCCGGGGACGGCCTTCGACGGCGTCGTCCTGGCCATCGGTGAGGTCGACGACAAGGGCGTGATGACCGTCGACGTCTCCATCGCCTCGACCGACGCTCCCTCCGCCGCGGCGGCCTCCGGTACCGGTCGGATCAGCATCGTCAACGTCGCACCCGGCGGTAGCGGGCAGGACGGCTGATCCGTGGCGCTGCACGTGCTCACCTCCCTCAGCGGCTCGCCGGGCGTGACGTCGACCGCCCTGACCTGGGCCCAGGTCACGACCCGTCCCACCCTGCTCGTCGAGCTCGACCCCGCGGGCGGCTCGCCGATGCTGTGCATCGGCTGGAGCGGCACCCACCCGCACAACCGCTCCGTCCTCGACCTGGCTGCCCACCCGGCCAACGAGTACGTCGAGCGGATCTGGGAGCTGGCGATCCCGCTCCCGCGCCGGGCCCGCCAGGCCTGGCTGCTGCCGACCGTCGGCACGGCGGCCCAGATGCGCTCGCTCCTCACCGTCTTCGGTCCCCTCGGGGAGGCCCTGGCGGCCATCAGTCGTGACGGGGGCGTCGACGTCCTCGTCGACCTCGGCCGGCTCGGTGCCGCGGGCGCGGCCGTCCAGCTGTGGGCGCACGCCGACAGCGTGCTCGTCTTCACCGACAGCACCCTCTCGGCCCTCAACACCCTGGCCGTCGGCCTGCCCGCCGTGGCCGACGAACTTGACCAGATCGGCGCGCGCTCCCGGCTGGCGGTCGTCCCCGTCGTCGGCGACGAGAAGGGGGCCTCGCACCGCCCCTACGGGCCGCGCGAGATCAGCGGGGTCACCGACGGCGTCGCCGTGCTGCCCGGGGTCGTCCGCGACGCGAAGGCTGCCGGATCGCGCACCTGGGGCAAGCGGGCGCGCTACCCGCTGAGCGTGCGCCGCCTGATCTCGGCCGTCGACGACCACGCGCGCGCGGCCACCGACATGCTCCGCGTGGACGGGGTCGGCGCATGAGCCCGGCGCAGGGCCCTGAGCCCACCCAGCCGACCGACCTGCCGATCTTCGCCGAGCGCGGGTCTGCTCCGGGTGCCCGTGCGCTCGCAGGATCCGCCCCCCTTCGCGCCGGCACAGAGCCCGCCGCCCCCGCCCGCCCACGGCGCCCCGAGTGCGGTCACGGTGCCGCGCACGCCCGTCATCGAGGCTCCCGAGTCGACCGCGCCGAGGTCGGTCGCCCGCGCCGCGGCCCAGCCGGTCGATGACCGACAGCACCAGATCCGCGACGCCCTCGAGCGGCTCAAGGCCGTCGACTGGGATGCCGTGCAGCACCTGCGCAGCCAGGTGAGCGCCGCCCTGACGCTCGTGTCGGCGGACACCGTGCTCGACGAGGCCCGCCACCGGACGACGGTCGACCGGCTCACCCAGCAGGCGATCGAGGACTGGTCGCAGGACCGCATCGCTCGTGGCGAGGGGGTCCCGCCGCTCGACATGAAGAACGCCCTGCGGGCGGCCGTCCTCGACTCGATGTTCGGCGCGGGCCGGCTCCAGCCGCTCCTCGACCTGCCGGGCATCGAAAACATCGAGATCGAGGGGCACGACGGTGTCACCCTCGAGTTCAGCGACGGCTCGCTCGAGGTCGGCCCCCCGGTCGCCGACAGCGATGCCGACCTCATCACCGAGATCCAGCACCTCGCGCGCACGTCGGCGACGGGGGAGCAGCAGTTCTCCATGGTGCGGCCGTGGTTGCGTCTGGCCCTGCCCGACGGCTCGCGCATGGCCGCCGAGGCCTGGCTGTCCCACCGGCCCTCGATCACCATCCGCAAGCACCCCTACATCGACACCGACCTCGGCGAGATGAAGCAGCTCGGGGCGATCGACGACTCGCTCCAGGCATTCCTGTCCGCGGCGATCCGCGCGGGCAAGAACGTCATCGTCTCCGGCGACGCCGGTGCCGGCAAGACCACGCTCGTGCGGGCACTGCTCAACGAGCTCGACCCGCAGGAGCGTCTCGCGACGATCGAGGCGCAGTACGAGCTGCTCATGCACCGTCTGCCGGAGCGCCACCACCGCGTCTGGGCCGCAGAGGCCCAGGGTGGCGGCGAGGTCGGTGTCGACGGACGCCCCGTCGGCGAGGTGACGCTGACCCGCCTCATCGAGCTCAGCCTGCAGAAGAACGTCAAGCGGATCGTCGTCGGCGAGGTCGTCGGCGAAGAGGTCATGGCGATGATGGAGGCCATGCAGGGTGGCCGAGGCTCCGTCTCGACCGTGCACGCCCACTCCGCGCTCGACACCATCGAGCGTCTGGTCACCCTCATCACCCGCGCCCGCGGCAATGTCGACACCTCCTTCGGCTACCGACTCGTCGCGCAGAACGTCGACCTCGTCGTCCACGTCGGGCTCGTCGACGAGTCGCACCTCGAGGGCGGCCGCAAGTGGCGGCACGTCGACGAGGTCGTCTCGCTCGAGGTCTCCCGGGACACCCACGTGGCCCACACCCGCATCTACGCCCCGGACGAGTACGGCCGCGCCTGCCCGACCGGCCAGCTCCCGGCCTGGATCAGCGACATCGAGCGGCACGGCTTCGACGCGGGGTGGCTCGACCCCTCCGCCGCGGACCTGGGCGCCCCGCCCGACCTGCTCGTCCGTCACCGGGGTTCGTGATGACCGGCCTCGCGATCATGGCTGCCGTGGGTCTGGCCCTGGGCCTGACCCTCGTGGTCGCCGGCCTGACCCGACCGCCTGCGGCGGCCTCCCGGCCGCGGCGTCGGCGGGCGCAGAGCTCCTCCTTCAGCCCCGTCGACCGGCGCAACTTCCTCATCGGGCTGCTCATCGGGCTCGTCCTGGCCCTCTTCGGGTGGGTCATCGCCCTCGTGCTCGTCCCGATCTTCGCCGTGGCGATGCCCTGGCTCATGCGGGTCGACCGGGGGACGACGCCCGAGCAGCTCGAGGCCATCGAGGAGTGGGTGCGCTCGCTCTCGAGCGTCATCGGTGCCGGTCAGGGCATCAGTGGCGCGATCATCGCGACCCGCGCGTCGTGCCCCGACGAGATCCGCCCCCAGATCGACATGCTCATCAGCCGGATCCACGCGCGTCGCCCCCTCACCGACGCCCTGTACGCCTTCGCCGACGACGTCGACAACCAGGTCGGTGACTTCGTGGCGACCGCCCTCATCCAAGCGACCCAGCACGAGGGTGCCGGTCTGCGCGAGGCACTCGCCGGCATCGCGGCCGACGTGTCCGAGGAGGTGCGTGCCCGCCGTGACATCGAGGCCTCGCGGGCCGGCGCGCGCACCCAGGCGCGCCTCATCACGATCATCGTCGTCGGGGTGCTCGCCCTCTTCGTCTTCGTCACCCCCGTGGGTGCCCAGTACCGGTCGACCAACGGGCAGGCGAGCCTGCTCGTCCTGTCGCTCCTCTTCCTCGGCGCGCTCTACTGGCTCAAGCGGGTGGCCACGGTCAAGCCCCTCGCGCGCTTCCTCGTGCGACCGGCCCGGACGACGGAGTCGGCCTCATGAGCCCGCTCGTCCTCGCCATGGCGTTGGCCGCCGTCGCCGGCATCGGCATCACCCTCGTCATCGCCGGGCTGCGACCCTCGAGCCCCGACCTCGAGGCCGCCGTCACCCGGATGCGCCCGGAGACGCTGCTCACCCGACGGCCCGTCGACCACGACCCCGCCGACCGGACCCGCACCGAGCGGATCGGGGCCTGGGCACGGCGACGCGCCGACCGGCACGGCTTCCTCCAGGCGCCGCTCGAGGACCTCGAGCTGCTCCAGATCCCCGTCGAGGAGCACTACGGCAAGAAGGTCATCGCCGCAGGCGGGGCACTGCTCGCCTGCACCTTCGTCCCGATGCTCCTCGGCATCGGCTTCCTGCTCCCCTTCGGCATCGGGCTCGCCTTCGGCGCCTTCGCCTGGTTCGTCCCCGACCTCGCCGTGCGCGACAAGGCCAAGGTGAGTCGTGAGGACTTCGCCTACGCCGCCGTCTCGTACCTGCGGCTCGTCGCCATCGCTCGTCGCGCCGGACTCGGGCTCGTCGCCTCGCTCGACTCCGCGGCGCACAAGTCGGACTCGTGGATGTTCCTGCGCATCCGCGAGGAGCTGCGTCTGGCCCGCTGGTCCGGAGAGACCTCGTGGGACGCCCTCGAGCGGCTCGCGGGCCGTACCCGCGTCCCGGAGCTGAAGGAGGTCGCCGACATCATCCGACTGGCCAACGACTCGGGCGCGAGCGTCAGCGACAACCTGCTCGCCCGAGCCGCCTCGATGCGCGACCGGCTCCTCACCCGCGAGCAGACCGCAGCCAACGCCGCCACGAGCTCGATGGGCATCCCGCTCGCCGCGCTGGCCGTCCTCTTCCTCATCGCCATGCTCGTCCCCGCCGCCATGCAGCTCAGTCCGGGCTGACCGTCCGTCACCACCCACCAGGAGAGAGACCATGATCCGCTTCTTCGTCGTCGTCGCCATGCTGTGCATGGCCCCCGTCCGCCGTCTCGACCAGCTCGCCGAGCAGCGCGGTCAGGACCGCGAGGCCGGCCTGACCACCCTCGAGTACGTCGTCCTCGGCGCCCTCGTCCTCGCCGTCGTCGTGACGGTCGCCGCCGTCATCACCGGCAACCTCGAGGACTGGGCCGACCAGATCCCCAAGCCCTGACCCACTGACGACGTGCGCTCCCTTCGTCGCCTGACCACATCGCTGTCGGCCCGCCTGCGGGACGACAGCGGTGTGGCCACGCTCGAAGGTGCCGTCCTCGCGCCCATCGTCATCTTCGCGACGATGGTCATCGTCCAGGCCGCGTGCTACTTCATGGCCAACACCACCGCGACCAATGCTGCGCAGATCTCGGTGGAGTCGGCCCGCCTGCAGGGAGCCACCGACGCAGATGGTGAGGAAGCCGGACGCAGCTACCTGTCCCAGGTGACGGCCCTGGACGACGCGACCGTCGATGTCGGCCGGGCCGGAGGGACCGTCACCGCCACGGTCATCGCGCCGGCGCCCTCCATCGTGCCGCTGGTCCCGATGCCGGAGGTCCGATCGGTGGTCAACGCGCCCGAGGAGAGGGTGACGCAGCCATGAGGCGCTCCGACGACGGCAGCATCAGCCTCGAGATGGCCATCTGCGCCCCGGTGCTCGTCGGCATGCTCGTGCTCGTGGGGATCTTCGGGCGGACGGCAGCTGCCACCTCGCACGTCGACGGGGCGGCCTTCAGCGCTGCGCGAGCCGCCTCGATCGAGCGCGACGGCGGCTCGGCCCGGGCTGCCGGGGAGGCCGCGGCCCGCGACTACCTCGACCAGCGGGGACTGACCTGCGAGGACGTCGTCGTCCGCGTCGACACCAGTGGCTTCTCGGCACCGGTGGGCACCTCGAGCCGCGTCGTCGCCGAGGTGTCCTGCCGGGTGCCTCTCTCCGACCTCGCGGCGCTCGTCCCGACCCGGGACCGCACCTTCACCGCCGAGGCCGTCAGCCCCATCGACCGCTACCGAGGCAGGTGATGACCATGACCGACCACGGACGCCTCGCGGACGAGAGCGGCTACGTCGCCGTGTGGACCGTCGTCATCGGCGGTGCCCTCATGGTGGCCGGCGGAGTCGTCTACGACTCCGCGGACAAGGCGAACGAGGCCCGCCGGGTGACGATGGTGGCCAACGAGGCCGGCCGGGCCGCGGCCCAGGAGATCACCTCGGACGCCATCTCGGGTCGGGCCGCGCAGATCGACCCCTCGCGGGCCGCCGGCGCAGCCCGTGAGTACCTCGACGCCACGGGGATGGACGGCACCGTGTCGGTCGACGGCACGACGGTGACGGTGACGACCTCGCAGCCGTGGTCGCCGAAGATCATGCCCGTGCTCCAGCCCGACACGCTGACCTCGACGGTCGAGGTCGACCTCGAGCGCGCTGGGCCCGGGGGCGCGCCGTGACCCGCGCGGCGCAGCGGAGCCGGGCGTCAGTCCTGGCGCGAGGTCTGCTCTCGCTGCTCGGGATCGTCCTCATCGTCGTCGGGCTGCCGGTGGCGCTGGTCGTCCTCGGCGGCAACCCGCTCCCTTCGGAGGTCCCGCAGATCCAGGAGGTCATCGACGCGCTGACCCGCCCGGACGACGGCACCCTGCTCATCGGCATCATCACCGTCGTCGGCTGGCTCGTGTGGGCGAGCCTCACCCTCTCCTTCGTCGTCGAGATCCCCGCGGCGATCCGCGGCGTCCCCGCACCGCGGCTGCCGGGCCTGTCCTGGCAGCAGGGCCGAGCGGCGGCGATGACCGGGGCGGTCCTCGCCATGGTCGCCCTCGGCACGGCCACCGCGACGCCAGCCAGCGCCGCGACGGCTGCCCCGACCAGCTCGCCCGCGAGCACATCGGCTGCGGTCACCACCGTCACGCACGCCGCGCACGATGCTGCGACCGCGGCGATGACGCCTGACGGCGCGTCAGACGTCGTCGTGGCCGGTGGCGAAGGGCGTGTCGTCACCGTGCAGAGCGGCGACACCCTGTGGGACATCGCCGAACGCGAGCTCGGCGACGGCGATCGGTACCCCGAGCTCGTCCGGGCGTCGGCCGACCTCGTCCAGCCGGACGGGGGAGTCCTCACCTCTGCCGACGACATCCACCCCGGGTGGCGGGTCATGGTGCCGGTTGCCGCCCAGGCCACCGCGACCCCCGAGGCGCCCGCGACCGACGGGGCCGTCGTCAGCGACATCGACCACGAGGTCTCCGGGATCGGCACCGGCCCCGTGGTCCTGCCCGACCACCAGGGAGCGGCCCCTGCGCCGGCCCCGGTCGTCGCCGCTGACACGTCTGCGGACCCCGCCCGCGACCGGGCGCGCCCGGCTCCGGTGGTGGCTCCGGGGGAGGGTCCCGTCGCCAGCTCTTCCTCCGAGGCGCGGTCCCAGGGGGCTGCTCGCCGATCGTGGCGGTCCCTCGGCGACGCTGGGTCTCGGCCTGCTCGGCGGCGCCGGGGCACTCGCGCTCGTCGAGGCCCGACGCCGGCGGCAACGCCGCACCCGCCCCCCGGGGTGGCGCGTCGTGGTCCCGACCGGCGCGGCAGCGCGTGCCGAGCAGTGGCTGCGCGCCACGA
>NZ_ALWX01000051.1 GCF_000297495.1 Janibacter hoylei PVAS-1 | reverse complement strand
GCCACTGGACCCAGCGATAGATCGTCGTATGGTCGACCGAAATGCCGCGTTCCGCCAGCATTTCCTCAAGGTCGCGATAGCTGATCGGATAGCGACAATACCAGCGCACCGCCCACAGGATCACATCACCCTGGAAATGGCGCCACTTGAAATCCGTCATCGTTCCGTCCGTCCAATCTCCGCCAAGCATGCTCAAGCTTCACGATTTTTGCAACAGAGCCGTCGACGGGGTGCTCGGGCACGCCGTCCCTGGCATCACCGCTGCGGATCGTGCGCCAGTGACCACCGGGGCCACGGCGCAGGGTCCAGGTCCCGAGGTGCGCCACGGGCGCCAGCGCGGCGACGAGCGCCCGCACGGCGTCCTCGGCCTCGTCGTCCTCCCGGGCGTCGTGGCTTCCGGCGACCAGGAAGCGCAGGTGGATCTGGGGCTGGCCTCGCACGAGCTCGACGGAGCGGTCCTCGACGCGATGCCCGCCGGCCAGCAGCGCCTCCGCCCGGGGCAGCAGCGCCTCTGGCGCCACCCCCGGTGTGACCCCGTGGACGTCGACGGCGACCCGGTAGGAGGGCATCAGGCGCCGCCGGCCTCGGGCTCCCACCCCGTCTGCCGGGCCCACTCCTCGAGCCGTGCGTGGATCCCGTCGAACCACGGCTCCTTGGCCTCCGCGTAGTCCTCCATGGCCAGGCCGCGCCCGGCGACCTCCCGCTTGAGCGCGGTGTACTCCTCACGAGCCGTGGCCTCGGCGCGCAACCAGGCGCGAAACAGCAGCGCCCAGCGCCACCCGGGTGAGCCCACCTCACGCACGTGCACGTGGACCGCGACACAGGGGTCGCTGTTGCCGTGGAAGCGCTTGGGCCACTCCTGCGGGCTGCGCCCGTCGACGCGCGGGTGGTCGGCGAGGTACCCGTCGACACGCGGATAGCCCGCGGCGGTCATGGCCCGGACAAAACCCTCCTCGTCGGCGTCGGCGAGGGATGCGACCCCCACCTGCAGGTCGAGCACGTCCTTGGCCACGAGCCCCGGCACGGCGGTCGAGCCGATGTGGTCGAGGGTCGCCGCCCGGTCCCCGAGCGCGTGGGCGATCCGCGCCAGGTGCCTGGCCGCCTGGGCCGGCCACGTGGGGTCAGGGTCGGAGAGCGTGATGACGGGCTCCCGCTCACGGCGCCGCCCGGCGGCGAGGTTGTCGGCGAAGGGAGTGAACCGCTCGTTCCACAGCCGGTCGACCTGGGTGACCAGCTGCTCAGGCGTCCCGTTGTTGTCGAGGAGCACGTCGGCGGCGGCACGGCGCTGCTCGTCCGTGGCCTGGGCAGCGATGCGCGAGCGGGCCTCGTCCTCGGGCATCCCCCGCAGCTCGACGAGCCGCTGCAGCCGGACCTGCTCCTGCGTGTCGACGACGACGACGAGGTGGTACTCCCCCCGCCATCTGCTTCTCGACGAGCAGCGGCATGTCGTGGACGCCGATCGAGGTCCCGGCGGCCTCCGCGGCGCTGAAACGGTCGGCGGTGCGCCCCCAGATCGCCGGGTGGGTGATGCTCTCGAGTGCTGCGAGGGCCTCGGGGTCGCCGAAGACGACCCGGCCCAGGGCCGGCCGGTCGAGGGCGCCGTCCGGGCCGAAGACCGTGTCCCCGAATCGATCGCGGATGGCCGCCAGCGCCGGCTCCCCCGGCTCGACGACCTCGCGGGCGATCTTGTCGGCATCGACGACCACCGCGCCGAGCTCCGCGAGTCTTGCCGACACCGTCGACTTCCCCGACCCGATGCCACCCGTCAGCCCGATACGCAACATGGGCTCGATCCTAGGCATCGTTGCCGTCGACGAAGGCGTCGCCCCAGGAGGTCGCGCAGCGACCGTCACGAAGGGGGGCGCCGCACCAGATGGTGCGACGCCCCCCCTTCGGTCAGACCCTCGGGTCAGTTGCCCGTGAGCTTCTCGCGGAGCGCGGCCAGCGCCTCGTCCGAGGCGAGCGTGCCCTCGGAGGTCGGTGCCGGGGTGCCGGCGCTCGGCGCAGCAGCGCTGTCGGAGCTGTACGAGGTCGCGGCGACCGGCTCGGCGCCGCTCTCCGCAGCGGCGGCGTCGTCGGCCGCAGCCTTCTCGACCTGGGCGCGGTGCGCCTCCCAGCGAGCGTGCGCGTCGGCGTACTGCTTCTCCCACGCCTCACGCTGCGACTCGTAGCCCTCGAGCCACTCGTTGGTCTCCGGGTCGAAGCCCTCGGGGTACTTGTAGTTGCCCTGCTCGTCGTACTCGGCAGCCATGCCGTAGAGCGTCGGGTCGAACTCCGTGAGGTTGGCGCCGTCCTCGTTGGCCTGCTTGAGGCTCAGCGAGATGCGACGACGCTCGAGGTCGATGTCGATGACCTTGACGAAGATCTCCTGGCCGACGTTGACGACCTGCTCCGGCAGCTCCACGTGGCGCTCGGCCAGCTCGGAGATGTGGACGAGACCCTCGATGCCGTCCTCGACGCGCACGAAGGCACCGAAGGGGACGAGCTTGGTGACCTTGCCCGGGACGACCTGACCGATCGCGTGGGTCCGGGCGAAGTGCTGCCACGGGTCCTCCTGCGTCGCCTTGAGCGACAGGGAGACACGCTCGCGGTCCATGTCGACGTCCAGGACCTCGACGGTGACCTCGTCGCCGACCTCGACGACCTCCGACGGGTGGTCGATGTGCTTCCAGGACAGCTCGGAGACGTGGACGAGACCGTCGACGCCACCCAGGTCCACGAAGGCACCGAAGTTGACGATCGAGGAGACGACGCCGGAGCGGACCTGCCCCTTCTGGAGCTCCTTGAGGAAGGTCGTGCGGACCTCGGACTGGGTCTGCTCGAGCCAGGCGCGGCGGGACAGGACCACGTTGTTGCGGTTCTTGTCGAGCTCGATGATCTTCGCCTCGATCTCCTTGCCGACGTACGGCTGGAGGTCGCGGACGCGGCGCATCTCGACGAGGGAGGCGGGGAGGAAGCCACGCAGGCCGATGTCGAGGATGAGGCCACCCTTGACGACCTCGATGACGGTGCCGGTGACGACGCCGTCCTCCTCCTTGATCTTCTCGATCGTGCCCCAGGCGCGCTCGTACTGCGCACGCTTCTTGGACAGGATGAGGCGACCTTCCTTGTCCTCCTTCTGGAGGACGAGGGCCTCGACGCTGTCGCCGACGGCGACGATCTCGGACGGGTCGACGTCGTGCTTGATGGACAGCTCGCGCGAGGGGATGACGCCCTCGGTCTTGTAGCCGATGTCGAGCAGGACCTCGTCGCGGTCGACCTTGACGATGTGGCCCTCGACGATGTCGCCATCGTTGAAGTCCTTGATCGTCGCGTCGATGGCGGCGAGGAGGTCTTCCTCAGAGCCGATGTCGTTGACGGCGATCTGAGGGGCGGTCGTGTCGACCGTGCTGGCAGTCATGTAGTAGGAACTCCGATTGTGGACAGGTGATCGTTCGGACGGGTGCTGCAGCACCCGGGTGCCCGGGTGGGCACACAGAAGTGCGTGTCCATCCTAGGGCCCGCCGGCGAAGGGAGCAAAGCCGGCCTCGTCGGCTAGCGTCCGGAGCCATGGACGAGCACGAGGTCGAGTACACCGAGGCGATCACCCGGCGCGAGAGCGGCCAGGCGGAGACGGTCTCGGCCAACCGCGGCTGGTGGGACCGGGAGGCGTCCGACTACCTCACCGAGCACGGCTCCTTCCTCGGCGACGCCGACCTCGTGTGGGGTCCGGAGGGATGGTCCGAGGACGACCTACACGTGCTCGGCGACCCCGCGGAGCTCGCGGGTCGACGGGTGCTCGAGTTCGGCGGCGGCGGCGCCCAGGGCGCCCGCTGGTGCGCCGCCCGCGGCGCGACCGTCGTCTCGACCGACCTCTCGGGCGGCATGCTCGCGACGGCCCGGCTCCTCGATGCCCGCACCCCCCGGGCCGGCACCCGCCCTCGCCCAGGCCGACGCGACGCGCCTCCCCTTCGCCGACGCCTGCTTCGACGTCGTCTTCTCCGCCTACGGCGCGACTCCCTTCGTCGCGGACTCGGCGGGGCTCATGCTCGAGCTCGCCCGGGTCCTGCGACCGGGCGGGCTGCTCGCCTTCTCCACCTCGCACCCGATCCGGTGGGCCTTCCCCGACGTCCCCGGGCCGGAGGGGCTGACCGCCAACGGCTCGTACTTCGACGAGCGGCCGTACGTCGAGGCGACGTGGGGCGAGGCGAGCTATGTCGAGCACCACCGCACGATGGGGCACCGGATCGCCGAGATCGTCGATGCGGGGCTCGTGCTGCGCGCCGTCCACGAGCCCGAGTGGCCGGCCGACAACCGCGAGGTGTGGGGTGGGTGGTCGCCGCTGCGCGGCGAGCACCTGCCGGGGACGGCGATCTTCGTCGCCACGCGACCGGCGTGACGGGCGGTCAGTGCCCGGCGAGGATGTGAGCGGTCTCCTCGGCCCCGAGCGGCGGCTCGGCGAAGTGCTCTGCCCGCGTCTCGTCCCGGAACCAGTCGATGGTGCGCAGCAGCGCGTCCTCGATCGGCACCTCGGGGTTCCACCCGAGCAGCTCCTCGGCCAGTGCCGTGTCGGGTCGACGGACCGTGGGGTCGTCGACGGGGCGCGGGATGTACTCGATCGTCGAGGAGGACCCGGTGAGTCGGATGATCCACTCGGCGAGATCTTTCATGGAGATCTCGTGCGGGTTGCCGATGTTGACCGGCCCCGCGTGGTCGCTGTCCGCGAGGGCGAGGATGCCCGTGACGAGGTCGTCCACGTAGCAGATGGAGCGGGTCTGCGACCCGTCGCCGGCCACTGTCACCGGCTCGCCCGCCAGCGCCTGACGGACGAAGTTGGGGATCGCCCGACCGTCGTTGGGGCGCATCCGCGGACCGAAGGTGTTGAAGATCCGCACGATGCCCGTGCTGATGCCGTGGGTGTTGCGGTGGGCCAGGGTCATCGCCTCGGCGAACCGCTTGGCCTCGTCGTAGACGCCGCGCGGCCCCACGGGGTTGACGTGCCCCCAGTAGGTCTCGGGCTGCGGGTGCACCGCCGGGTCGCCGTAGACCTCCGAGGTGGACGCGAGGACGAAGCGGGCCCCCTTCGCCCGGGCCAGGGCCAAGGCGTGCATCGTCCCGATGGAGCCGACCTCGAGGGTCTCGATCGGCAGTTTGAGGTAGTCGACCGGACTCGCCGGCGAGGCGAAGTGGAGCACCAGGTCGACGTCACCGTCGACGGAGACGTCACGGGTGACGTCGACCTGGTGGAGCTCGAAGCCCGGCTCGTGCTGCAGGTGCGCGACGTTGGCGGCATCACCGGTGACGAAGTTGTCCAGGGCGACGACCTGGTCGCCCCTCCGGATCAGCCTCTCGCAGAGGTGGGAGCCGAGGAAGCCGGCCCCTCCCGTGACGACGACGCGCATGTGGTGCTGCTCCTCAGTGACCGTGCAGGTCGCGACGCGGGCGGGTCTCGGCGTCCGGCGCGGCCGAGCCGAAGACCGGGTCCTCCCGGTCGTCGACGTAGGCCGGGGCCGGCTCACCGCGACCGCGACGGCCGATGACGAGCGAGAGGAGCAGACCACCCAGCAGGAGCAGCAGACCGAGGATCGTGAAGACGATCGGGAGGGCCGTGTGGACCATGTTGAGCAGCGTGGACTTGGAGCTGTACTCCTCGACGTTCTTGTCGACGGTCTCGGGCGTGAAGCGCGAGGTCGTCTCCAGGGCGTTGAGGGTCTTGCCGTTGTAGCGGAACTCCTGCTTCTGCTCCTCGACGCGGTCGAGGACGACGCCCGTCACCGGTTCGACCCAGAAGGTGCGCTTGTTGGAGTAGTAGCGGTCGGCGTTGACGGCACCGGAGTCGTCGGCTCCACCGAAGAGGTTGCCGGGCAGCTCACGCTGGGCGTACTTGGTCTCGGGGACCTCCTGCGTGAACTTGTACGTCTTCATGCCCTGCAGGTCCTCCTCGCCCTCGTACTTGACGGGGAAGGACTTACCGACGGTGCTGTCCCACCAGCTGTACTCGTCGGTCGGCTGGGTGTCGAAGGGGAACTTCACGAGGAGGCCGTCGCGCTTGACCTCTTCGCCGTTCTTGGACTCGCCGCAGCAGTTGATGGCCTCGCCGGTGTGCCGGTCGAAGACATACACCTCGGTGCTGCCGTCCATCGGGATGTTGTCACCGTTGTTGTCGCTGACCTGGCCGCTGTTCCAGACGGCGACGTCCCTGCCGGACTCCTCGGAGGCCTGCTCGGCCGCGTCCGGGTCGCCGATGATGCGGGCCGTCGTCGTCAGCTCGCCCTGGCCGGGCTTGACGTTGTCCGCGTCGAAGAACTTGGCGTCGGGGTCCTGGACGATCTGCGTCGTGTTCTGGTCGTTGGGGACGACCGCCAGCTTGGGATAGGCATAGAACCGAAAGAGCAGCCCCATGGTGAGGATGAACGCTCCGACAGCCATGATGATCGCCGGCAGCAGGTACTTGCGCACGAGAGAACCCTCCTTGGTCCTGAATAACTTACCGGACAGTAGCACCTCGTGAGCGCCGCCTCCGTCCGGGCACAGCCTAGGGGACGTGGCCTTCGCCACGTCGGACGTCGTCAGGCGTCGCGTCGGGGCCCCGGACCCCCGAGGACGCGGGCGACGACCTCACCGAAGGGCCGGTCCGGACCCACCCTCTCGGTCCGCATCCCGAGACCGCGCGCGGGCTCGAGATCCGACGGCATGTCCCCGATCATCAGGCACCGGCGCGGGTCGGCCCAGGGCGCTCGCGCGAGCGCCTCGCGGAAGAGCCCGTCGAAGGGTTTGCGACACGAGCACTCCCCCTCGTCGTGCGGGCAGACCGCGACAGCGTCGACGCGCCCGTCGGCGGCGGCGAGGTCCTGCGCCAGCCGTGCGTGGACGGCCTCGAGGTCCGTCCGCGACAGCAGGCCCCTCGCGACCCCGCGCTGGTTGGTCACGACGACGACCGGGCAGCCGAGCGCCGCCAGCCGGCCGACACCGGCCGCCGCCCCCCGGCAGCAGCTCCAGCTCGTCGGGCCGCGTCACGTAGCCCCCCTCGATGCGCACGTTGAGCGTGCCGTCGCGGTCGAGCAGGACGAGGTCGAAGGGGGTGCCCTCCCCCGGTCGGCGGAGGGCCTGCGGCCCGAACCACCAGGGCCGAGCGGTCAGGGCGCGTCCTGCATGACGAGGTCGACCGCCTCGCACCAGGCGTGCGCCCACAGCATGTGGACCTCCTGGATGCGGGGCGTCTGGGACGACGGCACGACGAGCAGGTGGTCGGCCAGATCGGCCTGCCCCGCTCCCTTCGAGCCGGTCATGAGGATCGTGGCGAGGCCGCGGCTGCGCGCCTCGGCGAGGGCGGCCACGACGTTGGGGCTCGTCCCCGACGTCGACATGGCGAGGAAGACGTCTCCGGGTCGGCCGAAGGCTCGCACGCCCCGGAGGAAGACCTGGTCGAAGCCGTAGTCGTTGCCGATCGCGGTGAGCGACGAGTGCGACTCGGCGAGGCTGATGGCCGGCAGCGGGTGCCGGTCGTGGATGCACTTGCCGAGGAACTCCGCGGCCACGTGGCTGGCGATCGCGGCCGAGCCACCGTTGCCCGCGACGAGCAGGGTGCGCCCGGACTGCAGAGCGGCCACGACGACCCGGCCGGCGGCCTCGACCTGCTCGCGCACCGTCGGCTCCGCGACCTGGCGGGCCAGCTCCGCCCAGGCGGCGATGCCCTCGTCGAGCTGCTGCGTCACCAGGGAGGCTGCTGCCTCGGTCGCTGTCATTGCTGTCCCTTCCAGGTCGTCACGCCGTGCTTGGTGAAGGTGAACTCCGAGACCGACAGCCCCAGGGTGATGAGCTCGTCTGCGACGAGGTGCCTCTTCTCGAACTCGCAGATGAAGATCATGTGACCGCCGCCGCCGGCACCGGTCACCTTGCCCCCCAAAGCGCCCCGGGCGAGGGCCCGCTCGACGGCCTCGGAGATCAGAGGGGTCGTGATGCGCGAGGACATCCGCTGCTTCTCCTGCCAGGCCTGCCCGAGCAGGTGGCCGATCTCGTCGACCCGGCCGCGCAGCAGCGCGACGCGCATGGCATCGGCGAGGTCACGCTGGGCGCGCAGGCCCGCTACGGCGTCCTCGTTGCCCGTCTCGTAGCGGGAGACCTGGTCCTCGATGATGTGGTCGCTCACCCGGGTGCGCCCCGTGTACGCGAGCAGCATGTTGTGCTCGAGCTCGTGCACGGTGTCCTGGCGCACGCGCAGCGGGTTGACGACGACGTCGCCGTCCTGGCGGAACTCCATGAAGTTGAAGCCGCCGAAGGCCGCGGCGTACTGGTCCTGGTAACCACCGGGGATCTGCAGGTCCTCCCGCTCCAGGCGGTAGGCGAGCTCGGCGATCTCGTGCGGACCGAGGTCGAGCCCGCAGTGCCGGGCGACGAGGTCGATGACGGCCACCATGACCGCGCTCGAGCTGCCGAGGCCGGACCCAGGCGGTGCGTTGGTGTGCAGGAAGAGGTCGAAGCCGTCGGAGCGGATCGCGCCCTCGAGGGTCATGATGCGCGCGATCGCGGCCTTGGGCAGGTCGAGCGTGCCGTCGAGGACGAAGGGGGTCCCCACGTCGTACCCGATGGAGGTCCCGTAGTCGTGGGACTCGACGGTGATGTGCCCGTCGGTGCGCGGCCGGAGGGTGGCGTAGGCGTAGCTGCCGATGGTGGCACTGAGCACGGCCCCGCCCTCCCGCTGGGGGAAGGGGGCGACGTCGGTGCCGCCACCTGCGAAGCTCACCCGCAGGGGCGCGCGAGCACGCAAGACGGGACGCGCGGTCATGGAAGTCCTCTCCCCGAGTGGATCTCAGCAATTATTACTGCATGGTAGGTGACGAGATGGATGGCGCGAAGGCCCGACCGGGACGGATCCTCGGGCTCGACGCGCTGCGCGCCGTCGCGGCCTGGCTGGTGCTGCTCTCGCACGTCGCCTTCTGGACCGGCGCCGGCGCCGAGGGCATCATCGGTGGGCTGGCGGTGCGGGGCGAGCTCGGCGTCGCGATCTTCTTCGCCCTGTCCGCGTACCTGCTGTCGACCCCCTTCGTCCGGCGGGCACTGGGCGGCCACGTCGAGTGGTCGCTCCCCCGCTACCTCGTGCGGCGGGCGGCGCGGATCCTGCCCGGGTACCTGCTGGCCCTGGCCTTCGTCGTCGCGGTGGCTGCCCTGCTCGGCGGCGCCGCAGCGAGTGCGCTCGACGTGCCCACCGTCCTCGCGCACCTCGTCATCGGCCAGGGCCTGACCGGTGAGACCTTCCAGGCCTTCACCCAGACGTGGAGCCTCACGTCCGAGGTGACCTTCTACCTGCTGCTCCCCCTCGCGGCCCTCGTGGCCGCACCACTGGTCCGCGGGGTGCAGGCGGCCCCGAGCGCGCGCCGACTCCTCGGGCTGTGCGCGGTGGTGGCGCTCGTCGGGATCGGCCAGCAGGGGGTCGCGGCGCTCGTGCCGGACGCACGGTGGGGCGGTCTGCTCGCGACGAGCGCTGCGGGTCATGCCGCGTGGTTCGCCGTCGGTGTCGCCGTCGCCGTCCTCGTCGAGTCCGAGCGGGCCGGCTGCCGCCCCCGGTCGCCCCTCGTGGAGGTGCTGCGCACGAGCCCGGGGACGGCTGGCCCTGCTCGCCCTCGTGCTCTGGGTGGTGGCGTCCACCCCCGTGGCAGGACCACGTGGCCTGGAGGCCACGACCGGGTCCGAGGCCGTCGCCGCAGAGGTCCTCTACGGACTCGTCGCCGCGTGCCTGCTCCTGGCGGGCACCTCGCGCGGTCTGACGGAGTCGCTCGCCGCCTCCCCCGTCGCGGGGGTGCTGCGCTGGGCCGGGGACATCTCCTATGCCGTCTTCCTGTGGCACGTCCTTGTGCTCCAGGTCGTCTTCGCGGCCCTCGACCTGCGGCTCTTCTCCGCCCCCTTTGCCTCGGTGCTGCTGCTCGTCACGGTCGTCAGCGTGGGTCTGGGTCACCTGTCGTGGACGCTGCTGGAGCGTCCGGTCCTCGATCGGGCACACCGGACCACGGCCGCACGAGAGCAGCAGCCAGCACCCCGAGCGTGAGTGCGCCCAGGAGCTGGGAGGCGTGCGCGCCGGCCGACTGCCGCTCCGCGACCCCGAGGACGGTGAGCGCCACGCCGGCGCCGACGAGCACGACCGAGACGACCAGGGCGCGGCCGCGCACGGGCACGAGCGCGCCGACGGCTCCCGCCAGGCGCCCGCCACCCCCGCGACGAGCAGCCCGACGACGGCACCGCAGGCGACCCCGAGCACCCGGACCACCCAGACCGGCGAGGCGGACGCGCTCACGGTCTCGCCCGACCCGGGCTGGGCCACCACGGGCTCCGGCGCGCCCCCCGACACCTCGGGTGGCTCCTCGTCGGTGCCACGACGACGCAGCAGCAGCTCGACGAACCCCCAGAGGAGCAGGAAAACCACGAGTGCGGCGCCCACCGCCAGCGCGGCCCGGTGCTGCGCGTTGGGCACGAAGTCGACCTCGACCCGGGTCGCGGCCCCCTCGGGGAGGACGAAGCCCTGCCGCCAGCCGTCGACCGTCACCGGCTCGAGCTCACGACCGTCCGGGTCGGTGGCGCGCCAGCCGTCGTTGGCCCCCTGATGCAGCACGAGCACCGACTCGTCCCCCGCCCCGACGTCGAGCGTCCACGACCCCGTGTGCGCGCGCTGCGCGGAGACCGTGCGAGAGGGTGCTACCTCGGTCCGGGTCCACCCGACCGGGGTGAGGGTGACGCGCTCGGGCACGAGACCGCCGGCCGCCGCCGCGGTGATCGAGCCGTCACCGTCGGGCAGCTCGCCGCACGGCGTTGCAGGGACCGGCTCGCCCCGCACCAGCGAGCGCCGGGCCGCAGTGAGGGAGAGCCCGATCCGGCCGTCGTCACGCCCGACCTGGCCGGCCTCGTTGCACGCGAGCGTGACCTGCTCCGACAGGGCCGGCCCGCCCGCGAGCGACACCTCGGGCGCGGTCCAGTCCGCCCGACCTGGAGGTCGGCTGAAGGTCAACGACAGCGTCCGGGTCCGCTGCGTCGGGATCGTCAGGGTCCGGCCGGTGGGCAGGACGTACCGCCCGCCGTCGGTGGCCACGGTCACGGGGCCGGCCTCGCGGTCCAGCGTGATCGTCGAGATCTCGGCGGCGGCTCCCAGGTCGAGGGCGAGCACCGGTGCAGCGGCTCCCGCCGAAGGGCGCCAGCGTGTGGCGGGGTCACCGTCGAGCGCGGCGACCGGCCAGCTGGTGAGCCCCGCCGAGGACTCGCTCTCGTCGGGAGGGGTGCTGCCCGTGAGCGACCACGGTGCGGCGGCGGTCTCCTGACCGGAGGCATCGGGACGCACCCGCACCGATGCCGAGACGGTCGTCCGGGGCAGCGGACCGACGCGCCGGACGAGGTCCGCCGGGTCCTCACCGAGGGCGAGGTCGCTGCCTCCTCTGGGGTCGCGCGTCAGGAGGACCGGCCCCGGCCCCGACGGGACCTCCAGACCCGAGCCGGCCCGGGAGGCCCCTTCGAGCTCGACCTCGCGCACACCCACCGGGGACTGCGTCGTGGTCGCGGGGTCATGCGTCCCGGTGAGCTCGATGGTGATGCTGCGTCGCTCCCGCCCGTCGAGCGGGACCCGCCAGGTCATCGTGCCCTCGGGCTTGATGCCGTCACTGCCGTCGACCTCGACGGACGTGAGTGTCGCGAGGTCACCGCCCCATGCCTCGTGGACGACGACCGCATCGGGTCGGGACCCGGCTGGCAGGTCGAGCGTGATCGTCTGCGAGAGCTCGCCGTCGCCGCTGACCCAGGCGGTCCGCGGGTCGCCGTCGACCATCGCCGCCGGCCCGCTGCCGGCACTGCGCCACGCGGACGCGAAGGGGTCGGCAGCGCTCGACCCGACCGAGATCCCGTCGACGCCGCTCCAGAACCGCACCGTGCGGCCGGTCGTGGCACCGCCGGGCTCCAGGTCGCGGGTGCCCACGACGGAGGGCGACGGGTCGTCCCCCGCCACGGTGGGCCCGTGACCCCGGGCCGGGGGCCGGCCCGAGTTGAGCGGCTGCCAACGCAGGGTGTCGGTGCGCACCTCGGCGTCCGCGCCGTCGGCGAGCGTGGTGACGGCGTCGGGGTCGAGGAGCCCGGAGTCGACGAGCGCGAACCACGCCTCCGGTGAGGCGGCGACCGGGACGACCCCGGAGGTCGGAACGGTCGTCGCCGGCACCGCCGACTCGTCCAGCCGCCAGACGCTGATCCGGTCGGGTCCGTCACCCACCGAGGAGACGAGCGTGATGCCGGGGCTGGCTGCCAGGGTCTCGGCCACCTGCTCGGAGTCCACGGCGCCGACATCTGGGTCGAGGCCGCCGCGGACGACCACCCGGCTCACCCCCATGCGGCGCAGGCCGGCGGCGAGCTCGGGTTGACTGCGCCCCGTCGCCGTCATCTCGTCGAGGTGGTCGAGCACCCGGGTGGCGGCGGGGTGCCCCAGCGGGGCGGCCGCTCGGGAGAGCACGGGCGACTCGGCCAGTGCGGAGAGCGGCTCATCGGTGACCCGCCCCCAGGTGAAGTCCGCGGTGCGGGCACCCGGCAGCACGAGCGTCGTCCCGCCGTCGGCGGAGGCGAGGTCGTCGACCTCGGTCGCCACGTCCCGCCAGGCACGCGGCACCCCGTCGGTCGCCCAGGCATCGCCGACCCGGGAGGCCCAGAGCGGCGCCAGCGACCCGACGAGGGCCAGGACCGTCGTCGTCACGACGACCTGTCGGACCACGGGGCCGGCGCCGCGCTCCACACGCGTCGCCCAGTGCGCGACCAGCCCCACCCCGAGCGCGACCGGCAGGCGGACGAGCAGGTCCGCCTTGTGCACGTTGCGGAAGGGGGCCAGCGGCCCGTCAAGCAGGTCCTGCACGAGCGGCGCGAAGGGGCCCGACGAGGCCCCGCTGCGGCCGATCGCCATGGCGACGACCCCGAGGAGGACGAGGGTGATGCCCCAGCGGGTCAGGTGTCGGCCCTCGCCGTCCTCCTCCGCGCTGCCGGCAGCGCGACGCCGCACGAGCCCCGCGAGCCCGAGCCCCGCGATGGTCGTCGTCGCGAGGATGCCGGTGACGGACTGGGCCAGCAGCCACCCGCTCTGCCACGTCGGGTGGTCTCCCGAGGTGAGGATGTAGGCGATCCAGTGGTTGGCCCCGCGCAGGACGTTGGTCACCGAGGCGACCGCGGTGGTGGTCGAGGCCAGCTCGATGTGGTCGAGGAAGGGGTAGGCGTAGCGGCCGAGGACGACGAGCGGCCCGAGCCACCATGCCGACCCGAGTGCGGCCCCCGCGCACCACCACAGGAGGGCTCGTCCCTTGGCCCGACCGCGCGGCGCGAGCACGAGCCAGGCAGCGGCAGGCACCAGGGCGACGAGCGAGACCGTCGCGTTGACCCCACCGAGGCTCGCCGCGAGCAGACCGGTGACGACCGCGGCACGACGTCGGTGCGCTGGCCCGGCACCCGGTGCCACGGCGCGGGCTGCGGCGAGCAGCAGCCACGGCGCGAGGGCCTGCGGCCACACCTCGACCGAGATCTCCGACAGGACGGTGAGCACGCGCGGCGACAGCGCGAAGACCATGCCGACGAGCAGCGCAGGAACTGTCGTCAGCCCGGCCAGCCGCCGCGCCACCCGCTCGGCGCCGACGAAGGAGACGACGAGCAGGAGCATCCACCACACCCGCTGCGTCACCCACGCCGGCATGCCGACGGCGTCCCCGGCGAGGAAGAGCGAGCCCATCGGCCAGAGGTAGCCGTAGGCCTGGTTCTGCAGCTCACCGATCCCGGTGTGGTCGTTCCACGCCCACAGGGCCCGCCCGAGATAGCGCCCGGGCGAGATGATGAGGTCGCTCTTGGTGTCCGGCTGGATCATGCCCGGGGCGATGAGCCACGGCAGGACCGCGACGAGCAGGGTCGCCGTCCACCGCTGCACGCGCTCCCGGACCGCATCGACCCGTACCGGGTCCGGCGCCTGCGTCATCGGCGCCGCAGGATGAGCAGCAGGTTCCAGGTGACGACCTCGCGCAGGCCCGGCACGCGCAGGATGTGGGCCGCGGCGTCCGGCAGGTACCGCGGGCGGGCCGCGAGGACGTCGGCGTCCGCTCCCTTCGCCCACTCCAGCCCCTGGCGCACGCTGACGCGGTAGAGGGTCTCACCGACGCGGTTCTTGGGCGGGTGCCCGTGCTTGCGCTCGTAGCGCGCGATCGCCCGCTCGCCGCCGAGCCAGTGCCACGGCGAGGTCTCGTGACCGCCCCAGGGCGAGAGCCAGTTGGTGTACGACAGGAAGACCAGGCCGCCGGGCCGGGTCACCCGCAGCAGCTCGTCGGCGACCGCCTCCGGGTCGGGCACGTGCTCCCACATGTTGCTCGAGAAGACGACGTCGACGCTGCCGTCGGCCAGGGGCAGGCGAAGGGCGTCGCCCACCACTCCCCCGTCCCGCACCGACGGCACGCTGGCATCGTGGTCGACCGGCACGTACCGCGCGCCCGCCGCACGGAAGGCGTGGGCGAACTCGCTCGGGCCCGCACCGACGTCCAGGACCGTGCGCCCCCGGAGCTCGGTGTGCTCGCGCAGCAGCGCGATCGAGTCCTCCGCGAGCTCCGAGTAGAAGCGCTCGGGATCGCTCTGCTCGACGAGGAAGGCGGAGAAGAGCCGCGCCGACCGGCGCAGGCCACGGCGGGTCGGCAGGTCGGAGGTCATCGGCACGCCCCCCATCATGGACGACGGGCCAGCAGCTGCAGCGTCGGGCGGGAGCGCGGGCTCACCAGACGCTGGGCCACGACGAGCGGGAGGCTCGCGACGGCGCCGGCGAGGACGGGCCGCGCACCGAGCACCCCTCGGGGTCGCGAGCCCGGGCGCAGCGCCCGCGCGATGCTCGCGGCGTCCACGCTCAGGCTGTCGAGGAGCAGGCGACGGACCTCGACGTCGACGAAGCCCGCCTCCCGCGCCGCCCGGGCGAGGGAGGCGGCCGTGAAGAAGCGGATGTGGGTCGGGTCCTCGAGCATCCACCAGGCCGCGCCGTACCGCTCCACGCCGGAGCTGTCGCCCGCAGGCGTGATGAAGCTCGCCCGGCCGCCCGGCCGCAGCAGGTCGTACGAGGCCCGCAGCGCGATGTGCGGGTCCACGACGTGCTCGAGCACGTGGATGCCGTAGACGAGGTCCTGGTCGCCGGGCAGGCGGGAGACGTCCTCGATGCCGCCGGTGCGCAGGTCCCCCTCGGCCCGGACCCGCTCGTCGACGTCGATGCCGAGCTGATCGGGGTCGACGCCGGCCACGCTGGCCCCGTCGTCGAGGAAGCGCCGCAGCATCGAGCCGGCGCCGAAGCCCACCTCGAAGACGCGGTCGGGCACGCCGTCGCGCACGAGCTCGCGGTAGGTGAGGTCCAGCCTGATGCGGTCGAGCGTCGGCTCGCCGCCGTAGGCAAGGTCCCGGTGGTCCGCAGGGCAGCGCTCGAGGTCGCGCAGGAGGTGCCCGCAGGTCTGGCACTTCTCGAGCACGCACCCCCCGCGGATCGCCTGGCCGCGCACGTCGCTGCCGCACACCTCACACACGTTCCGGGGGCCGGCACCTACCGTTGGGTAACTCACAGCGTTAGCCTATCCGTCGGTGCCGCGGGTTCCACGCGGCCGACGAGGAGAGACGATGACGCGCAGCGTGGCCACCCCGAAGGACCGTCTTCGGGTGCTCTACCTGTCTTGGCGTGACCGGGAGAACCCGGAGGCCGGCGGGGCAGAGACCTTCACCGAGCGGACGTCCGAGGTCCTCACCGACCTCGGTCACCAGGTGACCATCTTCACAGCGTCCTTCCCGGGGGCCAGCCCCCGCACCCGGCACGGCGACGTCGACGTCGTGCGCCGCGGCTCGAAGTTCAGCGTCTACCTCCACGGCATGTGGCACGTCCTGCGACACGGCCGTGACTACGACGTCATCCTCGACGTGCAAAACGGCGTGCCCTTCTGGGCCCCCCTCGTCACCAGGGTGCCGGTCGTCAACATCGTCCACCACGTCCACCGCGACCAGTGGGACGCCGTCTTCGGTGCCAAGGTCGCGCGCCTCGGCTGGTTCCTCGAGTCGCGGGTGGCCCCCTTCGTCTACCGGCGCAGCCGCTACGTCACGGTCTCGAAGTCGACCCGCGACGAGCTCGCCACCCTCGGCGTGGACCCCGCGCGCGTCGACCTCGTCTACTCCGGCAACGACCGGCCACGCGACCTCGACACCTACGCGCGCCTCGAGCGCACCGAGGTGCCGACGATGCTCTTCCTCGGCCGGCTCGTGCCGCACAAGCACGTCGAGCAGGCCGTCGACATCCTCGCCTCCCGGGCCGAGACGCACCCCGACCTCGAGCTGCACGTCGTCGGCGGCGGCTACTGGGAGGCCGAGATCGCCGAGCACGCCCGCGCCCGCGGGGTGAGCGACCGCGTCCACCTGCACGGCTTCGTCGAGGAGTCGCGCAAGCACGAGCTCCTCGCCCGCGCTTGGGTCGTCGTCATGCCCTCGCACAAGGAGGGGTGGGGCCTGACGATCGTCGAGGCCGGCCTGCACGCGACACCGGCCGTGGCCTACAGCTTCGCCGGGGGCCCGAGCGAGTCGATCGTCCACGGTCGCACCGGGTTGCTCGCCGACTCCGTCGAGGACTTCGAGGAGCACGTCATCACCCTCGTCGACGACGCCCGGCTGCGGCGCACCCTGGGTCGCACGGCACGCCTGTACGCGAGCTCCTTCGACTGGGTCCGCGCCGGCCACCGGCTCGAGTCCGTCGTGCGCTCCGTGCTCGGTCTGACCGACCGCTACCGGGACGACGTCATCGACCTCGACGCCCTCATCGCCTCGCGCCCGGTCGACGAGCAGGCCACGCCCGAGCTGGAGGCCGTCGCGTCCTGACAGGCCCTGCCCGGGCACGACGAAGGGGGGCCCGCACCGGATCGGTGCGGGCCCCCCTTCGTGCGAGCGCTGGCTCAGCTGTTGTAGTTGATGACCTGCTGGTTTTCCTGCGGCATCGAGGCGCTGCTCTGGACCTGGACGATGCCAAAGATGGCAAGAGCCGCAAGGAGCGCGCCGAGGACGGTCCCGCCGACGTTGTAGGCGATCTTCTTCGAGCCGTTGTTCACTGGGTAGCCCTCCGTGAGCAGATGTCTTTCGCACCACTGTATACCGGCCGGTCACTTGAGGCGAGTCCGTGCGGGGTGTCGTCCACGTCTCACGTGCGGCGGTGGCGCACGACGAGGCCGAGAGCGAGCACGACGGCCAGACCGGTCCCGACGAGACCGAGGCCCCTCAGGCGATCCGGCTCGACGTCGACCTGCTGGGGCGCCCCCAGGTCGGCGACCCGCAGATCACCCACCCGCTGCACGGGGACACCGTCGAGGTCGGGCACGCTCCCGGCAGGGCTGGGCTGATCGGTCTGCACGACGACCCACCGCACCCCGAGGGCCCGGAGCACCGGCACGACGTCGGCCGGGTCCTGCGCAAGTGCCCGGGTGACCTCGTCGCTCGCCCGGTCCTCCCCCGCCACCGTGCGGTCGCGCAGCGGCAGCCGGTCGTCGGAGACGACGGTCTGCGGCAGCAGCCGGTTCCACGGGTCGAGGACCACGCGATCGTCGTTCCACGCGTACCGCCGGTAGGTGGACCACGGGAAGACCGCCACCGGCTCGCCGCTCGCGGCCAGACGTGTGCTCACGTCGCGCAGCTCGGCCGGGTACTCGACGCTCCCCCACGCCCCCGAGTGCCCCCAGGCGAGCGTAGGGAGCGTGGCCACCGGCCACGCGATCGCGACGAGGAGCAGGGGCACGGGCAACGAGACGCTGGCCATCCGGTCGACGAGGTGGGTGAGGGCCACGACGAGGAGCAGAGCCCACAGCGCGGCGAACTTCTGCCCGTCGCGCAGCAGGCCGCCACCGGGCACCCCGGTGACGACCGCCTCGAGCAGGGACCTCCCTCCGGGCAGCGCGGCGAGCGCGGCGAGCACGAGGCCGACCACCCCGGCGACGGTCGCGGCCCGCGTGCGAGGGTCCCGCCACCACTCGCGCCGGGACCACGAGAGCCCGAGGACCACGACAACGGCCACGAGCGCCGCTGCTGACGCGGGCCATGCCGAGCGCTCGACGAACCACGTCCGGTCGTTCCACAGGCCCCCGCCGAGCACGAGCGACCCCAGGATGCCGAAGGGGGTGTCCGCCGCTGCGGCGAAGGCGGTCGCCCCGCCGGGATCGGCGGCTCTGGACGCGGTGCGCAGGAAGGGCCACCACCAGGCTGCGTTGGCCAGCAGCGCGACCCCGACGACGAGGGCCAGGCTGTGCGCGCGCTCGCGGAGCGAGCCGTCGGCGACGAGCACCGCGACGGCGGCGAGCAGCGTGGCGATGACCCCGGGTGTCGAGCCACCGAGCGCGGCCACGGTCAGCGCGGCGACGAGCAGTGCTCGACGACGCGGAGATCTAGGGCCCGTGGCGGCGACGAGGACCCACGGCAGCACCGCGTAGCCGATGAGGTAACCCCAGTGCCCGATCCCCAGGCGCTCCCCCACCCACGGGTTCCAGGTGAGCAGCACCGCACCGGCGGCAGCGCCCGGCAGCGTCCGCGCGAGGGCACCCGCGCCGGCTCCGCCGACGACGAAGCACCCGAGCAGGACGAGCTTGTGCACGAGCCACCCCGGCAGCACCGTGCCGAGGAGGGCGACGACGAGGTCATTGGGGACCGCACGCGGCACGCTGCCGTCGGTCCCGAGGGTGCGGGCGGACAGCGGCAGATCCGGCACGAAGACGAGGTCGTAGTGGAGCGTGTAGCCGGGCGCGAGCGCCGGGCCGAGGACGACGAGGCCGACGAGGGTGCCCACGAGCGACCCGACGACGACCGTACGGCGGGCCCCCTTCGTCGCCGTCACGTCAGGCCCGGTGGAGGGACTCGACCTCGGCGAAGGCCTGCCCCATCGCGACGCACTGCGTCGGCAGGTCGTGGTGGGTCAGGGCGTGCTGCCGGTTGGCCCGGCCGACGTCGGCCCGCAACCCCGGGTCCCGCAGGAAGTGCAGGAGGGAGTCGGCCAGGGCCTCGGCCGAGTCCTCGACGAGCCGGTTGGGCGGCTGGACGGCCTCGTCGTTGGTCCCGCAGCGCGTCGTGACGACGGGCAGGCCGCAGGCGAGGGCCTCGAGGTAGGCCAGGCCGAGCTGCTCGGTCCACTTCCACGTGGGCCGCGGAGCCGTGGTGAAGACCGCTGCGCTGCGCATGAGGTCGGCGACGCCCGCCGTGTCGAGCGAGCCGACGAGCTCGACGCCCCGGGCCGGGTCGTGGGCGGCGGCGCGGACCATGGGCTCGAGCGGGCCACGCCCCGCCACCCGCAGGCGGGCCTCGGGGATCTCGCGGCGCACGAGGGTCATCGCCTCGAGGACCCGGTCGATCCCCTTGTTGTCGGCCAGCGGTGAGGCGAAGACGACGACGGGGTCGGTGACCGGCTCGGCGGCGGGGTGGAAGAGCTCGGTGTCGACGCCCGGCTTGACGACCCGGATCAGCTCGTCGTCGAAGCCATTGGCCAGCAGGTGGTCCCGCGCGGCGTCGACCATGCACAGCAGCAGGTCGGCGTCACGGCAGGAGTTCAGGGCCTGCCGGTAGGGCGGCACCTTGTACAAGGGCTGGTCCGGCAGGTTTTCCCAGGTGATGACCGCCTGCAGCGGCCGACGGGCACCGCCGGCCCGGGCGGCCCGCCGCCACCGCGAGGCCTGCCCCGTGACGAGGGAGCACAGCTCGAGCGAGGTCACCCAGTCGTACTCCGCCGGGTCCTGCTCGTCGAGGCCGCGGACCCACGCCAAGGCACCGGCCTCGATGAAGCGCTTGATCGGTCGCGCGTAGGTGCTCGGGATCCAGTCGAGGTCCCCCACCGGCTCCTGCTGGGCCATGGCGCGCACCCGGGTCCCGGGCATCCGGGACATCCAGTACAGCTCGCGCCGGGCCCGCTGGTCCGGGAGTGAGACCCACAGCATGCGGCGCAGGTCGTCGGTCACGACTGCGCCCGGTCCTTGCGTCCGCGACGAGCACCCAGGGCATATCCGCCGGCCTCGAGGGCGCGCAGGGCCACCATGCCGACGGCGTGGGCCGGGTCCTTGAGCAGGCGGCGGTGGTTGCGCGCGTAGGAGCGCAGGACCGCCTTGCCCTGGGCCCCGACGGCACCGTCGTGCTCGGCGGCGAAGGCGGGGATGCTGCGGCCGTAGTAGTAGCGCTTGCTCAGCACGTCACGGACGGTGAGCCGGCCCTCGTCGTGGTCGATGATGATCGGCGCCAGCTCGATGCCGGCGCCGGAGGCGCGCATCTTCATCCGCAGGTCCGCGTCCTCCGGGCCGGACATGTCGGTGTGGAAGGCCCCGTCACCGAGGAGGTAGTCGCGACGGACCAGACGCGGGTTGTGCAGCCACGGGTCGTCGAGGTAGCACTCGCGCTCGAGCGCCCGGCAGGCCGTCCAGAAGCCCTCACCGATCGTGCGCTCCGGCAGGGCGATCCCCGTGGCGCCGGTGGCCCGGGCCGTGTCGAGCGCCAGGGCCACGGCGCGGGGCGGCAGGATCATGTCGCTGTCGAGCCACAGCACCCACGTGCTCGTCGCCGCGTCGATGCCGGTGTTGCGCTGGGCCGAGCGCTCGGGACCTGCGGTGATCACCCGGTCGGCGAGCCGACGGGCCACGTCCGGGGTGCCGTCGGTGCTGTGGTTGTCCACGACGATGAGCTCGACCGGGTGGGTCTGCTCGGTCACCGAGCGCAGGCAGGCCTCGATCGTGCGGATGTTGTTGCGGGTCGGGACGACGACGGTCACCGAGTCGGGCTCAGGCTGGGCCATGACGCTCCTTGGTCGTGAGGGACTGCAGCTGCTGCTCGGACCTGAGCAGGCCACCGAGGACGGCGAGGACGAGCCCACCCCCGGCAAGTCGGTGCGGCCACATGCTCGCGGAGATGGCGTCGGCGCTGACCTCGCCGCCCGTGTTGCCGGGGCCGACGACGAACCATAGGGCCGCGGCGATGACGAGGACCACGCCGGCGTCGATGAGGCGCTCGGCCCGCACCCCGCGCAGCCGCACGAGGGCCACGGCGATCGCCGCGACGAGCAGGCCCGGCCAGCCGACGAGCAGGCCCGAGCCAAGGACGACGAGCGTCTCGACGAGGGCACGGCGGCGGGGGCGGCCGTGCCGGCCCCCGGTCGCGCTCCGGGCCAGCGGGTCGTTGACCGGGTCCTCCTCGGGCGCGACGACCTCCGTGGTCGTCGTCGCGCGGCGCGCCTCGAGGCCGTCGTCGTGACCGTCGGCGAAGTCCGTGCCCGCGCCCGTCTCGGGGGTCGGGGCCGCGGCCGCCTCCTCGCGACGTCGCTGCCGCAGGGACCACAGGTGGGCACCGACGAGGTAGAAGGCGAGGACGAGCACAGTCGTCGACACGAGCAGGGCGATGGTCGCCGAGCGCTGCGGGGCGAAGGAGATCTCGATCTCGTGCGCCTGCGACGGGTCGTCGATGATCCAGCCGACCGAGTAGCCGTCGAGCTGCACCGGCGTGCCGAGGTCCGTGCCGTCCATCGTCGCCGTCCACCGCGAGTCGTACCCCTGGCCGAGGACGACCGCATAGGACCCCTTGCCGGCACCCGTGCGCACCGTGGCTCCACCACCGGCGTGCTGGTCGATCTGGGAGGTCGGCGCGGATGCGGCAGCCGTGGTCTTCAGCCCGGACGTGTCGCGCATGGTGAGGCTGTCGAGGGTCACGTCGTCGACGGGACGCAGCCGGTGCTCGCCCCAGCTAAGGTCGAGTCGCTCGCAGCCGACCCATGCGGCACCGACCGAGTCGGAGACCGCGACGGCGGAGGCATCCGCGGGCCGCATGCGCACCGGCTTGCCGTCGAGGGTGGCCACCGTGAGGCACCCGCGGGCTGTGCCGGTACGCGCTGCCTGGCCGAGACCGGCGTCGATGGTCGTGAAGCGCGCGTTGGTCGCCTCGTCACCACCACGGGTGTCGGTGACCTCGACGCGGATGCGCTTGCCACGGACCGGACGGTCGAGGGCGACGGTGGAGGTGCCACGGCGCACCGTGCCGGTGCCGGCTGGCTTGCCGTCCACCGTCACCTCGACCTCGCTCGCGAAGCGGGTGTCGTCGGCCGTCGCGCCGAAGCCGTCCGCCTGCGTGATGCGCACCTCGTCGAAGGTCGTCGTGTCGGGGGCGGTGGCCTCCCACCACTCACCCTCCATCCCGCCCCCGGGGACCCACGCCGTCTCCGCGTCGTCGTCGGCAGCACGGGAGGCGCGCAGGTCGGCGTTGTTGAAGAAGACGCTGGCCGAGCGGAAGGTGGGCCCCGTGCTCACGCCACCCAGACGGTCGTAGACCTCCTCCCAGTCGTCGCCGAGGCGCACCTTGGCCGACAGCTGCATCAGCCGGTCGTCGGGGACGGTGAAGTCCCGACGCAGGTCCGACTCGCTGTCGTCGCGGCCGGTGGGGGTGTTGATCACCCGGTTGAGGTAGATGTCGAGGGGCACCTCGCCGAAGGACTGGCGCTCCCGCGGCGTGAGGCGGCTGTACTTCTGGTCGAGGCTGCGCGGCAGCCGGGCCGTGCGCTCGGCGACCTCGTCCGTGCCGAGGTCGATCTCCGAGATGCCGACGAGGTTGAAGCCATCGCCCTTGAGACTCTTGACCTCCAGCCGGGCGGTTCGGGCGTCAACGCCGTCGAGGTCGAGCTGCAGGTCCCCCTTCGCCGGGAAGCGACCCGTCACGGTCCGGCCGCCGGCCGTGAGCTCCACCTCGTCGATGCCCACCGGGCCGAGGTCGGCCTGGCTGATGGTCACGGTGTCGAGACGCTCGGACTGCGGCAGCGTCAGATCCAAGGACATGCCGGGGGCCCGGCGGAAGTCACCGAAGATCCACGACGTGCTCGGATTGCCGTCCACCGCGTTTTCGGCGACGGCACTGGGCATCTCGAAGAAGGTGGCACCCTCCTCGCTGGCCTTCGCGAGGATCCCCGAGCGTCGGAGGACCGTCTGGTCGTCCGGCGTGCCGAGGGCCCGGGTCAGCTCCGGTGTCTCGTCCTCGGTGAGGAGCGGTCCGTTGCCCGACGTCAGGCGGTTGGTGATGGATGCCCTGCGCCGGTTGGTGTCGGTGAGCACGATCCGCCCCGCGTCCTCCACCGCGGTGGCGAAGTCGTCGTCGTCGACATCACTCGTGTAGCGGAAGAGCGGGGTGTCGCGCAGCAGGCCCTCGTCGGTGAGCGGCGGGAGGGCCCATGCGTCCCCGGCGACGAGGAGCGAGCCCTTGGTGGGCGAGACCCGGACCGTCGACACCGGCTCGTCGACGTCGTAGAGCTGCACGGGGTGCAGCAGGCTCTCGCGGTAGTCCTCCGGCGCGATGCTCGGGGGCAGGATGTTGCGCCCTGACTCGCCGAAGTTGGCCTGGCCGAAGAGGCCGGGGTCACCGGCGAGGACCCGGGCCGTCGACCCGGGGCGGGCACCGCCGGCGTCCTCCCACACGATGTCGTGCCGCAGCAGGATCTGGTCGACACCCAGGTAGCGCGCGTAGGTCGACACCGCCGAGTTGACGCTGGTCTCCGACTGGACCGTGTCGTCGAGCGCGTTGAGGAAGTTGGCACCCCCTGCCGAGGTGCTCGACGTCGTCTCGGGGATGACGGTGTCGCGCGTGATGAGCGAGTTGCTCACGTCGTCGGGCCGCTCCTGGCTCCAGCGGTAGTAGGGACGCACCTGCCCCGGCAGCAGGAGCACCCGGTGGTCGCTCGAGGACTCGTTGACCCGGTCCGCCGCCTGGTGCCAGTAGTCCGGGACGTCGAACTCGGAGATGTAGAGGTTGCCGGTGAAGGCAGGGGCCGCCCAGGCGATGACGAGGACGAAGGCTCCCCCGACGGACAGCTGCCGCAGTCCAGGCACCGCGCGGACCCGGGAGGCGATGTGGTGGGCCCCCAGACCGATCGTCAGCGCGAAGGCGAGCGCGAGGACGGCACCGATCTTGTTGGACGTCCGAAAGGCGACTGCGCCCGGGACGTGCTCGAAGGCCCACTCCATGACGGCCCCAGCGGGCGCCGACGGGTCGCCGGGGAAGAGCCCGACCATGATGACCGCGGCGATCGCGACGCTCACGGCCGCGATGCGCGTCACGGTCGGCGGAGTCCACCTCAGCGACCAGAGGGCCAGCGCCGGCCACAGGACCGTGAGCACCACGACGAAGGCCGCGGTGATGTAGATCGCGTACTGGGGCACCCACGGCCCGGCGTCCGAGCGCCCGTAGAGGGTCCACATGCCCAGGCCGCGCAGGACCTCGAGGTAGGAGCTGACGCGGGCGATGCCGTCGAGGGTCTCCGAGCCCCGCACGACCTGGGCCCCGGTGCCCTGCGCGGCGAAGGAGGGGACGAGCCAGTAGAGCGACAGACCGAGGACGAAGGCACCGCACTTCGCCACGACGGAGGCGACCGCCGACCAACGCAGTGACCACGCCCGCCGCAGGACGAGGACCACCGGGATGGCCATGAGGAGCTGGTAGATCGGGACGACAGCGACGTTCATGCCGCTCATCGCGAAGAAGAGCAGGCCGACGCACGCCGGCCAGACCCATGACGTCGGGTCGCGCAGTGCCTTGATGAGCGCCACGAGCATCCACGGCAGGAGGCACATCGGCAGCGCGATCGCCAGGGTCGACCCCCCGGTCACCGCGTAGGGGTTGGCGAGGAAGACGACGCTCGTGACGAAGACCGACCACGGGGAGACCTTGGGCACGAGCTCGCGCAGCAGACGCCCGGCACCCCGGGCGCCGATGACCCAGAGCACGAAGTGGAAGATCTTGAAGGTCAGCTCGGGCGAGAAGCCGACGAGCCGCAGCAGGGCCGTCCACACGAGGACGGGGACGAGACCGACGTTGAAGTTGGCCGCGCCGAGGTAGGGGGTCGTGCTCCAGGAGGAGAGGTACTGCTGGAGCATCCGCCCGGGCGAGACGTAGACCTCGGGCTTGATGTCGGTGTGAAAGTGCCCATAGGCATTGCCGAAGACGACGAGTGCCAACACCGCCAGGGCTGCCAGATGGGCCGCGCGGAGCGCGGTCGATCGAGCGGGCACGGACTCTCCATCGGCAGGGGACATCGGCGGGACCCGGTGGTCCCGTGGCGAGCAGCGTAACGCGAGAGGGCCCCGACCGTACCCACAGGTAGGGTTGCCGCGTCCGCGGAGGAGAGGGGACGGATGTGAGCGCCTCGGCGGAGCCGAGGACGAAGACGGTGGGCTCGAGCGGCTGGCTGCTCGGGGTCTGCATGGGCCTGAGCAATGTCCTCGGCTATGCCTTCGTCCTCCTGGTGTCCCGATCCCTCGGGCCCGCCGACTTCGGCGCCTTCTCGGCGGTGAACAACACGGCGATCTTCCTCTCCCTGCCGGCGAGCGCCTTCCAGGTCGTCGTGGCCGCCCACCAGGCTCGTGGGCACGCCCACCGCTCCGGCATCGGGCTCTCGCTCGTCGTCGGCGGCACCCTCGCCCTCCTCACCGTGGCTCTGGCTCCCTTCGTCGCCCATGCCTTCCACCTCGGCTCCCCCGCCGCGATGGTGCTCGTCGCGCTGATGATGCCGGCGTACACCCTCACGGGGGCCGCCCAGGGGCTGCTCCTCGGGCACCGCCGGTTCGCCGCCCTCGCAGCGGTCTACGTGGCCATCTCGAGCGCGCGCGTGCTCTCGGCCATCGCCGCCGCGGCCACGGGCGCCGGCGTCGTCGGGGTCTTCGGGTGGCTCGTCCTCGCGGCATGGGCACCGGCCCTCATGTCGCTGTGGCTCGCCCGTCGACACGTGCAGCGATGGCGTCGTCTCGAGATGGGCCTCGTGCGCGAGCTGCTCACCTCGAACGGCACCCTTGCGGTCCTCCTCGCCATGACGAGCACCGACGTGCTGCTGGCCCGGCACCTGCTCACCGCGCACGATGCGGGGGCGTACGCCTTCGCCGGCCTCTTCGGCAAGGTCGTCTTCTGGGGCACCCAGTTCGTGGCGCTCACGCTCGTGCCGGTGGCCAGCCGCGGGGCCGGGCGCCGGCCGGTCTTCGCCGCCCTCGGCCTGGTCCTCGGGCTGGGCGCCGTCGGGATCCTGGTCGTCGGGGTCGTGCCCGAGCAGCTCGTCCGCGTCCTCGGCGGCACCGAGTACCTCGATGCGGCCGGGTTGCTGCCCGCCTTCACCGCCCTCGGGACGCTCTGGGCCCTGTGCCAGGTCCTGCTCTTCGCCGAGATGGCCCGCGGTCACCGCGGGTTGACCGTCGTGGCTCTCGCAGGGACCCTCGTGGGCGCCGGCGCCCTGCTGCTCGGCGACGTCACCACGGTCTCCCCGGTCGTCGGCACGTACGCCGGCGTCGCGGCACTCGTCGCCCTCATGGGCAGCGCCCGGCTCGTCCTTCGTGGAGGCGAGCCGGGCGCCGAGGTGGACCGCCCCTGAGAGGCCGGCGAACCCCGAAGGTGTCGGTCAGAAGTCGTCGTCCCGGCGACGGCGGGCGCGTCGCGGCGCCTCGTCCTGGATCTCGTCGTCGAGGAAGTCGTCCCCACGCCGCGTCGACCGCGAGGGCGCAGCCTCGCTGACCTGCTCCTCCCAGTCGTCCGTCGCGCTCGTCCGCGGCTCGTCGCGGGCGCTCGTCCGCGGCTCGTCGTCGACCTCGGCCGCACGGGGCCGGTCCTCGCGCCGGGCGCCTCGCAGCTCGCGCGACTCGGCGCGCTCGGAACGCTCGCTCCGCTCGGAGCGGGCAGCGCGCAGGTCACGTGCACCTCGGTCGCCCCGACGGGAGTCACCGTCGCGACCGAGGTTGATGTCGTCGTCCTCCCAGTCCGACCGGGGCGACCGGAAGACAAGGAAGGCCGCGAGAGCGGTCGCCGCGGCCCCGGCGAGGAGGGCGTAGGTGCGGAACTGGTTGATCACCGCAGTCTTCTGGCAGGCGCCGAACTGGAACCCGTCCTTGTCCGCGCTCGGCGGGTTGGAGGCGCTCCCGCACCCGAAGACGCCCTCCTTCGAGGCCACCTGCACCGGGACGAAGTAGTAGTAGATGGCTGCGATGAGCAGCAGCGCCGCGAGCAGGAGGACGAGACCTCGAGCGACCCGGAGCGGCGAGGGTCCCTGGGGGGTAGTGTCAGTCACCATGCGCCCATGCTACTCACGAGTTGTGTTGTGATTCGTCGAGTGCAGCAGAACGAGACCACCACCCATGAGACTCCCTGACCCCAGAGCGCTGCGGCGCCGGACCTCTCGTGCGCCCGCGCGCCTGCGGCCGACGACCCGGCAGGCGGAAGGACATCTCCGTCTGGCCTACCGACCCGCCATCGACGGCCTGCGGGCCATCGCCGTGGTCGCCGTCGTCGTGGGTCACGTCAACGAGAAGTGGCTGCCGGGCGGGTGGCTCGGCGTCGACATCTTCTTCGTCATCTCGGGCTTCCTCATCACGAGCCTGCTCCTGCGCGAGCGCACGAGCACCGGGCGGGTCGACCTGCTCGGCTTCTGGCTCGCCCGGGCTCGTCGCCTGCTGCCCGCGCTCTTCGTCGTCCTCGCCGCCGTCCTCCTGGCCGCCCGGTTCATCGGTCTGCCGGCGCGCCGTGATGCCGTCGCCGACGACGTGCTCAGCACGATCTTCTACGTGGCCAACTGGCGCATGTACGCCAGCGACGAGGCCTATTTCGCGACCCTCGCGACGCCCTCGCCCCTGCGCCATGCCTGGTCGCTGTCGGTGGAGGAGCAGTTCTACATCCTCTACCCGCTCCTGCTGCTGCTCCTGCTGCGTCTCGTCGGCAAGCGCACCCGGGTGGCGATGGTGCTCGGCGGGCTCGCCCTGGTGTCCGCGGCCCTCATGGCCCTGCTCTACACCCCCGGGCTGGAGCCGTCGCGCGTCTACTACGGCACCGACACCCGCGCCTTCGAGCTGCTCGTCGGAGCGGTCGCCGGCGTGCTCGCGCTCCGCAGCGGCACGGCACGCGCCCCGTCGGCCGTGACGGCCCGCACCGACCGCATCGCGCGCCTGCTCGCTCCCGCCGCGCTGGCGCTCGTGGTCGTCGCCCTCGTCGCCCGCACCCAGGCACCCGCCGTGCTCTTCCGCGGCGGCCTGCTCGTGCTGTGCGTGCTCGTCGCCGTCGTCGTCGTCGCCGCGGCCAGCTGGGAGACCAACCCCGTCCAGAAGCTGCTGTCCTGGGAGCCCCTGCGCCGGGTCGGTCTCATCAGCTACGGCCTCTACCTGTGGCACTGGCCGATCCTCGTCTACTCCAACCAGCTGCTCGTCGACGTCGACCCCCTCGTGCGGGCCTACGTGCAGATCGTGCTCTCCTTCGTCGTCGCCACGCTGTCCTACCTGCTCGTCGAGCAGCCGATCCGCCGGCACGGCCTCAAGGTCCTCGTGCCGCGCTTCCCACGCGTCGGTGCGGCAGCGGGCGCGACAGCTGCGGTGGCGGTCGTCGCAGGCGCCGTGGCGCTGCCGGTCGGCGCCAGCCAGGCGGTCGTCTCGGGCGACGTGACGTCCAACATCGCCTACACCGCTCCCCCGTACATCGCGGGCGACACCACCCAGCGAGCCCTGCTCATCGGCAACTCCATCCCGGCGAGCTACGCGAAGTTCTACCCCAAGGGGACCTACCCGGACCTCACCGTCGGGGACTACACCAACCCCGGCTGCGACCTCTTCCCCGAGGCCCGCTACCGCGGTGACGCCCCCGACCCGATCAACCCCGACTGCGCGGACTGGCGCGAGCAGCTCACCCAGGCCGTCACCGACGACGACCCCGACGTCGTCGTGATCTTCGTCAGCCAGAGCCTGGTCGCGGACCGGGACATCGACGGCTCCCGCCTCGACTTCCGCTCCAGCGCCTACGAGGACTACGTCGAGCGCGGGTACGACCGGCTCCTGCAGGCCATCGACAAGGCCCCGGGCGACCGCCGCGTCGTCATGGTCAACCTCGCCTGCCACCGGGTCCCGGACTTCGGCGTCGACGCGGAGGTCACGCGCTTCAACGACGACATCGCCGTCGAGCGGGTCAACGACCTCTCCCGGGCGTGGGCCGACGACAACGACATCCAGACGATCGACCAGAACTCCTTCCTCTGCGGTGACGGCTACCACGACGGCATCAACGGCACCCCCCTCTACGAGGACTACCTCCACGTCACGCGCGAGTCCGGGCCCCAGGTCTGGTCCTGGCTCGCCCCCCGGGTGCGGGACGCCGCCAACGGCGACCCGCTACCCGAATGACCCCGCCGCGGGCCGCCGTCCTCCTCGTCGGAGGCCTCGGCACCCGCATGCACCCGCTGACCCTGACCCGCCCCAAGCACCTGCTGCCCGTCGCAGGCGTCCCCGTCATCGACCTCCAGCTCCGGCGGCTCGCCGACGCGGGCGTCCGGCACGTCGTCCTCGCGACGGCCACCCACGCCGACCTCGTCCGGGACCACGTCGTGAGCCACCCGGTGGACGGGCTCGACGTGCACACGCACGACGAGGGCACCCCCCTCGGCACCGGCGGCGCCCTGCTCGCCGCCCTCGAGGCGCTCGCCCCCGACCGGGACGAGCAGGTCGTCGTCGCCAACGGCGACCTCCTCACCGGCCACGACCTGGCGCTCCAGTGCGCTGCGGGGCACGACGGAACCGACGTGGTGCTCCACGTGCGCGCGGCCGACGACCCCGCTCCCTTCGGCACGGTCGACGTCGCTGACGACGGCCGGCGGGTCGTCGGCTTCCGCGAAAAGGTCCCGGGACCGCCCGGGACCCTGGTCAACGCCGGGACCTACGTCGTGCGGCCGCGGGTGCTCGAAGGACTCGCCACCGGGGGCGTGCAGTCGTGGGAGCGCGACCTGCTCCCCGCGCTCATCGGGGACGGTGCCCTGGTCGTCGCCCACCGGGCCGAGGCGTGGTTCGCCGACATCGGCTCCCCCACGGCGCTGCTCGGCGCCCACCTCGCCCTGCTCGACGGGACCGCGGCCGGCGTGGTGCCCTCCGGGACGAGCATCGACCCGGTCTCACCCGGGACGCTGATCGCCGACGGCGCCGAGGTCGTCCGGTCGTCGACCGGAGCCGGCGTGCGGGTGGGAGCCGGGGCCAGGGTCGTCGACAGCATCCTTCTCGACGACGTCGTGGTCGGGGACGGAGCGCTGGTGCGCGACAGCGTCGTCGGCGCCGGGGTCGTCGTGGCTGACCGGAGGAGCCTGCGGGGCCGTGCCGTCGCCGACGGCACCCATGTCACCACCGACGACACACCTGATGACGAAGGGAGCGCCCTATGACCGCGTCCACCCCCCGGACACGCTGGGGCAAGGCGGCCCTGTGGGTCCGCTTCTACGTGGGCCGCTCCGTCGCCCTCGACCGCGAGACCCTGCATCTCCACCGGTGGGGGGCGCGAGAGCGGGCGGCCTTCCTCGCGAGCAAGGCCGCAGCGCTGCCCGCACTCCAGGCCGGGCGCACCGCGACGGTCCGGGCCGGCGACGTGCACTTCCGCGCGACGAGTCCTCTCGACCTCGGCACCTTCCAGACCTGCCTGCTCGACGTCCACGATGTCGTCGTCGTGCCGGCCGTCCTCGACGGGACCCCTGCCCCCGTCGTCGTCGACGTGGGAGCCAACGTCGGGCAGTTCGCCGCGGCGACCCGCGCCTTCGTCCCCGACGCGCAGATCGTCTCCGTCGAGCCGGACCCGGACACGCACGCCAAGCTCCGGCACAACCTTGCCGGTTTCCCCGTCGCGCGCTCCCACCAGGTGGCCGTCGGGGAGGAGCGGGCGGTGATGACCCTGCACCGCCACCACGTCAGCGTCATGGCGACCCTGCGACCCGGTGAGGTGGAGGACTACGACCCGGAGCTGACCGTCGATGTGGACGTCCTGACGCTCGACGAGATCACCGCCGACCTCCCCCGCATCGACCTGCTCAAGATCGACGTGGAGGGCTTCGAGGTCGAGGCCCTGCGCGGCGCCCGCGAGACGCTCGCGCGCAGCCGGTACCTGCTCCTCGAGGTCGGGCTCGGCCGCGAGTCCTCGGGCGCCAACCTCGAGGCCCTCGCGCTCGTCCGCTCGATCGTGCCGGGCGCCCGCATCGTGCGCTTCGGCCGCCCGCTCGGTGGAGCCGATGCCCCCATCTGCCAGGACGTGCTCATCGCCCTCGGCTGAGCGGACGGCGACCACGACGGCCGCACCGGGGTCAGGTCAGTGGGCGGCGTCGTGCCAGCTGCGTCCCCGACCGACCGACACGTCCAGCGGGACGTCCATGTCGACGGCGCGCCCCATCTCCTCGCGCACGAGTGCCTCGACCGCCGCGTCCTCGCCGGCGGCCACCTCGATGACGAGCTCGTCGTGCACCTGCAGGAGCACGCGTGAGCTGAGCTCTCCCTCGCCGAGGGCCCGGTCGACCCGGAGCATCGCCAGCTTCATGATGTCGGCCGCCGAGCCCTGGATCGGTGCGTTGAGCGCCATCCGCTCGGCCATCTGACGTCGCTGCCGGTTGTCGCTGGTCAGGTCGGGCAGGTAGCGGCGACGACCGAGCATCGTCTCGGTGTAGCCGGTCGCCCGAGCCCGGTCGACGACCTCCTCGAGGTAGTCGCGCACGCCTCCGAAGCGCTCGAAGTACTCGTCCATGAGGTCGGTCGCCTCGCCCGTGGAGATGCCCAGCTGCTTGGACAGGCCGAAGGCGCTCAGCCCGTAGGCCAGGCCGTAGGACATGGCCTTGACCTTGCTGCGCATCTCGGCCGTCACGCCATCGGGCTCCACGCCGAAGACCCGCGCGCCGACGAAGCGGTGGAGGTCCTCACCGGTGCGGAAGGCCTCGATGAGCCCCTCGTCGCCGGACAGGTGGGCCATGACCCGCATCTCGATCTGGCTGTAGTCGGCCGACATCAGCGACTCGTGGCCGGGTCCGACGACGAAGACCTCGCGGATGCGCCGGCCCTCCTCGGTCCGGATCGGGATGTTTTGCAGGTTGGGGTCGGTCGACGACAGCCGGCCGGTCGCGGCGATCGTCTGCTGGTACGTCGTGTGGATGCGCCCGTCGTCGGCGACCGACTTGATGAGCCCCTCGACGGTCACCCGCAGCCGCGTCGCATCGCGGTGGCGCAGGAGCGCCTCGAGGAAGGGGTGCTCGGTCTTGGCGTGGAGATCTGCCAGCGCGTCCGCGTCGGTCGTGTACCCCGTCTTGGTCTTGCGGGTCTTGGGCAGGCCGAGGGTGTCGAAGAGGACGGCCTGCAGCTGCTTGGGCGAGCCGAGGTTGATCTGCTCGTCCCCGATGGCCGCCCACGCGTCCGCCTGGGCCGTCGCGACCTTGTCGGCGAACTGCGCCTCGAGGTCGGTCAGCGCCTCGGAGTCGACCGCGATGCCCGCCGTCTCCATGGCGGCGAGCACCCCCACGACGGGCAGCTCCACCTCGCGCATGAGCCGGCTGCCGCCGGTCTCCTCCACCTGGGCCTCGAGGAGCGGCGCGAGCTCGACCGCGGCCGCCGCGCGCACCATGGCCTCACGACCGGCCGAGGAGTCGTCGGTCGCGAAGTCGAGCATCCCCTGGTCGACCTCCGCGTCGTCTCCCCCGAGATCGCGACCGAGGTGTCGCACCGCGAGGTCGGCGAGGTCGTAGGAGCGCTGGTCCGGCCGGACGAGGTAGGCCGCGATCGCGGTGTCGACCGCGAGGCCCGCCAGCGGCAGACCGGCCGTGGCCAGTGCGAGCATCGGGCCCTTGGCGTCGTGCAGGACCTTGGGCCGGTCGGCGTCGGCGAGCCAGTCGCGCAGCGCAGCCTCGTCCTGGCCGCTGATCTCGACGACGTCGACGTAGGCGGCCTCCCCTTCGGCCGTGGCCAGGGCCAGACCGCGGACGTCACCCCGGCCGCGCCCCCAGTCACCGACGACGTCGAGCCCGAGCCGCTCACCCGCGTGCTCGTCGAGCCACGTGCGCACCTCGCCGGCAGCGAGCGCCCGCCCGTCGACCTCGACGCCGCCACTGACCTCGGACTCGGCGGTGTCGAAGGTCGTGAAGAGCCGGTCGCGCAGCACCCGGAACTCGAGGCTGTCGAAGAGCGTGTGGACCTGCTCGCGGTCCCACCCGCGTCGGACGACGTCGTCCACGCCGACCGGCAGGTCGACGTCGCGCAGCAGGGCGTTGAGCCGGCGGTTGCGCAGGACCTGGTCGAGGTGGTCGCGCAGCGACTGGCCGGCCTTGCCGCCGATCTGGTCGACCGAGGCGACGATGCCCTGCAGGTCGCCGTGGGCGTTGATCCACTTTGCCGCCGTCTTGGGGCCGACGCCGGGGACACCGGGCAGGTTGTCGCTCGTCTCGCCGACGAGCGCGGCGAGATCGCTGTAGCGATCGGGGCCGACCCCGTACTTGTCGGTGACCGCCTCGGGCGTCATCCGCACGAGGTCGGAGACACCCTTGCGCGGGTAGAGGACCGTCGTGCGCTCGTCGACGAGCTGGAGCGTGTCGCGGTCACCGGAGCAGATGAGCACGTCCATGCCGGCCTCGCGCCCCTGGGTGGCCAGCGTCGCGATGATGTCGTCCGCCTCGAAGCCCTCGAGCTCGACGTACGTGATGTTGAGCGCGTCGAGCACCTCCTTGAGCAGCGGGATCTGCCCGGAGAAGGCGTCGGGGGTCGCGCTGCGGCCGGCCTTGTACTCCGCGTACTCCTCGCTGCGGAAGGTCGCCCGGGAGACGTCGAAGGCCACCGCGACGTGGGTGGGGTCCTCGTCCCGCAGCACATTGATGAGCATCGCGACGAAGCCGTACACACCGTTGGTGTGCTGCCCCGTGCTCGTCGAGAAGTTTTCGGCAGGGAGCGCGAAGAAGGCGCGGTAGGCCAGGGAGTGTCCGTCTAGCAGCAGTAGTCGACTCACGCGCCCAGACTAGGTGCTTGGCCCGACACCCCGTCGCCGTGGCAGGCTGGGCCGACACCCCTTCGACATCTGCAGGAGAGTTGATGACCGACCGACAGTCCCCCTCTGCCGAGGAGCTCAACGCCCACCGGGGAGCGCTGGCCGAGCGCATGGGGATCGAGATCCTCGAGGCGACGACGGACCGGATCGTGGCCCGGATGCCCGTCGAGGGCAACACCCAGCCCTACGGGCTCCTCCACGGCGGCGCGAGCGTCGTCCTCGCCGAGACCCTCGGCTCGATCGGTTCCGCCGTGCACGCGCACTCCCTCGGCAAGATCGCCGTCGGCCTCGACATCAACGCCACGCACCACCGGGCGGCCCGATCCGGCTGGGTGACCGGCACCGCCATACCGGTCACCCTCGGTGGCAGCGTCGCCTGCTACGAGGTGACGATCACCGACGACGAGGGCCGGCGCACCTGCACCTCGCGCATCACCTGCATCCTGCGCGACCTGCCGCCCGGCGCCTGAGTGGCCCCCCGCTCCTCCGGTCGGCGCGGTCCCGCCCTGCGCGCACGCGTCCGCCGCATCGACCCCCACCGGCTCGACCCCCGCCGCTGGACGACGACCGACCGCCTCGTCGCCCTGGCCGTCGTCGCCGTGCTGCTCGCGCCCACCTTCGCCGTCGTCGAGGCGCTGACCCACGGCTGGCAGCCCAACGGAGACGACGCGACGATCGCGCTGCGCACGGCCGGCATCCTCGACGGGCAGCTGCCGGTCACCGGCATGCGCAGCACGTCCGGTGACGGGATCGACGTCAACCTGTCGACGCACCACCTCGGACCGCTGCAGTTCTACCTCCTGGCCCTCCCGCTGGCCCTCGCCGGCGGCTCCGCGGCCGGCATCGCCGTGGGTGGTGGGCTCATCGCCGCCACGGCATCGGTCCTCACCGTCACCTGGGCCCGTCGACTCGGCGGCGCGCTCGGTGTGGCCGTCTTCACCTGCGGGGTCCTGCTCACCCAGTGGGCCATCGGCACGGACGCCCTCTTCCGGCCCTTCAACCCCTTCGCCCCTCTCCTGCCGACCTTCCTCGCCCTGGTCCTCCTGTGGGCACTGGCTCGCGACGACCGGCGGGCCCTGCCTCCCTTCGTCGTGGCGGTCTCGCTCATCGCCCAGTCCAACCTCGCCTTCCTGCCCCTCGCCGGCGTGCTCGCCGTCGTCGCGGCGGCGCTGCTGCTGTGGCCCCGACTCACCCACACCCGCCGCGTCCGCGCGGCCACCGACGGCCGCAACCACCGGTGGGCGCTCGGCCTGGGCGTCGTCGTGTGGCTGCCGAGCATCGCCGAGCTCTTCGTGCACCACCCCAACAACCTCACCCAGATCGTGCGCTGGGCCACCTCGGGCACCGGTGATCCGATCGGCTTCACCGAGGGCGCGACATACCTCAACCTCATCGCCCCGGCACCCGGAGGCTTCCGGCGGTCGACGGAGGACCTCCTCGTCGACGGCACCGGGCCGGCCACCGTGCTCGGCATCGGCCTGGTCCTGCTGCTCGCGGTCATCGCCACCGGCTACCGCGTGCCCAAGGGGCGCGCGAGCAGCGCCTGGCCCGCCCGCGTGGCGCTCGCTGCCAACATCGGGATGCTCCTCACCGCGTCCCGGCTGCCTGAGTGGCCGCTCGCGCCCTACTGGGTCATCACCTGGCTGCCCGTGGCCGCCTTCACGTGGTGCGCACTCGTCTGGCGTGGCCTGGCCTACCTCGACAACGCGACACCGCACCTGCGCCCCCGGGTCGCCCTCCCCCTCGGAGGTGGGCTGGTCGCCGGCGGCGTCGCGGCAACCGCCCTGGCCCTGCCGCCCGCCTGGGCGGAGATCGACTCGATGACCGCCGTGGCGCAGGCGGCCGGGGACGACCTCGGTGACGGGCAGGGGCGGCACGTGCAGATCAACGGGCTGGGTTTCACGCCCACGCTCGGGGCGTCACCCGCGATCGCCTGGCAGGTCCACCGGCAGGGCTGGCAGCCGCACTTCCTCACGTCGTGGCCCTTCCCGGAGGACGCGGACCACCTGTGGATCGAGAGCGCGCCCGAGGGGTCCGACCGGCTCTACGTCACCGACAGCACGCAGCCTGAGCTCATCAAGGACATCTCCGCCTCGGCACAGCGCGTCGCGATGGTCCCGATGCAGCACCGCGAGGGCGAACTGGGCATCTACCGCGACCGCGGCGACTGACGGGAGCCCGCACCCATGGACTTCATCGGGGCCGGGACGGCGCTCAACGTCCTGACCGTCGTGGCCGGGGCCCTCCTCGGCATGGCCGTGGGCGGCCGCCTCCCGGAGCACACACGTGACGTCGTCACCGACTGCCTGGGGCTCGTCACGCTGCTCATGGCCGGCCTGTCGGCGATCGACGTGACCTCCCCGGCCCTCGCCGACGCCCTCGGCTCCGGCGCGCCGGTGCTCATCGTCCTCGGCTCACTGCTCATCGGCAGCGTGGCCGGCTCACTCCTGGGGATCGAGCGTCGGCTCGGGACCCTCGCCGGCCGCGTCCAGTCCCTCGCCGGCCGCCGCCGCGCCGACGCCGCCGGCCGGCAGCGCTTCGTCGAAGGCTGGCTGACGGCCAGCCTGCTCTTCTGCGTGGGGCCGCTCACCATCCTCGGGTCACTCGACGACGGGCTCGGGCGCGGCATCGACAAGCTGGCGCTCAAGTCCGTGCTCGACGGCTTCGCCGCGCTGGCCTTCGCCTCGACCTTCGGCGTCGGGGTGCTCTTCTCTGCCGTGAGCGTCGCCGTCGTCCAGGGCTCGCTGACCCTCGTCGGCATGGCGCTCGGAGCGATCCTGCCGGAGGCCCCCATCGCAGCACTCACCGCCACGGGTGGTCTGATCCTCGTCGGGATCTCGCTGCGGCTGCTGCAGATCCGTCAGGTGCCCGTCGGCGACATGCTGCCGGCGCTCGTCGTGGCGCCGCTGCTCACCCAGCTCGTCGTCGCCCTGAGCTGAGCCCGGGGCTTAGGCCTTGTCCATCCCGGCGACGACGGCGTCGGCGACCTCGCGCATGCCGAGGCGACGGTCCATAGCCGTCTTCTGGATCCAGCGGAAGGCCTCCGCCTCGCTGATCTTCAGCTTCTTCATCAGCACGCCCTTGGCCTTCTCGACGGCCTTGCGGGTCTCCAGCCGCTCGCCGAGGTCCGCGACCTCCGACTCGAGCGCCTTGAGCTCGGCCCAGCGCGACGTCGCGACCTCGATCGCCGGGGTGACGTCGGAGACGGTGAAGGGCTTGACGATGTAGGCCATGACCCCCGCGTCGCGGGCCCGCTCGACGAGCTCCTTCTGCGAAAAGGCGGTGAGCATGATGACGGGGCAGATCCGCTTCTCACCGATCGTCTCGGCCGCCGTCAAGCCGTCCATGACGGGCATCTTGACGTCCATGATGATCAGGTCCGGCTGGAGCGAGTCCGCGAGCGAGACGGCCTCCTCGCCGTTGCTCGCCTGTCCGACGACCTCGTAGCCGGCATCGGTGAGCATCTCGGCCAGGTCGAGCCGGATGAGCGCCTCGTCCTCCGCGAGCAGTACCCGCAGGCCCTGCTGGCTCTCGGTGTCCACCGTCATGGTTGATCCTCCGTGGGTTGGTCTCGAACTGGTGCCGAGGGCGGGACTTGAACCCGCACGCCCTTGCGGGCAAAGCATTTTGAGTGCTCCGTGTCTGCCATTCCACCACCCCGGCCGGAGTGCGCCGCAAGCATACCGACCGCAGGGGGTCCCTCCCGACTCAGCCCATCCCGCCGGGGAGTGCGCCGGCGCTCCCTTCGGGCACGCCGTCCTCGCCGGCCCGGTAGGCCACCGTCGTCTTGTTGCGGGCGTCGCCGATGCGGTGCACCCGCAGCGCATTGGTCGAGCCCGGCACCCCGGGCGGCGAGCCGGCCACGATGACGACCCGGTCGCCCTCCTCGACCCAGCCGAGGTCGAGCAGCTGCTCGTCGACCATCAGCGCGTACTGGTCGGTGTGCGTGACCGGAGGGGTGAGGAAGGTCTGCATGCCCCACACGAGCGAGAGCTGCGAGCGGGTGTCCTGCACCGGGGAGAAGGCCAACATGGGCAGACCCGAGCGCACCTGTGCCAGGCGTCGCGCCGACCCGCCGAGCTGGGTGAAGGCGATGAGGTACTTCACCCCCAGGGCCTCCCCCGTCTCGGCTGCTGCGGCGGCGATGACGCCCCCCCTGGGAGGTCGGCGGCGCCATGAGGTCCCGCATGCGGCTCAGGCCCTGCTCCTCCGTCGTCTCGATGATCTTGGACATCGTCTTGACGACCTCGATGGGGAACTTCCCGACGGCGGTCTCCCCCGAGAGCATCAGGGCGTCGGCGCCGTCGAGGACCGCGTTGGCGGCATCGGAGGCCTCCGCCCGGGTCGGGCGCGAGTTGTCGATCATCGACTCGAGGACCTGGGTGGCGACGATGACCGGCTTGGCCTTCTGCCGGCACAGCTCGACGGCCCGCTTCTGCACGAGGGGCACCTGCTCCAGAGGCAGCTCGACGCCGAGGTCACCGCGGGCGACCATGATCCCGTCGAAGGCGTCGATGATCTCCTCGAGAGCCTCGACCGCCTGCGGCTTCTCGATCTTCGCGATGACGGGCAGCCGCACGCCCACCTCGTCCATGATCTCGTGGACGCGGGTGATGTCCGCCGACGAGCGGACGAAGCTCAGCGCGATGTAGTCGGCGCGCAGCCCCAGGGCCCAGCGCAGGTCGTCCTCGTCCTTGTCCGACAGGGCCGGAGCGCTCACCGCGGCGCCGGGCAGATTGATCCCCTTGTTGTCCGACAGCGGGCCCCCGTAGACGACGACGCAGCGCACGTCGGTCTCGTCGACGTCGTGGACGGCGAGGGTGATCTTGCCGTCGTCGACGAGGATCGTGTCACCCGCGCGCACGTCCCCGGCCAGACCGGGATAGGTCGTGCCGACGACCTGCTGGTCGCCCGGCACGTCTCGCGTGGTGATGGTGAAGTGGTCGCCGGCCGCGAGGACGATCGGGCCGTCGGCGAAGCGCCCGGTGCGGATCTTGGGGCCCTGCAGGTCGACGAGCACACCGACGGCGCGACCGACGTCGTCGCTCGCCTCGCGCACGCTGCGGTAGTTGGCCTCGTGGACGGCGTGCTCACCGTGCGAGAGGTTGAGCCGGGCGACGTCCATGCCAGCCGAGACCAGCTCACGGATGCGCTCGGGGGTGGATGTCGAGGGACCGAGGGTGGACACGATCTTGGCGCGACGCATGTCACCACCCTATGACCGTGACGCCACCACGGACGAAGGGGGATGACCGCCGACACGGTCATCCCCCTTCGTCGGGCCGTGCCGGCTCAGACGACGAGCGGACGGTCCGTGGGGTTGATCGGGCGCGGCAGCTGCGAGCGGCCCATGAGATAGGTGTCCACACCGTTGGCCGCGGCGCGGCCCTCGGCGATCGCCCACACGATGAGCGACTGCCCGCGGCCGGCGTCACCGGCGACGAAGACGCCCGGGACACCGGTCTGGTAGTCCTTGCCGCGCACGATGTTGGAGCGCTCGTCGGTCTCGAGCCCGAGCTGCGCCACCACACCCTCGGGGTCCGGGCCGAGGAAGCCCATGGCGAGCAGGACGAGCTGGGCCGGCAGGACCCGCTCGGTGCCCTCGACCGGCTCGAAGCCCTGGTCCGTGCGCTCGACCTCGGTCAGGCGCAGGCCGGAGACCTTGCCCTCGTCGTCGCCGATGATCTCCGTCGTCGAGACGGCGTACACGCGGTCGCCACCCTCCTCGTGCGCCGAGGCGACGCGGAAGAGCATCGGGTAGGTCGGCCAGGGCTGGTTGGCGGGACGGTCCTCGCCGGGCTGCGGCATGATCTCGAGGCTCGTCACGGACCTGGCGCCCTGACGGATCGAGGTGCCGATGCAGTCGGCGCCGGTGTCGCCGCCGCCGATGATGATGACGTCCTTGCCCTCGGCCGTCACCTGGCCCTCGACCTCCTCGCCGACCGCGACGCGGTTGGCGGGGGGCAGGAAGTCCATGGCCTGCATGACGCCGTCGAGTTCGCTACCGGGGACCGGCAGGGCGCGCGGGACCGTGGCGCCGATCGCGAGGACGACCGCGTCGTAGCGGTCACGCAGCTGCTGGCCGGTGATCTCGTCACCGATGGCGACACCGGAGCGGAAGCGCGTGCCCTCGGACTTCATCTGCTGGATGCGGCGGTCAAGGATCCGCTTCTCCATCTTGAACTCCGGGATGCCGTAGCGCAGGAGCCCGCCCGGTGCGTCGGCGCGCTCGTAGACGGCGACGGTGTGCCCGGCGCGGGTCAGCTGCTGCGCAGCGGCCAGGCCCGCCGGGCCGGATCCGACGACGGCGACGGTCTTGCCGGTGAGCCGGTCCGGGATCTGCGGCGGGACGTCACCACGACCGAAGGCCTCCTCGATCGTCGTCACCTCGATCTGCTTGATCGTCACGGCCGGCTGGTTGATGCCGAGGACGCAGGCGGTCTCGCAGGGGGCCGGGCAGAGCCGACCGGTGAACTCCGGGAAGTTGTTCGTCGCGTGCAGCCGCTCGATGGCGTCGTGCCAGTCGCCGCGCCACGCGAGGTCGTTCCACTCGGGGATGAGGTTGCCGAGCGGGCAGCCGGAGTGGCAGAAGGGGATGCCGCAGTCCATGCAGCGTCCGGCCTGCCGCTGGAGCTGACCGGCCTGCTGCTCCTCGTAGACCTCCTTCCAGTCACGGATGCGCACGTCTACCGGTCGGCGGACGGGCAGCTCGCGCTCGCGGGTGTTCAGGAATCCATGCGGGTCAGCCACGGGAAGCCTCCATGATCCGGTCCCAGACCTCGGCACCGTCGACGTCGAGGCCCTCGGCCTCGGCCTCGGCGCGGACGTCCAGGACACGCTGGTAGTCGCGGGGCAGGACGAGCGAGAAGCGGTCGAGACCGGCCTCCCCCTCGTCGAGCAGTCGTTGGGCCACGGCCGAGCCGGTGTGCTCGAGGTGCTCGGCGAGCAGTCGGCTCACCACCTCGCGGTCCCCGTGGCGAAGGGGGGTGATGTCGACGAGCTCGGGGTTGACGAGCGACTCGTCGAGATCGAGCACGAAGGCATTGCCCCCGGACATGCCGGCCGCGAAGTTGCGGCCGGTCGGCCCGAGGACGAGGACCGTGCCACCGGTCATGTACTCGCAGCCGTGGTCGCCGACGCCCTCGACGACGGCGGTGGCGCCGGAGTTGCGGACGCAGAAGCGCTCGCCGACGACACCACGCAGGAAGATCTCACCCGAGGTGGCGCCGTAGCCGATGACGTTGCCGGCGATGACGTTGTCCTCGGCGACGTACTTCGCGTCCTCCGGGGGCCGCACGATGATGCGACCACCGGACAGGCCCTTGCCGACGTAGTCGTTGGCATCGCCGACCATCGTCACGGTGATGCCTGCGGGCAGGAAGGCGCCGAGGCTCTGACCGGCCGAGCCGGTGAGGGTCAGCTCGATCGTGCCGTTGGGCAGGCCCTCCGGGTGCCGCTTGGTCACCTCGTGGCCGAGCATCGTCCCGAGCGTGCGGTTGACGTTGCGCACCGCGAACTCCGCCGCGACGTGCTCGCCACCCTCGAGTGCCGGCTGCGCCACCGCGATGAACCGGTGGTCCAGGGCGGCCTCGAGTCCGTGCTCCTGCGCCTTGGCGTGCCGGACACCCGAACCGTCGAAGGAGCTGACCTTGGCGAAGATCGGACCGAGGTCCAGGCCAGAGGCCTTCCAGTGGTCGACCGCCTTGCGCGTGTCGAGCAGGTCGACGCGACCGATCGCCTCGTCGAGGGTGCGGAAGCCGAGCTCGGCGAGCAGCTCGCGCACCTCCTCGGCGATGTACTCGAAGAAGGTCTCGACGAACTCCGGCTGGCCGGAGTAGCGCGAACGCAGCTCGGGGTTCTGGGTCGCGATGCCCACCGGGCAGGTGTCGAGGTGGCACACCCTCATGAGGATGCAGCCACTGACGACGAGCGGGGCGGTGGCGAAGCCGAACTCCTCCGCGCCGAGCAGGGCACCGATGATGACATCGCGGCCGGTCTTGATCTGGCCGTCGACCTGGACGACGATCCGGTCTCGCAGACCGTTGAGCACGAGAGTCTGCTGGGTAGAGGCCAGACCGAGCTCCCAGGGGCCACCCGCGTGCTTGAGCGAGGTGAGCGGGGAGGCACCCGTTCCGCCGTCGTGGCCGGAGATCAGCACGACATCGGCGTGCGCCTTGCTGACGCCGGCCGCCACGGTGCCGACGCCGATCTCGCTCACGAGCTTGACGTGCACCCGCGCCGAGGGGTTGGCGTTCTTCAGGTCGTGGATCAGCTGCGCCAGGTCCTCGATCGAGTAGATGTCGTGGTGCGGCGGCGGGCTGATCAGGCCGACGCCGGGCGTCGAGTGACGGGTGCTCGCGACCCACGGGTAGACCTTGTGGCCCGGGAGCTGCCCCCCTTCGCCGGGCTTGGCTCCCTGCGCCATCTTGATCTGGATGTCGTCGCTGTTGGTCAGGTAGGTCGACGTGACGCCGAAGCGTCCCGAGGCGACCTGCTTGATCGAGCTGCGGCGCTCGGGGTCCATCAGGCGGTCGAGGTCCTCGCCGCCCTCCCCCGTGTTGGAGCGGGCGCCGAGACGGTTCATCGCGATGGCGAGCGTCTCGTGCGCCTCCTTGCTGATCGAGCCATAGCTCATGGCACCCGTGGAGAAGCGCTTGACGATCTCGCTCACCGGCTCGACCTCGTCGATCGGGATCGACGCCCGGTCCTCGTCGAGGGCGAAGAGGCCACGCAGGGTCATCAGCCGCTCGGACTGCTCGTTGACCCGGTCGGTGTACTGCTTGAAGATGTCGTAGCGCCGCGCCCGCGTCGAGTGCTGGAGACGGAAGACGGTCTCCGGGTCGAAGAGGTGCGGCTCGCCCTCACGACGCCACTTGTACTCGCCACCGACCTCGAGGACCCGGTGCGGCGGGCGCATGCCCTCCGGCGGGTAGGCCCGCGCGTGCCGGGCCGCGGTCTCGGCTGCGATGACGTCGAGGCCGATGCCGCCGAGCTGGCTCACCGTGCCGGTGAAGTACTCGTCGACGAGCTCCTGGCTCAGGCCGAGCGCCTCGAAGACCTGTGCGCCGCGGTAGGAGGCCACGGTGGAGATGCCCATCTTCGACATCACCTTCAGCACGCCCTTGCCGAGCGCCTTGATGAGGTTGCCGACCGCGGTCTCCTCGTCGACCGCGGTGATGACCCCGCGACGGACCATGTCCTCGACGGACTCCATGGCCAGGTAGGGGTTGACCGCGGCGGCGCCGTAGCCGATGAGCAGCGCGACGTGGTGCACCTCGCGGACGTCACCCGTCTCGACGATCAGACCGACCTGGGTGCGCGTGCGCTCCCGGATGAGGTGGTGGTGCACGGCCGAGGTGAGCAGCAGCGACGGGATCGGCGCGAGGTCACGACCGGAGTCGCGGTCGGACAGCACGATGAACCGGGCGCCCTCGGCGATCGCGTCGGAGACCTCGGTGCAGATGCGGGTCAGGGTGGCGCGCAGCGCCTCCTCTCCCCCGGTCACGTCGTAGAGACCGCGCACGACGTGCGTCACCTTGCCGGGCAGCTCGCCGTCGGCGTCGATGTGGACGATCTTGGCCAGCTCGTCGTTGTCGATGACGGGGAAGGGCAGGACGAGCTGGCGGGCGTGGTCGGGGTCGGCGTCCAGGACATTGCCCTCCGGGCCGATCGCCGTGCCGAGCGCCGTGACGAGCTCCTCGCGGATCGCGTCGAGCGGCGGGTTGGTCACCTGGGCGAACATCTGGGTGAAGTAGTCGAAGATCAGCCGTGGCCTCTCCGACAGGACCGCCACCGGGGTGTCGGTGCCCATCGAGCCGAGCGCCTCCATGGCCTTCTCCGCCATGGGCATGAGCAGGATCTTCAGCTCCTCCTGCGTGTAGCCGAAGGTCTGCTGGCGGCGGGCGACGGACGCCGGCGTGTGCATGATGTGCTCGCGCGGCGGCAGGTCGCCGAGCATGATCCGGCCCTCGTCCAGCCACTGCCCGTAGGGGCGCTCGGCGGCGAGCTGGCCCTTGATCTCCTCGTCCTCGATGATCCGCCCGGCGGCGGTGTCGACGAGGAACATGCGGCCCGGCGTCAGGCGCCCCTTCTGCACGACGTGCTCGGGCTCGAGGTCGAGCACTCCCGACTCGGAGGCGAGGACGACCAGGCCGTCGTCGGTGACCCAGTAACGACCGGGACGCAGGCCGTTGCGGTCGAGGACGGCACCGACGAGCGTGCCGTCGGTGAAGGTCACGCAGGCGGGGCCGTCCCACGGCTCCATGAACATCGAGTGGAACTCGTAGAAGTCCTTGAGCTCCTGCGGCATGGTCGCGTGGTTCTCCCACGCCTCGGGGATCATCATCAGCACGGCGTGCGGCAGCGAGCGGCCACCGAGATGGAGCAGCTCGAGCACCTCGTCGAAGGACGCCGAGTCCGACGCCTCCGGAGCGCAGATCGGCATGATCCGCTGCAGGTCACCGGGGATGATGTCGCTGCTCAGCAGGGACTCGCGCGCCCGCATCCAGTTGCGGTTGCCCTTGACCGTGTTGATCTCGCCGTTGTGCGCGATGAACCGGAAGGGGTGGCTGAGCGGCCAGCTGGGGAAGGTGTTGGTCGAGAAGCGCTGGTGGACGAGCGCGAGCTCGCTCTCGAAACGCTCGTCGGACAGGTCGGGGTAGAAGGGCTCGAGCTGCGCAGTGGTCAGCATCCCCTTGTAGGCGATCGTGCGGGCCGACAGCGAGGAGAAGTAGACGCCGGTCTCGCGCTCGGCGCGCTTGCGGGCGACGAAGGCCAGTCGCTCGAGGGTCAGGCCGGAGACCTCGCCGCCGGGTGCGGCGACGAAGAGCTGCCAGAAGTCGGGCATGCAGTCGCGAGCCATCTGGCCGACGATGTCGCGCTGGACGGGCACATGGCGCCAGCCGAGGACCGTCAGGCCCTCCTCGCGGACGATCTCGTCGATGCGCTGGGTCATCGTCTCGCGCTCGCTCGCGTCCGTCGGGACGTAGGCGATGCCGACGGCGTAGTGGCCGGCCTCTGGCAGCTCGAAGTCGACGACCTCACGGAGGAACCGGTCGGGGACCTGGCTGAGGATGCCGGCGCCGTCCCCGACGAGCGGGTCGGCACCGGTGGCGCCGCGGTGGTCGAGGTTGGCCAGGGCGAGCAGGGCGTGGTCGATGATGTCGTGACCGGCGTGACCACGCATCGTGGCGACCATGGCGACGCCGCAGGCGTCCTTCTCCAGGTCGCGGCGGTAGAGACCGTCGTCAGGAGGGAGTGCCGACCAGCGCTCGTAAGGGGAGAAGGACACAGGGGTCACGTCGGTCACCGTCCTCGGTGGTGGTCGGGGACGTCCCCGGCGCTCGCTCGGGCGCAGCGTCGGGCACGTCTGGGATCAGGGGGCGTGCGGACGTCGGCGGCCGCGGTGAGTTGAAGTGTAACAGCGGATTGTCTTACCTAGTGAGAGATGATTTCTCACTATCTGAGACCTTGGTCTCGCTGCCAGGGTCGTCGCGTCGACCGCAGACGACGTAGATGACCACACCCAGGACGAAGACGACGATGCTCGTCCAGATGTTGACCCGCAGCCCGAGGATCGTGTTGGCCGCGTCGGTGCGCATCATCTCGATGATGATGCGGCCCACGGGGTACCCGGCCACGTAGAGGCCGAGCACCTGACCGGGGGCGAGACGCCGCCGACGGTCCACGACGAGCAGGAGGATCGCCAGGGCGAGGAGGAAGAGCGACTCGTAGAGGAAGGTCGGGTGGAAGGTCCCGAGGACGACCGGCTCCCCCGCCGCATCGACGACGGCCCGACCCGCCGAGCTGTCCCAGCGGTGGATCTCCAGCGCCCACGGCAGGTCGGTCTCCTGGCCGTGGATCTCGTTGTTGAACCAGTTGCCCCATCGGCCGATGGCCTGCGCGACGACGACACCCGGCGCGACGGCGTCGGCGAAGGTGAGGAACCCCACGCCCTCCTTGCGCAGCCCGAGCCAGGCGCCGAGCGCACCGAGGGCGATCGCGCCCCAGATCCCGAGACCCCCCTGCCAGATCTTCAGCGCGTCGACGGGGTGGCCCCCGTCGCCGAAGTACGGCTGGGGCGTGGTGATGACGTGGTAGAGGCGGCCACCGACGATGCCGAAGGGGACGGCCCACATGGCGACGTCGAGGACGAGACCGGGCTCGCCGCCGCGGTCACGCATGCGACGGTCACCGATCCAGATCGCCGCGGCGATCCCGGCGAGGATGCACAGGGCGTAGGCGTGCAGGGTGAGCGGGCCGAGCTCGATGACCCCGACCGTCGGCGAAGGGAGTGTCGCCGGGATCACGGGGTCTCCTCCAGCTCGGACGGGACCTCGCCGCTGGTGAGGATCTCCTCGAGCCGCGCGGTGTCCATCCGCCCGGTGGCCTCGTCGACCAGGCCGCCCCACTGCAGACGGGTGCCGTCGACGGTGAGCGCCGGGGTGCCCTTGAAGCCGGCCTTGAACGAGGCCTCGTCGACGCTGCGCACGTAGTCGACATAGGTCCCGTCGTCGGTGCACTGCTGCCACGCGTCGAGGGCGTCCCCCTCGAGCCCGGCCTCCTTGGCTGCCTCGGTGTAGGCGTCGGTCGGGAAGCCCTCGGCGGTCTCCTGCTGCGGCTGCCGGGCGAAGAGCGCCTCGTGGTAGGGCTCCCAGGCGCCCTCGTCGGCGGCGCACACCGCGCTCGACCCGGCGACCGCGGACGAGTCACCACCCGTGTTGCTGTCGATGACCGTCTTGAGGTGCACGCGCAGCCGGATCTTGCCGTCCTTGGCCAGGTCGGTGATCGTCGCGCCCGCAGCCTGCTCGAAGACCGCGCACACCGGGCAGCGGAAGTCCTCGTAGAGGTCGACGACGGGGGGCGTCCTTCGGCGGCTTGGCGGCGGCGAAGGGCTCGATGGGCTCCCCCTTCGTCACGCCGTCGGGCAGCTGGCTCGTGCCGGTGGTCGACGCACCGTCGTCACGGCTGGCCCAGATCACGCCGCCGACGACGAGGGCCATCGCGAGGACGATGACGATCCCCGCCACGACGATGACATTGGCCCCGCGACCGGTGGTGCCGGCGGCCGCCTGGGCCTTGGCCTTGCGGTCCTGGGTGCTCATGCGTGCTCCTTGGTGGGCCCGAAGAGAGCCCGGTCGAGGCTGAGGGTCGAGGCCGGTCGCAGGACGAGCCAGACGCCGCACAGGGCGAGGGCGAGGTCGCGGGCGATCTCGCGGCCGTACCGCGTCTCGTCGGTCGCGACCTGACCGCCACCGCCGAAGCAACCGCAGTCGATGGTCAGGCCCCGTGCCCACGCCTGGCCGATCCCGATGACGAAGGCGAGCATGAGCACCGCGCCGAGGACGGCACTCACGCGGGTGAAGAGGCCCAGGACGAGCAGCAGCCCGACGACGACCTCGACCCAGGGCAGGGCGTAGCCGACCCAACGGGCCAGCTCGAAGGGGAGGACCTCGTAGGCCTGCACGGCGCGGGCCGCGCCGAGCGGGTTGCCGACCTTGAGGCCGCCGGCGAGGAGCAGGACCGCCCCGAGCACGAGGCGGAGGAGCAGACCGAGGTGGTCGCGCAGGCGGGCCGTCACGCCCGGCCCCGCACGCCCTCGGCGAGCTCGGCCGTGAGGGTGCGCAGCGCGTCGAGGCCGGCCTCGCGCTCGCGGTCGAGGAGGGTCGCGACGAGGGCCGACCCGACGATGACGCCGTCGGCGAAGGAGGCCACCTCGGCGGCCTGGGCACCGTTGCTCACGCCCAGGCCCACGCACAGGGGCAGGTCCGTGGCCTGGCGAACCCGGGCCACGAGCTCGGGGGGCGCTGCTGCCGACGCTGCCGCGGGTGCCGGTGACGCCCATGGTCGAGGCGGTGTAGACGAAGCCGGAGCAGGCCGCGGTCACGGTCGCGATGCGCTCGGGCGTCGAGCTGGGGGCGACGAGGAAGATCCGGTCGAGGCCGTGGCGCTCGCTGGCCTCCCGCCACTCCCCCGCTTCGTCGGGGATGAGGTCGGGGGTGATCATGCCGGCGCCACCGGCGGCGGCGAGGTCGGCCGCGTAGCGGTCGACACCGCGACGGAGCACGAGGTTCCAGTAGGACATGACGACCGGGACCGCACCCGCGTCACGTGCGGCGGCCGTCGCCCGGAAGACGTCGTCGACGTGCACCCCTCCCGCGAGGGCCTCGGTCGCGGCCCGCTGGATCACGGGGCCGTCCATCACCGGGTCGCTGTAGGGCATGCCGACCTCGATGATGTCGGCACCGGCCTCGGCGAGGGCCGTGACGGCGGCCAGCGAGCCCTCGACGTCCGGGTAGCCGACGGGCAGGTAGCCGATGAGCGCTGCCCGGCCCTCGGCCCGGCAACGGGCGAAGACGTCGGTCAGTGCACTCGTCGCGCCGCTCATGACTGGGTCCCTTCGTCGACCAGGCCGAACCACTGGGCGGCGGTGTGCATGTCCTTGTCGCCCCGGCCGGAAAGGTTGACGAGGATCAACGCGTCCGGCCCGAGCTCCCGGCCGACCTCGAGGGTCGTCGCGAGCGCATGCGCGGACTCGAGCGCGGGGATGATGCCCTCGGTGCGGCAGAGGAGCTGGAAGGCGTGCATGACCTGCTCGTCCGTGGCGTAGCGGTACTCGGCCCGCCCGGTATCACGCAGGTGCGAGTGCTCGGGTCCGACGCTCGGGTAGTCCAGCCCCGCCGAGACGGAGTGGGTCTCGAGCGTCTGCCCCTCGTCGTCCTGCATGAGGTAGCTCATCGCCCCGTGGAGGACCCCTGGCTCGGCGGTCGCGAAGCGGGCCGCGTGACGGCCGCTCTCGATGCCCTCGCCGCCGGCCTCGACGCCGATGAGCCGGACCCCGTCGTCGGTGACGAAGCGGTGGAAGATGCCCATGGCGTTGGACCCGCCGCCGACGCAGGCGATGACGGCGTCGGGCAGGCGCCCGGTGAGCTCGAGCACCTGCTCGCGGGCCTCCTCGCCGATGATCCTGTGGAAGTCGCGGACCATCTCCGGGAAGGGGTGGGGGCCGGTCACGGTGCCGAGGACGTAGTGGGTGTGGTCGACGTGGGTCACCCAGTCGCGCATGGCCTCGTTGATGGCGTCCTTGAGAGTCGCGCTGCCGTGCTCGACCGCGACGACGGTGGCACCGAGGATCTTCATCCGGGCGACGTTGAGCGCCTGGCGCTCGGTGTCGACCTTGCCCATGTAGATCGTGCACTCGAGCCCCATGAGGGCGGCCGCGGTCGCGGTCGCGACGCCGTGCTGGCCCGCGCCGGTCTCAGCGATGACCCGCCGCTTGCCCATTCGCTTGGTGAGCAGGGCCTGGGCGAGGACGTTGTTGATCTTGTGGCTGCCGGTGTGGTTGAGGTCCTCGCGCTTGAGGACGATGCGCGCTCCACCGGCGTGCTCGGCGAAGCGGGGCACCTCGGTGATGATGCTCGGCCGGCCGGTGTACGTGCGGTGCAGCGCCGCGAGCTCCTCGATGAAGTCGGGGTCGACGGCCGCCTTGCGGCGGGCCTCGTCGAGCTCCTCGAGGGCGGGCACCAGCGCCTCGGGCACGTACCGGCCCCCGAAGGCACCGAACCTCCCCGGCGTCGACCCTGCCGGCTCGTGCTGCACGTCGTCCATCCCGTCCTCCGTCATCGTCGGGCCGCCGCGTCGATCATCGACCGGACACCGTCCACGGGGTCGCCCCCGACCACGAGGGCCTCGCCGACGAGGATCGCGTCGGCGCCGGCCCGCGCGAAGAGCGCAGCCTCCTCGGGTCCGCGGACGCCGGACTCGGCCACCCGGACGCACGAAGGGGGGATGAGCGGCGCGAGCCGGGCGAAGGTGTCGATGTCGACGTCGAGCGTCTTGAGGTTGCGGTTGTTGACGCCGATGACCGTGGCGCCCAGGTCGACGGCGCGCGTCGCCTCGGCCTCGTCGTGGACCTCGACGAGGCAGGTCATGCCGAGGGTGCCGGCCAGGGCCATGAGCTCGGCCAGTCGGCGGTCGTCGAGCGCTGCGACGATGAGCAGGATGATGTCGGCACCGTGGGCCCGGGCCTCCCAGATCTGGTACTCGCTCACCATGAAGTCCTTGCGCAGGACGGGCACGTCGACGGCGGCGCGGACCGCGTCGAGGTCGGCGAGGCTGCCGCCGAAGCGCCGCTCCTCGGTGAGTACCGAGATCGCGGTGGCGCCGCCCTCGGCGTACGCGGAGGCTAGCGCCGCGGGGTCGGGGATGTCCGACAGGGCGCCCTTGCTCGGGCTGGCCCGCTTGACCTCGGCGATGACCGAGAGGCCCGGGCGCCGCAGCAGGGCCTCGGCGTCCCGTGGTGCCGGCATGCCGTCGCACTGGCGCTGCAGCCGCTCGAGCGAGGTGACCGCCTCGCGTCCGGAGAGGTCGTCGCGGACCCCGTCGATGATCTGGTCGAGGACGCTGGGCATGTCCACAGGCTAGTCGACGCTCGGGTCGTCCCCGAGGGTGACCCGGTCCCAGTCGGAGTCGACCCGCTCACCTCGAGCGCCGCTGACGGAGTGCGCCTCCGTCTCGGCGCCGGGGCGCTCGTACTTGCTCCCGAGGCCGCCCCACCGACGACCGCCCGAGATGCCTCCGACGAGGGCGACGAGCAGGAGGCCTGCGGCAACCATCGCCACCCAGGGCCAGGCCGTGGCCGACCCGGTGGCCTCGAGGGTGCCGGTACCCCCGGAGTGGGTCGCGGCCACCGAGCCGAGGACGTCGGGAGCCGCGACGACGCAGCGCACCGACAGGGCCACGACGCCGGCGGCGACGAGGCCGAGGACCCCGAGGCAGATCCACCGGGCGACCCGGCCCGACGTCGTCGCGGCGATGGCTGCGGCCATGGCGACGAGCGCGATGCCGGCCAGGCCCGGCGCGGCCTCGGTCCCGACGGCGGCCGTGCGCACCGGGCCCGCGACGCCGTCGACGGTGCCGGTCACCCAGTCGGCACGCCCAGCGGCGAGCAGGACGATGCCGGCCGCGACCGAGAGCAGGACGACGACGAGCTTGCGGCCGAGGAAGGTCATGACGGGCCCCCTGCCGGGCGCAGGGCACGGGCGGCCGCGACGGCCGCGAGGGCGGCGCCCGCCTTGTGCACCGTCTCCTCCTGCTCGAGGCTCGGGACGGAGTCGGCGACGATCCCTGCGCCGGCCTGCACGTGCGCGACGCCGTCCTTGACGAGGGCGGTGCGGATCGCGATCGCCATGTCCATGTCGCCGTGGAAGTCGAGGTAGCCCACGACCCCACCGTAGACACCGCGGCGGGAGCGCTCGTAGCGCTCGACGAGCTCCAGCGCCCGGGGCTTCGGCGCGCCGGAGAGCGTGCCGGCCGGGAAGGTGGCGACGAGGACGTCGAAGGCATTGACCCCCTTCGCCATCTCGCCCACGACCGTGGACTCGAGGTGGATCACGTGGCTGTAGCGCCGCAGGTTCATGAACTCGACGCAGTCGACGGTGCCGGCGTCGCAGACCCGCTGCAGGTCGTTGCGCCCGAGGTCGACGAGCATGACGTGCTCGGACCGCTCCTTGGGGTCGGCGAGGAGGTCCTCCTCCAGCGCGAGGTCGTGCTCGGGCGTCTTGCCACGAGGGCGCGTCCCGGCGATGGGGTGGGTGATGGCGCGCCGACCGGTGACCTTGACGAGCGCCTCCGGCGAGGAGCCGACGACCTCGTAGACGGACCCGTCCGGGTGCGGCAGGCGCACGAAGTACATGTACGGGCTCGGGTTGCTCCGCCGCAGCGCACGATAGACCTCGAGGGCGTCGACCGGGCAGGGCGTCGAAAACCGCTGCGACAGCACGACCTGGAAGACCTCACCGGCGCGGATGTCCTCCTTGGCCAGCTCGACGATCTCCTCGAAGCGCTTGGCGGTGACATCGCTCGTGACGTCACCGCGGGCCGCCTCGGCCACCTCCGGGTCGACGGTGGCCACAGTGCTCGGCGCCGGGGCGGCCAAGCGCTCGGTCATGGCGTCGAGACGCTCGACGGCGTCCCGCCAAGCCTCCTCGACCCGCTCGTCGGTCGCGTCGTAGTTGATGGCATTGGCCACGAGCAGCAGCGTGCCGTCGCTGTGGTCGAGGACGGCGACGTCGGTCGCGAGCACCATGCCGAGCTCGGGGACGCCGAGGACGTCCGGCAGCTCGGCGGGCACCTTTTCCCAGCGCCGGACGGCGTCGTAGGTGATCGCCCCGACCATCCCGCCGGTGAGGGGCGGCAGGCCCTCGATCGGGTCGGTCGACAGGGCCTCGAGCGTCGCCCGCAGGGCGGCCGTGGGGTCTCCGTCCGTGGGGACGCCGGTCGGCGGCTCGCCGATCCAGTGCGCCTGGCCGTCCCGCTCGGTGAGCGTGGCCCGGCTCTGGGCACCGATGATCGACCACCGGGACCACACCCCGCCGTGCTCGGCGGACTCGAGCAGGAAGGTGCCGGGGGCGTCGCCGGCGAGCTTGCGGTAGACGCCCACCGGTGTCTCGCCGTCGGCGACGAGGCGCCGGACGACCGGCACGACCCGACGGTCGCGGGCCAGGACGGTGAAGGTGTCCAGCTCGGGCCACGTCCGGCCGGGCGTCAGATCGGGGACCTCGGCTCCGGGGGCCGTCATGCCCGCTCCCCCACGACCGCGCCGAGGTCACCGGCGTCAAAGCAGGTCCGGTCGCCGGTGTGGCACGCGGCGCCCACCTGGTCGACCTGCACGAGGAGGGCGTCACCGTCGCAGTCCAGGGCCACCGACTGCACGTGCTGCACGTGCCCGGAGGTGTCGCCCTTGCGCCAGTACTCCTGCCGGCTCCTCGACCAGAAGGTCACCCGTCCGCTCGTGAGCGTCCGGTGCAGGGCCTCGTCGTCCATCCAGCCGAGCATGAGCACCTCGCCGGTGTCGTGCTGCTGGACGATCGCCGCGACGAGGCCGGCGGGGTCGCGTCGTAGCCGGGTCGCGATGGGCTCGGGCAGGGGCGTGGTCGAAGGGAGGGACACGCTCGTCATTGTGCACCGCGTCGACATCGCAGCACGCGGCCGCCCGGGGTTACCCTCGAACCTGCCCCTGACGCCGACACCCACCCCGGAGGCACGATGACCCGCCACGCACTCGCCGAGCGCGCAGCCCTGTGCGACACCCTCGAGCGCGTGGGCCCCGATGCCGCGACTCTCTGCGGCACGTGGACGACGGCGGAGCTGCTGGCCCACCTCATCGTGCGCGAGGGTCGCCCCGACCAGGCGGCGGGGATCCTCGCCCCGCCCCTGGCCGGGCGGACCGAGAAGGCCATGGCGCGGCTGCTCGCCGACCACGACTACCCCACGCTCGTCGAGCGGCTGCGGCAGGGACCGCCGCGCTGGCACCCGACGAGCGTGCCGGCCGTCGACGAGAAGGCCAACCTCGTCGAGATGTTCGTCCACCACGAGGACGTCCTGCGGGCCGGTCTGGGCGCGCCCCGGCGCTCGCTCTCACCCGAGATGATCTCCGCGCTCGGTGACCGGCTCAACCTGATGGCCAAGGTCCTCTTCCGCCGCACCCGCGGTGCCGACATCGAGCTCGTCACGGCCAAGCGCCGCACCCGGGTGGGCTCCGGATCGGGGCCGCTCGTCGAGATCCACGGCCGCCCGGGCGAGATCCTGCTCTTCGGCTTCGGCCGTCAGGCAGTCGCCGAGGTCGAGCTCACCGGTCCCCCGGAGGCCGTCGAGATCGTCCGGACCACCCGCTACGGCCTCTGATCAGTCCGCGCGACCCCGCCGCACCGGGTGGCCGGCGGCGTCCAGCGCGTCCTTGACCTCGCCGATCGTCACCTCACCGAAGTGGAAGATGCTCGCGGCGAGCACCGCGTCCGCTCCGGCCGCCACGGCCGGTGGCATGTGCTCGGCCGCTCCCGCTCCCCCGCTCGCGATGACCGGGACCGCCACCTCCGCCCGCACGGCGGAGATGAGCTCGAGGTCGAAGCCGGCCTTGGTCCCGTCGGCGTCCATGGAGTTGAGGAGGATCTCGCCGGCTCCGAGCTCGGCGGCCCGCGCGCACCACTCGATCGCGTCGATCCCCGTGCGCCGGCGCCCGCCGTGCGTGGTCACCTCGAAGCCCCCGACCGGTGAGCCGTCCTCACCCGTGCGGCGCCGCACGTCCGCCGACAGCACGAGCACCTGCGCGCCGAAGCGGTCGGCCACCTCGCTGATGAGCTCGGGACGGGCGATCGCCGCCGTGTTGACCCCCACCTTGTCCGCGCCGCAGCGCAGGAGCCGGTCGACGTCCTCGACCGCACGCACGCCGCCGCCGACGGTCAGGGGGATGAAGACCTCCTCGGCGGTGCGGGTCACGACGTCGTAGGTCGTCGCCCGGTCGGCGCTGCTCGCCGTGACGTCGAGGAAGGTCAGCTCGTCGGCGCCCTGCTGCCCGTACCTGCGGGCGAGCTCGACCGGGTCGCCGGCATCACGCAGGTTGGCGAAGTTGACGCCCTTGACGACCCGTCCGGCGTCGACGTCGAGGCACGGGATGACACGCACGGCGAGAGACACGCGGGGCAGCCTACCCAGCAGGGCGAAGGGAGGACCGCCGCCGGCCACGTGGTGGGCCCGGCCGGCCGCTACGCTCCGTGCGGTGTCCGCCCTTCGCCAGGTCCTCGACCATGCCGCCACCGCACCACCGTCGTGCGGCCGGGTGCACGTCGTGGCCATCGACGGCCGCAGCGGCTCGGGCAAAACCTCGCTCGGGCGCCGGGTCGCCACCGCGTGGGGCGCCCCGCTGGTGTCGATGGACTCGATCTACCCCGGCTGGTCGGGGCTCGCGGCCGGCACCGACCTGCTCGTCGAGCACGTCCTCGAGCCACTCTCCCGCGGCGCCGGGCCCGTCGTCCCGACATGGGACTGGCTCGCCGAGCGGCCCGGACCGGTGCTGCCCCTGACCGTAGACGACCGACTCGTCGTCGAGGGCTGCGGCGCGAGCGTGGGGGCGGCTGCCCCCTTCGCCGGGACGCGGGTGTGGCTCGACGCGCCCGCCGGGCTGCGTCGGGAGCGGGCCATCGCCCGGGATGGTGCGCTCTTCGCGGACCACTGGGACATGTGGGCCGCCCAGGAGGAGGCCGTCTTCGGGGCCGACGGGACCGCGTCGCGGGCACACCTGGTCCTGGGCGGAGCGGACCCGTCCGACGAGGTCAGCGACCGATGAGGTCGGCCAGCCGCTGGGCCTCGTCGACGGACTGCGGCCCGTCGGAGCGTTGGATCGCCATGACGGCGACGTCGAGATCGTCACCGAGGTCGATGCGCGGCCACGGCATCCCCTGCGAGAAGCGGACCGCGGTCATGGACTCCCAGGGGACGAGCTCCCCCGGGCCGAGGTTGCGGACGTACAGACCCTCGGCGGTCGGGCGGGCGTGGATCGTCGCGAAGCGACTCATGAAGACCGCCACCGCGACCCCGATGCCCGCGCAGGTCAGCCGGTCCATGATCCCGAAGCGCTCCGGCAGCGACGCCGCCAGGGCGATGGCCCCGACGAGTGTCACGACGCCGATGACGGCCGAGACGACCCGCCCACGGCTGGGCCTGAAGGCGGCGGCGGTGGCGCGGTCGGGCGCGGTCACAGCCGGCACGCGCTGATCTCGGTGACGAGGATGGCGCGGGCGCCGAGGTCGTAGAGCTCGTCCATGATCCGGTTGGTCCGCCCGCGCGGGACCATCGAGCGCACGGCGCACCACCGCTCGTCGTGCAGGGTGCTGACCGTCGGCGACTCGAGACCGGGGGTCAGCTGGACCGCCTGCTCGACGAGCTCGGCCGGGCAGTCGTAGTCGAGGAGCACGTACTCACGGGCGGTGACGACTCCGGTCAGGCGGCGGTGGAGGACGTCGATGCCCGACTCGCTGGCGTCGCTGCGGCGGATGAGCACGGCCTCGCTGCGCAGGATCGGTTCGCCGAAGACCTCCAGGCCCTGCTGCCGCAGGGTCGTCCCGGTCTCGACGACGTCGGCGATGGCATCGGCGACCCCGAGGGTGATCGCGGTCTCGACGGCGCCGTCCAGGCGCACGACGTCCGCGGTGATCCCCTGCGCCGCGAGGTGGTCACGCACGAGGCCGGCATAGGACGTGGCGACCCGACGGCCGCCGAGGTCGGCGGCTCCGCTCGCCTCGCCGGGGCGCCCGGCGAAACGGAAGGTCGAGCCACCGAAGCCCAGACCCATGACCTCGGTCGCGGTCGAGCCGGAGTCGAGCAGCAGGTCGCGGCCGGTGATGCCGGCGTCGACCTGGCCCTTGCCGACGTAGAGCGCGACGTCGCGGGGGCGCAGGTAGAAGAACTCGACGTCGTTGTCCGGGTCGGCGACGATGAGCTCCTTGATGTCGCGGCGGACCCGGTAGCCCGCCTCGCGGAGCATCTCGACGGCAGGTTCGGACAGGGAGCCCTTGTTGGGCACGGCGATGCGCACAGCGGTCCTCTCAGAGGTGGGTGTAGACGTCGTCGACGGTGAGCCCGCCGTCGATCATGAGCACCTGCAGGTGGTAGAGCAGCTGACTGATCTCCTCGGCCAGCTCCTCCTTGCTCTCGTACTCGGCGGCCATCCACACCTCGGCGGCCTCCTCGACGATCTTCTTGCCGATCGCATGGGTCCCGGCATCGAGCTGCGCCACGGTGCCCGAGCCCGCGGGCCGCTCGGCGGCCTTGCGGGAGAGTTCGTCGAAGAGGGTCTCGAAGGTCTTCACGGGAGACCAGCCTAGTTCGCCGCAGGCCGCAGCTAGGTCGCGGGTTCAGCGTCCGGACGCTCGCTGCGCGAGGCGCGCAGCCACACGACGAAGCCGTAGAGGACGAAGGCGGCGTACACGGCGTAGAGCACCGCCGTCGGCAGGTAGCCGCTGTGCCACAGCAGGGGCACGCCGACGAGGTCGACCCCGATCCAGATGAGCCAGAACTCGTTCCAGCCGCGCGCCATGGCGTAGGTCGCGAGCAGGGAGCCCATGAAGATCCAGGCGTCCGCGACGTGGTACCAGCGCGGGGCGGGCCAACCGGCACCGAGCATCGTGAAGACCTGCTGGGCGACGGCCACGCCGAGCACCATGGTGACCACGAGCCCCGCGCGCTCGCCCCAGGTGGCCCCAGCGGGGGGGTGATCGCGTGGGCGTCACCCGTGTGCTGCTCGCGCTTGACCTGCCGCCAGCGCCACCACCCGTAGAGCGAGGTGATGATGAAGAAGATCTGCCGGGCCGACTGCCCGAAGAGGGGGCGCCTTGTCGTCGACTCCCATCGTGATGCCGATGTAGACGAAGAAGAGGATGACGTTGCCGACGATCCCGATGGGCCAGGCCCACACCTTGCGGAGCATCCCCCCGACGGCGGAGGCCAGGCCGAAGCCGATGCCGATGACCTCCATGAGGGAGAGCCGGTAGTCGGCGATGTCGACGCCGGCCGCGTAGATCCATTCGATGATGGACATGGGTGATCCGATCCGCACGCGCCGCTCTCGTCCGGACTGTCACCGTCGGCCCCGGGGTTCTTGACCGGAGTTCACCGCCTGCCGGAGCAGTCGGGTCGCGGGCTCTCACCGCCGGTGCGGATTTTCACCGCGTCACGTGGCACGTGCACGACCATTGTGCGAAGGGAGCCCACCGCTCGGCAATTCGGTGGCCGCGTGAGTCGGGCCACGGATCCGCCGGCCGCACCTCATGCGGGCGGTCGCGGACGCGGTGCAGCTGCTGTGCGCTGCTCGACAACGAGGTCGCCGACCGGCTGGAGTACGACGAGGAGGGGTCCTCCTTCGTCCCGGAGCGCGGGTACCCGCAGGCTCACGACGTCGCGCTCGACGTGGCCACGGGCATCTGCGTCGAGATCCACGCCGTATAGCGACGAGCTCTTCGCCGAGCGCGGCCGCTGGCAATCTCGCGCCGCAGGGCTTCGGAGGCGCTGACTCGCCCGCGGCCACAGCGTCTCGACGGGAGGTGGTGGCGTTGATGTCACCCGACGGCAGTGGTGCCGCCTGGTTGCCCGGAGGAGGGGGACCAGGTGGCACCGACGCTCCCAACTGCGCAGAGCCCTGCCCGTCCACCGCCGTCCGCTCCACCACCCGAGTGACGGTTGCGGGCCGGACACCAGGTCAGTGCTGGTGCCCCCGGGCGAGCTCGCGCAGCTCGTCGACGGCGGCGGCGGCCGACTCGGCGCCGTAGACGGCCGACCCCGCGACGAAGACGTCGGCACCCGCCTCGGCGCACTGCTCGATGGTCTTCGCCGAGACGCCCCCGTCGACCTGCACCCAGATGTCGCCGCCGTGCCTGCGCACGGCCTCACGCACCTGCGCGACCTTGGGCATCTGGTCGGCCATGAAGGACTGCCCGCCGAAACCCGGCTCGACGGTCATGACGAGCACCATGTCGAGCTCGGGCAGCAGTTCCTCGTAGGGCGCGAAGGGGGTCCCCGGCTTGATCGCCATCGACGCACGCGCCCCCTGGGCTCGGATGTCGCGGGCGAGCGTCACCGGGTCCGCGGCGGCCTCGATGTGGAAGGTGACGCTCTGGGCACCGGCCTCGGCGTACGGCGGGGCCCACCGGTCGGGGTCCTCGATCATCAGGTGGCAGTCGATCGGGATCGGGCTCACCTTGAGCAGCGACTCGACGATCGGCAGGCCGAGGGTGAGGTTGGGGACGAAGTGGGCGTCCATGACGTCGACGTGCGCCCAGTCGGCGTTGCCGATCGCGCCCAGCTCGGACTCGAGGTTGGCGAAGTCTGCGGACAGGATGCTCGGGGAGATCTGCACGGGGGTCCTCGTGGTGGTGGGTCAGGCCTGGTGGATGGACAGGATGTTGCCGACGCCGTCCTCGATCTGGAAGTGCAGTCCGATGACGTCCTGGGTCAGCTCTTCGCGGACGACGACGTCGCCACGGTCACGCAGCCGGTGGTACTCGCGCTCGACGTCGTCGACGGCGAGCATGAGCGCGGCGAGCCCGGCGCGCAGCTGGTGCTCGGACCAGGCCCGGGTCGCGTCGTCCTCGATCGGCTCGAGGTTGATCTGCGCACCCATCTCCCACCCGCTGCTCGGGCCGAGGATGCACAGGTCGTGCGCGGGCACGACGAGGACCTCGCGCAGCCCGAGCACCTGCGTGTAGAAGGCGTGGGCCCGCCGGACGTCGGTGACGTGGAGACCGGTGACGAGGACGCGCACGTCAGGCCCGCTTGCGCAGCATCGCGAGGAACATGCCGTCGGTGCCGTGCACGTGCGGCCACAGCTGCGCGTGCGGGCCGTCGCCGAGGCCGGTCAGCTCGGCACGCGCCGTGCCGGCGAGCAGCTCCCGGGCGTCGAGCACCTCGACGTCGTCGCGCTTCTTGAGCACGTCGCGGACGACGAAGGTCGTCTCCGACAGGTGCGGGCTGCACGTCGCGTAGGCGATGACGCCGCCGGGACGGGTCGCCTCGATGCCGGCACGCAGGAGGTCCCTCTGGAGCGGACCCAGCCCGGCGAGGTCACCGGGCTGACGGCGCCACCTGGCCTCGGGCCGGCGGCGCAGCGCCCCCAGGCCGGTGCACGGGGCGTCGACGAGCACCCGGTCGTAGGTCTCGGGCTCGTCGGTGCCGACCTCACGCCCGTCACCGGTCCGCACGACGATCTCGCGGCCGGCCCCACCGGCAGCGGCGAGCGCCGGGCGCAGGCTCTGCCGCACCAGCTCGGTGCGGTGCTCGCTCACCTCGTTGGCGACGAGGTCGGCTCCCTGACGCAGCGCGAGGGCGGCGAGCAGGCCGGCCTTGCCGCCGGGGCCGGCGCACAGGTCGAGCCACCGCTCCGGTGCGCCGTCGTCGCGCGGGGTGACCGGCGCGGCAGCCAGGGCCAGGGCGAGCAGCTGGCTCCCTTCGTCCTGGACGGCCGCGCGGCCCTCGCGGACGGCGTCGAGATCACCGGGCGCGCCGGACTCCAGCTCTGCGGCGAAGGGGGACCACCGCGCGGGCTGCGCACCTGCGGCGAGCAGCTCGTCGACCTCGGCGAGTCCGGGGCGGGCGACGAGCGACACGTCGGCCGGCACGTTGTGCGCGGCGAGCAGCTCCTCGACCTCGGCGTCCGCGCCGTCGGGCGTCGTCACCCCGTGACCGATGAGGGCCTGCCGCAGCGCCTTGACGACCCACACGGGGTGCGACTGGGCGATGGCCAACCGCTCGGCGACCGGCTCGGCCGGGACGACGACCTCGAGCCACTCGTCGCGGCTGCGCTCGCCGATGCGCCGCATGACGGCGTTGACGAGACCGGCGGCCCCCTGACCGGCGACCGATCGGGCCAGCGCCACCGACTGGTCGGCAGCGGCGTGCTCGGGCACCCGCATGCCGAGCACCTGGTGGGCGCCCATGCGCAGCACGTCGAGGACTCCCCCGTCGAGCTTGTCGACCGGGCGCTGCGCCGCCTCGGCGATGATCGCGTCGTAGAGCCCCTGCATCCGCAGGGTGCCGTACGTGAGCTCGGTGGCGAAGCCGGCGTCGCGACCACTCAGGCGCGCTCGCCGCAGCGCCCGGGGCAGCTCGAGGTTGGCGTAGGCACCGTCGTGGGAGACGGCCCGCAGGACACCCAGGGCGGTGCTGCGCGGCAGGTCGCCCTGACGGGAGCGTGCCGAGGGTGCGGTCCGGGACTTCTGGCGGGGCCCGCGGTGGCCACCTTGGCCGCGCTGCTCGCGCCCGCCGTCTCGTCGCTCGCTCATGCCGACTCCTCCCCGAGGCGCTCGCCGTCGTCGATCCGTACCCCGCGGGCCCAGTCGGCCGCCGGCATGGGCTTCTTGCCCAGGGGTGTCACCTCGCCGAGCCGGACCGCCCGGTCGGCGGTCCCCACGAGGACCTCGCGCTTGCGTGCCTCGATGGTGCCGGCGGGCAGGCTCTCGTCGGTGACCGTCACGGGTCCGACCTTGAGCCGCTCCCCGCGGAAGGTCGTCCAGGCCCCCGGTGCCGGCGTGCAGCCGCGCACGAGCCGGTCGACGGCCAGAGCCGGGTGGGTGAAGTCGATCCGGGCGTCGTCCACGGTGAGCTTCGCCGCGTGGCTGATGCCGTCGCCCGACTGCGTCTGCGGCTCGAGGTCGCCGGAGGCGATGCCGTCCATCGTCGCGACGAGCAGGGCTGCGCCGGCGTCGGCGAGCCGGTCGAGGAGGGTCCCGGAGGTGTCGTCGGGGCGGATCCGCTCGGTCATCGTGCCGAAGACCGGGCCGGTGTCGAGGCCGGCCTCGATGAGGAAGGTGCTGGCCCCGGTGATCTCGTCGCCGGCGATGAGGGCGCGCTGCGCGGGGGCCGCGCCACGCCATGCGGGCAGCAGCGAGAAGTGGAGGTTGACCCAGCCGTGCCTCGGGATGTCGAGGACCTCGGCGGGCAGCAGCGCACCGTAGGCGACGACCGGGCAGCAGTCGGGCGCGAGCTCGGTGAGCCGGGCGACGAAGTCCTCGTCGGTCGGCCTGGTCGGCGTGAGCACCTCGAGGCCGGCCTCCTCGGCGACGACTCGGACCGGGGAGGGCTCGAGGCGCCGGCCCCGTCCGACCCGGGCATCGGGCCGGGTGACGACGGCGACGACCTCGTGGTCGGAGTCGAGCAGGGCACGGAGAGAGGGGACGGCGACCTCGGGGGGTCCCGGCAAAGATCAGTCGCACCCGGGGCAGTCTAGATGCCCGGTCGCGCCCGTCCACGTCGCCCGGCTCACCCTGTGGTGAGGTGCCCGACCTTGACCGACGTCAGCTCGTCCGCCTTGCGGGCGCTCTCCCCCGCGCGCACGTCCTTGAGGGCCGCAGCGACGAGCGGCCCGTCGGCGAAGGGCGCGGTGATAACGAGCCGGCGCCGGTCCTCGGAGCCGGTGACCGGCAGCGGGCCGAGCAGCTGGGCGGCAGGCGCTGCGGCACGCACCGCGTGCTCGATCGGCTCGATGCGGCGGCGGTCGGTCACCACCTCGGCGGTCCACGTCGTCGGCGGCAGCGACAGCTCCACCCGCTCGGCGATCTCGCGGGCCGCAAACCACTCGGGGTCCCAGCGCACGAGGGCCTCGACGGCTGGGATCGTCGCGTGCGTCGGCGCCCCGCAGAGCACGACGACCCCGCCGTCGGTCCACGGGCGGGCCAGTGCCGCGGCCGTGATCCAGCGGCGCACCGCCTCCTCCCCCGCCCGCAGGTCGGGTCGGTCGAGGCTCGCCCAGGCGTCGAGCAGCAGCACCGCGGTGTAGCCCCCGTCGGCGACGGGCTCCGCGCCCGGCGTGGCGACGACGATGGCGGGCTCGGCGCCGACCCCCTCCTGCACCTCCCCCGCGCCCGAGGTGATGACCCGGGTACCGGGGAAGGACCGTCCGATCTCCTCCGCCGTCCGCCGGGCACCGATGATCCCGGCGCGCAGCCGGTCGCCGTCGCAGTGCGGGCACTCGAATCCGCGTGCACTCTTGCCGCACCACCCGCACCGGGGCGCCTGGTCGGGGGCGGGCAGGGCGAGCGGTCCACGGCACTCGGGGCACCGTGCGGGTGCCCGGCAGGTCGCGCACGACATCGCGGGCAGGTAGCCGCGGCGCGGCACCTGCAGGAGCACCGGCCCGTGCTGCAGCCCGGCCGAGGCGGCGCGGTGGGCCGACGATGGGATGTGGGCCCGGGCTCCCGGCCCGTCGCGTTCCTCGTCGAGGCCCTCTCCCGCGACGACGACGCGTGGCGCCTCGCGTCGCGGGGTCGACCCACCGACGAGGTGCACCCGCCCGGCGTCGACGAGCGCCGCCACGTCGGTGGACATGGCGAGGCCACCACCGAGCACGGCGCAGCCCTCGACGTCGGCCCGGGTGAGCAGGACGTCGCGGACGTGGGCGTACGGGGCCCGGGGCTCCTCGTGGAGGTCGTCACCGTCGTCCCACCACGCGACGAGCCCGAGGTCGCGCACGGGGGCGTAGGCAGCGGCACGGGTGCCGACGACGACCCGGACGTGCCCGCGCAGCACCTTGAGCCACGAGGTGTAGCGCGCCTGCGGCCCCTGGTCGGCGGTCAGCCGGACGTGCTGGTCGCGTCCGAGCACCTCCGTCAGGGCCGCGTCGACGCGCGCGACGTCCCGCTGGTCGGGAACGACCAGGACCGCGCCCCGGTCGGACAGGAGGGCGGCACGGGCGGCCTCGGCGAGGGCCCGGGGCCAGTCGGTCTCCGTGGGCCGCGAGGGCGCGGCGAGCCAGGCCGCCCGCGGTGACTCCCCCGTCGCGACGCGTGACCACCACGCCGCACCGGCGCGGTAGCCGGCCCACACCCCGGGCACCTCTGCGGGCGAAGGGGGGATGCCCCCTTCGTCGCGCGGGTCCGCCAGCGGCTCGAGGGGCAGCGCCTTTTCGGCTCGGGCGTGCCGCGGCGGGATGGCCAGCCGCAGCACGTCCATCACCGTGCCGGCCTGGTGGCGGGAGACCCGCCGGGCCAGCTCGAGGACCTCGGGGGTGAGGACCTGCTCCGGCGAGACGACGGTGCGGATCGGGGCGAGTCGCCCCGTGTGCTCGGCGACGTCGCTGCGCTCGACGACGTAGCCGGCCAGATCGCGACCGGCGAAGCGGACCTTGACCCGCACGCCGGGCTGGGCGGTCTCGTCGAGGTCCTCGGGCACGAGGTACTCGAAGGGCCGGTCGAGATGGACCAGCCCCGAGTCGACGAGGACCTGGGCGACGCGCACGCGGACAAACCTAACCGGGCGGGGTGTCAGCGACACCCCGCCCGGCCGGTGGCCGTGGATCAGGCTCGAGCAGCGGCCTGCAGGGCCTCGACCTTGGTCGTCTGCTCCCACGGGAAGGGGTTGTCGTAGCCGGCGGCCTCGGTGCGACCGAAGTGGCCGTAGGCGGCGGTCGGCGCGTAGATCGGGCGAAGCAGGTCGAGCTCCTCGACGATCGCGAGCGGACGCAGGTCGAAGACGGAGTTGACCGCGGCCTGGATCTTGTCGACCGGCACCGTCTCCGTGCCGAAGGTCTCGATGTAGAGGCCGACCGGCTGGGCCGCACCGATCGCGTAGGCGACCTGGACCTCGCAGCGACCGGCGAGGCCGGCGGCGACGACGTTCTTGGCGACCCAGCGCATGGCGTAGGCGGCCGAGCGGTCGACCTTCGACGGGTCCTTGCCGGAGAAGGCGCCGCCACCGTGGCGGGCCATGCCGCCGTAGGTGTCGACGATGATCTTGCGACCGGTCAGACCGGCGTCGCCCATGGGGCCGCCGATGACGAACTTGCCCGTGGGGTTGATCAGCGTCCGGTAGCTGCTCGTGTCGAGCTCGACGCCGGAGTCCTTGAGCGCGGCCATGACCGGCTCGAAGACGTGCGCCTTGATGTCGGCCGGCAGCTGCGTCTCGTGGTCGATCTCGGCGGAGTGCTGGGTCGACAGGACGACGGTGTCGAGGCGCACGGCCCGGTCGCCGTCGTAGTCGATGGTCACCTGGGTCTTGCCGTCGGGGCGCAGGTAGTCGAGCTCGCCCGACTTGCGCACCTCGGTGAGCCGCTGCGAGAGCCGGTGCGCGAGGAAGATCGGCAGCGGCATGAGTTCGGGGGTGTCCTGGCAGGCGTAGCCGAACATCAGGCCCTGGTCGCCGGCGCCCTGCTTGTCCTTGGGGTCGACGCCGCCCGTGCGGTTTTCGTACGCCGTGTCGACGCCCTGGGCGATGTCGGGGCTCTGCGCGCCGATGGAGATGGAGACGCCGCAGGAGCGGCCGTCGAAGCCCTTGTCGGAGGAGTCGTAGCCGACGCCCTCGGCGATGACCTTGCGCACGAGCTGCGGGATCTCGACGTAGGACTCGGTCGAGACCTCACCGGCGATGTGCACGAGACCGGTGGTCACCATGGTCTCGACGGCGACCCGGCTGCGCGGATCCTGCTCGAGCATCGCGTCGAGGATCGAGTCGGAGATCTGGTCGCAGATCTTGTCGGGGTGACCCTCGGTCACCGACTCGGAGGTGAAGAGACGTCCGGACACGCAGAACTCCCAAGTTCGTCGAGGGACGGCCACATGACCGTCCGGTAGGGCCCGGCCAGTCTAAGCACCCGGGCTCAGTCGGCGACGACGGATCCCACGATGACGTCCCAGATGCCGTGCGACACCTCGGTCTTGCTCGCCGGACCGATGTCGACGACGTCGTCGCTGCCCCGGCGGAGCACATGGACCGTCGTGTCGTCGGCACCGAAGGTCTTGTCGACCCCCACCTCGTTGACGACGAGCAGGTCGCACCCCTTGCGGGCGAGCTTGGCGCGGCCCAGCTCGAGCACCGACCCGGTGGCGTCGCCGGTCTCGGCGGCGAAGCCGACGATGACGGGCGAGGTCGCGCAGCCGCGCGCCTCGACGAGCCCGGCGAGGACGTCCGGGTTGCGGACGAGCTGGATCGTCGGTGCCGCGTCGGGGTCGGCCGGGTCGTGCGTCTTCTTGATCTTGCTCGCGGCGTACTCGGCGGGGCGGAAGTCGGCGACGGCGGCCACCATGACGACGACGTCGTGGTCGGGGGCCCGGCGGGTCATCTCGCCCTGGAGGTGGAGCGCGGTCTCGACGGGCACGACCTCGATGCCCGCGGGCACGGGGAGCACGAGGTTGGCCGCGACGAGCGTGACGTGAGCCCCCCGGTCGGCCGCGGCCTGCGCGAGGGCCAGGCCCTGCTTGCCGGAGGACCGGTTGCCGAGGTAGCGCACGGGGTCGAGCGGCTCGCGGGTCCCGCCGGTGCTGATGAGCACCCGACGGCCGGCGAGATCGCCCTGCCCCGCGACGGGGACGTCACCGGTGCGGCGATCGCCCTCGAGGGCTGCCAGTGCGGCGTCGTGGATCGCCTCCGGCTCGGGCAGCCGCCCGGGGCCGGTGTCGGACCCGGTGAGCCGCCCGGAGGCCGGCTCGACGACGGTGACCCCGCGCTCGCGCAGGATCGCGACATTGGCCCGCGTCGCGGCGTGCTCCCACATCTCGGTGTGCATGGCGGGAGCCAGCACGACGGGGCAACGGGCCGTGAGCAGGACATTGGTCAGCAGGTCACCGGCCAGCCCGTGGGCCGCCTTGGCGAGCAGGTCCGCCGTCGTCGGCGCGACGACGACGAGATCGGCCTCCTGACCGATCCGCACGTGCGGGACGTCGGTGATGTTGCTCCAGACATCGGTCTGGACGGGGCGACCCGACAGGGCCTCCCACGTCGGCGCCCCGACGAAGCGCAGCGCCGCATCGGTCGGGACGACCGTGACCTCGTGGCCGTCCTCGGTGAAGAGGCGGAGCAGCAGGGCAGCCTTGTAGGCGGCGATGCCGCCACCGACACCGAGGACGATGCGCACGGAGGGAGTCCGTCAGGCCTCGTCGGCGACGGGCGCGTCGGAGACGGGCGCCGGGGTCTCGCCCTCGGCGCTGGCCTCCTTGGTGAGCAGGCCCTCGTTGATCTCGCGCAGCGCGATCGACAGCGGCTTGTCGTGGACCTGCGCGTCGACCAGCGGGCCGATGTACTCGAGCAGACCCTCCTGGAGCTGCGAGTAGTACGCGTTGATCTGACGGGCACGCTTGGCGCCGTAGATGACCAGGGCGTACTTGCTGTCCGCCTTGGTCAGGAGGTCGTCGATCGGCGGGTTGGTGATGCCGATGGGGTTTGCCGTGGTGCCGGACACGTCGAGGTGGTCCTTGTCGTCGGGGTCAGTCGGATCTCATCAATGATACGAGTTCCTCCGCCGCACGACGAATGTCGTCGTTGACGATGATGTGGTCGAACTCGTTCTGCGCCGCCAGCTCGACCTTTGCGGTCTCCAGCCGGACGGCCCGCTCCTCGGCCGTCTCGGTCCCCCGCCCCTCCAGACGACCCACAAGCTCGTCCCAGGACGGCGGGGCCAGGAAGACGAACCGGGCCTCCGGCATCGACGCCCGCACCTGGCGCGCACCCTGCAGGTCGATCTCGAGCAGCGGCAGCCGCCCGTCGTCCAGTGCCGCCGCTGGACCGGCCCCCCTCGGGGTGCCGTACGAGGCCCGGCCGTGGACGACGGCCCACTCGAGCATCTCGCCGCGGGTGACCATGTCGGCGAAGTCGTCGCCCGACATGAAGTGGTAGTGGACGCCGTCGACCTCGCCGGGTCGTGCCGGCCGGGTCGTCGCCGACACCGAGAGCCAGACCTCGGGGTGGTGCTCGCGGATCCAGGCCGCCACGGTGCCCTTGCCGACGGCGGTGGGGCCGGCGAGGACGGTCAGTCGGGGGGAGCTCATACCCGGGTGAACCTCTCGAGGAGTGCGGTGCGCTGACGTGGTCCGAGGCCGCGGACGCGGCGGGAGGACGCGATGCCCAACTCTTCCATGACCAGGGCAGCGGTCGCGGGCCCCACCCCCGGGAGCGACTCGACGAGAGTCACGACACGCATCCGCGCCACCGCGGGGTCGTCGCCGCCGGCGCGCAGCACCTCGTCGAGGCCGACGCTGCCGTGCTTGAGTCGCTGCTGCAGATCGGCCCGCGAACGGCGCGCGGCCGCGGCGCGGGCGAGGGCCTCGGCACGCTGCCGTGGGGTGAGCGGCGGCACGGGCACGGGGGTCCTCCGCAGGTGGTCCGGACGGGTACCGGTCAGCCTCTCACGCCGTGGTGATCGCGGCCACCTGCTCGGCGACCTCACGGGCACGGGCACGCAGCAACGCGACGTCGGGTCCAGCGCGCAGGACGTCGCGGCTGCTGCTCGCGAGCACCTGCGGCAGGGCGCCGGCGAAGACCGCACGCACGTCGTCGGCCGTGGCCCCCTGGGCACCGAGCCCCGGGGCGAGGACCGGCCCGGCCATCGCGGGCAGGTCGACGCCGAGGTCGCGCACCGCGGACCCCACGGTCGCGCCGACGACCAGACCGACGCTGCCGAGCTCGCCGCGCGAGCGGGCGTCCGCGTTGTCGGCAGCCGCGTCGTCGGCGATCGCGCCGGCGACGGAGCGGCCGTCGGCGAGCCGCGCGTGCTGGACCTGCGCCCCCTCGGGGTTGGAGGTGAGGGCGAGGACGAAGACGCCACGACCGGTCTGCGCGGCGAGGTCGAGCGCGGGTCGCAGCGACCCGTACCCGAGGTAGGGGCTGAGCGTGATCGCGTCGGTCGGGGCCGGGGCGTCCTTGCCGACGAAGGCCTCGCCGTAGGCGTCGACGGTCGTGCCGATGTCACCGCGCTTGACGTCGAGGACCGTGAGGGTGCCGGCCTGCCGCAGGTCGGCGAGGGCGCGCTCGAGGAGGGCCACGCCCTGGGCACCGAAGACCTCGAAGAAGGCGGACTGCGGCTTGACCGCGGCCACCGCCCCCCCCGAAGGCCTCGACGCAGGTCATCGTGAAGCGCTCGACCCCGGCGAGGTCGTAGGTCAGACCCCACGACTCGACGAGGGTCCGGTGCGGGTCGATCCCTGCGCAGAGGGGGCCGTGGTGCACCATCGCTGCCTGCAGGCGGGTGCCGAAGGCCTGCTCGGTCATGGGGTGAACCTCTCGTGGGCGATGCCGACGACGTCGGACAGGCGGTCGAAGCCGCGCTCGGCGATGAGCTGCTCGAGCTCGCGCCCGACGCGCTCGGGCGCCGTCGGGTCGTTGAAGGCGGCGGTGCCGACCTGGATCGCCGTGGCTCCCGCCGCGACGAGCTCGAGGGCGTCGCGGCCGTGCCGCACTCCCCCGACCCCGACGATCGGCGCGGTCCTGATCCGGCCGGCACGCATGGCACCGGCCACCTGCCAGACCGCGCGCACCGCCATGGGCCGCACGGCCGGGCCGGAGAGCCCACCCGTCGCGGCGATGAGGTGCGGTCGCAGGCGGTCGATGTCGATGGCCACGCCCAGCGTCGTGTTGATCATCGTCAGCCCGTGGGCGCCGGCCTTGAGGACGGTGTCGGCGATCTCGACGATGTCGGTGACGTCGGGGCTGAGCTTGGCGAGCATCGGCAGGCCCCTCGGGACCTCCTCGCGCACGAGGGTCATCACCTTGTGCGAGCTCGCCGGGTCGCAGGCGAAGACCAGCCCGCGGTTGGCGACGTTGGGGCAGGAGATGTTGACCTCGATGGCCGCCACCGCGCGGGCATACCGACTGCGGACGACGGTGCGCGCGACGCTGGCGAACTCCGAGGCGGTGTTGCCGGCGATCGAGACGACGACCCGGGCACCGATCGAGTCGAGCCAGGCGAGGTCCTCCTCGACGAAGGCCTGCACGCCGGGGCCCTGCAGGCCGATGGAGTTGAGCATCCCCGACGGCGTCTCGGCCATGCGCGGCGTACCGCGCCCCGAGACCGGCTGGGCCTTGACCGACTTGGTGACGAAGGCCCCGAGCTGGGCGACGTCGATGAAGCGGTGCATCTCGCGACCGTTGGCGGCGCACCCGCTCGCGGTCATCATCGGGTTGGGCAGCCGCACCCCGGCGAGGTCGACGGACATGTCGGTCATCGGCGGGCCTCCTGCGGCGCTCCGACGGCGTCGGCCGGTACCCGGCACAGGCCGTCCTCGAAGGCCTCCCAGCGCACCCGGTCACCGCGGAAGACGGGGCCCTCGAGGCAGCTGCGGACCATCTTCGTCGTGCCGTGGGCGTCGGCCACGGGCATGACGCAGGTCATGCAGATGCCGACACCGCAGGCCATGGCCTCCTCGACCGCGACCTGGGCGACGATGCCGTGGTCGGCCGCGATGGCGCTCATCGAGCGCAGCATGCCCATCGGGCCGCAGCCGTAGAGCACGCCGGCGCCGGTGCGGGCGATGAGGTCGGGCAGCACGTCGGAGACCCAGCCCCGGGTCCCGGCGGAGCCGTCATCGGTCGTGATGGTCACCCCGTCGGCAACCCTCCGGGCCTCGACGACCCCGTAGAGCCGATCGGCCGACGCCGCGCCGAGGACGATCTCGACGGAGCAGCCGCGCTCGCGCAGCTGCTCGGCGAGCCAGAAGAGCGGCGCGGAGCCGTAGCCACCACCGACGAGGATGCACGGCACCGGCTGCGAAGGGAGCGGGAAGCCGCGCCCGAGCGGGCCGACGACGCTCACCGTCTCCCCCGGCTGCAGCGCGGTGATGGCCTGCGTGCCGGGCCCGTGAGCCGCCACGACGATCTCCGTCGTCGCCCCGTAGGTGCCGGCGGGGCTCACCCGGTGGATCGAGAAGCTGCGGCGCAGGAGCATCGAGCTCGTGCCGTCACCGACGGAGAGGGCGACGAACTGCCCCGGCCGGGCGATCTCGGGCAGGCCCGGGGTGACGAGGGTCAGGTGCCGGTAGGCTCCCGCAGCGGAGTTGCCGAGGACCTCGGCGTCGATCTGGACGACGCCGGCCCCCTCACGGGCGGCGACGGCCCGCGCTGTCACCGGCCGACCCCGTAGAGGTCGAGGTCGCGGGCGTGCTCCTGGAGCGGCTTGACGCGCAGCTCGCCATGGAGGCGCGCCTCGATCGCCTGCACCGCGGCACCGAGCTGCTGCACGGTCGTGACGATGGGCTTGTCCATGGCCGTCGTCGCCGCGCGGATGGCATAGCCATCGGCACGAGCGTGCTGACCGGACGGGGTGTTGAAGACGACGTCGACCTCCCCGGCGAGGATCATGTCGACGACGCTGCGCTCCCCTTCGGCCTTCTCGGAGTGCTTGGTGACGACCTCGCACTCGACGGCATTGCGCCGCAGCACGTCGGCGGTGCCCTGGGTCGCGAGGATCGTGAAGCCGAGGTCGGCGAGGCGCTTGATCGGGAAGATCATCGCCCGCTTGTCCCGGTTGGCGACCGACACGAAGACGTTGCCGCTCGTCGGCAGACCGCTGGAGAGGGAGCCGAGCTGACTCTTGGCGAAGGCGGCGCCGAAGTCGGCGTCGATGCCCATGACCTCACCGGTGGAGCGCATCTCCGGGCCGAGCAGGGAGTCGACGACGTCGCCCTCCGTCGTGCGGAAGCGCTTGAAGGGCAGGACCGCCTCCTTGACCGACATCGGCGCGTGGGCCGGCATCGAGCCGCCGTCGGCCTCCCGCGGCAGCATGCCCTCGTCCTTGAGCTCGGCGATGGTCGCACCGAGCATGACGCGCGCCGCGGCCTTGGCGAGCGGGACGCCCGTGGCCTTGGCGACGAAGGGGACGGTCCGCGAGGCGCGCGGGTTGGCCTCGAGGACGTAGAGGACGTCCTGGGCGAGGGCGAACTGGACGTTCATCAGGCCCCGCACGCCGATGCCCTGCGCGAGGGCGAGTGTCGCCTCGCGCACGCGCTGCAGCTCCGAGGTGCCGAGCGTGGCCGGGGGCAGGGTGCAGCTGGAGTCGCCGGAGTGGATGCCGGCCTCCTCGATGTGCTCCATGATCCCGCCGAGGTACATCTCGGTGCCGTCGTAGAGCGCGTCGACGTCGATCTCGATGGCGTCGTCGAGGAAGCGGTCGACGAGGATCGGGTGCTCCGGGCTCGCGATCGCCGCCCGGGTCACGTACTCCGAGAGCGTCGCGTCGTCGTAGACGATCTCCATGCCGCGGCCGCCGAGGACGTACGACGGGCGGACGAGGACCGGGTAGCCGATCTCGCGGGCGATCTCGACGGCCTCGTCCGCGCTGAAGGCGGTGCCGTGCTTGGGCGCGTTGAGCCCCGCCTCGTGGAGGACCCGACCGAAGTGGCCGCGGTCCTCGGCGAGGTCGATGGCCTCGGGCGAGGTGCCGACGATCGGCACTCCGGCTGCCTTGAGCTGGTCGGCGAGGCCGAGCGGCGTCTGCCCGCCGAGCTGCACGATGACGCCGGCAACCGGGCCCGCCTGGGTCTCGGCGTGGATGACCTCGAGGGCGTCCTCGAGGGTCAGCGGCTCGAAGTAGAGCCGGCTGCTCGTGTCGTAGTCGGTCGAGACCGTCTCGGGGTTGCAGTTGACCATGACGGTGTCGTAGCCGGCGTCGCGCAGGGCGAAGCTCGCGTGCACGCACGAGTAGTCGAACTCGACGCCCTGGCCGATGCGGTTGGGCCCGGAGCCGAGGATGATGACGGCCTCCCGCTCACGCGGCTCGACCTCGGTCTCCTCGTCGTAGGAGCTGTAGTGGTAGGGCGTGCGGGCGGCGAACTCGGCCGCGCAGGTGTCGACCGTCTTGTAGACCGGGCGCACCCCGAGGGCGTGCCGCACCCCGCGCACGACGGCCTCGTCCATGCGCCGCAGCCGGGCGATCTGGGCGTCCGAGAAGCCGTGCCGCTTGGCCAGGCGCAGCACCTGCGGGCCCAGCTCCTCCGCATCGTGGACCTGCTGGGCCACGTCGTTGATCAGCTCCATCTGGTCGAGGTACCAAGGGTCGATCTTCGTCGCCTCGAAGACCTCCTCGACCGACAGCCCCGCGCGCATCGCCTGCTGCACCTGGACGATGCGACCGTCCGTGGGCGTGCGGGCGGCGTCGAGCAGGGCGCGCCCCTCCTCGAGGGTGGGCTGGTCGCCGTCCCAGTGGAAGGCGGCGCCACTGCGCTCGGCGGAGCGCAGCGCCTTCTGCAGCGCCTCGGTGAAGTTGCGGCCGATGGCCATCGCCTCGCCGACGGACTTCATCGTCGTCGTGAGGGTCGGGTCGGCGGCCGGGAACTTCTCGAAGGCGAAGCGCGGCACCTTGACGACGACGTAGTCGAGCGTGGGCTCGAAGGCCGCCGGAGTCTCCTCGGTGATGTCGTTGGGGACCTCGTCGAGGGTGTAGCCGATGGCCATCTTGGCGGCGATCTTGGCGATCGGGAAGCCAGTGGCCTTGGAGGCCAGGGCCGACGAGCGCGAGACGCGCGGGTTCATCTCGATGACGATCATCCGACCGTCGTCCGGGTTGATGGCGAACTGGATGTTGCAGCCGCCGGTCTCGACGCCGACCTCGCGGATGACGGCGATGCCGACGTCACGCATCCGCTGGTACTCGCGGTCGGTGAGGGTCAGCGCGGGGGCGACGGTGATCGAGTCACCGGTGTGCACGCCGACGGGGTCGAAGTTTTCGATCGAGCAGACGACGACGACATTGTCGGCGTTGTCGCGCATGACCTCGAGCTCGTACTCCTTCCAGCCGAGGATCGACTCCTCGAGGAGCACCTCGGTCGTCGGGCTGTACTGGAGCCCCGCGCCGGCGATGCGCCGCAGGTCGGTCTCGTCGTAGGCGAAGCCCGAGCCGAGCCCACCCATGGTGAAGGAGGGGCGCACGACCACCGGGTAGCTGAGGTCCTCTGCCGCGGCGAGGCACTCGTCCATCGTGTGGCAGATGACCGACCGGGCGGACTCGGCGCCGCAGCGCTCGACGACGCCCTTGAAGCGCTCGCGGTCCTCGCCGAGCTCGATGGCCTCGACGCTCGCGCCGATGAGGGGGCAGCCGTACCTGTCGAGCACGCCGGCCTCGTGGAGCGAGATCGCGGTGTTGAGTGCGGTCTGGCCACCGAGGGTGGCGAGCACGGCGTCGGGGCGCTCGCGCTCGATGATCTTTTCGACCACCTCGGGGGTGATCGGCTCGATGTACGTCGCGTCGGCGAACTCCGGGTCGGTCATGATCGTCGCCGGGTTGGAGTTGACGAGGATGACGCGCACGCCCTCCTCGCGCAGGACGCGGCAGGCCTGGGTGCCGGAGTAGTCGAACTCGCAGGCCTGACCGATGACGATCGGGCCGGAGCCGATGACGAGAACGCTCTTGATGTCGTCGCGCTTGGGCATCAGGCCCGGGCCTCCTTGGTGCCGGCGGTGGCCAGCAGGTCGGTGAAACGGTCGAAGAGGTAGGCGGCGTCGTGCGGTCCGGCCGCGGCCTCGGGGTGGTACTGGACGGAGAAGCCGAGCAGGCGGGCGTCGTCACCGTCGCCGTCGCGCAGCTCCAGACCCTCGACGACGTCGTCGTTGAGGCAGACGTGGCTGACGGAGGCCGTGCCGAAGGGGGTCTGCGTCGCCTCGTCGAGGGGGGCGTCCACGGCGAAGCCGTGGTTGTGCGCCGTGACCTCGACCTTGCCGGTCGAGCGGTCGAGCACCGGCTGGTTGATGCCGCGGTGGCCGTACTTGAGCTTGTACGTGCCGAAGCCGAGGGCCCGGCCGAAGAGCTGGTTGCCGAAGCAGATGCCGAAGTACGGCAGCCCGGCCCGCAGCGCCTCCTGCAGCAGGGCGACCTGGTCGCCGGCCGTGGCGGGGTCGCCGGGGCCGTTGGAGAAGAAGAGCCCGTCGGGCGAGACGGCCTGCACCTGCTCCCACGTGGCGGTGGCCGGCAGGACGTGCACCTCGATGCCGCGCTCGGCCAGGCGGGTCGGGGTCATCGTCTTGATGCCGAGGTCGATGGCGGCGACGGTGAAGCGCTGCTCCCCCTGCGCCGGCACGACGTAGGGCTCGCTCGTGCTCACCGAGGCGGCGAGGGCGGAGCCGGCCATCTCGGGGGCGGAGCGCACCCGCTCGAGTCGGCTGGCCTCGTCACCGAGGGCGTCGCCGGAGAAGATGCCGACGCGCATGGCGCCGCGCTCGCGCAGGTGGCGCGTCAGCGCCCGGGTGTCGATGCCGGCGATGCTGACGATGCCCTGGGCGACGAGTTCCTCCTCGAGCGAGCGCTGCGAGCGCCAGTTGCTCGGGCGCAGCGCGGGGTCGCGCAGGACGAAGCCGGCGACGTGGATGCGTGTGGACTCGTCGTCCTCGTCGTTCCACCCGGTGTTGCCGATGTGCGGGGCCGTCATGGCGACGACCTGCCCGCGGTAGCTCGGGTCGGTGAGGGTCTCCTGGTAGCCGGTCATGCCGGTGGAGAAGACGGCCTCGCCGACCGTCTCGCCGGTCGCGCCGTAGGCGGTACCGGTGAAGGTGCGACCGTCCTCGAGGACGAGGACCGCTGGACTGGTGCTGCTGGTGCTCACAGGTTGACCTCTCCGTCGGCGGCCGTGACGCGGCCGCGCAGGATCGTCGTGCGGACACGCCCGGTGAGGGTGTGCCCGGCGAAGGGGGTGTTGCGGGACAGGGAGTGCGAGGTGGCCGGGTCGACGGTGACCCGCTCGCTGGTGTCGACGAGGACGAGGTTGGCCGGGGCGCCCACCTCGATCGCGCGACCGTGGTCGGCGAGCCCGGCGATGCGGGCCGGCGCGTGGGACATCCGCTCGGCGAGCGTCGCCAGGTCGATCCGGCCGCTCGTCACCATGACGTCGTGGACGACGGCGAAGGCGGTCTCGAGCCCGAGCATGCCGAAGGCCGCGTCGGGGAAGGCGTGCTCCTTGTCGTGCCGGGCGTGCGGTGCGTGGTCGGTCGCGACCGCGTCGATCGTGCCGTCGGCCAAGGCCTCGCGCAGCGCCTCGACGTCCTCGGCGGGGCGCAGCGGCGGGTTGACCTTGTAGACCGGGTCGTACCCGCGGAGCAGGTCCGTCGTCAGGACGAGGTGGTGCGGCGTGACCTCGGCGGTGATGCGCGCGCCGCGTCGCTTGGCCCAGCGCACGGCCTCGACGCCCTCGGCGGTCGAGACGTGGGCGACGTGGACGCGCGAGCCGGTGTGCAGCGCCAGCTCCGCGTCGCGGGCAATGATGCTCGACTCGGCGACGGCCGGCCACCCGGTGAGGCCGAGGCGGCCACTCAGCTCGCCCTCGTGGCAGCAGGCGGCCGGCCCGGCCAGGGCGGGGTCCTGCGCGTGCTGGGACACGACGCCGTCGAAGGCCCGCACGTACTCGAGCGCGCGCCGCATGACGCGGGCGTCGTGGACGCAGCGGCCGTCGTCGGAGAAGACGCGGACCCGGGCACGCGAGCGGTGCATGAGCCCCAGCTCGGCGAGCTCGGCCCCGTCGAGACCCTTGGTCACGGACCCGATCGGCTGGACGTCGCAGTGCCCGGCGGCGACCCCGAGGTCGAGCACGCGCTCGGCGGCCTCGGCGGTGTCGGTGACCGGGCTGGTGTTGGCCATGGCGAGGACGGCGGTGAAGCCGCCGGCCGCGGCGGCCGCGGACCCGGTCCGCACCGTCTCCGCGTCCTCGCGACCGGGCTCGCGCAGGTGCGTGTGCAGGTCGACGAGCCCCGGCAGGAGGGCCAGCCCGTCGGCGTCGATGCGCTGGGTGCTCTCCCCCGCGGTGGCCTCTGCCCCGACGGCGGCGATGACGCCGTCCCGGACGAGGACGTCGGTGGACTCGCCACCGAGCAGGGATGCGCCGGTGATCAGCAGGTCGCTCATGCCTGCCCCCCTTCGTCGGGCAGGCCGGAGGCCAGCAGGTGGTAGAGGACGCTCATCCGCACGGCGACACCGGCGCTCACCTGGTCGAGGACGAGGCTGCTCGCCGCGTCGGCGGCGTCGGCGGCGATCTCCAGGCCGCGGTTCATCGGCCCGGGGTGGCAGATGACGGCCTCGGGGTTGGCCGCGGTGAGCGCGGCGAGGCGGTCGCGGGTCAGGCCGTAGCCGACGGTGTACTCACGAGCCGTGGGGAAGTAGCCACCCGCCATGCGCTCGCGCTGCACGCGCAGCATCATCAGCGCGTCGACACCCGAGTCGATGACCTCGTCGAGGTCGTCGCCCAGGGTGAAGCCGTCGGCGCTCGCCCAGGCGCTCGCGCCGCTCGGCATGAGCGTCGGCGGCGCGACGACGGTGACCTCGGCGCCCAGGCGCGGCAGCGAGAGGACGTTGGAGCGGAAGACCCGGCTGTGGGTCACGTCCCCGACGATCGCGACCCGCTTGCCCTCGAGCGAACCGAGGCGGCGCTCGAGGGTGTAGGCGTCGAGCAGGGCCTGCGTCGGGTGCTCGTGCGTGCCGTCACCGGCGTTGACCACGCTCGTGCGCACGCCCGACTCGTCGAACCAGCCGGCGACCTGGTGGGCCGCACCAGAGGCCTGGTGGCGCATGACGATGGCGTCGACCCCCATGGCCGCGATGGTGCGCACGGTGTCTCGGAGGGACTCGCCCTTCGACGTCGACGACCCCTTGCCGGTGATGTTGATCGTGTCGGCGCTCATCCACTTGCCCGCGATCTCGAAGGAGCTGCGGGTGCGGGTGGAGTCCTCGAAGAAGAGGTTGATGACCGTCCGGCCCCGCAGGGTCGGGATCTTCTTGACCTCGCGGCGCTGCACGTCGTGCATCTCGGCGGCCGTGTCGAGCACGGTGCGCAGGGCGGTGTCGTCGAGGTCGGCGACGGAGAGCAGGTGGCGGGTCATCGCTGCTCACCCCCGGAGATCGTGACGGAGTCCGCGACATCGTCGTGGCCGGACAGGCGCACGGTGACCCGCTCGGTCTGCGACGTCGGCAGATTCTTGCCGACGTGGTCGGCGCGGATCGGGAGTTCGCGGTGCCCACGGTCGACGAGGACCGCCAGGCGCACGGAGCGCGGCCGGCCGTAGTCGGAGAGGGCGTCGAGGGCGGCCCGGACGGTGCGGCCCGAGTACAGGACGTCGTCGACGAGCACGACGATCTTGTCGTCGACGCCGGAGGCGGGGAACTGCGTCTGCTGCGGGGCCCGGGTGGGGCGACCCCGCAGGTCGTCGCGGTACATCGTCACGTCGAGGGACCCGACGGGGACGGCTCCCCCTTCGATCTCACTGATCTGGGCGGCGAGGCGCTGGGCGAGCTCGACGCCGCGACTGGGGATGCCGAGCAGGACGACGTCCCGGGCCCCCTTGTTGCGCTCGACGATCTCGTGGGCGATGCGGCGCAGGCCGCGCGCGACGTCGGCGGCGCTCATCACCTCGCGGGCGGGGGGGCTGGCCTCTGGGGGCGTGTCCGGACACATGAGTGTCTCAAGACCTCCTTCTCTGCCTCACTGGACAGCGGTTAAAGGATGTCGATCGGGGCCGAGCCTACCGTCTGGGCCGCGCCCTCCCGAACCCGTCTCACCTCGACGCTCGCCGGAAGGCGACATCTCGGTTTTGGTTATGTGAAACATAACTTCCTATTATGTTCCTCGTGACCGAGACACCCCTGCTCCAGCTCACGGGCCTGCGCAAGGAGTTCAGCACTCCCCGCGGACCGGTGGTCGCGCTTGACGACATCACCCTGTCGATCGCGCGCGGCTCGATCCACGGCATCGTCGGCCGCTCCGGCGCCGGCAAGTCGACGCTCATCCGGTGCCTCACCGGCCTCGAGCACCCGACCGCCGGCGTCGTCGACCTCGACGGCACCGACATCCCTGCGCTCGTCGGGGACGAGCTGCGCGCCGTGCGGCGTCGCTTCGGCATGGTCTTCCAGCACGCCAATCTGCTCGACTCGCGGTCGGCCGCAGCCAACATCGCCCTGCCGCTCGAGATCGCCGGCTGGTCCGAGGCCGACCGGCAGGCCAGGGTCGCCGAGCTGCTCGAGCTCGTCGGCCTCACCGACCGTGCCGACAACCACCCGGCGCAGCTCTCCGGCGGACAGCAGCAGCGGGTCGGCATCGCTCGCGCCCTGGCGACCCGCCCCGACATCCTCCTGTGCGACGAGCCGACCTCCGCCCTGGATGCCGGCACGACTCGCCAGATCCTCGGCCTCCTGCGTGATCTGCGCGACCGCCTCGGGATCACCGTCGTCATCATCACCCACGAGCCGTCGGTGGTCCGTGAGGTCTGCGACACCGTGAGCCTGCTCGCCGACGGCCGCGTCGTCGAGACCGGCCCCATCGGCACCGTCGTCACCGACGCCCGTGGGCAGCTGCACCGCGACCTCATCCCCCTGCCCCCGCTGCCCCTCGACCACGACGGCGGCTACGTCGAGGTCGCCCTCGGCGACGTCCGCTCCGGCACGACGAGCGTCGACGGGGTCCTCGCCCTGCTGCGTGACGGGGGCGTCTCCGCCGAGGTCGCGGCCGCCACCCTCGAGACGATCGGCGGGCGGCGCGTCGGCCGGATCCAGCTCGAGGTCGACCCGGCCCGTACCGACGAGGCCGTGCGCCTCCTCGAGGCCGCCCACCTCTCGCCGGAGGTGGCCGCATGAGCGCCCTCACCAGCCTCGTCGGCGAGGGACGCTACCTCGACAACGAGATCATCCGGCAGGCCGTGCCCACCGCCATCTGGGAGACCCTGGCGATGACCGGCGTCGCGAGCGCGCTCACCGCGCTCATCGGGATCCCGCTCGGGGTGCTGCTCTTCACGAGTTCCCCCGGCGGCACCGCGCCCAACGCCGTGGTCCACCGCGTCGTCGGTGCTGTCGTCAACCTCGGGCGCTCGCTGCCCTTCCTCATCCTGATGATCGCCATCATTCCCTTCACCCGGCTCGTCGTCGGGACATCGATCGGCTGGCAGGCGGCCGTCGTCCCGCTCACCGTCGGCGCGATCCCCTTCTATGCCCGGCTCGTCGAGACCTCGCTGCGCGAGGTCCCCGGCGGCAAGGTCGAGGCCGTGACGATGATGGGCGCCACCCGCTCCGAGATCACCCGCAAGGTGCTGCTGCCCGAGGCCCGCTCCGGACTCGTCGCCGGCCTGACGACCACCGTCATCGCGCTCATCGGCTACACCGCGATGGCCGGTGCCGTCGGCGGCGGCGGCCTCGGTGCCGTCGCCATGAGCTACGGCTACAACCGCTTCGAGTCCGACGTGATGATCGTCTGCGTGGCGCTGCTCGTCGTCATCGTCACCGTCGTCCAGGTCGTCGGCGACCTCGTCGCCCGCCGCCTCGACCGACGCTGACTCCACCCCCTTCGCCCTCCCCTGCAGACCCCGGCCCACCGGCCACCACCGAGAGGAACTCATGTCCACCGCCCGCACCACGGCCCGCGCCGTCGCCCTCATCACCGTCTCCGCCCTGGGCCTCACGGCCTGCGGTCTGACGAAGGGCGACGCGGAGGGCCCCGCCCCCGACGACTCCGGCGTCACCAAGATCACCGTCGGCGCCTCGCCGACCCCGCACGCCAAGATCCTCGAGTACGTCGACAAGGAGCTGGCGCCAGACGCCAAGCTCGACCTCGAGATCAAGACCTTCGACGACTACGTCCAGCCCAACGTCCAGCTCTCCGAGGGCACCCTCGACGCGAACTACTACCAGCACCTCCCCTACTACGAGGAGCAGGTGGAGGACCGCGGCTACGACTTCGCGCACTACGAGGGCATCCACATCGAGCCCTTCGCGCTGTACTCCGACAAGGTCAAGGACCTCAAGGACCTGCCCCAGGGCGGCACCATTGGGATCAACAACGACCCGTCCAACCAGGGCCGGGCGCTGCAGCTGCTCGCCGACAACGACGTCATCACGCTCAAGGAGGGCAAGGACGCCACCAACGCGACGATCTTCGACGTCGACGACAACCCCAAGAAGCTGAAGTTCAAGGAGACCGACGCGGCCCAGCTGGCGCGCTCCCTCCAGGACCTCGACGCCGCCGTCATCAACGGCAACTACGCGATCGAGGCCGACCTGTCGACCAAGGACGCGCTCGCGGTCGAGGACGGCAAGGACAGCCCCTACGCCAACTTCCTCGCCGTGCAGGCGTCCAACAAGGACAACGCCGGGCTGGAGAAGCTCGACGAGCTGCTCCACTCCCCGGAGGTCAAGAAGTACATCGAGGAGACCTGGCCCAACGGCGAGGTGCTCCCCGCCTTCTGAGACATCGCTCTCGACGCGACGGGCCGGTCCACGCACCACGTGTGGGCCGGCCCGTCGTCCAGTTCGTGCCAGTGGGTCACACCGGGTCGGATGCTCGCGGCCGCGCGGACGGGCGGTCGTCGCGGACACCGGTGATGACCGGGCGCCGTCGGACCACCTCGGCGACCGTCCCGAGGTCGAGCAGCTCGCGCAGGATGACCCGCGTGGGCGTCATCAGCCAGAGGTCGCCGGACTCTCCGGCGTCGAGCAGGGAGTGGACCGCGGTCCACTCGGAGCCGACGGCCTCGGTCGTCAGGTGCGCGGGCTGTCGCGCGTGCTCACGCGGCACGGGGAGGACGAAGAAGGAGACGTCGAACCTCTTGGGCGAGCCCTCCGGGGTGACCCAGCGGTCCCACGGCAGCAGCAGCTCCGGGTCGGCGACCAGCCCGGTCTCCTCGGCCAGCTCACGCAGCCCGGTGGCCAGGAGCGTGCGGGCATCGGCCTGCCGGTCCTGCGCGACGGGCAGGTGCCGCCACCGGTGGACGTGGTCGACGAGGATCGCGTCCGACACGGCGAGGGCCGCTCCCTTCGCCACGTCGCCGGGATCGCACCGCCCGCCGGGGAAGACGACGGCGCCGGCGGCGAAGTCCATCGTCGGCTGGCGGTGCTGGACGAAGACCTCAGGACCGGCCGGCCCATCACGCAGCGGGATGACGCTGACGGCCGGTCGGACGGGCACGGCGGTCACGACGTCGCCGGCGCCTCGTCCTCCGCCTCCGTGGCGACCCGCTCACCGTCGGCCGACTCGCTCTCGACCTCGTCGGCGGAGACGATGCCCGCTCGGAGGTTGATCTGCTCGCTGACGTAGCGCAGGACGACCGCGGCGACCGCGGCCACCGGCACCGCGAGGAAGGCACCGACGATGCCGAAGAGCGTGCTGCCCACCGCGACGGCGAGCAGGATGACGCCCGCGTGCAGCTGCATCGAGCGGCCCTGGAGGAAGGGCTGGAGGAAGTTGCCCTCGAGCTGCTGCACCGCGACGATGAGGATGAGGACGAAGAGGGCCGTCATCGGCCCCTGGGCCACGAGTGCGACGAGCACGGACAGGAAGCCCACGGCGAAGGCACCGACGATCGGGATGAACCCGCCGAAGAAGGTGAGGATCGCCAGCGCGAAGGCGAGCGGCACCCCGAGGAAGGCCAGACCGATGCCGATGATCACGGCGTCCACCGCGGAGACGAGGGCCTGGGTCCGGATGAACCCGCCGAGCGCGTTCCACGAGCGCGTGGCCACCTCGGTGAGGTGGCCGCCGGCCCGCTCCCCGGCGACCCGCCGGACGAAGGGGAGGAACTGCGGCCCGTCCTTGATGAAGAAGAAGACGAGGATGAGCACGAGCACGAGCGTCACCAGGCCCGAGCCGACGGCCGAGGCACCGGCGAGAGCGCCGGTGGCGATCTGCCCGCTCTGCTCCTGCAGCCAGGTCGTCGCCTTGCCGACCGCGTCGTCGATCGTCGCGTTGTCGATGTTGAAGGGCGGCTCGGCCGCCCGCTCCTGCAGCTCGGTCAGACCCTCGCTGGCCTGCTGCGCGAGGTCACCCGACTGGCTGACGAGCGAGGGGGCGATCGCGCCGAGCACCCCGAAGACGAGGGCGAGCGAGCCGACGATCACCAGGGCCGCAGCCAAGGCGTCGGGCACGCCCTTCGAGCGCAGCCAGCGGGTCGGGGGCCACAGGACCGTGGCGACGATGAGCGCGAGGAGGATCGGGAAGACCCCCACCCACAGCTTGGCCAGCAGCCACCACAGGACGACGCTCGCACCAGCGACGAGGAGCAGGCGCCAGGACCAGCGGGCGAGGGTCGTGAGCCCCTCGCCGATGACGACACCGCGGTCGAGCGGTCCGTCCGGGGTGGCGCCGGTCGTCGACTCGGTCTCGTGCTCGGTGCTCATGTGACTCCTCAGACGAGGGTGGGCTTGACCTCGACGAGGCGCGCGAGCAGTCCGTTGACGAACTTCGGCGACTCGTCCGTGCTGAGCTCGGTCGCCAGGACGACGGCCTCGCTGACCGCGACCTCGTCGGGGACGTCCTCGCTGTAGAGGATCTCCCACGCACCGAGGCGCAGGATCGCCCGGTCGACGTCGGGCATGCGGTCCAGGCTCCAGCCCTGGCTGTACGTCGTCAACGCGTCGTTGATGTCGGTCCAGTGGGCCACGACGCCGCGGACCGCGGTGATCGTGTACTCGTTGAGCGGTGCCGGGGTGACCGGTCGCTCGGCCCGCTCGCTCGCGAGGTCACCCGCGTTGAGACCACGGGACTCGGCCTCGAAGAGCAGGTCGACGGCGCGGCGGCGGGCCTTGGTGCGTGCCCCCACTCAGCTCACTCGACCGAGGTAGGAGCCGTCACGGGTGTCGACCTTGACCTTCGTGCCCTGCTCGAGGAAGAGCGGGACGGAGATCTCGGCACCGGTCTCGAGGGTGGCCGGCTTGGTGCCACCGGTCGAACGGTCCCCCTGCAGGCCGGGCTCGGTGTAGGTGATCTCGAGGACCACGGATGCCGGGAGCTCGACGTAGAGGACATTGCCCTCGTTGCGGGCGATGACCGCCTCCTGGTTCTCGAGCATGTACTTCGCGGCGTCGCCGACCACCTCCGGGGTGACCGGGATCTGGTCGTAGGTCTCGGGGTCCATGAAGACGAAGTCGGTGCCGTCGTTGTACAGGTACTGCATCGTGCGCTTGTCGACGTTGGACACCTCGACCTTGGTGCCGGCGTTGAAGGTCTTGTCGACGGTCTTGCCGCTCGTGACGTTCTTGAGCTTGGTCCGCACGAAGGCCGGGCCCTTGCCGGGCTTGACGTGCTGGAACTCCACGACGCTCCAGAGCTGGCCGTCGATGTTGAGGACCATGCCGTTCTTGAGGTCATTCGTCGTTGCCACGGGTGTGCTCGCCTTCGCGTCGTCGTCAGGTGTGTCTGCCACTGCTGCGCCGAGGGCGCGCGGGCCGCCCAGCATCCTAACCGGCGAAGGCCCGATCCACCCACGCGCGCACCCGCGCCTCCCCCTCGGTGAGGACCGAGATGTGGTCGGCCCCGGTGACCCGCTCGTACTCGAGGTCGGCCCCCTGCTCCTCGTACTGCTCGGCGAGCCGGTCGCTCAGGAGCACCGGGACGGTCGTGTCCCGGTCGCCGTGGACGAGGAGGACCGGCACCTGCGGCCGCACCTCGGCCGCGTCGTTGGTCCCGACGGTCCGCCGGATCCGGGAGAGGTCGGCGTCCTCCCGGAGGAAGTCGCTCAGCTGTATGCCGCCGAAGGAGTCGTCGCGGAAGAGCTCGGCGATGCACCGCTGCTCCAGCTGGGGCAGCAGCCGCCGCCCCTGCGGGCTCACGACCTGCTCGATCGGGACGTCGGCGGTGCGTGCTGCGGCCACGAGGAGCGGTCCGAGGAAGCCCGCGTCCTGCCCTTCGGCTGCTGCGACCTCATCGGCCGACGTCCCTGCCGGTGCCCCGCCGTCGGCCATCTCGACGACGACGCCGAGCTGGCTCGGCGGGGCGATGGCGACGATGCCGACGAGGTCGAGACCGGGCGTGTAGGCATCGGTGAAGCGCGCGGTGAAGATCGCCGCCTGCGCGCCCTGCGAGTGCCCCATCGCGACCCAGCGGGAGGACAGGTCGGGCGTGAGCTCGTGCGCCGCGAGCACGATGTCGCTCATCGCCGCCCCGGCGGACTGTCCCATGAGGTAGGGGTGCGGACCGGGCGTACCCAGCCCTTCGTAGTCGGTGCGCACCACGGCGAAGCCGTCGTCGACGAGGTCGGCCGTCGCCTGGTCCATCGAGGCCGCGTAGACGCCGGTCTGCTCGTCGACGAGGGACCGGGAGGGCGCGCACCGGTCTGCGGTGCCGGTCGTCCCGTGACCCCAGCTGATGACCGGCCACCCGCCCGCCGGGGGCTCACCCTCGGGGACGGAGACCACGCCGGACACGGCGACGGGCTCTCCCTTCGCGCTGGTGGAGCGGTACATGACCAGGTGGGTCGTCCCGCCGATCGTCGGCCCGTCGACCACGCGACGTGACCAGATGAGCGTGCCGTGCCGGCCGGCGGCCAGCTGCTCGGCGGTCGTCTCGTAGAAGGCCTCCCCCGACGGCCCGGTCACCAGCTCGTCGCCGTCGCCCCGGGACCGCCAGAGCAGCGCCGTGGCCACCACTGCCACGACGAGCAGCGCGGCGAGCCCCACGATCCCACGTCGTCGCCGTCCCTCGATCGCCATGCCGCGCATCCTCGCAGACCGGTGCCGGAGGAGGCAGGATGGCGGACATGAAGTCCACCGCCCTGCTCGCCGCCGTCGCTGCCGGGACCGCTGGTCTCGCCGCCCGGGACCTCCTGCAGAAGCAGCACTCCCTCAAGCGCAACTTCCCCGTCGTGGCCAATGCCCGCTACCTGCTCGAGCGGATCGGGCCGGAGCTGCGCCAGTACATCGTCACGAGCAACGACGAGGAGCGGCCCTTCAGCCGCGACCAGCGGGCCTGGGTGTACGCGTCGTCGAAGATGGAGAACAACTACGTCGGCTTCGGCACCGACAACGACGTCGAGCGGGTCGAGGGCTACCCGATCCTCAAGCACCGCACCTTTTCCGACGTCGCCGCACCGACGAGCACCCACCACGGCGAGGAGACCCCGCTGCCGAGTGCCAAGGTGCTCGGCGGGCCCCGCGGCCGTCGGCACGCCTTCCGCCCGCAGTCGGTCGTCAACATCTCGGGGATGAGCTTCGGCTCGTTGTCCGCCAACGCGATCCACGCGCTCAACGAGGGCGCCCGCCTGGCCGGCGCGATGCACTGCACGGGCGAGGGCTCGCTCTCCCCCCACCACCGGCAGGGTGGCGACCTGATCTTCCAGATCGGCACCGCGTACTTCGGCTGCCGTGACGAGGACGGCAACTTCGACCTCGAGATCCTCAAGGAGGTCGTGGCGTCGGCACCCGTGCGCGCGATCGAGATCAAGCTGAGCCAGGGCGCCAAGCCGGGGCTCGGTGGCATGCTCCCGGCGGCGAAGATCTCCGACGAGATCGCCGCGACCCGCGGCATCCCCCAGGGCGTGGACTGCGCCAGCCCGTCACGTCACACCGAGTTCCACGACGTCGACTCCATGCTCGACTTCGTCGAGATGGTGGCCGATGCCACCGGGCTGCCGGTCGGCATCAAGTCGGCCGTCGGCGACATGGACTTCTGGGAGGACCTCGCCGCCGCCATGGCCGACGGCGAGCGCGGGGTGGACTTCATCGTCATCGACGGCGGCGAAGGGGGGGACCGGCGCGGCTCCCCTCGTCTTCAGCGATGCCGTCGCGATGCCCTTCCGACTGGCCTTCACCCGCGTCTACGCGGTCTTCGCCCGGGCCGGGCTGACCGACCGCGTGACGTGGGTCGGCTCGGGCAAGCTCGGCCTGCCCGAAAACGCGCTCGTCGCCTTCGCCCTGGGGTGCGACATGGTGCACGTCGCCCGGGAGGCGATGCTCGCGGTGGGCTGCATCCAGGCGCAGAAGTGCCACACCGACCACTGCCCCACGGGCGTGGCGACGCAGAACCCCTGGCTCTCGCGCGGCCTGGACCCGACGCTCAAGGCCTCCCGGGTCGACAACTACATCCGCACCCTGCGCCGTGACCTGCTCAAGGTCTCGGAGGCCTGCGGGGTCTGGCACCCCGGCCTGCTGACCGTCGACGACGTCGAGCTCCTGCTCGGCAACCGCAAGGCCACTCCCCTCGGCGAGATCTACGAGTACGAGCCCGGGTGGGGCGCGCTCTCCGACGAGGACGCGGCCGCGATCATCGAGATCATGTCGCAGACCGCGCCCACGGAGGACGACGAGGACCTCCCCGTCACTTCACCTCACGCGTGAGGATCCGGTAGGTCCCGATCGCCATCGGGAGACCGACCCAGACGGCGGTCGCGGTGGCGAGCTGGCCCCAGTTCTCCCCGGTCATGGTCCCATCGGTCAGGGGGGCAGTGACGAGCTGGAGGTCGAGCCAAGCGGCGACGTCCTGCATCCGCTGGATCATCGCCGTGAGGATCGTCCAGACCGTCGGCAGCGCCAGGCTGGCGACGATCGCCATCGGCGTGCTGAGCAGGGCCGCGCCGAAGGCGACGCCCTGCAGGGTGTAGATCACGGCCGCGAGCACGAGGCCCGCCAGGGAGAGGCCGGTGAGGGTGAACTCCCCGCCGGCGACGAGCGTGGCCAGAGATGCAGCGAGCGCGCCGGCGAGGAGCAGCACGAGGCAGAGGGCGACGGCGGCGGTGACCTTGGCGCCCACGACCCGGCCGCGCCGGGGCACGAGGGTGAAGGTCGCCAGGCCCGTCCGCTGGCTCCACTCCTGGGTCGCCGACATGATGCCCATGATCGGCAGGAGCATGACCATGGGCATGAAGATGAAGCCGAGGAAGGTCGAGAAGGCGTGATCCTCGCCGCCCTGGCCCCAGATGACCAGACCGCCGGCGATGAGGAAGCCGATGGTCGCCATGACGACGAGCATCCACATCCCTGCCCGGGTGTCGACCATCTTGCGCAGCTCGATGCCGACGAGCCGGGTGAAGGGCACCCGGTCACCGGTGACGTCGACGGGCGCTGGGGTCGGGGCCTGCGTGGACTCGGTGGGTGCGGTGGCGGTGCTCATGCGGCAATCCCCTCTCGGGACTCGGATGCGGTCAGGGTGAGGAAGAGCTCCTCGAGGCCGCCGGCGGAGCCGGAGGCGAGGTCGGTGAGGACGATCCGGGCCTCGAGCGCGATGCGGCCGACGGCCTCGCTGCTCGCCTGGGCGAGCAGGCCGGCCGGGGTGATGGTGACGTCGATGCCCGCCCGGCTCAGGGCGGCCAGCAGGGCCTCGTCGTCGACCGACCGCACGCGGGTGCCCTGCTGCTGCAGCAGCTGCTCGACCGTGCCCTCGGCGACGATGCGGCCGTTGCCGATGATGACGAGCTCGTCGGCGACGATCTGCACCTCGGAGAGCAGGTGGGAGGAGAGCAGGACCGTACCGCCGCGGTCGGCGAAGCCGCGCAGCAGGCCCCGCATCCAGTGGATGCCTTGCGGGTCGAGGCCGTTGGCCGGCTCGTCGAGGACGAGCACCTCGGGGTCTCCGATGAGCGCAGCCGCCAGTCCGAGCCGCTGCCGCATGCCGAGCGAGTAGTCGCGCACCCGCCGGCTGGCCTCCTTGTCGGTGAGGCCGACGGCCGCGAGGCCCCCGTCGACGGCCGATGGGCCCACCCCGATCGTCCGGGCGGCCAGGGTCAGCACCTCGCGCCCCGTCCGACCGGGGTGCTGGGCGGAGGCGTCGAGCATGACGCCGACGTGTCGACCCGGGTTGGGCAGGTCGACGTATCGACGGCCGAGGACGTGGGCCTCGCCGGAGGTCGGAGGCGTCAGACCGGTCATCATCCGCATCGCCGTCGACTTGCCCGCACCGTTGGGGCCGAGGAAGCCGGTGACGCTGCCCGGGCGGGCCGTGAAGGAGATGTCGTCGACGGCGGTGAAGTCGCCGTAGCGCTTGGTCAGGTGGGTCACGGTGATCATGACTCCCACGATGCTGCGGGGGGCGCGAAGGGGGCATCGGCCGCGGGTCTCGACCGTGCCTCCTCCTTTGGTCGGGGGTGGCGGCGACGACGTCAGCCCGAGGACGGATGCCGCCGGGTCACCCGTGCGCCTACCGTGGCCCGGTGACTGGTGGACGACCCCGCGACGAACGCCTCCCCGACCGGCTCACGTGGTGGGACACCACGTGGCGGATGGGGGCGGCGCTGCTGCTCGGCGTCACCTTCTGGATCTTCACGGTGGCCGTGATGTTCCCTGACGCGGACGAGGACCTGCCCGAGGGGCTGCGCACCGCGTGGTTGGTCCTCGTCGACCCGGCCATCGGTCTTGTCGCGACCGCCCTGCTGCCGCTCCGACGTCGGTGGCCGGTGCTCACCACGGCCCTGACGACGATCATGTCGGCGGGCTCCACGGTCGCGGCCGGCGCCCAGACGATCGCGATGGTCTCCCTGGCGACCCGCCAGCGCTGGCGCGAGATCGGCCCGCTCGTCGCCCTGACCGTGCTCGCCGGGGTCGTCAGCACCCGGGTCGTCTACCCGGACCCCGAGGCGCTGCCGCTGTGGGGCGAGGCCCTGGTCAACGCGCTCGTCATCGCCGTGGTCGTCGCCGTCGGCTACTCGATCGGCTCCCGTCGGGCCCTGGTGCGCTCCTGGGTGGACCGCGCCCGCGCCGCCGAGTCGGAGCAGAGCGCACGGGTCGCCCAGGCGCAGACCGCGGAGCGCGCCCGGATCGCCCGCGAGATGCACGACGTGCTCGCGCACCGCATCTCGCTCATCACCATGCACTCGGGCCTGCTCACCTACCGCGAGGACCTGCCCGAGGCGCAGCGGCGCGAGGCCGTCACTGCCATCGACACCAATGCCCGGGCCGCACTCACCGACCTGCGCGAGGTGCTCGGGGTCCTGCGCGACGAGGAGACGGGCGGCTCCCTTCGTCCGCAGCACACCCTGCTCGACCTGCCGGAGCTGCTCGACGACGCCCGGTCCGCCGGTGCGCGGGTCGTCCTCGACGACGGCGGCCTCGACCTGGCCGCCGTGCCCGAGACCCTGGGGCGGACCGTCTACCGCGTCGTGCAGGAGGGTCTGACCAATGCCCGCAAGCACGCGCCGGGGGCCGCGGTGACGGTGAAGCTCTCCGGGCGGCCCGGCGAGCAGCTCGCCGTCACCGTCGACAACCCGCGGGCCGTGGGGCACCGCTCGTCCGCGCCGACCTCCGGCCTCGGCCTGCTCGGCCTCACCGAGCGTGTCGAGCTCGCCGGGGGACGTCTGACGCACGGCTGGCAGGGCGACGGGACCCACCGCCTCGCCGTGTCGCTACCGTGGCCGGCATGAGCGCCCCGATCTCCGTCGTCCTCGTCGACGACGACGCGATGGTCCGCACGGCGTTGTCGATGATCCTCGGGGCGGCCCCGGAGATCACGGTCGTCGGGCAGGCCGAGGACGGTCGACAGGCCCTGTCGGTCATCGCGGAGCACTCCCCCGACGTCGTCCTCATGGACATCCGGATGCCCCGCCTGGACGGTCTGGCCGCGACCGACGCGCTGGTCCGCAGCGGGTCGCCGAGCAAGGTCGTGGTCCTCACGACCTTCGACGCTGACGACGACGTCATGCGTGCCCTGCAGCACGGGGCCGACGGCTTCCTCCTCAAGGACACGCCTCCGGACCGCATCGTCGAGGCGGTGCGTCTCGTGGCCGCCGGCCAGTCGATCCTCTCGCCGAGCGTCACCGCCGGGGTGCTGGCCTCCGTGCGTGACGCCCGTCGGGCCGGCGACGACTCCGCCCGTCAGGCCGCTCGCGACCGACTCGCTGCGCTCACCGATCGGGAGCTCGAGGTCGCGCAGGCCGTGGGGGCGGGGATGTCCAATGCCGATATCTCGCGCGAGCTCTACCTGAGCGTCGCGACCGTCAAGGCGCACGTCGGTCGGATCCTCGACAAGCTCGGGGCGGACAACCGTGTCCAGGTCGCGATCACCGTCCACGACGCCGAGCTCGACACCCGCCCCTGATCTCCCCCTTCGCATCTCCCTAGGGAAATGCGCACTCCCGACCGCATTTCCCTAGGGAAATGCGTACTCCCCTCGGCATCTCCCTAGGGAAATGTCAGCCGAAGGGGGTCAGGCCAGGGCTGCGTACGCCTCCCGCAGCAGGCCCTCGTCGGGCCCCTCGAGCCGGGTCGGCTCGGCGAGCCCGCCGAGCACGACGAAGCGCAGGGTGCTGCCGCGGGTCTTCTTGTCGCGGCGCAGGGCGACGAGCAGCTCGTCGAAGCTCGCGCCGGAGTACGTCGTCGGCAGCCCGAGCAGCCCGAGCACGTAGCGGTGGCGCTCGAGCAGCGCGGCGTCGATGCGTCCGGTGCGGTGGGCCACCTCGGCGGCGAAGACCATGCCGATCGCCACGGCCTCGCCGTGCCGCATCCGGTAGCCCTCGTGGTGCTCGATGGCGTGGCCGAGCGTGTGCCCGTAGTTGAGGATCTCGCGCAGGTGCGACTCCTTGAGGTCCGCGGCGACGACCTGCGCCTTGACGGCGATCTTGCGCTCGATAGCCTCACGCAGTGCGGCCGAGCCCGGCTCCTGCACCCCGGACTCGTCGGCCTCGACGATCTCGAGGATCCGCGGGTCGGCGATGAAGCCACCCTTGACGACCTCGGCCAGCCCCGCGGACAGGTCCGCCGGGGGCAGCGTGGCCAGGTGGTCGAGGTCGCAGAGCACCGCGTGGGGCGTGTGGAAGGCCCCGACGAGGTTCTTGCCCTCGGCGGTGTTGATGCCGGTCTTGCCACCGACGGCGGCGTCGACCATGCCCAGGACCGTCGTCGGCACGTGGACGACCGCCACGCCACGCAGCCAGGCCGCGGCCGCCCACCCACCGAGGTCGGTGACGCTGCCGCCGCCGACGGCGACGACGGCGTCGCTGCGCGTGAAGCCCGCGACGCCCATGGTCGACCACAGTCCGGCTGCGACCTCGACGGTCTTGGCCGCCTCGGCGTCCGGCACGGCGGCGACGTGGACCTCGAGTCCCGACGCCCGCAGGGAGCTGATCACCGGCTCGGCCAGCGCAGCCAGCGGTGCGCCGTGCACCACGAGCACGCGGGCGACACCCTCTGGGAGCTGCTCGGCCACCCGGCTGGAGACCCCGTGGCCGACGAGGACGTCGTAGTCCTCACCGACGCTGATCGTCGTCACGTCACTCATGCGCTCTCCTCGAGCAGGGTCAGTGCCTCGGCGACGACGGCCTCGACGTCGCGTCCGGCGGTGTCGACGCGGTGGTCGGCCAGCGACTCGTAGGTCGGGCGGCGCGCCTCCATCGTCGTGATCCAGCTCTGGCGGGGGTTGACCGACAGCAGCGGTCGGCTCTTGTCGAAGCCGATGCGCTTGGCGGCATCGGCTATGCCGACGTCGAGGAAGAGCACGCGGTGCCCCTCGAGCGCAGCGGTCACGTCGGGGATCATCGGCGCTCCGCCGCCGAGCGCGAGCACGACACCGTCCTCGCGCAGGGCGTCGAGCACCGCGCGGCGCTCTGCGGCGCGGAAGTAGTCCTCCCCCTCCTCGACGAAGAGGTCGGAGATGGTCCGCCCCTCACGCTCCTCGACGAGCGCGTCGGTGTCGACGAGCCGTCGCCCCAGCCGGGCGGCGACCTCGGCAGCCACGGTCGACTTGCCGACCCCGGGCGGTCCGATGACGACGACGAAGGGAACCCCGCTCACCCCTGCCACGTCCGCATGAGCTCCGGGATCGAGTCGAGGTAGGCCCGGTGGTTGCGCGCGGTCTCGGCGACCGAGTCGCCGCCGAACTTCTCGACGCAGGCCTCGGCGAGCACGAGCGCGACCATCGCCTGGGCGACGACGCCCGCAGCCGGCACGGCGCACACGTCGGAGCGCTGGTGGATCGCGGTCGCCGGGTCGCTGCCGGTGACGTCGACGGTCTCCAGGGCACGCGGGACGGTGCTGATCGGCTTCATCGCCGCGCGGACGCGGAGTACGTCGCCGGTGCTCATCCCCCCTTCGGTACCGCCGGCCCGACCGGTGCGGCGGTGGATCACGCCGTCGCCGTCACGCTCCATCTCGTCGTGCGCGGCGGAGCCGCGACGGCGGGCCGTCGTGAAGCCGTCGCCGACCTCGACGCCCTTGATCGCCTGGATGCCCATGAGGACACCGGCCAGGCGCGCATCGAGGCGGCGGTCCCAGTGGACGTGGCTGCCCAGGCCCGGCGGCAGGCCGTAGGCGAGGACCTCGACGACACCGCCGAGCGTGTCGCCATCCTTCTTGGCCGCCTCGATCTCGGCGACCATCGCATCGGTGCCCTCGCGGGTCATCGCCCGTACGGGGTTGGCGTCGAGGGTGGCGGTGTCGTCGGGCGTCGGCAGCGGACCGTCGGCGGGGGCCTCCCCTTCGCCGATCGCGACGGTGTGCGCGACGAGCCGGATCCCGTAGGCCTGCTCGAGGAATCGCTCAGCCACCTCGCCGAGGGCCACGCGGGCGGCGGTCTCACGGGCCGAGGCGCGCTCGAGCACCGGACGGGCCTCGTCGAAGCCGTACTTCTGCATGCCGACGAGGTCGGCGTGGCCGGGGCGGGGGCGGGTCAGCGGCCGGTTGCGGGCGATCTCCTTCTCCGCGTTGACGTCGTCGGAGGCGGCGAAGGCGGCGGCATCGACGGGGTCGGCGCTCATGACCGTCTCCCACTTGGGCCACTCGGTGTTGCCGATCATCACGGCGAGCGGGGAGCCGAGGGTGCTGCCGTGGCGCACTCCGCCGAGGAAGGTCACCTGGTCCTGCTCGAACTTCATCCGGGCACCGCGCCCGTAGCCGAGACGGCGACGGGCAAGCGCACCCGCGACGTCCGAGGTCGTCACCTCGACCCCGGCGGGCAGCCCTTCGAGGGTCGCCACGAGGGCCTGGCCGTGCGACTCACCAGCAGTCAACCAACGCAACATGTCTGGCATCTTCCCATCCTGCCCGAGCCAGGCCGTCACGCGTCCGGGGTGTGACCGCTCTCCCCCAGCGCCGCCCGACCCGCGGCCTGCATCTGCGCCACCGGTGCCGGCTCACCGGTGAAGAGCTCGAACTGGCGCGCCGCCTGGTGGACGAGCATCTCCAGGCCCGAGACCACGTGCGCCCCGTGCGTGGCCGCGGCGCGGCCGAGGGGGGTCGGCCAGTCGGCGTAGACGACGTCGAGCAGGACCGTCCCGGTGAGGTCACGCCCGGCGTGCTCGCCGGCGCCAGCATTGGCCGCACCCGCCGGCACGGTCGAGACGACCGCCCGGTCCCCCGTGCTCGCCCACTCCTGCAGCGGCACGACCCGCAGCTCGATGTCGGCGACGTCGGCGAGTGCGGCGGCCCGCTCCGGGGTCCGCGCCGCGACGGTCACCTGACGGGCCCCCAGCGCCACGAGTCCGAGCACGGCCGACCGCGCGGTCGCCCCCGACCCGATGACGGTCGCGGACTCGAGGTCGGCCACCCCGGCCTCGGCCAGCGCCGCCGTGACGCCGTGCACGTCGGTGTTGTCGCCAGCCCACCCCGAGTCGGTGCGCACCAACGTGTTGATGGCACCGGCCCGGCGGGCCGTGTCGGTCACCGACTCGGCCACGTCGAAGGCGGCAACCTTGAGCGGCATCGTCAGGCTGAGCCCGCGCCACATGACGTCGAGGGCGGTGACGAAGGGGGCCAGCCCCCCTTCGTCGACCTCGTGGGCCGTGTACCGCCAGTCGGCGAGCCCGGTCGCCTCGTACCCGGCCCGGTGGAGGGTCGGGGACAGCGAGTGGTCGATCGGGCTGCCGAGGACACCCGCGTGCAGCGGCGTCAGCACCGGTCCTGGTTGTCCGAGCACCACTGCTGGAACTCCTTGACGTTGTTGTCGTGCTCGCGCTGGGTCTCGGCGAACTTCGTCTCGCCCGTGTCGGGGTTGACGGTGACGAAGAAGAGCCAGTCGCCCTCGTCCGGGTCACCGGCTGCCTTGATGGCCTCCGCGCCCGGGTTGTTGATCGGCCCCGGCGGCAGCCCGGTGTGCTTGTACGTGTTGTACGGGCTGTCACTCGCGCGCATCTCGTCGGTCGTCCCGGCCTTGCCGCGCTCTTGGAAGACGTAGTGGACGGTGCTGTCCATGTTGAGCATGCCGACGGTCGGGCCGTCCACGTCCTCGAGGCGGTTTTCGATGACCCGGGCGACCTTGCCGCGGTCAGCAGCACCGGACTCGCCCTCGACGATGGAGGCGACGGTCAGGGTGCGCTCCCAGTCCTTGCGGGCGACGCCGGCCTCGGTAAGCTGGTCGGTCGTCATCGTGATCATCTGGTTGAGTTGCTGGACGGCGCTCGTGCCCTTCTCGAACTCGTAGGTCGAGGGGAAGAGCCAGCCCTCGAGGTCACCCTCGGCCTCGTCGGGCAGCTTGAGGTCGCTCGACTTCTCGGCCTTCTCGTAGTCCGCGACGGGGACACCGGTGCCCTCGGAGAGCTTCGTGTAGATCTCCGAGCGCCACAGCCCCTCGCTCAGGGTGATCCCCCGGGCGACCCGCGCCTTGGGGTCGAGGAGCCGGTCGAAGGCACTCGACGCGGACATCTCCTTGCGCATGGAGTACGTGCCCGGCTGGATCGCCGAGGCCTTGTCGGGCTGCGACTGGGCGACGGAGGTGAAGCTGCTCGTCGACTTGACGACGCCGGCCTCGACGAGCGTCTCGCCGATCTGGGACCCCGCCATGCCGGAGGTGATCTCGACCTCGACGCTGCCGTGCCCCGTGCCCTCGTAGTCGGTGCTCTCCCCCGCGCCGGGGATCAGCGATCGTAGCGACCCGAAGGCGAAGAACATCGCGGCCACGACGACCGCGGCGGCGAGCACCATCGCCACGCACCCCGCACCTCGCCGTCGGTCGGTACGGGTGTCCCGTGCCCGGCGCTGTCGTCGGGTGTGGCCCCGGTGAGACCGGCCCTGGTCGAAGATGTCCTCGTCCAGCTCACTCATGCTGTCGTGCCCTTCCGCGGTGTGCGTCGGCGCGGCCGACCGACCCGTTCCCCGGGGGGTCCACCGGTTGCGCGCTCCGTGTCCAGCGCAGTCTGCAGGATCAGGACTGCTGCCGCTTGGTCAACCACGCCCCGATGGCGCCGACCGGCCACACCGCTGTCCCGCAGGCCCCGATGAGCATCCACCGTCGTGAGCCGCTCGTCCACGAGGCGGACCGGCGTGTTGTCGATCGGCGCGTCCTGGAGCGCCGAACGCAGGCGGGTGGCCCATTCCCGGGCCTTGGCGGCCGCCGGCCCCTCGCTCCCGTCGAGGGAGCGAGGCAGCCCGACGACCACCTCGATCGCGGCGAGGTCGGTCACGATCTCGACGACCCGGTCGATGTCGGCATCGTGCTCGAGATCACGTGGCACCGTCTCGACGGGCGTCGCGAGCAACCCCTCAGGGTCGCTCGAGGCGACGCCGACCCGGGCGTCGCCGACGTCGACGCCGACCCGGGCCCCGCGGCGCATGCCGGGGTCAGCCACCGATCTCCCGCTCGACGGCTGCGAGTGCGTCCTCGACCTTCGTGGCGTCCTGGCCGCCTCCCTGCGCGAGGTCGTCCTTGCCACCGCCACCGCCGCCGAGGACCTGGGCCGCGACCCGCACGAGAGCGCCGGCCTTGACCCCCCTTCGCCCGGGCGGCCTCGTTGGTCGCGATGACGATGACCGGCTTGCCGGGGCCGTCGCCGGTGAGTGCGACGACGGTCGGCCGCTCCTCGCCGAGCTGGGCCCGGGTGTCGGTGACCATCTGCCGCAGGTCGTCGGGCGCGCCACCGGCGACGTGCACGCCGACGTAGGTCACGCCGGCGACGTCGCTCGCGGCGTCGGTGAGGGAGCCCGCGGAGGCCGCGACCTGCTCGCGGCGCACCTTGTCCAGCTCCTTCTCGACCTCACGCAGGCGGGCGACGAGCTCACCGACGCGCTCGGGCAGGTCGGCGGCCGGAGCCTTGACGATGCTCGACAGCTCGGCGACGAGCGCGCGCTCGGTCGCCAGGTGCTGCAGGGCGTTCATGCCGACGAAGGCCTCGAGGCGGCGCACGCCGGAGCCGACGGAGGACTCACCGGTGAGGGTGAGCGCGCCGATCTGGCTCGAGTGGCGCACGTGGGTGCCACCGCAGAGCTCGCGCGACCACTCGCCGCCGATCTCGATGACGCGCACCTGCTCGTCGTAGGTCTCGCCGAAGAGCGCCAGCGCACCGCGCTCGCGCGCCTCGGGCAGCGTCATCCAGTCCGCGGAGACGGGCAGGTCGTCGCGGACCGCGAGGTTGGCGACGTGCTCGATCTCGGCACGGGCGTCGGCGGACAGCGACTGGTTCCACGCGAAGTCCAGGCGCAGGTAGCCGGGCTTGTTGTAGGAGCCGGACTGCAGGGCCGACGGGCCGAGCACCTGGCGCAGCGCCGCGTGGACGACGTGGGTGCCCGAGTGCGCCTGGCAGGCGTCGATGCGCCACTGCGGGTCGACCTGCGCGGAGGACTCCTGGCCCACGCGCACGGAGCCGTCGGCGACCTCGACCGTGTGGACGACCAGGCCCTTGACCGGGCGCTGGACGTCGCGCACGAGCAGCCGCGCCCCGTCGACGACGATGATGCCGGAGTCAGCGATCTGGCCGCCGGACTCGGCGTAGAAGCTCGTGCGGTCGAGCACGACCTGACCGGTCTGGCCCGGCTCGAGCTCCTCGACCCGGGAGCCGTCCCGGACGAGACCGACGACCGATCCGCTGGTCGTCAGCTCCTCGTAGGCGCGCCAGTCGGTCGCGCCGAGCGCACGCAGGTCCTTCCACACCTCGGTGTTGGCGTGTCCGCCCTTCTTCGCCTTGGCGTCGGCCTTGGCACGCTGGCGCTGCTCGTCCATGAGGCGGACGAAGCCGTCGCGGTCGACCTTGAGGCCCTGCTCGGCCGCCATCTCGAACGTGAGGTCGATGGGGAAACCGTAGGTGTCGTGCAGGGCGAAAGCCTGCTCCCCGGCGAGGGTGTCGCCGCCACTCTCCTTGGTCCGGCCCACCGCGGTGTCGAGGATCGTCGTGCCCTGCGCGAGGGTACGGCGGAAGGCCTGCTCCTCGGCGTACGCGATCTGCGCGATCCGGTCGAAGCCGGTGCGCAGCTCGGGGTAGGACGCGCTCATCCGCTCCATCGACACGGGAAGCAGGTGCGGCAGGGCCGGGTCCTCGTATCCGAGCAGGCGCATCGCGCGCACCGCACGGCGCAGCATGCGGCGCAGGACGTAGCCGCGACCCTCGTTGCCCGGGGTGACGCCGTCACCGATGAGCATGAGCGAGGAGCGCACGTGGTCGGCGACGACGCGCAGGTGGACGTCGTCGGGGTGCGAGTCGCCAGCGGTCTGACCGGACTGGGTGCCGTAGGTGCGGCCGGTCATCTCGGCGGCCTTCTCCAGCACCGGGTAGACCTCGTCGATCTCGTACATGTTGTCGACGCCCTGGAGGATGCTCGCGATCCGCTCCAGGCCCATGCCGGTGTCGACGTTCTGCGCCGGCAGCGGGCCGGCGACGTCGAAGTCCGCCTTGGAGCGGACGGCCGAGAGCTCGTACTGCATGAAGACGAGGTTCCAGATCTCCATGTAGCGGTCCTCGTCGACCTCCGGCCCGCCCTCGCGGCCGTACTCCTCGCCGCGGTCGTAGAAGATCTCGCTGCACGGGCCACCGGGGCCGGGCACGCCCATCGACCAGTAGTTGTCGGCCTCGGCGCGACGCACGATCCGCTCCTTGGGGATCGAGGTCAACTCGAGCCACAGCTGCTCGGCCTCGTCGTCGTCGGTGTAGACCGTCGCCCACAGGCGCTCGGGGTCCAGCCCGTAGCCGCCCTCTGGCTGGGGGGTGGTGAGCAGCTCCCACGCGAAGGCGATGGCGTCACGCTTGAAGTAGTCGCCGAAGGAGAAGTTGCCGTTCATCTGGAAGAAGGTGCCGTGCCGCGAGGTCTTGCCGACCTCGTCGATGTCACCGGTGCGCACGCACTTCTGCACGCTCGTGGCGCGGGTCCAGGCGGGCGTCTCCTGGCCGAGGAAGTAGGGCTTGAAGGGGACCATGCCGGCGTTGACGAAGAGGAGGTTGGGGTCCTCGTGGATCAGCGGGGCGGAGGGGACGACCGCGTGTCCCTTGCCCTCGAAGAAGGTGAGCCAACGTCGCCGGATCTCGGCAGTTTCCATGGGTGTTCGCGTCCAATCAGTGGTGCAGTGGGGTTCTCGGGGCAGGAGCGGAAGGGGGCGACCGGCGCGTCAGGCGCGGGCCGACCCCGAGGTAGCTCGCCGCGCGGTGGTCCGGCGCGGGCATCCGAGAGGCACGGTCATGGCCCCCACCTTACCCACCGGTCGGTGCCCGGCCTCAGCACAGCGCGGTGTCGACGGGGCCCACTTGGCCCGAGGGCACCCGGCCCGCCTGACGCCGGTCACCCGGTGTCGAGCAGCTCGATGGTTGCGTCGGGTCTGAGCACATCGACACGGCGTCGTCGCCGGGCCGTCCTGTCGCGGCACGGGAGCATCGACAGCAACCTGGCCTCCGCGGTGGAAGGGTCCGGCAGGGAAGGCTTCGGCAGGCGCTCGAGGACCGGCGGCACGGGACTGCCGTAGCGGTGCCCCGTCGGGGTCAGGGTGACGACCTCGGGCGCGTTGCACGCGGCCGAGCTCGCGCCGCCTGCGCGCGCTTCGACGGTTGCGGAACGCCACCCGGGTCGCGCCTTGGTGAGGTTGTGGCGCGCGCACAGCCCCTGGCCGTTGTGCGCGGTCGTCGCACCTCCGAGGGCCACCGCCACGACGTGGTCGTCGTGCCGGATCGGGGCATCGCAGAAGGGGAAGCGGCACACCCCGTCGCGCACGCGCAGCAGCCGCCGCAGCGAGGCCGGGAAGGAACGCCGATGCGGGTCGGTGGCGACGACGCGGTCCACGTCGTCGGTGAAGATGCGCCGCAGCCAGGCGCGACCCGACACCTCGCCGTCACCCGCGCCGCCGTCACCCGCACCGCCATCTCCCGCGCCGTCGACCCCGAGGACGAGGTCACGGGCCAGCCCGGCCGGGAGTGGACCGTGCCCGGGCAGCGCGGCCGGCAGGTCGTCGAGGCCGAGCAGGCTGCCGGGCGACATGACGAGCTGCACCTCGACCGGCACCGCATCGGCGGCCGCCTGCCCGGTCAGGCGCTCGACGAAGAGGTCGGCCATGAGCTGCCCGAGGCCACGGTCGTCCCCGGCAGCCTTGGCCGCCTCGGCATCGCACCTCAGGGCGGCCCACGCCGCCACCCCCTGCTCGACGGGCAGCAGCCCGGAGACCGCGGCCATCGTGTCGGGCTGCGGACGGATCGTCACCCGCCGGTCCACCGTGGCCCGCGCGCGACGACGGGCCGTGGCTCGGGAGTCGATCGCCAGGGCCATCGCCCGGGCTGCCCGCTCGATCTGCCGCGGTGTCATGGTCGCCAGCCGGTCGGCGAGCTCGGCGTCGACTCGCCGTCGGTCGTCGGGATCCAGGACCGCCGTCTCCTTGGCCAGGAGGGTCGCGCCCCACTCGCACACCGTCCCCACGGTGAGGTGCGCCAAGGTGCAGGGCAGCTCGTCGACGAGCGCGCGGGCCAGACCGAGATGTCGGGAGCCGAGGGTCGCGCTCTCACGGCGCGCCAGGCCGATCTCGTCCCCCAACCCGCGGGCCCGCTACGCGGCGGGCATCCCGGCATCCATCTCGCGCGCCAAACGACCCTCACGCAGGGCTGCGGTGACCCTGGCCTGGGCGGCCGCGGCGGCGGACTTCAGCCGCTCCAGCGCTGCGATCTCGTCGATCGCCTCCGCCTCGTCGACCGGACCGCCGAGCTCCCGCAGACGCTCGATCATCCCCGTGACGCCGGTGGCGTCGAGGGTGTCGAGGGGTGCGGTGAGGTCCATGACGGAACACTACGGGCGAGCACCGACAACGTTCCTTCGCTGATCCGTGGCCGACCCGGGGTTCGACCGGATGTTCGTCGAGGACCTCGTCGGGTCAGCCGACCGGGCCGTGGCTCGCTGCCACGTCACGGGCACCGCGAAGGGAGCGCCCGTCCCCTTCGAGGTGGCCGGCTTCATCACCGCTCGGGACGGTCTGGTCGGGAAGCTCACCGAGGTCTGGGCGGACGTCGGGGCCACCGGCCAGAGGGGACGCGCCCGGACTGACGAAGAAGGTCACGGGGGTTGAGAAGATGCATCGACATCACCCGGGCCATGACGTGCTGGGATGGAGTCATGGATCTCCAGCTCGGTCTCGACACCTTCGGCGACATCGCCCTCGGCCCCGACGGGCAGCCACTGCCCGCCGCCACCGTCATCCGCGAGGTCCTCGCGGAGGGTCAGCTCGCCGACTCCCTCGGCATCGACGTCTTCGGGGTCGGCGAGCACCACCGCCCCGACTACGCCGTCTCCGCACCCGACACCCTCCTCGCCGGCCTGGCGACGACGACCGAGAGGATCCGCCTGGGCACGTCGGTCACCGTGCTGAGCTCCGACGACCCGATCCGGGTCTTCGAGCGCTTCTCGACCGTCGACGCCCTCTCCCACGGGCGCGCCGAGATCACCGTCGGGCGCGGCTCCTTCGTCGAGTCCTTCCCGCTCTTCGGCCTCGACCTGCAGGACTACGAGGTCCTCTTCTCCGACAAGCTCGACCTCCTCGCGCACGTGCTGCGCGAGGGGCCGGTCCGCTGGCAGGGCAGCACCCGCCCGCCGGTCGAGGTCGACCGGATCATGCCGCCGACCGCGTCCGGTCACCTGCCGACGTGGGTGGGGGTGGGCGGCACGCCCGCGTCGGTCGTGCGCGCGGCCCGCTACGGCATGCCGATCGTCATCGCGATCATCGGTGGGGCGACGGCTCAGTTCGCCCCGCTCGCCGACCTCTACCGTCGCGCCTGCGAGGAGGCCGGCCACCCGGGCCTTCCGGTCGCAGTCCACTCCCCCGGCCACGTCGGCGAGACGGACGAGCAGGCGGCGCAGGAGTACCTGCCGTACTTCGTCGAGCAGATGCACAAGCTCGGCGCCGAGCGCGGCTGGCCGCCCATGACCGAGGCGCAGGCCCGTCAGCAGCTCACCCCGGAGGGTGCGGTCTACTGCGGCTCCCCCGAGACCGTGGCGCGCAAGATCGCGACGACGCTGCGCACGCTGGGCGCGACCCGCTTCCAGCTCAAGTACAGCAACGGCCGCCTGCCCCACAACCTGCGGATGTCCTCGATCCGACTCTACGGCGAGCAGGTCGTCCCGCGGGTCCGTGAGCTCATGGGCGAGGCCTGACTCCTCAGCCCTTGCCGCGCAGCCGCCCCCGCAACCACGCCCACCTCTCCTGCAGCCGCGCCTCGAAGCCGCGATCGGTCGGCCGGTAGTACGACCGGTCGGCCAGTTCGGCGTGCAGATCGTCGGGCAGGTACTGCTGGGCGGCGACCCCATCGGGCTGGTCGTGCGCGTAGACGTAGCCCTCGACCTTCGCACCGCCGACGGCCCCCTTCGCCCGGTCGGACGCCTGCGTGTAGCCGGACCCGCGCAGGTGCGGCGGGACCGCCTGGACCTTGCCGGCGCGCACGTCGGCCACCGCCTCGTTGATCCCGGTGTAGGCCGCATTGGACTTCGGCGCGAGCGTGTTGTGGACGACCGCCTGGGCGAGGATGATCCGCGCCTCCGGCATGCCGATCTGGGCGACGGCGTGCATCGCCGCGACCGCGGTCTGCAGCGCGGTCGGGTCGCCCATGCCGACGTCCTCCGAGGCCGAGATGACGATCCGTCGGGCGATGAAGCGCGGGTCCTCCCCCGCCTCGAGCTGGCGGGCGAGGTAGTGCAGAGCGGCGTCGACGTCCGACCCGCGCATCGACTTGATGAAGGCCGAGGCGACGTCGTAGTGCTGGTCACCGGTGCGGTCGTAGCGCACCGCCGCCCGCGCCACCGCCTGCTCGACGTGCGCGAGGGTGAGCGGGATCCCCTCCTCCGGCACCTCACGACCGAAGGGGACGTCATCGCTCGCCACCCCCGCCGCCGCCTCGAGCGAGGTGAGGGCACGACGCGCGTCACCGCCGGCGATCGCGACCAGGTGCTCCCGGGCGTCGTCGGCGAGGTCGTAGCCGTCGGCCAGCCCGCGCTCGTCGACCAGGGCTGCATCGAGCACCTCGCCGACCTGCTCGCGGGTGAGCGACTCGAGCGTCACGAGGATCGAGCGGGAGAGCAGCGGCGCGATGACCGAAAAGCTCGGGTTCTCCGTCGTCGCCGCGACGAGCACGACCTCACGATTTTCGACGCCGGGGAGCAGTGCGTCCTGCTGCGCCTTGCTGAAGCGGTGGATCTCGTCGAGGAAGAGGACCGTCTGCCGGCCGTACATCGACCGGTTGGTCGCGGCCCGCTCCATCACCGCCCGGACGTCCTTGACCCCTGCGGTCACCGCCGACAGCTGGACGAAGTCCCGGTCCGCGGCCGTCGCGACGAGGTGCGCCAAGGTCGTCTTGCCGGTGCCGGGCGGGCCCCAGATGATCGCCGACATGGGCCCGGCGACGGCATTGGCGCTGCCCTCCACGAGCCGTCGCAGCGGCGACCCGGGGCGCAGCACCTCGCCCTGGCCGCGCACCTCGTCGAGGGTGCGCGGGCGCATCCGCACGGCCAGCGGCGCGTTGAGGTCGGCGCCGGTGGGTTCCGTGTCGTCCTGGGCGGAGGCGAAGAGATCGTCGGGAACCACAGGTGGCACGCTATCCCGGTGAGCAGACACCCCGCCCTGACGACCCCCACCGAGGTCCCGATGGACCGGCTGCTCCCCTTCACCGCCGACGACCCGGCCGTGCGGGCCGAGGCCACCCCGAGCGTGGAGCAGGCCGCCCTCGGGCTGCGCCGTGACGGCCGCTGGGCCGTCGCCTTCGTGCGCCCCACCCACACGCACGGCATCTCCCTCATGCTCCGCGGGGACGATGCCCTCCTCCGCGAGCTGGTGGGCTCCGCCCCCTTCGTCGCGTGGTCGGGGCAGGCGCGGGCGAAGGGAGCACGGGCCGTCACCCTGCCGCGAACGGCCGAGGACCTCGGCCTCATCGTCGCCACGCCCTCGCGATGGGAGTTCATGTCGACGACCGAGGTCATCCCCGTGGTCGCGCCCCCGCGGCCTCGTCGAGCTGCCCCTCGCCGACCGTGACGAGGTGCAGGCCCTGCTCGACGAGCACAACCCCGGCACCGACGGGCAGCCCTTCGCCCGCCCGGGGCAGCGGTGGGTCGGGGTGCGCGACGACGCCGGCGCGCTGCTGGCGGTCGGCTGCTGCGAGCCGGAGTCCTCAGGTGCACCCGTCCTGGCCGGCATCACCGTCGTCCCGGCCGCGCGCGGGCTCGGTCTCGGCCGGGCCGTGACCGCCGACCTGACGCGGGTCGCGGTGGCCGAGCACGGGTGGTGCACGCTCGGCATGTACTCGCACAACGCCCGGGCGCGCGGGGTCTACCGTTCTCTGGGATACGTCGTGCAGGCAGAGTGGAGCAGCGGGAGGTTGGCCTGATGTCCGGTGTGGTCAGCGAGTACCTGCATCCGCTCGTCCGCTGGAACCCAGGACCGCAGCGCCGCTGGATCGCCGGGCGTGCGGCGGTGGCCGTCGCCCTGCCGCTCATCGGTTTCACCGTGGCCGGTCACCCGCAGCAGGCCTTCCTCGCCGGCATGGGCGTCTTCGCCGTGCTCTACGGCGCCTCGGCCCCGGTCCGCCGTCGCTTCGTCATCACGCCCCTCGCGGGGCTGGGACTGCTGGCCTCGATGGCCCTGGGGATCGCTCTCGCCGGTCACGCCTCCCTCGCGATCATCGCGATGGCGCTCGCCGCCACGGTCGCCGCGATGCTCACCTACACGCTCCAGATCGGCCCACCCGGGGGCTTCTTCTTCGCCCTCGTGTGCGGCATCGGCAACCTCGCGGCCACCGGTGGCACCCCGGCCACGACCCTCCTCGGCATCGCGGGCATCGGTGTCCTGTCCGCGATCCTCGTGGGCACCTCCGACTTCTGGCTCCGGGCCCACGGCGTCGAGGACGCCGCGGTGACCCACGCCGAGCACGTCGTCGGCACCTACCTCGACGAAGGCGACCCGGCCAGGGTCCCCGCTGCTCGCCGCGCCGCGGCCCGGGCACTCAACGACGCCTGGACCGCGGTGACCGACGGCGGCTCCGACGACCGCTTCGGGGGCCGGCTGCAGCGCGTGCACAGTCGCTACGCCAGCGCCGTCTCCCGAGCCGTCGACGGCCCCGACGCCGAGGTGACCGCCGAGCTCGCCCTGCACGAGGCGGCCAGGGTCCGCCAGGTCTCCCTCGGTCGCCCCCGCGCCGCGTGGTCGATGCGGCAGGCCCTGCGCTGGCCCAGCGAGGACCTCCTCGTCGCCGCTCGGGTCGCCGCCGCGACCCTCGTCGCCGGCGGCGTCGCCCTGGCCCTGGACAACGCCCACGCCTACTGGGCGGCGGCTTTCGCGGTGCTCATCGTCCACACCGGCGGCACCCGATCGGTGCAGTTCCACCGAGCCTTCCAGCGCACGGTCGGCACCGCGGCGGGGCTCGTCGTCTTCGCCCTCCTGCTGCGGATCGACCCCACGCACTGGTGGATCATCGCGATCATCATCGGCTTCCAGTTCGTCGTCGAGCTGCTCATCACGCGCAACTACGCGCTCGCCGTCATCTTCCTCACCCCGCTGGCCCTGCTCATCTCGGAGTCGGTGACCGGCATGGACCCCGACACGATCGTCTTCGACCGAGCCGTCGACACCCTCATCGGCGTCGGTGCGGCCGTTGTCGTGCTCGTCGTCTCCAGCCGTCTCGGCCGGCCGGAGCTGCTGCTGCGCGCCCACGCCCGCCGCGTGGTGCTCGCCCTCGACGACGTGCTCGCCGACCTCGCGGAGCGTCGCACCCGCACCGACGAGGGCATGGCCGCGCACCTGGACCACTGCAGGCAGCTCTACGTCGAGCTCCTCGAGTCCGACCGGGTGGCTGCCCGGGCCCACGCCGACGCGCCCGTGGCCGTCGCCCCGTACCGGCGGATGGAGCAGTCGCTCGCGGCGATCGGGTACCAGGTGCTCGGCGCGACGTGGAACCCCCGCGTCCGGGGCCAGAGCGAGCTCATGGCGCGCGCCCGCGAGGAGCTCTCCGGCCTCACGGTCCACCCGGTGACGCGCCACCGCTCTGCCGACGAGATCACCGCCGACCTGCGCCGGGTCCAGACGATCCTCGACGAGGCCTGACGTGCCGCGCACGAGCGCTGGGCTGCTCCCGTTCGTCCGTGGGGAGTCGGGCGTGCGCGTGTGGCTGGGCCACATGGGCGGCCCGCTGTGGGCCCGCCGGCCCCGCGGCTGGACGATCGTCAAGGGTGAGGTCGAGCCCGACGAGGACCTGCTCGCTGCGGCGGAGCGCGAGTTCGCCGAGGAGACCGGCGCTCCCGCGCCCACCGGTCCGCGGCTGCCGCTCGGGCAGGTCCGCCAGTCCGGTGGCAAGGTCGTCCACGCATGGGCGATCGAGGTGACGAAGGGGGCCGACGTGACCCTCGTCGAGAGCAACAGCTTCGAGATGGAGTGGCCACCGAGGTCCGGTCGGCGCCAGTCCTTCCCGGAGCTCGACCGTGCCGAGTGGCACGACGTCGACGCCGCCCGCGAGCTCGTCGTCGCCGCACAGACGGCCTTCCTCGACCGCCTCCCCGCCCCCGCGCCCTAAGGGGACAGGGACAGGTCGGCCAGCCCCGGGACGAGCGGCGTCAGGTCGGCGACGAGGCCCGCCGCACCGGACGCCGGGTCATGGAGCACCGCCCGGATCCCCACAGAGCGCGCCGACTCGACATTGGCCGGCACGTCGTCGACGAACCCGACCCGATCCCCCGACAACCCGAGGTCGTCGAGGACCCGCTCGAAGAAGATCCGGTCCGGCTTCATCGCGCCGATCTCGCTCGAGTAGTACGAGCCGTCGACGAGGTCGTCGTAGCCGCGGACCTCACGCATGTGCTGCACACGGTGGTCCTGCTGGTTGGTCGCGAGCATGCAGGGCACGCCGAGGTCGCGCACGGCCGTGAGCACAGCGATCGCCTCGGGGTCGAGGTCGAACTGCTCCCAGATCGCGAGCAGGTCCTCGACCGAGATCGGCACGTGGTCGGACTGCTCCTGCTCCAACCGCAGCAGCTCCTCGAGCACCTCACGCAGCGGCCGCTCGCCCCGCAGGGCCGGCAGCTCGGCCTCGAAGACCCGCCGGGCGAAGCCCGGCCGGACCGCACCGTCGAGCCGGGACCGCCAGTCGAAGCGCCCGTGCTGCAGGACGCCGTCGCAGTCCCACAGGAGCACCTCGACCGGCCGGCTCATCGGATCAGGCTCCTGCCCGGTCGCCGGCCGCGGCCTCGGCGTCCTCGTCACGCTTGGGCGTGGCGTCGATCCCCGCCTCCTTGCGCTGCTCCGGGGTGATCGGCGCGGGCGCGTCGGTCAGCGGGTCGTAGCCGCCGCCTGACTTGGGGAAGGCGATGACGTCGCGGATGGAGTCGGCACCGAGCAGGAGCATGCAGATGCGGTCCCAGCCGAAGGCGATGCCGCCGTGCGGCGGGGCGCCGTACTTGAAGGCCTCGAGGAGGAAGCCGAACTTCTCCTGCGCGGACTCCTCGTCCAGGCCCATGACCTTGAAGACGCGCTCCTGCACGTCCTTGCGGTGGATACGGATCGACCCGCCGCCGATCTCGTTGCCGTTGCAGACCATGTCGTAGGCATAGGCGAGGGCCGGCCCCGGGTCGGTGTCGAAGGAGTCAAGGAACTCCTCCTTCGGGCTGGTGAAGGCGTGGTGGACCGCGGTCCACGCCCCGGCACCGACTGCGACGTCACCGGCGGCGACAGCGTCGCCGGCCGGCTCGAAGAGCGGCGCGTCGACGACCCAGACGAAGGACCAGGCGCTCTCGTCGATGAGGTCGCAGCGCTGCGCGATCTCCTGCCGGGCGGCACCGAGCAGGGCGCGAGCGGCCTTGGGCTTGTCGGCCGCGAAGAAGATGCAGTCGCCGGGGGCCGCTCCGACGTGGGCGGCCAGGCCGACCTTCTCCTCGTCGGAGATGTTCTTGGCGACCGGGCCACCGAGCTCGCCCTCCTCACCGACGGTGACATAGGCCAAGCCCTTGGCGCCGCGCTGCTTGGCCCACTCCTGCCAGGCATCGAACTGGCGACGCGGCTGCGACGCGCCACCGGGCATGACGACCGCGCCGACGTAGTCGTTCTTGAAGACGCGGAAGGGCGTGTTGGCGAAGTACTCGGTGCAGTCGACGAGCTCGACCCCGAAGCGCAGGTCCGGCTTGTCCGAGCCGTAGCGCTCCATGGCCTCGGCATAGGTCATCCGCGGGAAGGGAGTGGGCAGGTCGACACCGATCGTCGCCCAGACCGCCTTGGCAATCGCCTCGCCGAGCTCGATGACGTCGTCCTGCTCGACGAAGGACATCTCGATGTCGAGCTGGGTGAACTCCGGCTGCCGGTCGGCGCGGAAGTCCTCGTCGCGGTAGCACCGGGCGATCTGGTAATAGCGCTCCATGCCGGCGACCATGAGCAGCTGCTTGAACAGCTGCGGGCTCTGCGGCAGGGCGTACCACTCCCCCGGCGCCAGCCGCGCGGGCACGAGGAAGTCACGGGCGCCCTCGGGCGTGGAGCGGGTGAGCGTCGGCGTCTCGATCTCGACGAAGTCGCGCTCGGCGAGGACCGAGCGGGCCGCGGCGTTGACCTTGCTGCGCAGGCGCAGACCGGCACCGGCACTCGTGGCGCCCGGGCGGCGCAGGTCGAGGTAGCGGTGCTTGAGGCGGGCCTCCTCGCCGACGCTCACGCGCTCGTCGATCTGGAAGGGCAGCGGCGCGGCCTCGGAGAGCACCTCGATGGAGCTGGCGACGACGTCGATCTCACCGGTGGCGACGTTGGGGTTGACGTCCTTGGGGTCGCGCGGGGTCACCTCGCCGACGACCTTGATGACGTACTCGTTGCGCAGGTCGTGCGCGGCACCGGTCAGCACCTCGTCGCGGGCGACGACCTGGGCGACGCCCGACGCGTCCCGCAGGTCGAGGAAGGCCACGCCACCGTGATCGCGCCGACGACCCACCCATCCGGTGAGGGTGACGGTCTGGCCGGAGTGCTCGGCACGCAGGGTGCCGGCTTCGTGGGTGCGGAGCACGGGGTGTTCTTCCTTCGTCCATCGGGGCGCCCGACGATCTGCGGGCGGCTCCATCCTACGAAGACGTGTCGGCTCACCGCTAACGGGTTGTGTGGCCTGCCCGGTGTGCCGGGTGCTCGGGCCAGGCAGAGTCCGACGGACGAAGGGAGACCCACTCGCCCTCTCGTGCGGCCCGCGCGGCGAGCGCCGCGATGATGAGCGTCGAGTTGTGCAGGTCGCCGGCGAGGACGGCGGCGGCGATCTCGTCGAGGGGCACCCGTCGGTACTCGATGTGCGCCTCCTCGCCGTCCCGCTCGTGCCGCTCGGCCTCGGGCACGGGGTGGAGCCCGCGGGCGAGGTAGATGCGGATCGCCTCGTTCATCCCGCCGGGCGAGGTGAAGTAGTCGGTGAGCACCCACCAGTCGTCGGCGGTGAGGTCGGCCTCCTCGAGGAGCTCCCGCTGGGCGCCGACGAGGGGGTCCTCACCCTCGACGTCGAGCAGCCCGGCCGGGATCTCCCACTCGTGGGCCCCCACGGGGTGGCGGTACTGCCGGATGAGCAGCGCGCGGTCCTCGTCGTCGAGGGCGAGGACGGCGACGGCGCCCGGGTGGTCGACGACCTCGCGCACGAGGGTCTCCCCCTCGAGCTCGAAGATGTCGCGACGCACGTCCCACACCGCGCCCTCGAAGACCACCTCGCTGGAGGTCACCGAGCGGATGAGCAGCTCGTCGCGCAGCGGCGCCGCCTCGTCGGACATCAGGCCTCGACGTCCGCGGTCGCCGGCTCGGCCGCCTGACCGGTGGTCGGCTCGACCGACTGCTGCGGCGGGTCGACCTCGACGAGGCGCGAGTCGCGCTGCGCCTGGACCGCGGCACCGATGAGCCCGGCGAAGAGCGGGTGGGCCTTGTCCGGGCGCGACTTGAACTCGGGGTGCGCCTGGGTCGAGACGTAGTAGGGGTGCACCTCGCGCGGGAGCTCGACGAACTCGACGAGCCCGAGCTGCGGGTGCGTCCCGCTCACGACGAGGCCGGCCTGCTCGAGCTGGTCGCGGTAGGTGTTGTTGACCTCGTAGCGGTGGCGGTGCCGCTCGGTGACCTGGGTGGAGCCGTAGGCGGTCGCGGCGACCGAGCCCTCACGCAGGTCGGCCGGGTAGGAGCCCAGGCGCATCGTCCCGCCGAGGTCACCGGCACCGTCGACGAAGGACTTCTGCTCCTCCATCGTGGCGATGACCGGCGCGCTCGACGCCGGGTCGAACTCCGTGGAGCTGGCCCCCTCGATGCCGGCGACATTGCGCGCGTACTCGATGACCATGCACTGCAGGCCCAGGCAGATGCCGAGCGTGGGCACCTGCTGCTCGCGCGCCCAGCGCAGCGCACCGAGCTTGCCCTCGATGCCCCGCACGCCGAAGCCGCCCGGCACGAGCACCGCGTCGACCCCGCCGAGCGCCTTGCTCGCCCCGGCCGGCGTCTCGCAGTCGTCGGAGGGCACCCAGCGGATGCGCACCTTAGCGTCGTTGTGGAAGCCACCCGCGCGCAGGGCCTCGGTGACCGAGAGGTAGGCGTCGGGCAGGTCGATGTACTTGCCGACGAGCGCGACCTCGATCTCGTGGCGCGGCTGGTGGACCCGGCGCAGCAGGGTGTCCCAGCTCCCCCAGTCGACGTCGGTGAAGTTGAGGCCGAGACGGCGGATGACGAAGGTGTCGAGGTGCTCGCGGTGCAGCACCTTGGGGATGTCGTAGATGCTCGGGGCGTCGACGCACGCGGCCACGCCGTCCTTGTCGACGTCGCACGACATCGAGATCTTGCGCTTGATGTCGGCGGGGATCTCGCGGTCGGCGCGCAGCACGAGCGCGTCCGGCTGGATGCCGACCTGACGCAGCGCGGCGACGGAGTGCTGGGTCGGCTTGGTCTTCATCTCGCCGCTCGGCGCGATGTAGGGCACGAGCGAGACGTGCAGGAAGAAGCAGTTGTCGCGACCGAGCTCGTGACGCACCTGCCGGGCGGCCTCGAGGAAGGGCAGGGACTCGATGTCGCCGACGGTGCCACCGATCTCGGTGATGATCACGTCGGGCGCGGCGGCGTCGTCGACGCCGGGGCTGCCGGCGGCGGGTGCACGCATCCGCGAGGTGATCTCGTTGGTGATGTGCGGGATGACCTGGACGGTGTCGCCGAGGTACTCGCCCTTGCGCTCTCGCGCGATGACCCGGCTGTAGACCTGCCCGGTCGTGACATTGGCGGAGCCGTCGTGGTTGGTGTCGAGGAAGCGCTCGTAGTGCCCGATGTCGAGGTCGGTCTCGGCGCCGTCCTCGGTGACGAAGACCTCACCGTGCTGGAAGGGGTTCATCGTCCCCGGGTCCACGTTGAGGTAGGGGTCCAGCTTTTGCATCGTGACCTTCAGGCCACGTGCCCGCAGGAGATGTCCGAGGCTCGACGCCGTCAGGCCCTTGCCGAGTGAGGAGACGACTCCTCCGGTCACGAAGATGTGTTTCGTCAGTGCCACCACGGGGTTCCAATCTACGTCACGTCGGACAGTGCTCGGTACCTGAGGGTCCACCGAGTTGCGCTCTCCTCGAGCCCGTCCCACGTCGCAGCCCGTTGCCGGGCCCGCGCGGCCGCCGCCGCTGCCCGGTCCGGGTGCTCGAGCGTGGCGGTGACGGCCCGCGCGAGGGGCCCGACGACGAGGTCGTCGTCGCCTTCGACGAGCAGGCCGACACCGTCGACGAGATCGGGCAGGCCCCCGACGCGTCGGGCGACGACGGGTGTCCCGGCGGCCATCGCCTCCTGGACGACGAGCGCTCGGGCCTCCCACTCGCTCGGCACGACGAGGGCGTCTGCGGCGAGCAGCCAGGGTGAGACGTCGCGGACCTCCCCGAGCCGGTGCAGCTCTCCTCCGGCTGGCAGCGCCTCCTGCCCCGGGCCGAGCAGCGCCCACTGGCCGGGGGCTCCCTCCGCGGCCGCCTGCAGCACGGCGATGCCCTTCTGCGGGGGCGACGCGGGCGATGGTGAGGACCAGGGGCACGTCCGGCTCGAGACCGTGGTGGCGCATCAGGTCGGTCCGGTGGTCGGCGCGCCAGCCTTCACGGTCCGTGGCGAGCAGCGCCGGCACCCGTGGCGAGGGCACCTCGGCCAGCTCGGCCCGGCGGGCACCCATGGCCAGGGCGTCGGAGACGAGGTCGCTGCTCGCACCCGTGACGAGGTCGGCTCGGCGCATCACTGCCTGCGCGACCGTCTGCCCGACGAGGCGTCGCGGCGAGGCCCCGGAGCCGCGCACGGGGTTGTGGAGGCTGATCACGGTGGGTGGACCACCCAGCACCGTCGCGGCGACGAGGCCGGCACGGAAGCCGTGGGCGTGGACGACGTCGGCGCCGCGCGCGTGTCGGCGCACCTCTCCCACGGTCAGTGGGGCCGTGCCCGGCAGGTCGAACCGGGCCCGGGTCCCGGGGTCGGTCGCCACGTGCACGTCGTGGCCGACCGCCGCGAGGGAGCGGGCGAGGTCGGCGACGTGGGTGCCGATGCCGCCGGCGGCGGTGGCCAGGCAGAGCAGGACCCTCATCGGCTCCTCCGTCCCGCGAGGCGGGCCATCCCGGGCGCCCGTCGACGAAGGGAGGGATCGCCTGCCGCACCGACGGCGAGGGTGGCACCCGCGAGGCCCACGGCGGCCAGGGCACCGCTGAGTGCGGCCGCCGGGGTGGAGGTCGGCCAGTGGTCGGCCGCGAGCACGTGCCCCGCAGCCGCGACGACGAGGACACCGATGGCGAGCACGAGCGAGGTCGTGAGCCGCTGGAGGGCCTGGCGCCCCCAGTCGTGCCGCACCCGCACGACCAGTCCCGCGCCTGCTGCCCACATGCCGAGGCTCGAGGCCGCGCCGAGGACGACGAGGGTCCGCTCTGGGCCGGCGCCGGGCTCGAGCAGGAGCACCGGCAGGCCGGCGGCGACGAGCCAGCCGACGGCCATGACGGCACCGGCGGTCAGGGCCCGCCCGCGGGCGTAGAGCGCTCGCAGGGCCACCGCGGAGAGTCCGAAGCCCACGAGTCCCGGGGCCATGGCGACCACCGCGGCCGGCATGCTCGTCAGCGCCGTCGAGCCGCCGTCACGATCGATGGCGGAGAAGACCGTGCCGATGGGCTCGGCCGCGAGGACGAGCGCCCCGGCTGCCGCGCCCGAGAGGACGACGACGGCGCGCAGCGCAGCGGCCAGGGTGCCGGTCGCCCCGTCGGAAGGGTCCCCGTCGGCCGCCGCGGCCAGCACGGGGAAGACTGCGGTCGCCACGGGCACGGCGAGCACGGCGTAGGGCAGCAGGTACAGGGCCTGGACGTAGTTCTGCACCACGAGCGTGCCGTCCCCTCCGATGCGGTTGGCCACGGCGAGCGTGACGAGCACGGCGACCTGCTGGGCCACGAGGGCGACGACGCCGGCCCCGGCGAGCTGACGCGCCCGGTGGGCGCTCTCCGGGGTGAGCTGCCACCGCGGGCGCAGTCGGATGCCGGCACGCAGCGCCACGACGAGGAGCGGCAGCGACAGTGCCACCACGCCGAGGGTCGTCCCACCGCCGAGGAGCAGCAGCTCGCCGGTCGTCACCTCCGCGGGTGAGGTGCCGGGCGGTACGAGCAGCGCCCACGCGAGATAGGTCGCGATGACGACGATGCTGGAGAGCAGCGGGGCGAGCGCCGCCGCGAGGAAGCGCCGGTGCGCCTGCAGGATCCCCGAGACGACGATGCCGAGACCGTAGAGGAGCACGTTGGGGGGCGAAGGAGCAGCAGCAGCCGCGTGCCGAGGTCGACGGCCCCGTCGACCTCGAGGTCCCCAAGCAGCGCCCGGCTGATGAGTGGCGCGCCGAGCCCGATGACGAGGGTGAGCGGGAGGAGCACGGCGAGTGCCCGGGTCAGCAGCGCGGAGGCCACGTCGTCGGCGCTCTCGCGATCAGCGCCCGCTCCCTCGACCGTCGCGATCCGGTGGGCGACGAGCGGCACGACGACGGCCGCGAGGATCCCTCCGGCAGCGATCTCGTAGACGATGTTGGGCACGGTGTTGACCGTCTGGTAGACGGTCCCGACCCCGGTGGCCCCGACCGCCCAGGCGAAGACGAGCCACCTGAGGAAGCCGACGACGCGGGCCGCCGCGGTCACGACGGCGACGGTGCCGGCGTCCCGGGCGACCCGGCTCACCGCGGCCTCCCCCAGGCGTCGAGCTCGCGCAGGCCGGGGGTCGACTCGATGACCCGGGTGAAGCTGACCCGCTCCGACGCGAGGGTCAGCCCCGTGACGGTCGCGGCGGCCACGAGCCGCCCTCGCGGGCCGAGACCGCGCACCGCGGCCAGGCCGAGGAGCCCGCCGAGGGCGTTGGCACCGCAGTCTCCGAGCATCGACTCGCCGGCGAGGTCCTCCGGCAGCACGGCGGCCGCCCCCACGAGGGCCGAGGCCATGGATCGGGAGCGCCCGGGCGCGAGCAGGGCGAGTCCGGCCGCGGTCGTGACCTTGAGGGCACGACCGGGGCGCAGGTCGAGCAGGTTGACGAGGTTGGCACTCCCCGCGACGAGTACCGCGTCGACGGCCGGCATCGTCCACGCGTCCGCTGGCCGCCGCTCCAGCAGGGCCGCGGCGACGCCGGTGGCCCCGATCCCGCCGATCTTGAGCGCACCGGTCGTCACCCGGCCGCGCCGCAGGGCGGTCAGGTGTCCGCGCAGCCCCTTGGTGCCGGTGTCACCGACGAGGTCGTCGAGCGCACCGAGCAGGCCCGGGACGACCAGGACCAGCACCGCGGAGGGAGTGGGCCGGGGTCCGACGAGCACTCCGGCGACAGCGGCCGAGACGGCCGTGGGTCCCTCGAGCAGGGTGACCTCACGGCCCGCGTGGTTGGTGCGCGCCCAGCGTGCCCGGGTGCGTCGCCCCAGCAGCTGCCACCCGCTCGTGAGCGCCCGTGCGGCGACCACCGTGGTCGTCGCGGCCGCGATGTGCCTCACGACGTGGCCGGGAGCGGCCCGTCGACGCTCTGGCCGAGCCCGTAGTGCCCCGAGGCGCCCTCGCGCTGCTCGACGAGGGCGAGCACGATGGCCGCCCGGCCCATGGGGACGGCGGGGACGTCCACGGTCGAGACGCCCTCGGCCATGGAGCCGCGGGTCCTGGCCATGGTGACCGGGGAGGCGTCACCGGTGCCGGTGGATGCCTCTGCGGAGGCGAGCACGGTGCCGTCCGCACGGACCTCGATGAGGTGGGCGAGGGCGACCCAGGCACCTGCGGTCCGCTCGGCGGCCCGGTCGACGGTGTCCCCCTCAGCGGCGTCGGTCGCGGGGACCGGTCCGCCGATGACGACGACGAGGTCCGCTGCCCGCGGCGTGTCGTCTGGTCCGTCCACGAGGTCCGCCTCGGTGAGCCGCGTCCACGCCTTGTCGCGGGCCGCGTCCGTCACGGTCCCACTCCCCCGCTGGTCCGTGGCCGTGAGCACGGTGGCGAGCGCTTGGTCGATCTGCTGGGCGCCGTCGGGCACCGCGGGCTCGACCCCGAGGTCGTCCAGCGCGGCCTCGCCGACCTCGGTGCGTTCGCTCGTCGCCGCGTCGTCGTCACGCGCCCAGTCGGCCGAGACCTCGACGCTCGGGCCGACGCTCGCGCCGGCCTGCTCGAGCGTGGTGCGCACCGCGTCGACGTCGTCGTCGACGGCCTCGGGCAGGGAGACCACGGTGACGCGGCGGTCGGTCAGCTCGCCGGAGACGACCGCCTGCAGGGTCTGCTCGTCGTAGGCGTCGCGGCCCTCGATCTGGCGCCGCTGGTCGGCGTTCTCGGCCCGCAGCTGCTCCTTGTCCTGGCGCAGCTTGGTGACCTCTCCGGACAGGGTGCTGCCGATGTTGTCGTTGAGGGGCCCGGCACCGAGAACGATCCCGATCGACAGCGCGATGAGCACAGCCGCCAGGGAGACGAGGTGGTACCTGAAGTCGATCACGTGAGGAGTCCTTCGACGAAGGCCCAGAGGTCGTCCCAACGAGCCCCGAGCAGTTGCAGTGTGGCCTGTCCGGTCGGCGTCGCCCAGAGGGCGACGAAGAGCGAGAGCAGGCAGACGATGCCGAGGCCGACGAGGGACCACGACGAGATCCGGGTGCGGTAGAGGCGGCTGACCCCCTTCGCGTCGATGAGCTTGCTCCCCACCCGCAGCCGGGTGAGGAAGGTGCTCGACATGCCGGCCCGCCCCTTGTCGAGGAACTCGACGAGCGTCGCGTGGGTCCCGACGGCGACGATGAGCGTGGCTCCCTTGTCGTCGGCGAGCAGCATCGCGATGTCCTCGCTCGTGCCCATGGCGGGGAAGAGCACCGGCGTCACGCCGAGCGACTCCACCCGGGTGACCCCGGGCGATTTGCCGTCACGGTAGGCGTGCACGACGACCTCCGCACCGCTGTTGAGGACGGCGTCGGAGACGGAGTCCATGTCGCCGACGATGAGGTCGGGCCGGTGCCCGGCCTCGACGAGCGCGTCGGCCCCGCCGTCGACGCCGATGAGGACCGGCTTGTACTCGCGGATGTAGTGGCGAAGGGCGGCCAGGTCCTCCTTGTAGTGGTACCCCCGCACGACGATGAGCACGTGACGCTCGTAGAGGTCGGTCGCGATCTTCGGGACACCGACACCGTCGAAGAGCAGGTCCCGCTCCTGGTTGATGTACTCCATCGTGTTGGCCGCGAAGGCCTCGAGCTGGTCGCTCAGCCCGGCCCGGGCGGCCTCCATGGCCGGCGTGAGGCTGGCGTCCTCCCAGAGCCGGCCGGTGATGCTCTCCCCGCGCTCGAGGTGCAGGGTGTCCCCGTCGAGACCGGCGCGGGCCCCGTCCTTGAGCCGGGACATGATCGTCTCGTCCTCGATGTCGAGCAGCGGGATCCCGGCGTCGATGAGGATCCTCGGGCCGACGTTGGGGTAGCGACCGCTGATGGACCGGCCCGCGTTGACGACGGCGAGCGGGCGGCACGCGACGAGCGCCTCGCCGCTCACCCGGTCGATGTCCGTGTGGTCGATGACGGCGATGTCGCCGGGCCGCAGACGCTTCGTGAGGTCCTTCGTGCGTCGGTCGACCTTCACGGGACCGTGGAGTCCGGGGAGTACCGGCTCACGGGACGCGTCGCGGGTCAGTCGAAGGGCCATCCGGTGCATCGTCCCATGAAGCGCCGCGGATTCATCGCCGACACTGCTCGAGCAGCTCTTCAGCGTGCCGCAGACCGACGCTCGAGTCGTCTCCACCCATCATCCGGGAGAGCTCGGAGAGGCGCTCCCGGCCCTCGACGACCCGCACCCCGCTCGACGTCACCTGGTCACCGTGGGCCTTGTGGACGACGAGGTGACGGTCGGCGTGCGCCGCCACCTGGGCCAGGTGGGTCACGACGATGACCTGGCTCGTCCGAGCCAGCGCGGCCAGCCGCGCACCCACGTCCAGCGCGGCCCGTCCGCCGACCCCGGCGTCGACCTCGTCGAAGACGAAGGTGGGGACCTGGCTGCGTCCCGACCCCGCCGTCGCCACCTCGATGGCGAGCATGATCCGGCTGAGCTCTCCCCCGGAGGCCGCCTTGGCGACCGAGCGCGCGGGCGTACCCCGGTTAGCGGCCACCCGCACCTCGACGGTGTCGGCGCCCTCGGGGGACACGCGCAGGGTCTCGCCGCTGGGACCGGGCATCTCGAGCCCGCCCTCGGCGCGGGGCTCGACGACGATCTCGACCCGGGCCTTGGCCATGCCGAGGTGGCCGAGCTCCTGCTCGACCGCTGCGGACAGCCGCTCAGCGGCTTCGGTCCGCGCGTGGGTGAGCGCGACGACCCGCTCGGCCAGCAGCGCGGCCGAGGCAGCGACCTGCTCGGTCAGCTCCTCGATGCGCTCGTCGGCTCCCTGCAGGCGCAGCAGCCGCTGGCGGGACTCGTCGCGGTGGGCGAGCACGGCGCTGATGTCGTCCCCGTAGCGTCGGGTCAGCTCCCGCAGGGCTGCGATGCGGGACTGGACCCCGGCCAGGCGCGTCGGGTCCGCCTCGACGTCGGCCGCGTAGGCCGACAGGTCGGTGGCCAGGTCGGCGGCGAGCACCCCGACCTCCCCGAGACGCCGCTGGACGTCGGCGAGCTCCGGATCGTGCTCGGCGATCCGGCCGATCTCGTCCGCGGCCCGGGCGATCCGGCCGACGACGTCGTCACCGGCGAAGCTGTCCGGGTCGGACAGCAGTCGGTGCGCGGAGTCCGCGCCGGTGCGCAGCTCCTCCGCGTGGCCCAGGCGCTGCGCCTCGGCGGCCAGCTCGACGTCCTCGCCCGCGGCCGGGTCGACCTCGTCGATCTGCTCGAGCTGGTGGGTGAGCAGCTCGACCTCGCGCAGGCGGGTGCGCTCGCCCTCGACGAGCTCGTCGAGCTCCCCCTTCGCGTCCTGCCATGCCGCGAAGGCCTCCCGCACCTGCTCGGCGGGGCCGGCCACGGCATCACCGCCGAAGACGTCGAGCAGGGCCCGGTGCTGCGCCGGGCGCCGCAGGCGCCACTGGTCCGCCTGTCCGTGGACGGCGACGAGGCCCTCGCCGAGGTCGGTCAGCACGCCGACGGGGGCCCGGCGGCCGCCGACGTGGGCGCGGGAACGCCCGACGGCAGAGACCGTGCGGCTGAGCAGCAGCTCGGGCTCGTCGGCGACGCCCCCGGCCTCCTCGGCGGTCCGTCGCGCGGGGTGGTCCGCGTCGAGCTCGAGCTCGGCCTCGACGACGGCCTCGTCGCTCCCCGAGCGCACGAGACCGGCGTCGGCCCGCCCTCCGAGCACGAGACCGAGCCCCGTGACGACCATCGTCTTGCCCGCTCCCGTCTCACCGGTGACGACCGTCAGGCCGGGGTCGAGCGTCAGCGTCGCGTCCTCGATGACGCCGAGGTCGCGGATGTGCAGCTCGCGCAGCATGTCAGCCGCCCTGGCGGGAGCGGCCGCGCCACCCGTGGACGGAGAGGTCGAACTTCGCGACGAGTCGGTCGGTGAAGGGTGAACGGCTGAGCCGGGCGAGCCGGACCGGCTGGGCCGAGCGGCTCACCTCGATCCGCGCGCCGGGGGGCAGGTCGACCGCGCGGCGCCCGTCGCACCACAGGACCCCGTAACCCTCGGTACCGGGCACGAGGTCGACCGCGAGGTCCGAGGTCGGCGCGACGACCAGCGGCCGGGCGAAGAGCGCGTGGGCGCTGATCGGGACGACGAGCATCGCCTCGACCCCGGGCCAGACGACCGGTCCGCCGGCCGAGAAGGCATAGGCCGTCGAGCCGGTCGGGGTGGCCATGACGACCCCGTCGCAGCCCCACGTCGACAGGGGGCGGCCGTCGATCTCGACCGTGAGCACGAGCATCCGCTCGCGCGAGGCCTTTTCGACCGTGACCTCGTTGAGCGCCCAGCTGCGAGCGATCTCCCGCCCGTCGAGGGTCGCGACGACGTCGAGCGCCATCCGCTCCTCGACGTCGTAGGCCCGCTCGACGATGTGGTCGACCGTGGCCTCGACGTCCTCGCGCTCGGCCTCGGCCAGGAAGCCGACGTGCCCGAGGTTGACCCCGAGCACCGGCACGTTGGCGCTGCGGGCCGTCTCGGCCCCGCGCAGGATGGTGCCGTCACCGCCGAGCACGACGACGAGCTCGACGTCGGCGGCCGGGTCGTCGCCGTCGTGGACGACGACGACGGGGTGGCGGCCCAGCGTGGTGTCCGCGAGCTCGCCCGCCGGCAGGCGCACCTCGATCCCGGCCTCGGTCAGGCGGTCGGCCACGCCGATCGCGACCTCCAGCGCTTCGGGTCGTCCGGGGTGCGCGAGCAGCAGCACCCGACGTCGGGTCGCGCTCATCGTGCCTCCTCCTGGGCCAGGTCCTCGGCGATCACCTGCTGAGCCTGCCACGTCAGCCCGACACCGCTCCGGCGGGTCAGGTGCACCAGGTACTCGTGGTTGCCCTCTCCCCCGCGCAGGGGGCTACGAGCCAGTCCCAGCACAGCGAAGCCGGCCTCGGCGGCCCCGGCAAGCACCCCTTCGATCGCCTCTCGTCGCGCTGTGGGGTCGGTGACGACCCCGCGACGGCCGAGCCCGTGCCGGCCCACCTCGAACTGCGGCTTGATGAGCAGCACCGCCTCTCCCTCGTCCGTGAGCAGCCCGTGGATCTCCGGCAGCACGAGTCGAAGGGAGATGAAGCTCAGGTCCCCGACGGCCAGCTCGACGCGCCCGCCGATGTCCTCGCTCGTCAGCCCGCGGATCGAGGTGCCGCTCAGGTCCCGCACCCGCGGGTCGGCCGCCAGCTGCGGGGCGAGCTGGTCGTGGCCGACGTCGAGCGCGATGACGTGCGCCGCCCCGTGCTCGAGCAGCACCTGGGTGAAGCCCCCGGTGCACGCGCCGATGTCGATGCAGCGGCGCCCGGCCACGACCGCGTCGAAGCTCTCCAGCGCGCCGAGGAGCTTGGCGGCGGCTCGACCGACCCAGTGGTCGCCGTCGGAGGTGACGCGCAGGTCCGCACCGACGCAGATGCGCGCCGAGACCTTCGTCGCGGGCACGCCGTCGACCGTGACCTCCCCGGCCTCCACGAGTTGACGTGCCCGGCTGCGGCTGCGCGCCAGACCTCGCTCCACCAGGGCCTGGTCGAGCCTCGACGTCTCGGTCACGCGATCAGGACCCGAGGTCCGACAGCCGTGAGGTCAAGGTCGCGTGGACGGCCTCGCCCGCCGCCAGCACGGCATCGAGGTCTGCGGTGTCGACGGCGTCGAGGTCGGTGAGTGCGGAGTCGACGACCAGGTCCCCCGTCTCCGGGGCCGGCGTCACCTCAGAGGTCGTGTCGGTCTGGTCCTCAGGCACCGGGGTCCACCTCCGGGGTCGCCGCGGTCTTCTTCACCGGCGCCTTCTTGGCCGAGGCCTTCTTGGCCGGAGTCTTCCGGGTGACAGTCTTCTTCGTCGCCGTCTTCGTGGGCGCCTTCTTCGTCGCGGTCTTCACGGGCGCCTTCTTCGCCACGATCTTCTTCGCCGGCACCTTCTTGGCTGCAGCCTTCTTCGACGGTGCCTTCGTGGCGGCGCCGGCGCCCCCTTCGTCTCGTGCTCGCAGCGTCGAGCTGAGCGCGTCGAGATCGGCTTGCTCCTCCTCGGGCCAGACCGACTCGACCGTCTCCCGGTCACTCGTCGGCGTCGTAGCCGTGGTGACGAGCAGGGTGTCGGCGAGGCGCACGACGTCCAGCGCACGGTCCAGGGTGGTCTCGGTGACCTTCAGTCCCAGGTGGATGAGTCCGCGTAGGGGGTCCACGTCACTCCTCGGGGTCGGGTGGCACCACGCTACCCGCTGCCGAGGAGCGTTCCCGCGGTGTCAGCACTGATGCGGCCGGCGTCGACCTCCTGCCAGAGCACGTCGAGTGCTGCTCGCACCGCGTCGAGGCCCTCCCCCTCGACGACGAGACCGCCGTCCCACGTCGCTCGCCCGGTGCCACGGATGCACCACGAACCGTCGCGCCGCGCCTCCGGGTACTCCTCGAGCAGACCCCGCAGGTCGGCGATGACGTGGGTGGGCCGCCTCTCCGGCGGAGCCGATGCGGCATCTCGCACCGAGTGCACTCCGGTCAGCACGAGGGCTGCGTCCATCCCCGTGGCGTGCGCACCCGCGATGTCGGTCTCGAGCCGGTCTCCCACGGCGAGCAGTCCGGCCGGCTCGACGCCCAGGCATCGCGCCGCCATGGAGTACATCGGCGGGTGGGGCTTGCCGATCACCTCGGGGTCGACCTCCACGGCGCGACGCACTGCAGCCACGAGCGCTCCGTTGCCCGGAGCCGGCCCACGCTCGGTGGGCAGGGTGGCGTCCTCGTTCGTCACGACCCACCGTGCGCCCGCGCGCACGGCGTGGGCGGCCTCGCCGAGGTCCGCAGCGGTCACCCCGGCTCCGTATCCCTGGAGCACGGCGACGACGGCGGTGCCGTCAGCGGGAACGGTCGGGAGCAGCCCGACCTCGTCCAGGGACTCCGCCACCCCAGGGCCGCCCACGGCCATGACAGCGCTCCCCGGCGGGAGCTGCTCGCCGAGCACCTGCGCGGCCGCCCGCGACGAGGTCAGCACGAGCTGGTCACGGACCTGCACCCCGAGAGACCGCAGTACCTCGCCCACCGCATGCGGACTGCGCGAGGCATTGTTCGTGGCAAAGACCACGGGCACGGGCAGGGCGTTGATCGCCTCGACCGCGTGCTCGATCACCGTGGGCCCGGCGACGACGACGCCGTCGAGATCACAGACCAGACCGTCGTAGCCGGAGATCAGGCCGAAGGGGGTCACGCCGACCCCGGCGCCTCGCCCTCACCCTCGGCGATGGCGACTTCTTCGAGGCGGACACCGTCGAGCTCCTCGACCCGCTCGATCGCGTCCGTCTCGCCGTCCTGGTCGGCCACTGCTGCCTTGGCAAACCAAGCCCGGGCATCGTCGTCGCGGCCGACCTCGAGGAGCGCGTCAGCGTACGCATACCAGACGCGGGCCGCCCAGGGCTTGTTGCCGACCTTGTCGACCTGACCCTGCAGTGCCAGCACGGCGGCCTGCGGCTGACCCATGTCACGACGGATCCCGGACCCGACGATGAGCAGCTCGACCTGCTCCTCCTGGCCCAGCTGGCGCGCCTCCGGCGACCCGAGGAGCTCGAGCGCCCGCGCCGGACGGCCCAGGCCACGCTCGCAGTCGACCATGAGGGGCAGCAGGTGCGACGAGCCGCTCAGGCGACGCACGGTCCGAAACTCGGTGAGAGCGCGCGCGAAGTCGCCCATCCGATAGGCCACGAAGCCCAAGGCCTCGCGAGCCGCCGGGACACGGCCCGCCCGTCGCACTGCGGTCTCGGCGTGCGCCAGGGCACCGTCCAGGTCCTCCGCCTCGAGGAGTGCAGCGACCATGACGAGGTGCTGGGCCACGCCCTCGGCGTTTTCCTTGCTCAGGGTTCGCAGCTGCTGACGGACGCTGCGGTCGATCTCGGCCCCGGTGACGTCCGGCGCGATCGCCGGCTCGGGCTTGCGCCCCTCCTTGGGCACCAGCCGAGAGCCTCCGCGGGTGTTGTCGTCACCGTTGCGGTTCGTCCCGCCGCGCTCCGGTCGAGGGGACCGGTCGTCACGGCCGCCCGCTGGCCGGCCGCCGCTGGGGCGACCACCCTGTGGGCGTCCGCCGGACGGTCGGCCACCACCGGAGGGGCGTCCACCGGGCCGACCGGGGCGTCCGCCGCCTCCGGGTCCACCACGACCACGATCCGGTCGGTTCGACCTCTCGTCCACGACCAACAACCTCTCTCGACCTGGGCCCCTGACAGGGCAACACTCCCCTGATGGGGCGTGGATTGCAAACATGTGATGCCCGCGGAATGTGCGAGAGCCCCCAACGACTCGTTGGGGGCTCTCGACTTCAATGTTTGTCCGGCTGCGTCCTACTCTCCCACACCGTTCCCAGTGCAGTACCATCGGCGCTGAAGGGCTTAGCTTCCGGGTTCGGAATGGGACCGGGCGTTTCCCCTTCGCTATGACAGCCGAAACTCTATGGAAATACGTGGACAGTGTCCCGACCGTATCTCGGGAACTGCACAGTGGACGCGAGTCAATCTTTTGTTACGCAACACAAGGTTGAGTGTGTATCAAGTCATCGGCTTATTAGTACCAGTCAGCTCCATGCATTGCTGCACTTCCACATCTGGCCTATCAACCCAGTAGTCTACTGGGAGCCTCTCGAACCGAAGTTCATGGAAACCTCATCTTGAGACATGCTTCCCGCTTAGATGCTTTCAGCGGTTATCACTTCCGAACGTAGCTAATGAGCGGTGCCCTTGGCAGAACAACTCACACACCAGAGGTTCGTCCAACCCGGTCCTCTCGTACTAGGGTCAGCCTCTCTCAAGTTTCCTACGCGCACAGCGGATAGGGACCGAACTGTCTCACGACGTTCTAAACCCAGCTCGCGTGCCGCTTTAATGGGCGAACAGCCCAACCCTTGGGAGATACTCCACCCCCAGGATGCGACGAGCCGACATCGAGGTGCCAAACCATCCGTCGATATGGACTCTTGGGGAAGATCAGCCTGTTATCCCCGGGGTACCTTTTATCCGTTGAGCGACGGCGCTTCCACAAGCCACCGTCGGGTCACTAGTTCCGACTTTCGTCCCTGCTCGACATGTCTGTCTCGCAGTCAAGCTCCCTTGTACACTTGCACTCGCCACCTGATTGCCAACCAGGCTGAGGGAACCTTTGAGCGCCTCCGTTACATTTTAGGAGGCAACCGCCCCAGTTAAACTACCCACCAGGCAATGTCCCTGATCCGGATCACGGACCGAGGTTAGATAACCAGAACGACCAGAGTGGTATTTCAACGATGACTCCACACACACTGGCGTGCATGCTTCACAGTCTCCCACCTATCCTACACAAGCCGTCCCGATCACCAATACCAAGCTATAGTGAAGGTCCCGGGGTCTTTCCGTCCTGCTGCGCGTAACGAGCATCTTTACTCGTAGTGCAATTTCGCCGAGTTCGCGGTTGAGACAGTGGAGAAGTCGTTACGCCATTCGTGCAGGTCGGAACTTACCCGACAAGGAATTTCGCTACCTTAGGATGTTTATAGG
>NZ_ALWX01000050.1 GCF_000297495.1 Janibacter hoylei PVAS-1 | reverse complement strand
CGGGCGGCTCGCACCTCAACCAGCGCGGTGATTCCGGCCGCGGGCGGCCTCGCACCTCAACCAGCGCGGTGATTCCGGCCGCGGGCGGCCTCGCACCTCAACCAGCGCGGTGATTCCGGCCGCGGGCGGCCTCGCACCTCAACCAGCGTGGGGCGTCAGGTGCTCGCGCAGCAGCGGGACCATGGCGCGGAGGGCACGGCCGCGGTGGCTGATCGCATTCTTTTCCACGTCGGTGTACTGCGCCAGGGTGCGGGTGTCGCCGTCGGGGACGAAGATCGGGTCGTAGCCAAACCCGTTGTCCCCCACCGGCTCCCGCACGATGACCCCGGGGACCTCCCCTTCGCTCGTCACGGTGGTGCCGCCGGGGATCGCGAGGACAGCCGCACAGCGGAAGGCCGCCCGGCGGTGCTCGTCGGGCACGTCAGCGAGCTGGTCGAGCAGGAGCTGGAGGTTGCGGCGGTCCTTCTCGGCCCGCGGCAGGTCCGTCCCCTCGTGCAGACCCGACCACCGCGCGGAGAAGATGCCCGGGCTGCCGCCGAGCACCTCGACGGCCAGGCCGGAGTCGTCGGCGAGCGCGGGCAGCGAGGTGCGCATCGCGACGTGCTCGGCCTTCAGGCGCGCATTGCCGGCGAAGGTCACCTCGGTCTCCGGGATCTCGCCGACCTCGGGGAAGGCGGCCATCGAGACGATCTCGAGGCCCAGGTCCGCCTCGCCGAGGATCTGCTGCAGCTCGTGAACCTTGTGCTCGTTGTGCGTCGCGAGGACGACCCGCTGGGTCACAGCACGCGCTCCCGCGGGGTCTCGGCGAGGGCCTCCTGCTGCTTCTCGGTGAGCGCGGCGCAGCCGGTCGTCGCGAGGTCGAGCAGCTCGCCCAGGAGCGCCCGGTCGAAGGGAGCGCCCTCCGCCGTGCCCTGCACCTCGATGAACTCGCCGGTGCCGGTCATGACGACATTCATGTCGGTCTCGGCGGTGGAGTCCTCGGGGTAGTCGAGGTCGCAGACCGCGCGGCCGTCGACGACGCCGACCGAGACCGCGGCGAGCGAGCCGGTGAGCGGCGTCGCGCCGGCCGGTATCAGGCCACGGCTGCGGGCGTCCTCGACGGCGTCGACGAGGGCGACGTAGGCGCCCGTGATGGCCGCAGTGCGGGTGCCACCGTCGGCCTGCAGGACATCGCAGTCGAGGACGATCGTGTTTTCCCCCAGCGCCTTGGTGTCGATGACCGCGCGCAGGCTGCGGCCGATGAGGCGGGAGATCTCGTGGGTGCGGCCGCCGACCTTGCCCTTGCGCGAGTCGCGCCCGCTGCGGGTGTTGGTCGAGCGCGGCAGCATCTCGTACTCGGCGGTGACCCAGCCGGTGCCCTGGCCCTTGAGCCAGCGCGGCACCCCCGCCTCGAAGCTCGCGGCGACGAGCACCCGGGTGCGGCCGAACTCTACGAGCACCGAGCCCTCGGCGTGGTCGAGCCAGTTGCGCGTGATGCGCACCTCGCGCAGCTGCTCGGGGGTGCGTCCGTCGTGCCGGGGGGGTGGTGTCAGTCATGCGCTCAGGCTAACGATCCACGACGGCCGTAGGCTCACCGCCGTGGACAAGCACAGCGACATCACCCTGCCCGGTGGCGCGACGACGACCCTGCACGTCGCGGGGACCGAGGCGACGTCCGCTCCCTTCGTCCTCGTCATGCCGGCCATGGGGGTGCCGGCGGGCTATTACGGCCCCTTCGTCGACGAGCTCGCCCGGCACGGCCTGGCCGCCGGCGTCGCCGACTACACCGGCCAGGACGAGTCGCTGCCGCACGTCGGCCGCGGACGCGACCTCGGCTACGACGACCTCGCCCACGGCTGGCTGCCGGCAGTCGTGGACGCCGTCCGCCGGCAGCACGACGGCCCGGTCGTCGCCCTGGGGCACTCCCTCGGCGGTCACGTCCTCGCTGCGCACCTCGCCGGCCCGACGCCCGCAGTCGACGCCGCCGTGCTCATCGGGTCGGGGACGCCGCACTGGCGGGCGCAGCAAGGGGTCAAGACGCTCGCGCAGACGCAGCTCATCGCGGTGATCTCGCGGCTGTGCGGCTTCTGGCCCGGCGCGCGCCTCGGCTTCGGCGGGACGCAGGCGGTGACCCTGATGCGCGAGTGGGCGGCCTTCTCCCGCACCGGACGCCTGGCTCCCGGGGGTCGCAACATCGCGTCGGAACTCGCCGAGCGCACCCTGCCGCTGCTCGTCGTCGACCTCGACAACGACACCCTCGCACCCCCGGCTGCCGTCGACGAACTCGTCGAGCTCTTCGCGAGCGCCGACGTCGAGCGCTTCACCTTCACCAAGGCAGCGGACGCCCCGGGCAAGGCGGTCAACCACTACAGCTTCGCCCGCTCCCCCGAAATCATCGGCGAGCGGATCGCCGCCTGGGTCACCGGACGGGTCGGCGAGCGCGCACGACCTTAGGGCGATGCGGTCCGGCGGGCGAGGTCCTGGGTGACCCGTTGGGTCTCCGGGCCCACCTCGACCCGGGTGGGGACCCCGAGGACGAGCGGCATCTGCGGCTGCTGGTGCCCCACGTCGGCGTCGAGCACGACGGGCACATCGAGCCCACCGAGGGCGTCGCGCACCGCCTCGTGCTGGGTCAGGGTCGGCGCATCGGGTGCAGGCGTGCGGCCGATGACGACGCCGGCGCACCGGTCGAACCACCCCGCCAACCGCAGCCCGTGCAGGCAGCGGGCGATCTCGAAGGCATTGCCCTCCGCGGCCTCGAGCAGGACCACGGGCGGCTGCTCCTGCACCTGCGCCCACGACCACACGTCGCCGAAGGGAGTCCCCGCCAGCGGCGAGAGCACCTCGATGCACCCGCCGATCAACGGCCCGGCGAAGCTCGCGGACTCCCCCTCGAGCAGAGACCACCCGGTGGGCTCGGTGAGCGTCAACTCGTCGACGCCCGGGTCGGCCTCGTAGTCGTCCCAACCGGCGGCGCGGCGGTGCGTGGCGGCGGTCTGGGTGAGCCCGCCACCTTCGGCCATGGCCACGTCGAGCCAGTGAAGGTGACCGGGAGCCGGGGCGTAGGGCGTGTCCATGAGGTTGCTGCCGTGCAGCGTCGCCCAGCCGGCCCGCAACGTGAGCGGCAGCATCGTCGTGGTCGTGTCGGAGAAGCCGACGTACCAGGTCGGGTCGCACTGCGAGAGCAGGTCGAGGTCGAGCCACGGGAGGACGTCAATGCCCGTTTCTCCGCCCCACGGCGGGACGACGGCGGCGACGTCCGGGTCGACCAGCAGGGCCATGAGCTCGTCCGCCCGCGCCTCCCTCGACGCGGAGACGTGGTCGCCGCCCCTGAGACAGACCCCTTCGACGACCTCGAAGCCGCGCCGCCGCAGCCCGGCGACCGCCAGGTCGAGGCGGGGCTGGAGGGTCGGCGGGACCCCGGAGCTCGGTGCGGTGACCGCGATCGTGTCACCGGGGCGAAGGGGGGTGGGCAGGCGCGCGTCCATGCCGCCAGTCCACCAGTGACCAGCCACCGCGTCGAGTTAGATTGCGGCACATGACGCGACGAGCCATCTGCTTCGACCTCGACGGCACGCTCGTCGACTCCCTGCCGGACATCATCGGGAGCATCGCGGCCGCGATGGTCGAGCACGGGCTGCCCGACCCAGGCGACCCGCCGGTCCGCGCGCTCGTCGGCCTTCCCCTCGAGCACATGTTCACCGCCCTCGCCCGCGACCTCGTCTGACGCTGGGCGACGCTCAGACGTCGTAGGTCGCGTCCGGGCAGGCCAGCTCGACCTCGCCGGGCCACACGGCGGCGGCCTCGGCGCGGCAGACCTCGGGGTCGTTCCACGCGGGGATGTGGGTGAGCATCAGGCGCCCCACTCCCCCGGCGGCGACGGCGGCCTCGGCGGCCCGGCGCCCGGTGAGGTGGATGCCGCGGGCCTCGTCGCGCCCCTCGACGAAGGCTGAGTCGACGAGCACGAGGTCGGCGTCGGCGAAGAGCGGGGTCAGCGCGTCGCACGAATCGGTGTCGCCGCTGTAGGCGAGCACCCGGCCGTCGGCCTCGACGCGGAAGCCGTAGGCCTCGACCGGGTGGTTGACGCGGAAGGCACGCACGACGAAGGGCCCGAGGTGCGTCGGCACGCTCGTGGAGAGCCGGCGGAAGTCGAGGACCCCGGTCATCCCCCCTTCGTCGATCCCCTCGTAGGCCGCGGCCAGCCGCTCGGCCGCACCCGCCGGACCGTAGACCGGGAGGCGGTCGGCGAGCGGGCCCTCCGGCCGGTAGGTGCGGGTGACGTACATGCCGGTGAGGTCGATGCAGTGGTCGGGGTGCAGGTGGCTGACGAAGACGGCGTCGAGGTCAGCCAGGTCGGTGTGCCGCTGCAGCGCCCCGAGCGCGCCGTTGCCGAGGTCGAGCACGATGCGCCAGGTGCGGCCCTCGTGCTCGGCGGTGACGAGATAGCAGGAGGCCGGCGAGTCGGGCCCCGCGAAGGAACCGGAACAACCGACGACGGTGAGCCTCACGACTCTTCTCCCATGTTGCCGAAGACGTCCGCCACCTCGGGGCCGAGGAAGCGGCGGGCCAGGACCCGGAAGCGCTCCGGGTCCCCCGTCGTGGTGAACCCGTGCCCCGGAGCCGACAGCGACCCGGGACGCAGCAGGTCGTGGTCCGCAAGGACACGGTAGACGTCCTTGGCCGTTTCCTCCGCCGATGAGACGAGCGTGACACCCTCCCCCATGACGTAGGAGAGAGCGCCGACGAGGAGCGGGTAGTGGGTGCACCCGAGGACGAGCGTGTCCACCTCCGCCCGACGAAGGGGGTCGAGGTAGCCGCGGGCGACGTCGAGCACCTCCGGCCCGGAGGTCGTGCCCGCCTCGACGAGCTCGACGAAGCGCGCGCAGGGCTGGGAGAAGACCTCGGTGTGCGGGGCCGCCGCGAAGGCATCGAGGTAGGCGCGCGAGCGGTGCGTGCCCTCCGTGGAGATGACCCCGACCTTGTGGTTGCGGGTGGCGAGGACCGCCCGCCGCACGGCCGGGCGGATGACCTCGACGACGGGCACGTCGTAGCGCTCACGGGCGTCGTGGAGCACTGCGGCCGAGGCGGTGTTGCACGCGATGACAAGCAGCTTGACCCCGTGGTCGACGAGCCGGTCGAGACACTCCAGCGCGAACTCACGCGTCTGCGCGATCGGCCTGGGGCCGTAGGGCGCTCGCGCCGTGTCGCCGAGGTAGGCCACCGACTCGTGGGGCAGCTGGTCGATGATCGCCCGGGCCACCGTCAGCCCGCCGAAGCCCGAGTCGAAGACGCCGATCGGCTGGGCGCTCCCGCTCACTCCGGCGCCCCGCCGACGAGGGCCTGGGTGAGCGACTCCTGCAGCCAGGTGAGGAAGTCGTAGACGCCGAGGGCGAAGACGGCGGGGTCGTCCGGGTCGAGCGTCTCGACGAGCTCCTCGAGCCGGGTCGCGTCGTCGTCGGTGCGCAGCCCGAGGCGCTCGCCCATGACGAGACGCACGTCGGTGAGGGCGACGAGCACCTGCGGTGCCTGCGCGCGCGTGACGACCCACCGGTCGGCATCTGCGGCCTCGAGGGTGGTGATCGTCGTCGCCAGGCCCTCGTGCTTGCGCCGCCGCAGACCCTGCTCCGTGAAGCGGCGGAACTCGGCGGCCTCCTGCTCGTCCTCACGGTTGCCCGTCGGGAAGAGCCGGTCGAGTGCCGGGTCGCGGTCGTGGTCGAGGCCGAAGGCCCGGTCGGGCACCTCGACCCCCGGGTCGACGTCCGTCGACAGGTCACCCAGCCCGGCGACGATCGCCTCGAAGGGGTCGGCGGACTCCCCCTTCGTCGTGGCGGCCGGCGCGACGAGGTCCATGACCTGCGCGCACAGGCCGGCGACGACCGCCCGCTCGGTCTCGTCGAGCAGGGCGACCAGGTGGTCGCCGTCCGCGGCAAAGGCCCGCGCCATCACACGTCCTTCTGGAAGGTCGCCCACAGGCCGTAGCCCTGCAGCGCCTCGGTGTCGGTCTCCATCTGCTCCTTGGGACCGGTCGAGACGACCGCCCGCCCCTTGAGGTGCACGTCCATCATGAGCTTCTCCGCCTGCTGCTTCGGGTAGCCGAAGTGCGTCTGGAAGACCCAGGTCACGTACGACATGAGGTTGACAGGGTCGTTCCACACCAACGTGATCCACGGGGTGTCGACGGCCTCGACGACGTCGGGCTCGCTCGTCTCTTGCTCGGCGGGGGCGATGGACACGCCCTCCACCCTAGAGTGGCGCGCGTGACGATCCGACCCAGCACCGCTCTGCTCACCGACCACTACGAGCTGACCATGCTCCAGGCTGCGCTCCACAGCGGCGCCGCGTCGCGGCAGTGCGTCTTCGAGACCTTCGCGCGACGACTGCCCTCCGGCCGTCGCTACGGCGTGCTGGCGGGTGTCGGGCGGGTCCTCGACGCGATCGAGGGCTTCCGCTTCGGCGACGCCGAGCTGGAGCACCTGCGCGCGCACGACGTCGTCGACGTGACGACGCTCGACTTCCTCGCCGACTACCGCTTCGACGGCGACGTGTGGGGCTACGCGGAGGGCGAGACCTACTTCCCCTACTCCCCCGTGCTCGTCGTCGAGTCGGACTTCGCGCACGGCGTGATCCTCGAGACCGTGGTCCTGTCGATCCTCAACCACGACTCCGCCGTCGCCTCGGCCGCGTCGCGGATGACCGGTGCCGCCGGGTCGCGGCCGGTCATCGAGATGGGCAGCCGCCGCACCCACGACGAGGCGGCGGTCGCGGCGGCGCGGGCCGCCTACATCGCCGGCTTCTCGTCCACCTCCAACCTCGAGGCGGGGCGGCGGCACGGCGTGCCGACGGGCGGGACGGCCGCGCACGCCTTCACCCTGCTCCACGAGAGCGAGCGCGAGGCCTTCGAGGCACAGGTCGCCTCGCTCGGGGTCGGCACGACCCTGCTCGTCGACACCTACGACGTGACCGAAGGGGTGCGGACGGCCGTCGAGGTCGCCGGCACCTCGCTCGGTGGGGTGCGCCTCGACTCGGGTGACCTCGTGGTCCAGGCGAGCGAGGTCCGCGAGCAGCTCGACGCGCTGGGTGCGACCGAGACCAAGATCGTCGTGACCTCCGACCTCGACGAGTACGCCATCGCGGCGCTGGCGGCGGCGCCCGTCGACACGTACGGCGTCGGCACCCGCGTGGTGACCGGGTCGGGCCACCCGACGGCGTCGATGGTCTACAAGCTCGTCGCCCGCGAGGACGACGAAGGGCGGATGATCGGCGTCGCCAAGAAGAGCAAGGAGCAGTCGGTCGGCGGCCGCAAGTACGCCCTGCGCCGGCGCAACCCGCTCGGTGTCGCCGAGGCGGAGGTGCTCGGCATCGGGGAGCAGCCGGTCGGCGACGGCGACGACCGTGACCTCCTCGTGCGGCTCGTCGAGGGCGGCGAGGTCGTCGGGCACGAGCACGCGAGTCTCGAGGGCGCGCGCGCCCGGCACGAGGCCTCGGTCGCCGAGCTGCCGCGCTCGGCGCACCAGCTGAGCCAGGGTCAGCCGGCGGTCGAGACGGTCTTCCTCACCGAGACGCCGTAGCGGTCTCGACCCACCCTCACAGCGCTGCGACCCCGGGTGTGCGCGCAGGGTAACGCGGGCTTTACGTCCGCGGACCGACGGGGAAACACGGTCTTGCCAGCCTTCCGGCATGACCACGACGCTGCCCGCGAGCACCGCTGACGCCACCACCCCCGCCGGTCCCGTCCGTCGGGCCGGCCGCTGGATCGACCACTGGGACCCGGAGGACGCCGGCTTCTGGGCGGGCGGCGGCCGTGCGGTCGCCCGCCGCAACCTGGGCTGGTCGGTGCTCGCCGAGTTCCTCGGCTTCTGCGTGTGGGCACTGTGGAGCGTCGTCGTGCCGCAGCTGCCCGCCGCCGGCTTCGCGCTGACCCTGGACCAGCAGTTCTGGCTCATCGCGGTGCCGAGCCTCGTCGGCGCCTTCCTGCGGGTCCCCTACACCTTCATGGTCCCGCTCGTCGGCGGGCGCAACTGGACGATCATCTCGGCGCTGCTGCTCCTGCTGCCCACCCTCTCACTGGCCTGGGTCGTGGGCCGGCCGGAGACCCCCTTCGGCCTCCTCCTCGCGATCGCCGCACTCGCCGGCTTCGGCGGGGGCAACTTCGCGTCGTCGATGACCAACATCTCCTTCTTCTTCCCCGAGGCGGAGAAGGGGAAGGCGCTGGGGCTCAACGCAGCCGGCGGCAACCTCGGCACCGGCATCGTGCAGCTCGTCGTCCCCGCCGTCATCGCGATCGGCGCCGGGATCCACCTCGAGCGGGCCGGCCTGCTCTTCGTGCCGCTCGTGCTGCTCGCCGCGCTCGGCGCCTGGCGCGGCATGGACAACCTCAGCACCGCGCGGTCCGACCACCGCAGCTGGGCGAAGGCCGCGACCCACCCCCACACCTGGATCATCTCCTTCCTCTACATCGGCACCTTCGGCTCCTTCATCGGCTACTCGGCGGCCTTCCCGACGCTGCTCACGAGCCAGTTCCCCGAGGTGACGACGTCGATCGCCTTCGTCGGCGCGGTCCTCGGCGCCGCGAGCCGACCGCTCGGCGGGACCATCGCCGACCGGCTCGGCGGCGCGCGGGTGACCATCGCGGCCTTCGTCGTCATGGGGCTCGCCGCGGGGCTGGCAATCCTCGCTCTCTCCGCGCACTCCTTCGTCCTCTTCCTCCTCGCCTTCCTCGTGCTCTTCACCGGGGCCGGCATCGGCAACGGCGCGACCTATCGGATGATCCCGGCCGTCTTCCGGGCCGGGGTGCGTGACGGCGAGGAGCTCGCCATCGCACGCCGCAGTGCCGCCGGCTGCATCGGGATCGCCGGCGCCGTCGGTGCCGTTGGCGGCTTCCTCGTGCCGCGTGGTTTCGCGATGTCGACGACCGGCTTCGGCTCGCTCGTGCCGGCGATCGGGGTCTTCATCGCGGCCTACGTCCTCATGGCGACGCTCACGTGGGCGGTCTACGTCCGCCGCGGCGCGCGCCTGGCCGACGAGGGCATCTGATGGTCGACAGCCACTGCCCCTACTGCGCGCTGCAGTGCGCGATGAGTCTGGAGCCGGAGGGTGAGCGGGTCGAGGTCACGGCCCGCGACTTCCCGACCAACCGGGGCGGCATGTGCCGCAAGGGGTGGACCTCCGCCGAGGTGCTGCGCGCCCCCCGACCGGCTCACCACTCCCCTGGTGCGCGGCGCCGACGGCGAGCTGCACCCGACGGGCTGGGACGAGGTGCTCGACCTCCTCGCCGGGCGGCTCCGTGAGATCGCGACCGAGCACGGTCCGGACGCGGTGGCCGTCTTCGGCGGTGGCGGGCTGACGAACGAGAAGGCCTACCAGCTCGGCAAGTTCGCCCGGATCGCGTTGCGCACCAAGCACATCGACTACAACGGCCGCTTCTGCATGGCCTCCGCGGCGGCCGCCGCCAACCGGTCGCTGGGTATGGACCGCGGGATGCCCTTCCCCGTCACCGACCTCGACACCTCGGGCGCGATCCTGCTCCTCGGCAGCAATGTCGCCGAGACGATGCCTCCCTTCGTCGGGCACCTCGCGGGAGCTCGCGCGGCCGGTGGGCTCGTCGTCGTCGACCCGCGCCGCTCGGCCACGGCCGACCTCACCGACGACGGGCAGGGCGTCCACCTGCAGCCCGTCCCCGGGACCGACCTCGTCGTGCTCCAGGCACTGCTGCACGTCGTCCTCGCCGAGTCGCTCGCCGACGAGGCCTACCTCGCCGAGCGGACGAGCGGGCTCGACAACGTCGCCCGCTCCGTCGCCGCGTGGTGGCCCGAGCGGGCCGAGCAGGTCTGCGGGGTACCCGCTGACGACCTGCGGGCGACCGCTCGGCTGCTCGCGGCGGCCAGCCCCTCACGGGGAGGCGCGGGCGTCCACGTCCTCACCGGGCGCGGCGTCGAGCAGTCCACCCAGGGCACCGCGACGGTCACCGCCGCGATCAACCTCGCCCTCGCGCTCGGCCTCGTCGGACGCGAAGGGAGCGGCTATGGCGCCCTCACGGGTCAGGGCAACGGCCAGGGTGGGCGCGAGCACGGGCAGAAGGCGGACCAGCTGCCCGGCTACCGGATGATCGCCGACCCGGCCGCCCGCGAGCACGTCGCCGCGGTCTGGGGCGTCGACGCCGACGACCTGCCCGGCCCGGGCCTGCCGGCCGTCGAGCTGCTGCGCTCCCTCGGCACCCCCGACGGACCCCGGGCACTCCTCGTCCACGGGGCCAACCCCGTCGTGAGCGCACCCCGCGCCGATGCCGTCGCCGATCGACTGCGCGCACTCGACCTGCTCGTCGTCTGCGACGTCGTCCCCTCCGAGACCGTCGCCCTCGCCGACATCGTCCTGCCGGTCACGCAGTGGGCCGAGGAGGAGGGCACGATGACCAACCTCGAGGGCCGCATCATCCGTCGCCGCAAGGCCATCGACCCGCCCGACGGCGTCGTCTCGGAGCTGTGGGTGTGGGCCCAGCTCGCCGCCCGCCTCGATGCCCCGGGCACGTGGTCGACGGTCCCGTCGGAGGTCTTCGACGAGCTGGCCAGGGCGAGCGTCGGCGGCCGCGCCGACTACTCCGGGCTGAGCCACGCCCGCCTCGACCGCGAGACCGACCTGCACTGGCCCTGCCCCGCCACCGGCGAAGGGGAGGCCCCGCACCCGGGCACACCGCGCGCCTTCCTCGACGACTTCCCCACGCCCGACGGCAGGGCCCGGCTCGTGCCCGTCGACCACCTCGGGCCGGCCGAGGACCTGCGTCCCGACGCCCCGCTCTTCCTCATCACCGGGCGCGTCCTCGAGCACTACCAGTCGGGGGCCCAGACGCGTCGGGTGGCGGCGCTCCTCGCGGCGCAACCCACCCCCTTCGTCGAGGTGCACCCGCTCCTCGCCCACCGCCTGGGCATCGAGGAGGGCGACCAGCTCGACCTGCGCACGGCGCGGGCCACGGTCACCGCTCCCGCGCGGATCACCGACCGGGTCCGGCCGGACACCGTCTTCATGCCCTTCCACTTCGCCGGCGCCGGGAGCGTCAACCGGGCGACCAATGACGCGGTCGACCCGATCTCGTCGATGCCGGAGTTCAAGGTGTGCGCCGTCGACGTCGCCGCCAGCACGACCGATCTCGTCCCCGAACCGCTGGAGGTCAGCGCATGAGCCACATCGTCGTCATCGGGTACGGGATGGTCGGGTCCCGCTTCGTCGAGGACCTCACGACGGCCGACCACGCCGGCGAACACCTCGTCACGGTGCTCGGCGACGAAGCCTGCGAGCCCTACAACCGAGTGCTGCTCAGCGACGTCGTCGCGGGCACGCGCGGGCTCTCGGCGATCGCCCTCCCCGCGCCCGACCACCCGCGCGTCACGGTGCAGCGCGGCGTCGCGGTGCGGGCGATCGACCGTGGACGCCGCGACGTCGTCCTCGCCGACGACACGCGCGTCCCCTACGACGAGCTCGTCATCGCCACAGGTGCGGCCGCCCGGGTCCCGACGGTCCCGGGTCTCGGTGACGATCCAGCCGGCGGCGACCTGCCGAGCGGCGTCCACGTGCTGCGCTCCATCGACGACGCCCGCGAGATCATCGCGGCGACCCTCAACGCCCGCCGCGCCATCGTCCTCGGCGGCGGCGTGCTCGGCCTCGAGGCCGCGAGCGGGCTCGCCCGACGCGACCTCGCCGTCACCGTCGTCCACCCCTCCCCCGCCCTCATGGAGCGCCAGCTCGACGAGGCCGCCAGCCGGGTCGTCGAGTCGACCCTGCGCCGGACCGGTGTCGACCAGCGGGTCGGCGTCGGGGCGCAGGAGATCGTCGTCGAGGAGGGCCGGCTGCGACGGGTGCAGCTGACCAACGGCGAGGTCCTGGCCGCCGACCTGCTCGTGCTGTGCACGGGCACCGTGCCCCATGTCGCGCTGGCGGCCGAGGCTGGCCTCGAGGTCGACCGCGGCGTCCTCGTCGACGCCGACCTGACGACGAGCGACTCGCACGTGCACGCCATCGGTGACTGCGCCCAACCTCCCGGCGGCGCCAGCGGCCTCGTCGCCCAGGGGTGGGAGCAGGCCCGCCGTCTCGCCGACCTGCTCACCGGTCGTGACCCCGAGGCCGTGACCGCCGGCGTCGGCGACGTCGTCAAGCCCAAGACCCACGGTGTCGACATCGTGACGATGGGTGTGTGCGGCAGCGGGCGAGTCGACGACCCCGGCCTGCGCGTCGTGCGGCTGAGCGACCCGGCCGCCGGACGGCACCTCGAGATCGTCGTGCGCGACGGCCTGCTCGTGGGCGCGGCCGCCGTGGGGGCAGGCCGCGTCGGCACCGACCTGATCACGACCTACACCCGTCGCACTCCCCTGCCCGCAGACCCGGCGCACCTGCTGCTGCCGGCCATCGCTCCGGCCGCCACGACGACGCGACGCGACTCCCCTTCGCTCATCCCGGACCGGGCGACGATCTGCCGGTGCAACGGCGTGACGAAGGGGGACATCCGCGCCGAGTTCGCCTCCGGCGCAACGACTGTGGAGCAGATCGCCGCGAGCACCCGGGCGACCACCGGCTGCGGTGGGTGCACCGATGCGGTGTGCGGGATCCTCGACTGGCTCGGCGCAGACACGGGCCCCTCACAGCCCACGACTGCACCCGGTGAGGGCGGGTTCACACCGGGGAAACACGACCAAGACCGAGCCGAAACGAGGGCTTCCTAAGTTGAGCGCCATGCCAGAGACCACCACCTCCACCACCCAGCCGCAGCAGCTCGTCGTCGTCGGCGGCGGCATGGTCGCCCGCCGGCTCGTGGATGCGCTGCGCGCCCGGGACGACGCCGGGCGGTGGGCCGTCACGCTGCTGTGCGAGGAGCCGCGCGCGCCCTACGACCGCGTCGCCCTCACCTCCTACTTCACCGGGCGCCACCCCGAGGACCTCGCCCTCGGCGGGCAGGAGCTGTGGGACGACCCGCTCGTCACGCTGCGCCGCGGTGTCCGGGCCGAGAGCATCGACCGCGACGCCCGGACGGTGACGACGAGCACCGGCCAGGTCCTGCCCTACGACTCCCTCGTCCTCGCGACCGGCTCCTACGCCGCCGTGCCACCGGTGCCCGGCAAGGACCTGCGCGGCGCCTTCGTCTACCGCACGATCGACGACGTCGCCGACCTGCGGCAGTTCGTCGAGACCCGTCGGGAGGAGCTCGACCGGCCGGTCCGCGGCGCGGTCGTCGGCGGCGGCCTGCTCGGCCTCGAGGCGGCCGGCGCCCTGCGGGCGCTCGAGGTCGAGACGACGGTCGTGGAGTTCGCGCCACGGCTCATGCCGCTCCAAGTCGACGAGGGTGGTGGCGAGGGGCTCAAGCGGCTCATCGAGGGGCTCGGGGTCTCGGTGCGCACCTCGACCGCGACGTCGAAGATCGTCGGCGAGCGAGGCGCCGTCTCCCGGATGAAGTTCAGCGAGGGCCCCGCGCTCGACGTGGACGTCGTCGTCTTCGCCGTCGGCGTCCGCCCGCGTGACGAGCTCGCCCGCGAGGCCGGGCTCGAGATCGGCGAGCGCGGGGGCGTCGTCGTCGACGACGCCTGTGCCACAGCGGATCCCGCGATCCACGCGATCGGCGAGGTCGCCTGCATCGGCGGTCGCTGCCTCGGCCTGGTCGCCCCCGGCTACACGATGGCGGAGATCGTCGCCGACCGGCTGCTCGGCGGTGCCGGGACCTTCCCCGGGGCCGACCTGTCCACCAAGCTCAAGCTCCTGGGCGTCGACGTCGCGAGCTTCGGCGATGCCTTCGCGCAGGAGCGCGGCTCGCTCGAGGTCGTCATCTCCGACCCCGTCGCGGGCGTCTACAAGAAGCTCGTCATGAGCGACGACGCCCGCACCCTGCGCGGCGGCATCCTCGTCGGCGACGCCAGTGCCTACTCCTCCCTTCGCCCGATGGTCGGTCGCGAGCTCGGCGGCGACCCCGCGGCCTACCTGCTGCCCGAGGGGTCCGCGCCGGCACCTGCCGGCGACCTGCCGGACGAGGCCTCCGTGTGCTCCTGCAACAACGTCACCGCGGGCGAGATCCGTTGTGCCGTGGGCGAAGGGGGCTGCACCGACCTCGCGGGGGTCAAGGCGTGCACCCTCGCGGGCACGAGCTGCGGCTCCTGCCTGCCGCTGGTCAAGAAGCTCGTGACGAGCGAGCTCGCCGCCGCCGGCGTCGAGGTGAGCAGTGCGCTGTGCGAGCACTTCGAGCAGTCGCGTGCCCAGCTCTTCGACATCGTCCGGGTCCAGGGGTTGCGGACCTTCAGCGAGATCATCGAGCGCCACGGGACCGGCCGCGGCTGCGACATCTGCAAGCCGGTCATCGGCTCGATCCTCGCCTCGCTCGGCACCGGGCACATCCTCGACGGCGAGCAGGCGACCCTGCAGGACACCAACGACCACGTCATGGCCAACCTGCAGAAGGACGGCTCCTACTCGGTCGTCCCGCGCATCCCGGGCGGCGAGGTCACGCCCGAAGGGCTCATCGCGATCGGCGAGGTCGCCAAGGACTACGGCCTCTACACGAAGATCACCGGCGGCCAGCGGATCGATCTCTTCGGTGCCCGGATGGACCAGCTGCCCGGCATCTGGCGGCGGCTGGTCGACGCCGGCTTCGAGTCGGGTCACGCCTACGGCAAGTCGCTGCGCACGGTGAAGTCCTGCGTCGGCTCGACGTGGTGCCGCTTCGGCGTGCAGGACTCCGTCGGCCTCGCGATCGACCTCGAGCTGCGCTACCGCGGGCTCCGCTCGCCGCACAAGATCAAGCTCGGCGTCTCCGGGTGCGCCCGTGAGTGCGCCGAGGCCCGCGGCAAGGACGTCGGCATCATCGCCACCGACAAGGGGTGGAACCTCTACGTCGGCGGCAACGGCGGATTCACCCCCAAGCACGCCCGCCTGCTCGCCGAGGACCTCGACACCGAGACGCTCGTGCGCACCATCGACCGCTTCCTCATGTACTACGTGCGCACCGCAGACCGGCTGCAGCGCACCGCCCCCTGGGTCGAGGAGCACGAAGGGGGTCTCGACGCCATCCGTGCCGTCGTCATCGACGACAGCCTCGGCATCGCCGACGACCTCGATGCCGCGATGGCCGCCCACGTGGGCAGCTACCGCGACGAGTGGGCGGCGACGCTCGCCGACCCGGACAAGCTGGCCCGCTTCGCGTCCTTCGTCAATGCCCCGGACGCGGTCGACGACTCGCTCGCCTACGTCGGCGAGCGCGGCCAGGCCCGTCCCGCCACCCCGGAGGAGCGCTCGGACGAGTCCGTCCTCATCGCCGGCACGACTCTGGAGGTCCGCTCATGACCGCTGCTCCCCCACAGGCCCGCGTACGCCTGTGCGCCCTCACCGACCTCGTTCCCGAGCGCGGCGCGGTCGCCCTCGTCGACGGTGTGCAGGTCGCGCTGGTCCGCACGCATGACGACGAGGTCCACGGCATCGCCAACCGCGACCCCTACAGCGGCGCGCACGTCATCGCCCGCGGCCTCGTCGGCACGCGTGGTGGGGTCCCGACCGTCATCTCGCCGATGTACAAGCAGGTGTGGGACCTGCGCACCGGCACCTGCCTCGACGGGGCCGGCAGCGAGCCGGTCGACCTGCGCACCTGGCCCGTGACGGTCGTCGACGGCGAGGTCTGGGTCGAGCCGTTCGGCGACGAGGTGACGGGACCTCCCTTCGACCGCAGCGTCACGTGAGCCTGCCGCAGCTGCTCGCCGGGTGCGTCGTCCTCGTCACCGGGGACCGGCGCGCCGGCGACCTGCGCGCCGCCCTCGAGCGGCGCGGTGCCCGGGTGCTGCACACGCCGGCGCTGACGATCGTGCCGCACACCGCGGACGCGGAGCTCGTCGAGCGGACGCGGACCCTCCTCGCCGCACCGCCCGACGTCGTCGTGGTGACGACGGCGATCGGGTTCCGCGGGTGGGTGGAGGCGGCCGACGCCACGGGTCTGGGTGAGGAGCTGCACGAGGTCCTGGACCGGACCCGGATCGTCGCCCGCGGCCCCAAGGCGCGCGGCGCGATCCAGGCGGCCGGGCACGACGCGGACTGGGTCGCCGAGTCGGAGACCTCCGCTGAGATCCGTGACTTCCTGATCACCGAAGGCGTTGCGGGACAAAGCATCGCGATCCAGCACCACGGCGCAGGGTGCGACGAGCTCGACGTCGATCTGGCGACCGCCGGTGCCACGGTGACCTCTCTCGTGGTCTACCGCTGGGGGCCGCCACCGGATGCCGACGCGGTGACCTGCGGCGTCGAGCAGGCGGCCGTGGGTGACATCGACGTCGTCGTCTTCACCTCCGCACCGGCCGCGGCGGCCTGGCTCGACGCGGCTCGGGACGCCGGCGTTCTGCCGTCGATCGTCGGCCGGGTCCGCACCGGCCGTCTCGTCGTCGCGGCCGTCGGGCCGGTCACCGCACGCCCGCTCGAGCACGTCGGCATCAGCCCGCTGCTCCCGGAGCGGGCCCGGCTGGGGTCGCTCGTGCGAGCCCTGGTCGGCCACTACGAGGCGATGATGGCCACCGCCGTCGAGACCGTCGCCGGACCGCTGCAGCTGCGCAGCACCGCCGCGCTCCTCGGCGACCGGGTGCTCGCCATCTCCCCGAGCGGCCTGTCCGTGCTCCACCTGCTCATCGACGCGAAGGGAGATGTCGTCACCCGTGCCGACGTCCTCGAGGTGCTGCCGGGCGACTCCGCGAGCGGTCACGCCGTCGAGGTGGCCGTCGGCCGCTTGCGTGAGGCGATCGGGGACCGACGGGTCGTCGAGACGGTCGTCAAGCGGGGCTACCGGCTCGCGACGGCCTGACGCAATCCGCTTGCGGCTCCGCTGACCTGCCGCGAGGGTGAGCGGATGACCTCCCGCATCTCGCACACCACCCTCGACTGCCGCGACGCCTACGCCCTCAGCGAGTGGTGGAAGGGCGTCATCGGCTACACCGACGTGCCCGGCGACCCCAACCGCCCCGGGCACGAGGAGTGCATGCTCGTCGACCCGGTCACTGGGCACAGGGTGCTCTTCATCGAGGTCCCGGACCCCACGCCGGGCAAGACCAAGATGCACTACGACCTGCGGCCGACCGACCTGACGCAGGCCGAGGAGGTCGAGCGCCTGCTCGCCCACGGCGCGAGCCTCCACGCCGACCTTCGCGGGCACTACGGTCCCGGCACCGGGTGGGTGACCCTCGTCGACCCGGAGGGCAACCTGTTTTGCGTGCTGAGGTCCGACGGTGAGCTGGCCGCCCGGGACTGATCAGGCCCCGTCGCCGGCCTCGAGCCAGACGATCTCCTCGAGAGCGAGCCGCTCCCGACTGGTCCCGGGTGACGGGATCTCGCCCGGGCGATGATCGGCCACGCCGAAGGCCGTCATCGAGACGACCTCGAGGTGCGGCGGGACGGCAAGCTCCGCCGCCACCCCCTCGCGGTCGAAGGCCCGGAACTGGTGGCTGTCCAGCCCGATGGTCAGCGCCTGGACGCACATGTGCGCCACCGCCTGACCGAGGTCATAGGTCGCGAACTCCGAGTACTCCCAGCCCGGCGCGTCCTCGATGCCCACCACGGCGAGGTTGACCACGATCGCCGACGCGGCGGGCGCCCACGCCCCTGAGCTACGGGCCAGGTGGCGCACGATGCGCTCGTGCACGTCGTCCCCCCGCACCCCCACGACAAAGCGCCACGGCTGCGAGTTGCCCGCGGAGGGCGCCCGCCGAGCGGCCTCGAGCATCGTCTCGACGTGTGCTCGCTCGACCACGGCGTTCTCCCGGAAGCGCACCGGGCTGAAGCGGTGGGCCAGCGTCGGGTGCAGCTCGGGGAGGTCGGGGATCGTGCACGAGGTCATGGCTCCAGTGTGCTGCCGAAGGGGGGCACTCCCCCTTCGCCGCGCCCGGCAGATCCGTGCCACGGTGGGGCGATGAACGCACTCGAGGACCTCACCCGCACCCTCGACCGGCTGCAGGGTGCCGGCGAGCTCGCGGGCTGGGCGGTCGGCGTGGCGGATGCCGACGGAGCCCGCCTGCGCGTGGGTGGGGCCCGCTCCCCCGGCGGAGCACCGATGACGCGGGACACCCAGGTCGCCCTCAGCTCGTGCACCAAGCCCATCCGTGGCGTCCTCGCACTGCGCCTGGTCGAGCTCGGCGTCCTCACCCTCGACGACCCCGTGGCGGCGTGGCTGCCCGAGCTGGCCGACCCGAGGGTGCTCGTCGACCCCGCTGCCGATCTGTCCGCCACCGTCCCCGCCGAGCGACCGATCACGCTGCGGCACCTGCTGACGATGACCCCGGGCTTCGGCTGGGTGAGCGAGCCCGGCCCCCTCGCCGATGCCCTCGCCCGTGAGCAGGTCGCCCCCGGCCCCTTCTGCCCAACGATGTCACCCGACGACTTCATGAGCCGACTCGGCAGCGTGCCGCTGGCTGACCAGCCGGGCACGGCCTGGCGGTACCACACGAGCAGCGACGTCCTCGGGGTGCTGCTCGCCCGGGCCACCGGGTCGAGCGTGCCCGAGCTGCTCACCGAGCACGTGCTGCAGCCGCTCGCGATGACCGACACCGGCTACACCGCCGACGCCACCTGCCTGGCCCCACCGCTGACTCCCGAGGGGGGAGGGCTCAGGCCCGTGGAGCTCCCGGCGGGCACCTTCGTGGACCCGCCTCCCTTCGCGTCCCTTGCCACCGGGCTCGTCTCGACCGTGCCCGACCAGCTGGCCTTCCTGCGCTCGCTCGTCGGCGGTCCCACCGTCCTCTCGCCCGAGTCCCTCGCGGCTCTGCGCACCGGCACGCTCACCGACGAGCAGCGGCTCACCGCAGCGGGGTTCATCGAGCCGGGCTGCGACTGGGGGCTCACCGTCGAGGTCCGTCCAGGCGGGCAGGTGGGATGGGCCGGTGGCCTGGGCACCATCGGCTATGCCGATCCGGCCACTGGGCGGGCCGCCTTCCTCGCCACGGCGGTCACCGTCGACTCCCCCGCGACGACGACTGCCTTCGACCACTTCTGGGGCCTGCTCGTCGCCGGGGCATGACATCCTCACCAGCATGAGCCGTGCACTCGTCCTCGTCGACATCCAGAACGACTTCTGCGAAGGGGGCTCCCTCGCCGTGACCGGAGGTGCCGCCGTCGCCGAGCGGGCCGCCGCACGAGTCCTCGACCAGGACGGCCCGCCCTACGCCGCGATCGTCGCCACGGCCGACTGGCACCACGACCCCGGCGCGCACTGGGCCACCGACGGCGAGCCCGACTTCGCGACGACCTGGCCGGTGCACTGCGCGGCTGGCACGACGGGCGCCGCCTTCCACCCTGCGCTCGAGCCGGCCATGGGTGAGGTGACCGAGGTCTTCCGCAAGGGCGCCCACGACGCCGCCTACAGCGGCTTCGAGGGCTTCGCCGAGGACGGCACCGGTCTCGCGGACTGGTTGCGCACGCGGGGCGTCACCGACCTCGACGTCGGCGGGATCGCCACCGACCACTGCGTCAGGGCCACGGTCCTCGACGCGCTGCGCGAGGGATTTGCGGTGCGACTGCTCACCGACACCATCGCCGGGGTCGCCCCCGAGACGACGCAGGCAGCACTCGCCGAGATGGCCGCCGCCGGCGCCACGACGGACGCGTGAGCCGCCCCCTGCCGGCGGTCATGGCCGGCCGCACCGTCCTCATCACGGCTGACCGGCGCAGCGACGACCTCGCCGAGGCCTTCGCCCGTCGCGGTGCGACGATCCGGCACGCCGCGGCGATGTCGATCGTCCACCACAGCGACGACGAGCGGCTCGTCGCCGACACCCGTGCCCTCGTCGCCGACCCGCCGGATCTCGTCGTCGTCACCACGGGGGCCGGTCTGCGCGGCTGGCTCGAGGCCGCCGATGTGGCCGGCCTCCACGGCTCCCTCACGGACGCGCTCTCCTACGCCCGGATCTTCGCCCGGGGCCCCAAGGCCAAGGGCGCCCTCGTCGCCCACGGGCTCACCCCCCGAGTGGGTGGCCGAGTCCGAGACGACCGCCGAGATCACCGATCACCTCCTCGCCCTGGGTGTCGACGGCGCGAGCGTCGCGGTCCAGCACCACGGCAACGGGTCCGACGGGCTCGACGAGGCCCTGACGGCCGCGGGCGCGCGGGTCTCGCCGCTGGTCGTCTACCGGTGGGGTCCGGCGCCGGACCCTGCCGCGGTCACCGCCTCGACCCGTGCCGCTGCTGCCGGCGAGGTCGACGCGGTCGTCTTCACCTCCGCACCGGCCGTCGTGGCCTGGTTCGCGGCGGCCGACGCCGCGGGCGTCACCGACGAGATCGTCCATCGGTCACGCGCCGGTCTGCTCGTCGCCGCGGTCGGTCCGGTCACCGCTGCCCCGCTGCAGGCGAAGGGGGTCGACCCGCTCGTCCCCGAGCGCAGCCGCATGGGTGCCCTCGTGCGCGCCGTCCTCGAGCACTACGGCGACGGTTAGGACTCAGCGGGCCTCGCGGTCCGTTTCGGCCTCGCCGCTGACCTTCTCCTGGCGGCCGCGGACGACGAGCGTGCCCGCGATCTTGTCGTGCAGCGTCTGCCGCTGCGGGTCCTTGATCGGCCACAGCAGGTCGGCGGCCGTCACGGCGGTCGAGAAGCAGCTGATCGCGGACAGCAGCATCGTCGCCATCGGCAGGAGCGCCCGCATGAAGGCCGTCCCGGCGCTCGGCCGGCCCGGGCGGTCGACCCGGCGGACCGACAGGCCGAGAGCCAGCTTGCCCGGGGTCGCGGCCCAGCGGCTGAGGAAGATGACCTCGTAGAGGCACCGCACGAGCATGCCGATACCGAGGGCGACGAGCAGGTACTGCACGTCGAAGAGCCCGAGCAGCTCCTCGGGCGTGACCCGCTCGAGCCGCTCCGGGTCGTTGGCCGCCGCCGCGTCCCAGATGAAGGTCAGGTAGTCGCGGCTCGCCAGCCACACGGCCCAGCCGGCGAAGATGACGTTGAGGATCCGCAGCACGATCCAGTCGACGAGGTAGGCGCCCACGCGCTGGCCGTAGCTGGCCAGGGTCTGGCCGTCGGCCGTCGTGGGCTGCGGGGCGGCGTCGCCGTAGCCTGCTGCGCCCTGCGGCGCCGTGCCGAAGGGGGCTTGCCCTGCCCCGTGGGTCGGCCGGCCGAAGACATCCGTGCCCGGCCCACCCGGGCTGCCCTGCCCGCCCTGCGTGCCCGGGGCGCCGGGACCGACCGCCGGGTCGCCCTGCGGCGCGATCTCCGGGGTGGGCTGCGCGGCCCGCGTCTGCCGGGGCACGGTGCGCTCGCTCCAGATGATCCCGTCGAAGTAGCGCAGCTGCGTCTCGTCCTCCGGGTCGTCGTACCAGCCGGCGCGCTCGGGGGTGCTCATGCCCTCACGATCTCACGGCGTCGGTGGAGTCCCGATCGGGTGTCGACCCCTCGACCTCCGCGACGAGCGCACGCGCCTGCCGGCGACGCGACCACAGCAGAGCGGTGACACCCACGACGACCACGACGGCCAGCAGCGTCGCCGCGAGCGGCGACCTGGCGGCGGCCGCCAGCCAGGCACGCGCAGCGGCCAGACCCACCGTCGCGTAGATCGTCGCCCAGGCGATCGAGCCGAGAGTCACGGCGGGCAGGTACCGGCGCAGCGGCATCCGGGTGACGCCGGCCGTCGCGTTGACAGCCGTCTGGATGCCGACGGTGAAGAAGCACAGGACGACGGCGATCGGTCCCCACCGGTTGACCAGCACGCGGGCACTCTGCCACGCGGGCGAGCCCTCCCCTTCGCTCTTGCGCCAACGGCGACCACCGGCAGCTGCCCCGCGGCCGAGCCAGTACGTGGCATTGGCCCGGAGCATGACGATGACGAAGAGCGCCCCGAAGGTCGGGAGGAACTGCGACCAGGTCACGCAGGCCCGCCGGCCGCGGCGTGCTCGGGTGCGCGGGCCGCACCGAGGTCGGCGAAGACCCGCCGGTTGAGCTCGAAGCTGTCGACGGCTGCGTCGAGGACCCGGCGACGCGCGGTCTCGTCGAGCTCGAGCGAGTCCAGGGCCGCGCGGTAGGCGTCCTTGTAGAGCTTGGGCTTGGGGATCTGCTCGAAGTGGTAGAAGTTCAGCCCCGCGGGGTCGATGCCGTAGTGCCGCTGCACCATCCGCGCGATGATCTGGCCCCCGGAGAGGTCCCCGAGGTAGCGCACGTAGTGGTGCGCGAGCATCGACTCGGGGGTGTGCTGCTCACGCAGCTGCGCCGCGTAGTCGGCCGCGGCGGGCACGATGTGGATGTCGGCGGCGAGTCGACCGTCGACGTCATCGCCGCAGAGGTGGTCGATGTCCTGCTCGAGCGCGGCGACCCGGTCGAGCCGGTGGTCGAGCACCGGCGCGACGAAGGGGTGGTCGGAGTAGTGCGTCCAGAGCACCTCTTCGAGGGCCCGATAGATGACCAGCTGCTGGGCGACGAGCGCGACGAAGGCCGGGCGGCAGGCCAGGCCAGCCATGAGCTGCTCGACGAAGGCGGAACCCTCGGCGTCGTCATGCGCCGAGGCCGTCTCGGTGCGCAGGGCGAGCGACAGCGGCTGGTCCATGAGAGCTCCCGGGTGAGGTGCGGGTTGCCTCATGCTAACGGGGCGCCTCTCCCCGCAACAGGGCCGGGAGCGGAGGTGGACAGGCGCCCTTCCCCGCTCCCGGACCCGTGCGCGTCAGAGGTTGCCGCGCTTGTCCTGCTCGCGCTCGATGGACTCGAAGAGCGCCTTGAAGTTGCCCTTGCCGAAGCCGAGCGAGCCGTGCCGCTCGATGATCTCGAAGAAGACCGTCGGGCGGTCACCGAGCGGCTTGGTGAAGATCTGCAGCAGGTAGCCGTCCTCGTCGCGATCGACGAGGATCTTGCGCTTCTTCAGCTCCTCGATGGGGACGCGGACCTCGCCGATGCGGGCGCGCATCTCGGGGTCGTCGTAGTAGGCGTCGGGGGTGTCGAGGAACTCGACGCCCTCCGTGGTCAGCTCGTCGACGGTGCGCAGGATGTCGTTGGTCGCGAGCGCGAGGTGCTGGGCACCGGGCCCGGTGTAGAACTCGAGGTACTCGTCGATCTGCGACTTCTTCTTGGCGATCGCGGGCTCGTTGAGGGGGAACTTCACGCGGTGGTTGCCGTTGGCGACGACCTTGGACATCAGGGCCGAGTACTCGGTCGCGATGTCGTCACCGACGAACTCGGCCATGTTGACGAAGCCCATGACCCGGTTGTAGAAGGCGACCCATTCGTCCATCTTGCCGAGCTCGACGTTGCCGACGATGTGGTCGAGCGCCTGGAAGAGCCGCTTGGGAGCGCCGTCGCGCTTGACGAAGTTGGAGGACCTCTCGACGTAGCCCGGCAGGTAGGCCCCGGCGTAGGTCTGGCCGTCGATGGTGCGCTGCACGAGGGTGTGCCGGGTCTCGCCGTAGGTCGCGATCGCGCCGATGCGCACCGAGCCGTGCTCGTCGCTGACCGTCTCGGGCTCCTGGAGGACCGTGGCGCCAGCCGCCTTGGCCTGGGCGATGCACTTGTCGACGTCGGGCACCTCGAGCGAGATGTCGACGACGCCGTCGCCGTGCTTGGCGTGGTGGGCGATGAGCGGGCTGTCGGGGCTCACCGCGCCCTTGACGACGAAGCGGATCGAGCCGGACTTGAGGACGAAGGCCTTGTGGTCGCGGTTGCCGTGCTCGGGGCCGGAGTAGCCGACGAGCTCCATGCCCCAGGCGCTCTGGTAGTAGTGCGCCGTCTGCGTCGCATTGCCGACGACGAAGACGATCGCGTCCCAGCCGTCACGGGGAAGGGGTCGCGCTCCTCGTCGTACTCGACGAGCCCGACGAGCTGCTTGAGCTGGTCGAGGTCGAGCTCGGCCTCGCGCTCCTGCCTGGTGAGTTCAACCGCGGTGTTGGACATGGGCTCAGGATCATCACCGCCACCGCCGTGTGCAACCGGCCCCCATCCCGGTGCGCATGCTGCGCAATCTGTTGCCATGATTGACGCCTGGAGGCGACAATCTGACCATGCCGACTCCCCCTTCGCGCCCACCGGCCATCGACGAGCTCGACGCCCGCCTGCTCGCACTGCTCGCCGAGCGGCCGTCGATCGGGGTGCTCGGGGCGAGCCGTGAGCTCGGGGTGGCCCGCGGCACCGTGCAGGCTCGGCTCGACCGCCTCCAGACGAAGGGGGTCATCCGCACCTTTGCACCGACGCTCGACCCGGCCTCGCTCGGCTACCCGGTCACGGCACTGTGCACCCTCGAGATCCGTCAGCGGCTGGGGCACCAGGCCGTGGTCGACCACCTCATGGCGATCCCCGAGGTGCTGGAGATCCACTCGACGACCGGGGTCGGTGACCTCATCATCCGGATCGTCGCGATGGACAATGCGGACCTGGGCAGGGTCATCGACGAGATCATCGATGACACGCACGTGGTGCGCGCCAGCACGTCGATCGCGCTCGTCACCCACCTGGAGATGCGTACCGGCCCCCTCGTCGAGGCAGCGGCCCACCGCCCCACCACCCTCTCGAAGGTCCCTGAGGAGGTCGCCCCGCGACCGTCTCGGAGGGCGCCTCCGCGCGCAGCAGCCCTACTCGAAGGGGGACGTCCCCGCCCCGAGCTCGGTGACGATGGCGACCCACGGCGTCCCTCCGCATTCGGTGGGGAGGGCATCGGGCTCGAAGCCGCCCATCTCAGAGTCCTCGTCGCCACCACCCATCACGAGGTCACCCTGGGTGAACTCGTCACCGGACTCGCTGACGATCGACCACGACTGCCGGTCGCCCTCGACCGACGTGCCGTCGGGGAAAGCCACCGGACGCCGCGACTCCTCATCGACGATGCACCCGGTCTTGTCGTCCAGCGCGAGGGTGGCACGCGCCTGCATGTCATTGCCGCCGTCCGTGGGTTCGGGCAGGACGAGGATGCGCACCTCCTCGTCACCCTCGAGCCGCACGTCGTCGGAGGACGAGCACCCGCCGACCGTCGCCACCACCACCACTGCACATGTCACCAGCCGTCGCATGACACCTCCCCCGCACGGATCACCAGCACTCTCCAGCATGCGGGGGGGGGCATGGTCGCGTCAATGGCCGGCGCCGGTCTCTCCCTTCGTCCCCAGCACCCTTCGAGACGTCGGCCGCAGGCGGCCTCCTCCTCAGGGACCGGGGGGGGAGCGACCCCCGGCCTCCTCAGGGAGCGAAGGGCAGGGTCAGTCGACCTTGCGCGCAGCACCCTTGTCGGCGGACTGGGCGAACTTCGCGAAGATCTTCAGCGCGGGCGTGACGTGGCGCTCGCGGGGGGGCGGCGGGGGCCCACCCCTTCGCGTCCTGCTCGGCGCGGCGACGGGCGAGCTCCTCGTCGTCGACGAGCAGGTTGACCCGCCGGCCGGGGATGTCGAACTCGATGACATCGCCGTCCTTGACCAGGCCGATCGCGCCGCCGGAGGCGGCCTCCGGGGAGACGTGCCCGATCGACAGGCCGGACGAGCCGCCGGAGAAGCGGCCGTCGGTGATCAGGGCGCACTTGGGGCCCAGGCCGGTGCCCTTGAGGTAGGAGGTCGGGTAGAGCATCTCCTGCATGCCGGGCCCGCCCTTGGGGCCCTCGTAGCGGATGACGACGACCTCGCCCTCCTGCACCTGCTTGGACAGGATCATCTCGACGGCCGCGTCCTGCGACTCGGCGACGCGGGCCGGGCCGGAGAAGTTCCACTGGTGCTCGGGCACGCCAGCGGTCTTGACGATGCAGCCGTCCGGGGCGAGGTTGCCGTGGAGGACGGCCAGTCCCCCTTCGCTCGTGTAGGCGTGCTCGACGGAGCGGATGCACCCGTCCTGCGCGTCCGTGTCCAGACTCGACCACCGGTTGGTGGAGGAGAAGGCCTGCGTCGTGCGCACGCCACCGGGCGCGGCGTGGAAGAGCTCGATCGCCTTGCTCGTCGCGGCGCCGCTGCGGATGTCCCAGTCGGAGAGCCACGTCTCGAGGTCGGGGCTGTGCACGGACCGGACGCTGGCGTCGAGCATGCCGCCGCGGTGCAGCTCGCCGAGGATCGCGGGGATGCCGCCGGCGCGGTGGACGTCCTCCATGTAGTAGTCACCGCTGTTGGGCGCGACCTTGACCAGGCACGGCGTGACGCGCGAGAGGGCGTCGATGTCGGTCTGGTCGAAGTCGACGCCGGCCTCCTGGGCCGCGGCGAGCAGGTGGAGGATCGTGTTGGTCGAGCCGCCCATGGCGATGTCGAGGCGCATTGCGTTGGCGAAGGCGGGCTTGGTCGCGATCGAGCGCGGCAGCACCGAGTCGTCGTCGCCGTCGTAGTAGTCGCGGCACAGGTCGACGACGAGCTTGCCGGCGTCGAGGAAGAGGTCGCGCCGGGCCGAGGCGGTCGCAAGTGTCGAGCCGTTGCCCGGCAGGGAGAGGCCGAGGGCCTCGGTGAGGCAGTTCATCGAGTTGGCGGTGAACATGCCCGAGCAGGACCCGCACGTCGGGCAGGCGGACTGCTCGATGGCGGTGATCTCGTCGTCGCTGACGTTGTCGTCGACGGCCTTGACCATCGCGTCGACGAGGTCCAGACGGGTGTAGGTCTCGCCGTCGTCACCGATGATCGCCTTGCCGGCCTCCATCGGACCGCCGGAGACGAAGACCGTCGGGATGTTCAGGCGCAGCGCGGCCAGGAGCATGCCGGGCGTGATCTTGTCGCAGTTGGAGATGCACACGAGGGCGTCGGCGCAGTGCGCGTTGACCATGTACTCGATGGAGTCGGCGATGACCTCGCGGCTGGGCAGCGAGTAGAGCATGCCGTCGTGGCCCATCGCGATGCCGTCGTCGACGGCGATGGTGTTGAACTCCTTGCCCACTCCCCCGGCCTCCTCGACGGCACCGGCGACAAGCTGGCCCATGTCCTTGAGGTGGACGTGCCCGGGGACGAACTGCGTGAAGGAGTTGGCGATCGCGACGATCGGCTTGCCAAAGTCCCCTTCGCCCATGCCGGTGGCGCGCCAGAGTGCGCGGGCACCGGCCATGTTGCGTCCGTGGGTCGTCGTGCGAGATCGAAGCTGCGGCATGCCTCCACGGTATGCCGCCGGTCCGCAGGGTGATACCGCGTCTCACATGCAGACCGCCCCCGCACCGTCGGCGGTGCGGGGGCGGTCGGGATGCTGTGGGCTGCGCTCACTCACCGCTGTCGCGGCGGTCCAGGCTCTCCTGGAGGGCGCGGCGTGCCTCGATGGCCTCGTCGCTCATGACGGCTCCTCGTGATCGTGCGGTGGTGGGGCGGGCACGGCGTGG
>NZ_ALWX01000049.1 GCF_000297495.1 Janibacter hoylei PVAS-1 | reverse complement strand
CCGGTGCGCCGCGTCGCCCTGCTCGGCGGCGCCGGCGACGGGCTCGTCGACGCGGCGGTCGCCGCCGGGGCGGACGTCTACGTCACCGCGGACCTGCGCCACCACCCCGTGCTCGAGGCCCGGGAGGAGGCCGCCGCGCGCGGCGGCACCCCCTACCTCGTCGACGCCGGTCACTGGGCCACCGAGTGGCTGTGGCTCGAGGAGATGCTCGAGCGCGTCGTGGGGGCGCTCGCAGCCGCCGGTCACGACGTGGTTGGCTTGGACACCCACGTGAGCACCATCTGCACCGACCCGTGGAGCTTCACCGTCGGCGCCCGACCCCTCCAAGGAGACCCGCAGTGAAGGCCGACCCCTTCGTCCAGGCACGACTGCTCGACCTGCAGGCGCTCGACACGCGCCTGCAGCAGATCGACCACGCGCTGTCCCGGGTGCCGCAGATCGCCGCGGTCGCCGAGGCCGGTGAGCGGCTCCAGCAGGTGAGCGACGACGTCGTGCGCGTCGAGACCACCCTCTCCGACATCCGGCGCGAGGTCGCGCGGGCCGAGGCAGACGTGCAGCAGGTGCGCGACCGCGCCGCCCGCGACCAGGCGCGCCTCGAGGCCGGCACCGGCATGACCTCGCGCGACCTCACGTCGCTGCAGCACGAGATCGAGTCCCTGGGGCGCCGTCAGGCCGAGCTCGAGGACGTCGAGATCGAGGTCATGGAGCGGCAGGAGACCGCGGAGTCCCGGTTGCAGCAGCTGCAGGCCCAGCGCGACGAGATCCAGGCCGAGGTCGACCGCCTCGCCGCCGAGCGCGACGCGGCCGTGGCCGAGCTCGATGCCGAGCGCGTCGAGGTGGCCCGTCCGCGCCACGAGATCGCCGGCGGCATCGACGACCCGCTGCTCGCCCTCTACGAGCGGATCCGCGAGGGCTCGGGAGGTCTGGCCGCGGCCGAGCTCAAGCACGGCCGCTGCGGCGGATGCCGTCTCGAGCTCAACCCCGTCGACCTCGCCGCCATCGACCGGGCGGCGAGCGACGAGGTCGTGCGGTGCGAGGAGTGCTCGCGCATCCTCGTGCGCACCCACAGCGGCGACTGATGCGGCGGCTGCGCGTCGAGGCGGACGGCGGGTCCAGAGGCAACCCCGGCATCGCCGGGTACGGCGCCCTCGTGCGCGACACCGCGACCGGTGAGCGCCTCGTCGAGCTCGCCGCGCCACTGGGCACCGCGAGCAACAATGTCGCCGAGTACCGCGGGATGATCGCCGGCCTCACCGCCGCCCGCTCCATCGCCGCCGACGCCCAGATCGTCGTCGCCATGGACTCCAAGCTCGTCGTCGAGCAGATGGCCGGGCGGTGGCGGATCAAGCACCCCGACATGCGCGAGCTGGCCCTGCAGGCCCGAGACGTCGTCGCCGAGATCACCGCCGCGGGAGGATCCGTCGAGTGGGTCTGGGTCCCGCGGGCCGACAACGATGACGCCGACGCCCTGTCCAACCGGGGGATGGACGGTGAGCACGTCGAAGACTGGCACGGCAGCGAGGCTGCCCGTGACGACCTCGCGCCCTCGCGCGACGGCGAGCAGGAGCCGGTGCGCCCGCGGCCCGGGCGTGGGGAGCCGACCCGGGTGGTCCTCGTACGGCACGGCGTCACCGAGCTCACCGAGCAGGTGCGCATCGACGGCCGCGGTGGTGTGGACCCCGACCTCAGCGCGACGGGGCGCGAGCAGGCCGCGCGGGCGGCCGAGCTCGTGGCCGAGCTCGTCGGCGAGGCCGACGCCCGGGTGGTCACCTCCGACCTCGCCCGGGCGCGGCAGACGGGCGCCGCCATCGCCGACCGGCTGGGGGTCACCCCCTTCGCCGACGCCGCCTGGGACGAGCAGTCCTTCGGCGACTGGGACGGCCTGGCCATCGCCGACCTCGTGCGCGAGCACGGTGACGACTTCCGTGCCCTGCGCGACGACCCCGACTACGCACGTCCCGGCGGCGAGTCCCACACGCAGATGGCTGCACGCGTCCTGACCGCCTGGGAGGCACTCGTCGCCGAGGGCGGGACGGTCGTCGTCGCAGCCCACCGCAAGCCGATCCTCGTCGTCCTCGCCCACGTCCTCGGGTTGCCGCACGACCGGCTCTGGCGCCTCGCCGGCAGCCCGGGCTCGCTCACGGCGATCGAGGCCTGGCCGGGTGGTGAGGCCGTCGTCGCCTTCACCAACCGCACCTGAGGAGTCGACATGACCAACGTGCCCGACTGGCTCATCGCGACCGGTCTCGTGGGGGCGGTCCTCTTCGGGCTGCTCTCGGCCTTCTTCCCGCCGCTCAACGCCGAGATCTACGCGCTCGCCGCGCCCGTGATCTTCCCGGACGCCTGGGTCGTGCACGTGTGCGCCATGACCGGTGGTCTCGTCGTCGGCAAGATGAGCCACTTCTTCGTCGCCGAAAAGGGAGCCGAGGCATACACCCGTCGGCGGGAGGCCAAGGAGGCCCGCGAGGCGGCGGAGGACCGCCGACCCACTGGCCCGGTGCGGGCCCGCTTCGCCCGATGGAGCAAGGCGATGATCGACGTGCTCGACCGGCCCCGGCTCGGTCCGCTCGTCATGCTCGCCTCCTCCGGCATCGGCTTCCCGCCGCTCGCGGTCGTCACGGTCGCGGCAGGCATCAAGCGGGTCAACATGGTGCTCTTCTTCGCGGTGACCACCATCGGGTGCCTGGCCCGCTTCCTCGTCACCGCGTGGCTCGTCAGCCGCGGCATCTCCCTCGGGCACTGAGGGCACGTCTCGGGTCGTGACCCGACGGCGGTGGCCGCCAGCCCGCTCATTAGCCTGAGGTCATGAGTCAGCCAGCAGCACAGCTCACGCCCCAGGAGGCGTGGGACCACCTCGCCAGCGACCCGGAGGCAATCCTCGTCGACGTGCGCACCCGGGCGGAGTGGACCTTCGTCGGGCTGCCCGACCTGACCTCGCTGGGCAAGCGGGTCGTCCCGATCGAGTGGACGAGCTTCCCCGACGGTGCCCCCAACCCGGCCTTCCTCGACGAGCTGCGCGCCGTCGTCCCCACCGAGGAGACGACCGTGCTCTTCCTGTGCCGCTCGGGGGCGCGCTCTGTCGCGGCCCAGACGGCCGCCGGCGCCGCCGGCTACAGCCGCACCGTCAACGTGCTCGAGGGCTTCGAGGGCGACGTCGACGCCCACGGGCACCGTGCGGTGAACGGCTGGAAGCAGGCCGGTCTGCCGTGGAGGCAGGGGTGAGCGGTACTCCCTTCGGCCCCGGCAACCCGCGGCCCTACCTCGCCCCCGAGGGGCTCTCCCCGCAGACCCTCGCCGTGCGCGGCGGCCAGGCCCGCACGACCTTCGACGAGACCTCCGAGGCGCTCTTCCTCACCTCCGGCTTCGTCTACGGCAGCGCCGAGGAGGCCGAGGCGGCCTTCAGCGACGGCGTCGACAAGTTCGTCTACTCCCGCTACGGCAACCCGACCGTCGCGATGCTCGAGGAGCGGCTGCGCGTGCTCGAGGGCGCCGAGGCGGCCTACGCCACGTCCTCCGGGATGTCGGCGGTCTTCACCGCGCTCGCCGCCCTTGTCGGGCAGGGTGACCGGCTCGTCTCCTCCCGCGGGCTCTTCGGCAGCTGCTTCGTCATCGTCGACGAGATCCTCCCGCGCTGGGGCGTCGAGACCGTGCTCGTCGACGGGCACGACCTCGACCAGTGGCGCGAGGCGCTGTCGGAGCCGACGACCGCGGTCTTCTTCGAGACCCCGAGCAACCCGATGCAGGAGCTCGTCGACATCGCGGCGGTGAGCGAGCTCGCGCACGCCGCAGGCGCACAGGTCGTCGTGGACAACGTCTTCGGCACGCCCGTCTTCTCCCGGCCCCTCGAGCACGGTGCCGACATCGTCGTGTACTCGGCGACCAAGCACATCGACGGCCAGGGGCGCGTCCTCGGTGGCGCGATCCTCGGACCCCGGGACTACATCGACGGCCCGGTGCAAAACCTCATCCGCCACACCGGCCCCTCGCTCTCACCCTTCAACGCCTGGGTGCTGCTCAAGGGGCTGGAGACGATGGACCTGCGGGTGCGCCGCATGGCCGAGTCGGCGCTGGCCATCGCCAGGGCCCTGCAGGAGCACGCCGGCGTCGACCGGGTCATCCACCCGTGGCTCGAGGACCACCCGCAGCACGAGCTCGCCCGGCGCCAGATGACCGGGGGCGGCACCGTCGTGACCTTCGACGTCCGGGGTCGCAAGGAGCAGGCCTTCGCGGTGATGAATGCCCTCCGGCTCGTCGACATCTCCAACAACCTCGGTGACTCCAAATCGCTCATCACCCACCCGGCGACGACGACCCACCGTCGGATGGGGGAGGAGGCCCGGGCTGCGATCGGCATCACCGACACGACCCTGCGGATCTCCGTCGGCCTCGAGGCCGCGGAGGACCTCGTCGCGGACCTGCGTCGCGCGCTCGGCTGACCCCTCGAGCGGGCGACCAGGTCCGGCCCTCTGGCCATGGTTGTGGGTGGAACTGGTAGTCCTGTGCGCCGACAGCGCCTGGTGGGGGCTTGCCGGCAGGCTGGGCTACCACGTCAACACACAACCATCAGCGCGCGAGTACGAGGAGCGCCGCGCCGCCCGCGACGAGGGCAACTGCGAGGCCCTGGGCCGCCAGGGCGCCGGCGCCGATGCGCACGCCTGCGGCGCGCACCCGGTGGAGCCACAGGAGCGTGGCGAGCGAGCCCCACGGGGTGACGATCGGGGCCACATTGGTCCCCACCAGGAGCGCCATGAGCCGGGTGGGGCTCGTGCCCGCCGCGGACTCGAGCGCCAAGTAGCCCGGCAGGTTGTTGAGCGCATTGGCCGCCAGGGCGCCGAGACCGGCGACCCGGGCGAGGTCGCCGAGGCCCTCGCCCGCTCCGGCCAGGTCGCGCAGCGCCGTGCCGGCGCCGGCGTCGAGCAGTGCCTGGACGGCGACGAAGAGCACACCGACGACCACGGCCATGGCCCACGGCGGGCGCACCCGCTGCACGAGGAAGGGGGCCCGCAGCCTCACTGCGGTCACGAGGACGAGCGCCGCGGCGCCGGCCACGAGCCAGGGCTCCACGCCGAGGGCGAAGAGCGGCCCGATCGCCAGACAGGTGCCGGCGGCCAGCCGCAGCAGGACGCGGTCGTGCGGAGCATCCGGGGGCGCCACGGTGTAGCGGCCCCGCAGGTCGCGCCGGTGCACGAGGCCGACGACGAGCAGGGTCCCGACCACGGCGGCCGCGCCCGGGGCGAGCGCCAGCCGGACGAAGTCGGCGTGCGCCCCGCCCAGCCGCTCCAGGTGCTGCACTGCCAGCAGGTTGGTCAGGTTGGACACGGGCAGGAAGAGGGATGCGGTGTTGGCCAGGAAGAGGGTCGTCACGGCGAAGGGGGCCGCCCCCACCCCGACCTGGCGGGCGACCGTGAGCGCGACCGGTGTGAGCAGCACGGCGGTCGTGTCCAGACCGAGGAAGACCGTGACGAGCACGGCGAGCCCGCTGATCAGCAGCCACAGGACGACCGTGCGGTGACCCGCGAGCCGTGCCGTGGCGTGGCCCGCGACGTCGAAGACTCCGGCGAGGTCGGCCACCTCCGCGACGACGGTGATGGCCACGAGGAAGGCCATGACGGGCAAAGTCCGGGAGAGGACCGCCACGACCTCCGGCCAGGTCACCGGGCGGTCGTGTCGAGGACCCAGGGCCGGCCGGGTCCGGCCGGCTCGTGCAGGGTCACGTCGAAGCCGGGCTCGAGCGCCCGGGCCAGGGACGCGGGGGTACGTGGCTCGCGGTCGACGCCGAGGAGGTGGCGCGCCACCAGGCCACGGGTGTGCTTGGCCATGTGGGTGGCGCCGGGCACCCGGATCTGCACCCACCGGCGCGCCACGTCGCCGCTCGGCGTCCACGCGGCGACGTAGGTGCTCGAGCGGCAGTCGACGACGAGGCCGGTGCCCGCGGCCGTGGTCAGCTCGGTGTCGAGCGCTTCGCGCCAGTGGGCGGCGAGCGGGCCGACACCCGGGAGGTTGACCGCCATCGACAGGCGGTAGGGCGGGATACGGTCGGTGGGGTGGACCGCGCCGAAGAGCGCGGAGACGACGACGAGCCACCGGTTGGCCCGCCGTCGCTGCCCGGGGGTGAGGTCGCCGAGGCCGAGGGCGTCGTAGAGCACGCCGGTGTAGACCTCGGCTGCCGGGGGAGCAGGTGCGGTGGTGAGGCGCGTGTTGCGCGCGACCTCCTCGACGAGGTTGGGGCTGACCCCGAGGACCTCGTGGGCGTCGGGCCGGCCGCTCACCTCGGCGAGCGCGTCGAGGACCATCCGGCGGTGGTCGGTGAGGTCCGGGTGGGAGAGCGAAGGGAGGTCCAGCGCCTTGCCGCGGGAGCGGCCGGCCTTGGACTCCGACGGGGGCAGCAGCACGAGCACCCCCAGACGATACGAGAGCCGACTGCGGGCGTCGGCGTCCAGGGGCATCTAGGGTGGCGAGCATGGCTTCGCAGCGCACCGTGACCCTCCGTCCGAGCGACCCCGAGGTGGGGGAGGTCGTCGCCGCCGCGGGGCTGACCCCGCGCTTCGACGCGATCCGCGCCGAGCTCGAGGTGCCCGGCGAGTTCCCGGCGGAGGTCGTCGCGGAGGCGGAGCGGGTGGCGGCGCAGCCGCTCTCCCGGCCCGAGCGTGACGAGAGCGACCTCCCCTTCGTCACCATCGACCCGCCCGGGTCGATGGACCTCGACCAGGCCATGCACCTGGAGCGCGACGGTGAGGGCTACCGCGTGCGGTACGCGATCGCGCACCTGGAGTCCTTCGTCGAGCCGGGCGGGGCCATCGACGAGGAGGCCCGTCGCCGCGGGCAGACGATCTACGCACCCGACGAGCGCACTCCGCTGCACCCGCCGGTGCTCAGCGAGGGCGCGGCGAGCCTGCTGCCCGACGAAGTGCGCCCGGCCTACGTGTGGGACATCCGCCTCGACGCCCGCGGTGAGCACACGGCCGCCGAGGTCTACCCGGCGCTCGTGCGCAGCGTCGAGCGCCTCGAGTACACCGCCGTCCAGGAGGCGGTCGACGGCGGCACCGACGACGAGCGGCTGCTGCTGCTCCGGGAGATCGGGGACAAGCGCATCGCGCTCGAGCAGGAGCGCGGTGGGGCCTACCTCCCGATGCCCGACCAGCAGGTCGAGGAGGTCGAGGGCGGCTTCCGCCTGCACCTGCGCCCGCTCGTGCCGGCCGAGGACTGGAATGCCCAGATCTCGCTCCTCACCGGCATCGTCGCCGCCGAGATGATGCTCGAGGCCAAGGTCGGCATCCTGCGCACGATGCCCGAGCCCGACGAGCGCGCCGTCGGTCAGCTGCGCCGGGTGGCCCGCGCCCTCGGCGTTGAGTGGGCGGAGGGGACCGACCACGGCACCTTCCTGCGCTCCCTGGACGGCACCGACCCCAAGCACCTCGCGCTGATCCACGAGTCGACGGTCCTCTTCCGCGGGGCCGGCTACACCGCCTTCGACGGGGAGCTGCCCGAGCTCGTCGAGCAGGCCGCCATCGCCGCGCCCTACGCCCACGTGACGGCACCGCTGCGCCGTCTGGTCGACCGCTTCGGTCTGGCGCTGTGCGCGGCGGTGAGTGCCGGGACCGAGGTGCCGGCCTGGGTCCGCGAGGCGCTGCCGTCGCTACCCGAGCTCATGGAGACCTCCGACCGTCGCGCTGGGGGCGTGGAGCGGGCGACGACCGACGCCGTCGAGGCCGCCTCCCTCGCCGACCGGGTGGGCGAGGAGTTTGCGGCCGTCGTCGTGGACGTGCCCGAGGGCAAGGACGACGGGGGTGCCCTCGAGGTGCAGCTCGTCGACCCGCCGGTGCTGGCGCGGGCGAAGGGAGCAGCCGAGCTCGGCGCCGAGGTCACCGTGCGCCTGACCGGCGTCTCGCTCGACGAGGGACGGGTCGACTTCGAGGTGGCCTGACCGCCACCCCGACCGTGCGCCGGCGCGATGCCGGGATCGGGTAGGGTGGCGGCAGCGAAAGGGAGTAGTCCCCAACAGGTGTGTCGACACACTGAGCCTGAGGCCTCGGCCCCGGCTCCGGCGCATCGGGCCAGCACTGCTGGCGGACGAGACTTTCGACCGGTTTGTCATGGGACGATCCCGGTCGAGGCTCGTCGCACCACGACTCCTCGTCCGGGCGGACGAGGAGTTTTTTTCATGTTCTCTGCACTGGTGCTCAGCACCGTGGTCATCTTCGTCGCCGAGCTCGGCGACAAGAGCCAGCTCATGGCGATGACCTTCGCCACCCGCTACCGCGCACGCGACGTCATCCTCGGCATCACCGCCGCGACGGCGATCGTGCACCTGGCCTCCGTCGGCATCGGCTACTTCATCGGCGCGAGCTTCGAGCGCTACCAGGGGCCGATCGCCATCGCGGCCGGTATCGCCTTCCTCGGCTTCGCCGCGTGGACCCTGCGCGGCGACGAGCTGACCGACGAGGAGGCGCAGAAGGCGCGCAAGGCGAAGGGGTCGGCGCTGCTGGCCGTCGGCCTGGCCTTCTTCCTCGCCGAGCTCGGCGACAAGACGATGCTCGCGACGATCACCCTCGCGGTCCGGGAGGACTGGTTCGGCACCTGGATCGGCTCGACCGTGGGCATGGTCGCTGCCGACGCGCTCGCCATCGGGGTCGGCGCCCTGCTCGGGCGCAAGCTGCCCGAGAAGGTCATCCAGTACGGAGCGGCCGCCGCCTTCGCGATCTTCGGGCTGGTCCTCGTCGCCGAGGGTGCGGGGTGGCTGGGCTGACCTGCGGCGCCCCGTAGACTGCTCGGCGGATGAGTCGGCCGGACGGCTGCGTCACCGCTTCGGCGGTGTCGAGGAAAGTCCGGGCTCCACAGGGCAGGGTGGTGGCCAACAGCCACCCGGGGTGACCCGCGGGACAGTGCCACAGAAAGCAGACCGCCACGGCGACCTCGGTCGTCGCGGTAAGGGTGAAACGGTGGTGCAAGAGACCACCAGCGATCCGGGTGACCGGATCGGCTCGGTAAACCCCACCCGGAGCAAGTCCAGACAGTGTGCGTCCGAGGGCTGCCCGCCCGAGCACACGGGTAGGACGCTGGAGGTCGTCGGCAACGGCGACCCGAGATGGATGGCCGTCACCCCGGCACGGGCAACCGCGTCGGGGGACAGAACCCGGCTTACAGGCCGACTCATCCCCACACCCTTGATTTTCCGGGGGTTCGGGCTGCCTCAGCGGCCCTGAGTCCTCAACGAGTCCTCAGGACGCACGAGCAGGGAGTCGACAGCCTCGCGAGTCCTCGAGTCGGAGTCGGGCCACAGGTGCGAGTACGTGTCGAGCGTCTCCTGCGCCGACTTGTGGCCCAGACGCTCCTGCACGACCTTCACGGACTCCCCGTGCCGGATGAGCAGAGACGCGTAGTGGTGGCGCAGGGCGTGGAATCCCTCACCCTCGACACCTGCGGCAGCCGTGGCCCGCTTCCACGCTGACCACACCGACGACTTCCGCAGCGGCTCGCCCTTCGCCGTCGTGAAGATCAGACCGGACTCCCCGGCAGGGAACGCTTCGAGGTGAGCGGCCAGCGCGTCGGCGACGACCTGAGGGAGCGGGATCTCGCGGTTGCTCGTCGGTGTCTTCGGTGGGCCGAAGACGGGCCGCCCGTCCTCGACGCCGACGAGCTGCCGGTCGACGACGAGTCGCCGCTCGAGGAACCTCACCCGGTCAGTGGTCAATCCGAAGACCTCGCCCTGCCGCATGCCGGTACCGGCGGCGAGCAGCACCATCGCGGCCCATCGGTTTGGCATCTCGTCGGCGATCGCAAAGACCTGCTCGACGCTCATCGGCGTGACCTTGGTCGGCACGCGCTCAGGGAGCTTGATCCCGACGCACGGTGTCGAGGCGATCCTGCGTGATGCCACCGCGGCCTTGAAGACGGTGGACACGTAGGAGTAGGTCACTTCCACGGTGGAAGGCGCGTAGGTCTCTGCAAGGGACTTCACCATCCGTTGCACGGTGTCGGGCGTGAAAGCGGCGAGCGGGACGTCGCCCACGAGCGGATACACGCGGTTCACCAAAGCGACGCGCACGACCTCCGCGGTCGACGGCCGGTAGGGCTGACTGGCTCGCCAGTCTTCCGCGTACGCGCGGAACGTCACGTTCCCGGCCTTGGGTGCGACGTACGCACCCGTGACCATCGACGCCGTGACCTCATCCAGCCAGCGCTGGGCGTCTGCCTTCCGGGCGTGGTGGCTGGCGTGCTGCTTGCCCGTCGCGTCGCGATACCGGGCCCGCCACTTCCCCGACGGCAGCTTCGAAATGCTGGCCATGCGTCAGTCCTCCTCGGTCACAAGGGCGTCGAGGTCGCAGCCCAGGATCTGCGTCAGCGTGACCGCCTCTGCCAGCTTCAACGAGCGGTCGCCGCGCTCGATCTGCGCCACTGTCTGCTGCCGCCACGTCTTCCACCCGCCCAGCAAGGCCATAGACGTGGCCACCGTCGCCTGCGGCCGGGAACCTCGCAGCGCCCGGACCCGGGCGCCGATCTGCTCATCTGAAATCACGCTCTGGACAGTACACGATTTTCGCGTGCTAGTTTCTGGCCAACACGAAAACCGTGTGAATGGACCAGAGAACTTCAAGGAGATGAGCTGAGATGAGCGACCTGCTGACGCTCGACGAGGTGGCGGTCGTGCTGCGCACGCCCGTCGCGACTTTGCGCTACTGGCGCGCCAACAACCGAGGCCCCGCCTTCATCAAGCTGGGCCGGCGCATCGTGTGCCGGCGGTCAGACCTGGACCGCTGGCTCGCCGAGCAGGCGAGCGCCCAGACCCAGTCCTGACGTCACCCCCCAATCGCTGCGGGCCGATCCACCGCAGCCACCCCACCCCCTCGCCGGGCGGCCCGCTGAGACGCGGGAACGAGACGACCGATCGGCTCGAGCGAGAGGACGAAATCCCTTGAGCCAGAACGCAGCCGACCCGGCCCCTGCCGACATCAGGGACCGGGCCGCAAGCACCACAACCGATAACCGTTCCCAGTTTAGCCGCCCAGCCCTCGACGCCGAGGTCGACGAGTTCCTCGACGACCTGACCGAGCTCGCCGTGCCGATCGCCCACGCGGTGGTCGGAGATGACGAGCAGGAGTTCCACCGCCCGACCGGCTGGCAGGACAGCACCGTCGACGGCAATGCCGCCGCCCGGGCCGCCCACGCTGCCCGCGGCGGCGCGCTGCTCGGCATCCTCGGTGGAAAGGTCGCCGTCGTCGACGTCGACACGAAGAACGGCGGGAGTGTCGAGGACACGCGGGCCCTGCTCGCGCAGCTCGGGGTGACGACTTACGCGGAGATCGCGACCCCGTCGGGTGGACGGCATTTCCATGTCGCCGGCCACCCTGACCTGCCCTCGGTCGGAGCCAGCAAGGACCGTGAGGGCCTGACCGGGCACCCGGGGGTCGAGATCCTCGCCGCCGGGCGTAACGCCTTCCTCCCGGGCACGACGCGCCCCACCTACGACGGTCGCGGATACGAGATCGTGAGCAACAACCTCGCCGCGCTGGCCGACGGCGGCGACGAGGACAGCGCCGAGCGGCTCGTCGACTGGGTGCTCGCCCACCGCGCCACGACGGCCCGCGGCGAGGCCCTGCCGACCGTGGACACCTCGACGATCACCGAGGCCCCCGAGGGAGCTCGCGAGCGTGCGCGGGTGTGGCTGGCGCGCGTCGACTTCGCCGACGACGCCCGCCGGCTGGCTACCGCCGAGGAGGACGCAACGATCGCCCTGGGCCCCGTCAGCGGGACGTGGGAAACGGGCGGTGTGGGCGGCGAGGGGATGCTCGCCTACGTGGCGGCGCGGGCCCTGCGGCTCGACGCCACGCGCGAGGCTCTGGGCCTGCCACCTCAGCACGCCGAGGAGTACGTCGCGGCCTTCGTCGACCGCTTCGGCGCCAACAGCGCCGAGGCCCGCATGGCCCGTCGCAAGCTGGACGCCAGCCGTGAGTACGCGGCCGAGCGCGGGCCCAAGCTGCCGCCGACATGGGCCGAGATCGTCGACGAGGAGCGAGCCAAGGAGCAGCTGACTTCCGGCGGTTCCGGCACTGTCGGAGGTTCCGGCGGTTCAGCTGGAGGGGAGCAGAGTGGGCAGGCTTCCGGCGGTTCCGACGGAATCGGAGGTTCCGGCGGTTCAGATGGGGGGGGGCACCCTCCACCGTGGGATCGAGCTCCCCGCCGACGTGATCGAGGACGGCGAGCACCTGCTCGACGAGGTGCGGGCCTTCCTCGCTCGTCACATCAGCGTCAACGACGACCACGACCTCGACATCCTGACGACGTGGGCCGCCCACACTCACGTGGCCGAGCGGCTGCACACGACGCCGCGTCTCCAGATCGACTCCCCGGTGCCCGAGTCCGGGAAGACGACTGTTCTCGAGCACTTGCAGCGCCTCTCGTTCAGTGCGGTGCTTGCCTCGTCGATCTCCTCGCCGGCTCTCCTCGCTCGACTCGTCGAGCACGAGCCGAGGACGCTCCTGTTCGACGAGGTCGACCGCACCCTCGACCCCAAGAAGGAGGGAGCCGGCGACCTGTTGGCAGTCCTCAACTCTGGGTACAAGGCGGGCGCGACGCGGCCGACCCTCATCCCGGTCAAGGGCGGTGGATGGGAGGCGAAGGAGCTGCCCACCTTCGCCCCGGTGGCGATGGCTGGCAACCAGCCGGCCCTGCCCGACGACACCCGCTCTCGCATCATCCGTGTGGTGCTCCTGCCCGACCACCTCGGGGTGGTCGAGGAGAGCGACTGGGAGGAGAAGGACGCCGAGGCTTCGATGTTGGGCGCGCGGCTGGCCCGCTGGGCCCTGCACGTCCACGACGAGGTGCGCCCTCGCCCTGACATGCCCCAGGGCTGCACCTCTCGCCTCAGGGAGAAGTGGCAGCCGCTGGCCCGGGTAGCGCAGGCCGCCGGCCCCCGGTGGCTGGCCACCATGCTCGAGTGCGCGGCCGAGGACGTCGCTCGTGTCCAGCAGGACCGCGAGGCAGGCCTCGCCGCCGAGCGGCCCTCGCTCCTCGTCCTGCGGCACATCTTGCAGGACTGGCCGACGTTCAGCCCGTTCTGGAAGACGACCGACATGCGCGACGCGCTCGTGCGGGAGCACCCCGAGGTCTGGGGAGAGTCGTCCGACTACGGCAAGGCACTGACGGTTCAGCGTCTGGGGCGGATGCTCGTCAGCAGCTACAACATCCGCTCCACCGTCGAGGACTCCGCCGACAAGAACAGCCCCCCGCGGATACCGCCGGTCCCAGTTCGAGCGTGCTGCACGGGCCCTCAACTCCCGCCCGACGGTGGCGATCCCGGAGGTTCAGGCACCCCCTGCCCGAACCGCCGGAACGTCCGATAGCGCCGGAACCGCCGGAACCGAGATCCCGCTCGCAGACAGCCCCTGCCCGGGCTGCGGTGGCCGGCTCGAGGCATCCCGCGAGGCCGCCGGCCTCGCCTGCCTCTCGTGCTACGGCAGGGGGGCCTGACGATGCACGCCACCTCGTTTCGCGGCACGCTGGCTCACGACGCCACGCCGGAGCTGCTCGAGCTCCTCGGGCGCCGAGGGGTGCCGGCCAAGCGGCTCGCGGCCCACCTCACGGAGGACGAGGAGCTCGACCTCCTCGCGGCTCACCCGCCGAAGGGGGTGAAGCCTCGCCCCGAGGTCGCGCCGCCTGCGCCCCTGTCGGCGAGGCCGGTCGCGACCCGGCTCGCCCTCGAGGACCACCTCGACGTCGACCGGCGCCGCGACCCGGTCGAGGAGGTCCACCTCGTCGACGGGACGGTCGCCCGCATCCGCCGCACCGCGGATGGTGAGCGCTACGCCGAGCGGTGGGACGAGACCTCGCGCCGCTACGGCCCGCACGAGCCCGGCCTCGTCGAGCGCACCACCGAGGCGACCCGCCTCGACGCCGTGGGCGCATCGCACCACGGTCGTACGTGGGGTCATTGCATGGTGTGTGGCCGGCTCCTGACCAACGCGACGAGCGTGCGCGCCGGTATCGGCCCCGTGTGCGTCGTCAACGTCTACGGGCACGATGCCCGCACCGAGATCGGCGGTGAGGACGTATGAGCACCGCCCACATCGTCACCGCGGTGACTGCCTGCGCGCCCGGCTTTTGCATCCGCGCGGCGGCGATTGACGAGACCGGCGTCGTCACCTTCGAGTCCGCGCCGGTGGTCGGCCTCGCCGACACGCTCGAGGTCGACATGGATGCGGGCGATACCGAGCGTGAGGTCGTCGCGGCCTACCTCGACCCGCTGGATGGGGTCGTGCGCCCCTTCGCCGACTTTGTCGTCGAGGGGTGGCGCGCGGCCCGCGTTCTGGCCCCCGGCGACGCCGAAGACGCCCGCGACGAGGAGCTCGCGGCGCAGCTCCTCGAGGAGTCCAGGGCGCGCGGGATCGTCGAGCGCTGGGCGGAGGGGTCATGACTCGGATCCTGCGGAGCTGGCAGGCCCGACGCGCCTACGCCGCCGGCCGCCGCGACGAGCGTGCCGCCTCGCGCCGCCGCTGCCTCGCCCTCGCCGAGCAGGTGACCCGATGAGCACCGCGACAACCGCCCGAGGCCCGCCCCCTTCGCCCGATGACGAGGACCGGGAGACGACCGCGCAACCACACACCGAGCACCACCGACCAAGGAGCAGCACCCATGACCACCACCTCCACCGACGAGGCCGTCGTCGTCGCCTACTACCCGCCCACGCCCCATCAGCGCGCCGCGCGCGTCGAGGTCACCTGCCCGTTCGGATGCGTCGAGCTGACGCCGACCGGGCGCCCGAAGAAGAACGGCCGCGCCCGTCGCCACCTGCACGGCATCGGCCCCGCCGGTGCGGTCCCCGACCTGGGGTCGAGGGTTTCGCACTGCCCCTCGACCCTCGGGCAGACGTATTTCCTTGTCGACCGGAACAACCTCGTGCCGGCCCGCCTCGAGGTCGCCGAGGAGATGCCGGCATGAGCGAGCCCAGCGCGGTCTACGTCGACGACTACCGCGGTGCCGACGTCGCCGACTCGATCGTCGCGCACTCGCCCCGCGGCACTGTGCACGCCCTTCGCGCAGCCGCACCGCACTACCTCGTCTCGGTCGCCGATGCCGTCCTCGTCGTCCCCGCGGTGACGCTCGCTCGGCGCCTCATCGGATCCACCGACGAGCACGGCCGTTGGGTCGTCCCCGCCGCACTGGCAGGCCCCCTGCTCGAGGCGATTCAGCAGGCCGCCGAGGGCGACCCCTCCGAGCTCCTCGCGCTCATCGTGAGCGAGATCAACCACACCCCCCGGCGACGTCGTCGCCACCAACAAGGAGAACTGACAATGACCGATCACAACGCCGACCTCGAGACCCTGGCCGACGAGATCCTCGCCGCGGGCGAGCAGCAGCAGACGGCCCCGAACGCGATGGAGCGCGCCCGCACCGACGGCGCTCGGATGACGAGCGGCATGGAGAGGGGCAACGGCCCAACCCGTTACGACCCTGCGACGTTCATGGACAAGCCGGCCAAGGACTCGCCCCGCCTCGAGCCCAGCGCCCGCCGCGGCTCGTCGTCGCCCTCGCAGTACGTCATGGCCCCGGGCATCTCCAATCTCAGCCACCTTGTGCACGAGGCTCGGCGTCGCCCTGACGACGCCACGCTCGGCGAGACGAAGGCCGCAGCGACGGCGTGGTCCGACTTCGTCGCCGCCGCGGACGAGGCCCGCGCCGCGGTCGGCGATGTGCCCGCCGCCATGCGCCGGGCGGCCGACGAGCGGGCCGCCGCCCTGGCCGACCCGGGCGAGAACCCCACGGTCCTGCCGTCCGTGGCCGATGCTCGTGCTCACGCGGAGGCCGTCGCCGGCAAGGCCCTTCGTCACGCGCTCGACCTGCGCAAGGCCTACGACGACGTCGTGCTCGAGACCGCGGGCGAGCGGCTCGCCGGGCTCGAGAAGGCAGTCCCGCAGCAGGCCGAGGCGATCGTCGCCCGGGTCGCGGACCTGCGGGCCGCAGTCGTCGCCCTGCGCGCCGGAGTCACCACGCTGACCTACGCCGCCGGTGAGGAGCGTGGCCTTCGTCCTCGGTCCCTTCCGACGGCGGTGCGCCTCGAGGAGCTGGACGCGCTCGAGGCCGAGGTCCGCCAGCTGGCCGCGATCGCCGCGGACCCGGCGGAGCCTGCGATCACCCCCTCCCTGCGCGAGCGCGCCTACATCCACAAGCAGGCCCAGCTTGCTGTGGGCGGAATCACGGCGGCCACGGTGGAGCTGGCCCGCATCGAGAAGTCAGAGGAGTACCGGCACACGCAGTACACCCGCGGAATCCCGACCCACGTCCTCGAGAACGCCGCCGAGCAGGCCCAGTACCGCTGAGCCATGACCTCGCGCACCTGCTCCCCCTTCGCCGGGCTGGCCTTCCACGCCAGCCCGGCGGGGTGGGGCGCCTCGGGCGTACGAGCACGAGGCACCGCGAGCGCGAGGCACCGCGAGCACGAGGCACCACGGGCGCACGAGCACGAGGCACCGCGGGCGCACGAGGCACCGCGAGCACGAGGCACCACGGGCGCACGAGCACGAGGCACCGCGAGCACGAGGCACGAGGCACGAGGGCAGGGTGGGGGGCACCTCGAGCCCTGCTCGCCCCGAGACCAGGCCGCCCCCCGCTCGCCCTGCGCCCCGGCCGACCTCGCGCACGACGACGACCGGCACGACCCACCGACTACGCGCCCCCGCTACGGGGTGGGGGGGGTGACCCCCCTAGGCGAGAAACACCTCGTCCGGGTCGCATAACACGCAACGGCCGATGACCCCTAGAACACCCTAAATGAGAATCATTCTCAACACCCATCCCGAGGCCCTCAGAGGCCACTACAAGCCCCAGACCATCCCACCCACCGAAAGGCCCTGAAATGCCCGCACACGACCCGCACGACGGCCTGCCGCAGCCGCCTGACGACCTCCGCGAGGAAGGCCTCGCACTCTGGTGGTCGATTCTCGAGGATCTCGACCTGGACCAGCACGAGCTCAGCCTCCTGCGTGCCGCCGCGAGGACCGCGGACCGGCTCGAGGACATCGCCCTCGAGCTCACCCGCGTGCCGCTGACGGTCACGAACCACAAGGGCGATGAGGTGAGCCACCCTCTCCTCGTCGAGCAGCGGATGCAGGGCGCAGCGCACGCCAAGTTGCTCGCGAGCCTGCGTCTCCCGTCGGGCCTGACCGAGGGTGGCGAGCTCAACAGGCCCCAGCGTCGCGGCGCGGCTCGTGGCAGCTATGGAATCCGGGGCCTCGCATGAAGCGGCGCCAGCGGCCCGCCGACGCCGCACCTCTGAGCCCTTGGGCCGATGACTGGGTGACCTCCCGCGAGCGCGATCTCCTCGGGGACGAGGAGGCAAACCGCCTCGCCTTCGCCCGACGCCGGGAGGAGGCCCTCCACCGTCCCGCGCAGACCCTCGACGACGAGCTCGTCCTCGACCAGAGGCCGACCGACGATGCACCGCTCGACACGACGGCTCTCGAGGTGCTGGCATGGCGGGACGCCGCCCTCGCCGGCCAGCTCTTGCCGTGGGAGGCCCAGCGATGAGCGCCGAGGCGGTCCTCGAGGACGCGACCTCACGCTCGCAGGCCCTCAGCGCGCGCCGCCGCAGGATCGAGGAGGCGCTCGAGCTGCCGCACCGCCCGGAGCGGCCGCACCGCGACCCGGACACCGCATGGATGACCCGAGCTGCCTGCGCCGACGAGCCTGCCGAGCGCCGGCTCGCCTTCGTGGCGGTCTCGCGCCAGCGTGACGCCCGCGACCTCGTCACGACCTGCGCGTCCTGCCCGGTCGCGACCGAGTGCCTCGCCGACGGACGCCGCGCGCATCTCAGCGGAGTGGCCGGCGGCCTCGTCCTGGACGACGGGCACCTCGCGCAGGACCGACGCGGAGACCTGGCCTTCCGCTCTACGACTGCGTGGCGCCGCGACGCCCCGGCGCAGCTCGTCGAGCCCGAGGAGCTCGTCGACCTCGCGCGGGAGGGCGGCATCACCGCCGCCGAGGCCGCCCGGGCCCTGCTCGGTGACGACGGGCCGGCCTCGGTGAAGTACGCCGGCACCGTCCTGCGCAGCCTCGTCACCGAGGGCCTGCTCGAGCACCTCCCGGGCCCGCCACGGATCGGGGCAGGTGGCCGGCAGCCGGGTACGTGGGTCATTCCGGGCGAGGCCGATGGTGCGTAGGCCCACCACCCCCGAAGACCGCTGGGAGGCCCGAGGGGCAGGGCTCTACGCCGGTCCCGAGCAGCAGCTCGACCCCGACGAGGTCACCACCTACGCCGCCGCCCTGCTCGCCGAGGCCGACGACTACAGCGGCGCCCGGTCTGCATGGCACCTGCGGGATCTCGTCCTGAACGCCAACGACGCCCCGACCGGCTCGACGGCCGGAGGAGCCGAGGCCGTCCTCGACGCCCTGCGAGCCCTGCGGCGGAGGGTGGGCGGCCCCAGCGTCCACGGCAAGGCCCGGCCCCACATGCCCCCGGATCGGGCGTGGACGCTCTACCGCGGCGGACCCGACCCCATCGGGTGCTCATGGACCGACGACGCCCGGATCGCGCGCACCTACGCCCGATTCCGCCCGGACGGCTTCGAGCGTCACCCCGAGGCGCCCGTGTGGACCCTCGACGTGCCCGCGTCGGCCGTCCTGGCCGTCGTGCCAGTGGCCGGCGCCGGAGGCCCCGACGAGTACGTCCTCGACCCCGCCGAGGTCGACCTCGAGCAGGCCGCCCGCGTGCCCCGTGAGGACCTGCCGCGCCCACTTCGTCGCCGGGGTGGGCGGATCGACTGGACGAGCGTCTAGAGGCGAGCGTCCCACCGCCGGCGGCCCTGTGCTGCGAGGATCGGCGCGTGGTCATCGACGTCAGCGCAAGACGGCGGATGCTCACTGCTACGGGGTTCCGCACAGTGGTGAGCTCGGCCGTAGGTGTTGACGCTGGAGCCAGAGTTACAAGGCACCTCGCGCATACGCGAGTCCTGGGGTTAAGGGCCTAGCTCGTCGCCGGGTGGTCTCATCGACTGGACGAACGCACAAGGCCGCTGGGCACAGGGCTGCCTACGGGCGCCGGGCTGTTACTGTCCGAGCTAGAAGTTGAAGGTGACAGGGGGGGGCGCGCATGGGTGGCAATGGCTTTCCGTCCATGAGTGCCTCTGACTTCAAGCGATTGCTCTGCAAAGTTCTTGGGTACAAGGAGGAGGCAGACTCTGGCCCCGGTTCGCACTGCTGGCTACGATCAGATCGGCACCCAGATATCAGGTGGGCCTTCCATAGGCGCGAAGTGAGTAGTATCGAGATTCGCAATGTGCTCGTGAAGCAGGTCGGACTGTCGGTCAGCGAGGCAAGGGAGGTCGTCAAATGAGGGTGCACACCATCGCGACAGAGTTCGCTCCCGATGCTTACGGGCTGGCTAGCCCCCAGGTGCCCGCCCTCTTCGCAGGCGGCACGAGTTCCGATGAGTTCGACGGCGATAACCTGCCAGCACTTCTGGCCCAAGCTGGGGGGCCAGCAGAGTTCAACCTCGTTCAGCATCGACAGACTTACCACAGCATCGAAGACCGCGAGTGGTACGTGCGGGTCCACTTGGACCTCTTCCCACAGCGGCACCACGATCGCATGGAGTTGCTGAGTCTTCTACGGCGTCTCTTGGAGGCAACCCCCGAGCCCATCGACGCCGCCCCGAAGAACCCCACCGGTGAAGCGCTCTTCGTCGCTGTGCTGCCGACCGATGAGGTCGGATGGGTCGCCGAGCAGCTGGGCCCCGGAGAGGTAGCAACGCTGGTGGCGAAGGCAGCGGATGACGATGGACTCATCACCTTCGATCTGTCCCAGTCTGATTCCGACCCAGACGAGGCAATCCCGCCGCAGACCACGATTGCTGAGGTATTGGAGAGCCTTGTCGTCCGCGAGGCCCCTGTGGCCGTTGACTTCCTTGACGACAGCAGTTCGCTGGCGCTTCAGCGCTCAGACCGCCGTCTTGTAACTCTTTGAGGTCGTCGAGACACAGCCGCGGCGAGCCGCATGCTGCGCTGCCCACCATGCTCGACCTCATGTCGAGGCTGCCTCAACCGCAGGACGCCGACGCGGTCCTCGTCACCGACGACGGCCACCGCCTCGGGTACGTGCCTCGCCCGCTCCTCGAGTACGTGCGCCCCGCGCTGGAGCGCCACCACGAGCTGACCGTCGAGCGGGTCAACCCTCCCGCCGGGTTCCACATGCGCCTGCTCGTGCGTCTGGCCGGCCACCAGCCCGGCTAGACGTCAGGGGCCTAGCGGTGCCGACGACCCCTGACGAGAGGTGGGTGCCGCCCGGTCACCCCCTGGCCGGCCACCCCGATTTCGGGGCCTACTGGGCGCCATTCCTCGCCGAGGTGGACGCCACCGAGGCTCCCCGCCTTCCCGGCAAGCGCCGAGACTTCCGGGCGGTGACGGACGGGCCTCGGTTGCTGGACCTTAGGACCGAGTTCGACGTCTTGCTATGGCTGCACCGCTGCGGCCTGCGCCCAGAGTTCGGCGCTACCGACGGCACGCCAATGCCTGACTTCGTCCTGCCTGACTTGGGGCTCGGAATCGAGGTCACACGACTTGGCAGGCCCAATGTGGGTTGGAAGCTCGTTCGCCTTGTGATGGACGAGACGCGGGGGCGCCGCCCGCGACGGCTTGCGACCATCCGCATGTCAGCGCATCCCGTGATGGTTAGGCAGCGGGTCATGGACGAGATCAGGGTCGAGGTGAGAGCCAGTCTCGAGCAGGATGAGCCGCCGCCGGTCTTCGCGGTGCTGCGGCCAGCACACGACGGCAGTCCGGCGGTCACGGTCGCGATTTCGTTTGATCGGCCCTTCGGGTCGGCCATACCGACGTTGGTAGCGCCGCCCCCGGGTCGGACACCCGTGGCCCGGCATGACGTCGAGAATCTCGTCGCCGGGGTGCTGACCGAGAAACGCAAGCGTCGGCAGGGCGAGGCCATGCCCACGGTCTTGTGCGTGGAAGTGGGGGGCCTCATGCAGGCCATCACGCGCACCGACGCCGAGGCATGGTCTCGGCGCCTGGCTGAGATTCTCGCCAAGCACCGCGAGCGGACATCCTTCGCCGCACTGGCCCTCGTCGCATTCGGCGCGACCAGCCGAGTCCCCAGAGTCGCCCTCGGGGTCACGCCCCCCTTCGCCCGTGGTCGAACGCTGGGCCGACGCAATCGGCATCGGGCCCCACGGCGGAGGGTAAGCACACCCGCCGGCCAGCTGCTCACGACGGCCCACCGAGTCCTCAAATAGTCCTCAAGATGTCCGCCAGAGGCACGCAACAACCATCAGCAACCGTCAACGTCCCGACGGCAGGGGAGCCCGGAATATCAAGGGATTCGACGGTTACCGTCGACAACCATCAATAGCCGTTGATCGCCTCGGGAGAACCCGGCTTACAGGCCGACTCATCCCGCCCCCTTCGTCGGGGCTCACTCCCGGGTGGCGTGCCTGACCCATCCGATGACGGCCCCGAGCAGCAGCACGAGCACTCCCGCGACGACGCTCTGCCACGGCAGCAGCGCGGCGACGCCGAGACACCCGACGAGACCGAGGGCAGGGACCACCCGGCGCGACCACCGCGGGTCGAGCGTCCACGCGCTCGCGTGCAGCAGGGCGAAGTGCACGAGCACGCAGAAGGAGGCGAAGGCCATCGCCTGGCGGACGTCGACGAGCACGATCGAGACGACGACGAAGGCCGCGACGACGACGAGAGCGCGTCGCGGCAGCAGGTGCGGTCCCTCGCGGACGGCCAGGGCCACGGGCAGGTGACGGTCACGTGCCATGGCCGCGACGGTGCCCGACGTCGTGAGGACGAGCCCGAGGAGCACCCCGCCGGCGGTGAGGACCGCGGCGACCTGCAGCACCGGGCCGAGCCACGGCCAGGCGGAGATCTCGGCGGCCTCGACGACCGGGAGCTGACGCGCGGCGACCCAGCCCGTGCCGAGGGTGCGGGAGAGGCCGAAGGCCACGAGCAGGGTGGTCGTGATGACGATGCCGAGCGAGACGGTCAGGGCCCGGGGCACCGTGCGGTCCAGCGCTCCACCCCGGGTGCGCTGGTTGAGCAGACGCACCGAACCGGTCAGCGCGAAGACGACGAAGCCCGCTGCCTGGACGACACCCGTGACGCCGCCCGACCCCTCGGGCGCGCTGGGTCGGCCGTCGGCGAGGACCGGTGGCGTGGCGAGCAGGCTCACGACGAAGACGAGCAGCACGACGACCGCCAGCGCCGCGAGGACACCTTCGCCGCGGGTCGAGCGGGTGATGCCCTGCAGGTGCAGCCCGAGCGCGCCGAGCACGGCGGCCACGGCGACGACCTTGGGGAACCCGGGCAGCAGGTGCATGCCCAGGGTGAGCGCCAGCGCCGCCGCGGCCGAGACCGCGCCGACGACGAAGGCCCATCCGGACAGGTGACCCCACGCGACCCCCAGTCGGTCCCGGCCGTGGACGTGGGTGCCGAGCGGTGCCCGGCTCGAGACGGCCAGTCGGGCCGCGGAGGCCGCGTTGAGCGCGACGACGGCCGCGGCGAGCAGCACGGCCGGGAGGAGCTGGTCGCCGGCCGCCATGGCGGCGGGAGCGAGGGCGACGAAGATGCCGGCGCCGACGACGGAGGACAGCCCGGTGCCGACGGCGTCGGGCAGCGTCGACGGACGGCTCGTGGCCGCCGAGGCTCCCTCCGACGCTCTCGTCATGCGCCCTACCCTGCCGCATGGCCACCCGCGACGGCGGGGAGCGCGCCGATCCGGGACGAAGGGGAGTCAGTTGCCCTTGGCCGCCAGGCGCGCTGCGCCGATGATGCCCGCCTTGTTCTTCAGCTTGGCCGCGACGACCGGGGTGCGCAGGTCGAGCAGCGGCAGGAAGGTGTCGGCCTTCTTGCTGATGCCACCACCGACGACGAAGAGGTCGGGCCACAGGAGGGCCTCGAGTCGGGAGTAGTAGACCTGCAGGCGAGCGGCCCACTCCTCGAGGTCCAGGCCCTCGCGCTCGCGGACGGAGTCGGCGGCGCGGGTCTCGGCGTCGTGGCCCTCGATCTCGATGTGGCCGAGCTCGGTGTTGGGCACGAGGTGGCCGTCGACGAGCAGGGCCGTGCCGATGCCGGTGCCGAGGGTGGTGAGGACGACGACGCCGTCCTGCCGCTTCGCTGCGCCGTAGTAGCGCTCGGCCACGCCGGCTGCGTCCGCGTCGTTGACGACGTGCACGTCCCGGCCCAGCCGGTCGCCGAAGAGCTCGCGGGCATCGACCCCGATCCAGGAGGAGTCGATGTTGGCGGCGGTCTGCACGACGCCGTGGGTGACGACCGCGGGCACGGTGATGCCGACGGGGACGCCCTTCTTCACCCCGAAGTGGTCGACGACCTGCTCGACGACGTCGCAGACCGCGTCGGGCGTGGCCTGGTCGGGCGTGGCGATGCGCAGGCGGTCCTCCGCGAAGGACCCCTTGTCGAGGTCGACGGGTGCCCCCTTGATGCCGGAGCCTCCGATGTCGATCCCGAGGGCGTCGTGCTGCTTGCTCATCGTGGGTCTCCTGTCAGGGGAGCGTGAGGATCTCGTTGCCCTCATCGGTGATGAGGATGGTGTGCTCGAACTGCGCCGACCGGCGGCGGTCCCGCGTCACGGCGGTCCAGCCGTCGTCCCAGAGGTCCCACTGCGGGGTCCCGAGGTTGAGCATGGGCTCGATCGTGAAGGTCATGCCCGGCTCGATGACCGTGTCGTACTGCGGGGCCGCATCGTAGTGGGGGACGACCAGGCCCGAGTGGAAGCTCGTCCCGATGCCGTGACCGGTGAAGTCGTGCACGACGCCGTAGCCGAAGCGCGCCGCGTACTTTTCGATGACCCGGCCGATGATGTTGATCTGGCGGCCGGGCAGGGCCGCCGTGATCCCGCGGAGCATGGCCTCGTGGGTGCGCTCGGCGAGCAGCCGCGACTCCTCGTCGGGCTCGCCGGCGAAGAAGGTCGCGTTGGTGTCCCCGTGCACCCCGCCGACGTAGGCGGTGATGTCGATGTTGACGAGGTCGCCCTCCTCGAGAGGGCGGTCGTCGGGGATGCCGTGGCAGACCACCTCGTTGACCGAGGTGCACAGCGACTTCGGGAAGCCGCGGTAGCCGAGGGTCGAGGGGTAGGCGCCGTGGTCGAGCAGGTACTCGTGGCCGATGCGGTCGATCTCGTCGGTCGTCACCCCGGGGGCCACCGCGGAGCCGGCGGCGGCGAGTGCGCGGGCCGCGATGCGGCAGGCGTGCCGCATCGCCTCGATGGTCTCGGCGTCCTTGACCTCGGACCCGGCGAAGGGGGTGGGAGCCTCCTTGCCGACGTACTCGGGGTGGGCGATCCGGCCGGGCACCTCGCGGCGGGGGGAGACCTGACCGGGTGTCACGGTTGCGACGGGGGCGGGCATGCGGTGGAGTCTAGGCAACGAGGGCGCGGCCCACGCGCCCCGGGCTGCGGACGAGGTCCGCGAGGAAGGACGGCACGACGATGGCGTACTGGTTCAACATCGAGTCCGGTCAGGTCGAGAGCGACGACAACCGCTCCCAGGGCGCGGACGTCATGGGTCCCTACGAGACCGAGGCGGAGGCGGCCGGCGCGCTCGCCACGGCACGGGCGAAGACGGAGGCCTGGGACGAGCAGGACCGCAAGGACAAGGAGTGGGAGACCGGCGACGCGCAGGCCTGATCCTCCCTGCTCACCGGGGCCGGTGGACCGTGAGGGCCCAGCTGCCGTCACCGGGCCACGGGTCCCGGTCCCACGAGGAGTACCTGACGACGAGCGAGAGGTCGGCAGCGAAGGCCGCGCGGTCGACGTCGTCGGCGTCGACCGCGGCAGCGCCGGGCGGCTGGTGGCCCGGCAGGGCCCAGCCGCAGACGAGGCGGCCGTCGGTCGTCAGGTGGGCCCGGAGCCGGCGCAGTACGTCGACGAGCGTGCCGTCGGCGAGGAAGGGCACGACGTTGCCGGCGAGGACGATCACGTCGAAGGCCTGACCGGTGAGCGTGAGCGTCGCCAGGTCGGCGTGGACGAAGCGGGTGGTGTCGTCGCGCTCGCGGGCCACCTCGATCATCGCGCCGTCGGCGTCGACCCCGACGACGTCGTGCCCGAGGGCGGTGAGCGTCGAGGCGACCCGGCCGGTGCCGCACCCCGCGTCGAGGATGCGGGCTGGCGCCTCGTGGAGGGCGTGGACGAAGCGCGCCTCGCCGTCGAGGTCGACCCCCTGCTCGGCGAGCGCGTCGAAGCGCTGCTGGTACGCGTGCGCGGCGTCGATGCCCCCGGACACCTCCGACCACCGGGTGCGGATCTCGGGGAGCTCGGCGGCAGGCGACATCGTCAGCTCTCGAAGGAGTGCTCGGCGGCAGGGAAGGTGCCGGCCGCGACGTCGGCGGCGTAGGCCCGGGCCGCGTCACCGAGGACGGTGCTCAGGTCGGCGTACCGCTTGACGAAGCGCGGTGCCCGGCCGGTGCGCAGGCCGGCCATGTCCTGCCAGACGAGGACCTGGGCGTCGCAGTCCGGACCGGCACCGATGCCGATGGTCGGGATGCGCAGCTCGCGGGTGACCTCGGCGGCGGACGCGGCCGGCACCATCTCCATGACGACGGCGAAGGCGCCGGCCGCCTGGACTGCGCGGGCGTCCTCGAGCAGCTTCGCGGCGGCCTCGCCGCGCCCCTGGACGCGGTAGCCGCCGAGGGTGTGCTCGCTCTGCGGGGTGAAGCCGATGTGTGCCATGACGGGGATGCCCCCCTGCGTCATCCGCTCGATGGTCGGGGCCATCTCGGCGCCGCCCTCGAGCTTGACGGCGTGCGCCAGGCCCTCCTTCATCAGGCGGGCCGCGGAGAGGTAGCCCTGCTCGGGAGAGGCTTGGTAGGTGCCGAAGGGGAGGTCGGCCACGACGAGTGCGCTCGCCGCGGCGCCGGCGACGGCCCGGGTCAGCGGGATCATCTCGTCGAGGGTCACGGGGACGGTGGTCTCGTAGCCGTAGACGTTGTTGCCGGCGGAGTCGCCGACGAGGAGCACCGGGATCCCGGCGCCGTCGAAGACCTGCGCGGCATACATGTCGTAGGCGGTGAGCATCGCCCAGCGCTCGCCCCGCTCCTTCATCGCCTGCAGGTGGGGGATGCGCACCCGCTTGGGCGGGGCAGCCGCCGCGGCGGGGCCGTTGCCGTAGGGGGCGGTGCCCTCCGGCGCGGAGCCGTCGGTGGGGGTGGCGTCGGGCGCAGGGGTGGTCATGGGTCCAGCGTAGGGGGAGGGGCCCTGGGGCACGCCACGAGTGGTGGATAGAGGGAAAACCCGCACGGGGTCACCCCGAAGAGTAAGGATTCCTTCAGGAAATCCTGTGTTGTCTCCCGGTCGCCGGCAAATCTTGGTTGAGTGCGCTCACCCCTGTGGCACGAGCCACAACATTTTTTGGAGGACCCGTGAAGAGACGCCACACCCATGTCGTGTCCGGCCTCGCGGCTTCCGCCCTCGTCCTGACCCTCGCGCCGATGTCGGCGACCGCGGGGACGAGCGCTGCGATGCCCCCCCGAGGACAAGGCCGCTTCGACGGCCCGGCACGACGACCTGCCCAACCCTCTGGGTGACGCCCAGCGCGAGCTGCGCGAGGACGCCGTCGACAAGCTGATGCGCGGCGAAGCCCGCGTCGTCACCAAGAACGGCACGCAGGTCATCGAGATCACCAGCGACGATGCCGCCGAGACCCACGCCAAGGCCAAGGGCCACCAGGACAAGACGTCTGCGGGCAAGGGGAAGGGCAAGGGGAAGGGCAAGCCGCGCACCAAGTACGTCCAGTACGACGTCGACCGCGAGGCGAGCATCTTCACGATCCTCACCGACTTCGGCGACAAGACCAAGCCTGCCCAGGGCGGCGAGGCCGGCCCGGTGCACAACGAGATCCCCGAGCCGGACCGCTCGGTCAACAACTCGACGATCTGGGACGAGGACTTCAGCCGCGACCACTACACCGAGCTGATGTTCGGTGCCGATGACGCGGACAAGGGCAAGGGCAAGGGCAAGGGGAAGGGGAAGAAGAAGGACCAGCAGTCCTTCCGTGACTTCTACCTCAAGCAGTCCCAGGGCCGCTTCCTCACCAAGGGTGACGTCAGCGACTGGGTGACCGTCCCCTACAACGAGGCTCGCTACGGCCACAACCCGGTCGCGGGCGACGGCACGTCCGAGGCCGAGGGCTACTGGAACTACATCGCGGACACCGCGACCGCCTGGTACGAGGACCAGGTCGCGCAGGGCAAGAGCGAGGCCGAGATCAAGGAGTACCTCGCCCAGTTCGACGTCTGGGACCGCTACGACTTCGACGGTGACGGCGACTTCAACGAGCCCGACGGCTACATCGACCACTTCCAGGCGATCCACGCCGGCGAAGGGGAGGAGGCCGGCGGCGGCGAGCAGGGCGAGGACGCCATCTGGAGCCACCGGTGGTACGCCTTCTCCAACAACATGGGCAAGGACGGGCCGGCGCAGAACAAGCTCGGTGGCGTGCCGCTCGGCGACTCCGGCATCTGGATCGGTGACTACACGACCGAGCCGGAGAACGGTGGCCTGGGTGTCTTCACCCACGAGTTCGGTCACGACCTCGGTCTGCCGGACCTCTACGACACCGCCGGCGGTGACAACGGCACCGGCTTCTGGACCCTGATGTCCGGCGGCTCGTGGCTCAACGACGGCACCGAGGACATCGGCTCCAGCCCGGGCTACATGGGTGCCTGGGAAAAGCTCCAGCTGGGCTGGCTCGACGTCGAGACGGTCAAGCAGGGCCAGAAGGTCAACCTCGACCTCGGTCCCGCCGACCGTGACCACAAGGCCCTGCCGCAGGCTGCCGCCGTCCTCCTGCCCGAGGAGACGGTGACGACCGACTACAACACGCCGCACTCGGGTGAGTTCGAGTGGTGGTCCGGCTCCGCGGACGACCTCAACAACACGCTGACCCGTGAGATCGACCTCACCGGGGCGAGCTCTGCGTCCGTCTCCGCCCAGCTGGCCACCGAGATCGAGGCCGGCTACGACTTCCTGTACACGGAGGTCAGCACCGACGGTGGGTCGACGTGGGAGGAGCTGGCCGCCACCGACGGCGGTGACCTCACCTGGGGCGAGGTCACGACCGACCTGAGCGCCTATGCGGGCCAGAAGGTCCAGTTCCGCTGGCGCTACCAGTCCGACGGCGGTGTCTCCATGGCCGGTGCCTTCATCGACGACATCACGATCACCGTCGACGGCACCGCGGTCCTCACCGACGACGTCGAGTCCGGCGACAACGGCTGGACCGCCGACGGCTTCACCCGGATGTCGGGCTCGACCTCCGAAAAGGTCCAGAGCTACTACCTCGCCGAGAACCGCGTGTACTCGGGCTACGACGAGAACCTCAAGACCGGCCCGTACAACTTCGGTGACCCCGAGCGTCCCGACTGGGTCGAGCGCTTCCCGTACCAGGACGGCCTGCTCGTCTGGTACATCAACAACGCCTACTCGGACAACAACACGAGCACGCACCCCGGCTACGGCCAGGTCCTGCCCGTGGACGCCCGTCCGGCGCCGGTGAAGTTCTCCAACGGCAAGCTGCTCGGCAACCGCCGTCAGCCCTTCGACGCCACCTTCGGCACCCAGCGCACCGACGAGGTGACCTTCCACAACGCGGGCATCCCGCAGACGGTCCCGTCGAGCAAGGGCATCCGCACCTTCGACGACTCCGACCCCGACCGCTACTGGTCGGCGGAGAACCCGTGGAGCTCGACGAAGGTCGCCGGGTCCGGCACGAAGATCACCGTCCTCAAGGAGAAGAAGGACGAGATGAAGCTGCGCATCGAGGCCGGGCGCTGATCGCACCCACCTGAGCACGGCACCCGACACCGGGCCCGCCCCGTCCACCGGACGGAGCGGGCCCGGTGTCCGTTGCGTTGCGACCCCTCCGGCTAGGGCAGGATGGGCACATGGATCGTCAGCAGGAGTTCGTCCTCCGCACCATCGAGGAGCGCGACATCCGGTTCGTCCGGTTGTGGTTCACCGATGTGCTCGGGACGTTGAAGTCCGTGGCCATCGCCCCGGCCGAGCTCGAGGGTGCCTTCACCGAGGGCATCGGCTTCGACGGCTCGGCGATCGAGGGGTTCACCCGGGTCTACGAGGCGGACATGCTGGCGCGCCCCGACCCCTCGACCTTCCAGGTCCTGCCGTGGCGGGGCGAGCACCCGGGCACCGCCCGGATGTTCTGCGACATCCAGCTGCCCGACGGCAGCCCCGCACTGGCCGATGCCCGCTACGTCCTGCGCCGCACGCTCGACAAGGCGGCGGACATGGGCTTCAGCTTCTACACCCACCCCGAGATCGAGTTCTTCCTGCTCAAGCAGGGCACGACCCCCGGTGAGCGTCCGGTCCCCGTCGACGACGGCGGGTACTTCGACCACGTGCCGAAGGGGGAGGCCCACGACTTCCGTCGGGCAGCCATCACCATGCTCGAGTCGGTCGGCATCTCCGTGGAGTTCAGCCACCACGAGGGGGCTCCGGGGCAGAACGAGATCGACCTGCGCTACGCCGACCGCCTGTCGACGGCGGACAACATCATGACCTTCCGGACGGTCATCAAGGAGGTCGCCCTCGAGCAGGGGGTGTACGCCACCTTCATGCCGAAGGTCTTCGCCGAGTACCCGGGCAGCGGGATGCACACCCACATGTCGCTCTTCGAGGGTGACACCAATGCCTTCTACGAGCCG
>NZ_ALWX01000048.1 GCF_000297495.1 Janibacter hoylei PVAS-1 | reverse complement strand
GTGCAGCCGGCCGCGGTGCACCCCCCCTTCGTCATGCCCGCACGGTGCGGGTGACGAGGTAGCTGCGGTCGCGGGCGAGGATCTCGGTGGGCCCGACCTCGCGCAGCCGCGGCAGGTAGGGCAGGTGCGCGTTGTAGACGAGCACGAGCTCGCCGCCCGGGACGAGGACCCGGCGGGCGTCGGCGATCATCCGCAGCGTGGGCGTGGAGTCCTTGGCGGTGCCGACGTGGAAGGGCGGGTTGCTGACGACCGTCGCGACCGAGGCGTCGGCGAGCTCGCTCAGCCCGTCGCTGCGGCGCACGTCCACCCGACCGGCCGTCGTCAGGCGGGCGGAGGCGACCGCCGCAGCGGAGACGTCGATCGCGACGACGTCGACGAAGCGGCGGGCCAGCACGGCGGCGAGCACCCCTGTGCCGCACCCGAGGTCGACGACGGTGCCGTCGGTGTCGGCGAGCCGGTCGAGCTGCCCGAGCAGGAGCCGGGTGCCCGCGTCGATGCGCGTGCCGGCGAAGGCGGCCCCGTGGGCGTGCACGGTGAGGTCGAGGTCGTCGTGGTGGCGGCGGCGCGGCCAGACCTGCTCGACCGGGCGCGGATCGGCGGCGTGGAGCACCCGGGACTTCTGCCGGCCCAGGCTCGCCCGCACCTGCTCGAAGCTCACACCGAGCACGTCGTTCATCGACGGCGTCATGTGCTTGACGCGCGCACCCGCGACGATGCGCACGTCCGGCGTGCCGAGCAGCGCTGCCGTGCGGGCGACCTCGTCGAGCGCGTCGAGGGAGGCCGGCAGCCGGAGGACGACGAGCGCGGCGCCGGTCAGTGCCCCGCCGAGTTCGGGCACGGTGGGGACGCTGGTGGCGGCCACCCGACGCTCGGCGAGCAGGCTGGTGCTGTGGGCCATCACCCGCTCCCCCGCGAGGTCGCGCAGGGCGCCGGCGAGCGCACCGGTGTCGTCGTCGACGACGGCGATGCGACCGTCCGGCAGGTCACCGAGCTCGTCGAGCAGCAGGCGGTCGACGGGGTCGGGCTCCATCAGTCGCGGCGGCCCTTGCGGTGCGGCTTTTTGTCGTAGGGCTTCTTGCCGTACGGCTTCTTGTCGTAGGAGCCGCCGTCACGCCGGCCACCCTCCCGTCGACCGCCACCACGCTCCTGCCACTCCCGCAGCTCGATGAGGCGCCCCGAGATGCGGGTGCGGCTAAGTCTGTCGGTCGTGCCCGGCGGCAGGGTCGCCGGCAGCTCGACGATGGAGAAGTCGCCCCGGATGTCGATGTGCCCGAAGTCTTGGCGGCGCAGGCCCCCTTCGTTGGCGAGGGCACCGACGATCTGGCGGGGCTCGACCTTGTGCCGCCGCCCCACGGCGATCCGGTAGGTGCCCATGGGGCCCAAGGAGCCGCGCGGGCCACGGTCACCGCGGCGGCTCCCTTCGCCATCGCGGTCACGGCGGGGGGCGCGGTCGTCCCGCTCACGGCGCGGCGGGCGCACCGGGTCGGGGTCGAGGAGCATCGGCTCGTCGCCCTGGAGGACGATGGCCAGCGCGGCCGCGACGTCCCCCCTCGGGCACGTCGTGCTCGCGCACGTAGTGGCCCACGACGTCGCGGAAGGTCGACAGGTCGGACGAGGCGAGCGCCGCGGTGATCCGGTCGTCGAAGCGCCCCAGCCGGCTGGCGTTGATGTCCTCAGCGCTCGGCATCGACATCTCGGTGAGGGTCGTGCGGGTCGCCTTCTCGATCGCCTTGAGCAGGTGGCGCTCACGCGGCGTGACGAAGGAGATCGCGTCGCCCGAGCGCCCCGCGCGGCCGGTGCGCCCGATCCGGTGGACGTAGGACTCGGTGTCGGTCGGGATGTCGTAGTTGACGACGTGGCTGATCCGCTCGACGTCGAGGCCGCGGGCGGCGACGTCGGTGGCGACGAGGATGTCGAGCTTGCCCGACTTGAGCTGCGCGACCGTCCGCTCCCGCTGTGCCTGCGCGACGTCGCCGTTGATCGCCGCGGCCGAAAATCCACGGGCCCGCAGCTTTTCGGCAAGCGTCTCGGTCTCGTTCTTGGTGCGGACGAAGACGATCATCGCCTCGAAGTTCTCCACCTCGAGGATGCGGGTGAGCGCCTCGACCTTTTGCGGGTAGGAGACGAAGAGGTGTCGCTGGGTGATGTTGGGCGCGGTCGTCGTCTTGCGCTCGACGGTGATCTCGAGGGCGTCGGTGAGGTACTTCTGCGAGATGCGGCGGATCTGCGCGGGCATGGTCGCGCTGAAGAGGGCGACGTGCTTGTCCTCGGGGGTCGCCGCGAGGATCGTCTCGACGTCCTCGGCGAAGCCCATCTTGAGCATCTCGTCGGCCTCGTCGAGGACGAGGAAGCGCAGCTGCGACAGGTCGAGCGTGCCCTTGTCGAGGTGGTCCATGATCCGCCCGGGCGTGCCCACGACGATGTGCACACCGCGACGCAGCGCGCTGAGCTGGACCCCGTAGCCCTGGCCGCCGTAGACCGGTAGGACGCGCACGCCGGTCATCCGGGCCGAGTACTTCTCGATCGCCTCGCAGACCTGCAGCGCGAGCTCGCGGGTCGGCGCGAGGATGAGCGCCTGTGGCGACTTCTGCTTGGGGTCGAGGCGGCTGAGGACCGGCAGCGCGAAGGCCGCGGTCTTGCCGGTGCCGGTCTGCGCCAGGCCCACGACGTGACGCCCGTCGAGCAGGGCCGGGATGGTCGCCGCCTGGATCGGCGAGGGCCGCTCGTAGCCGATGTCCTTGAGCGCGCGCACGACCCGGTCGTCGAGGCCGAGATCGGCGAAGGTCGGACCCTCGGGCTGCTCGCTCGCGGTGTCGGCCTCGGTCTGGTCAGGGGGCGTGCTGTCAGTGCTCACAGGACGACGGTAGTCGAGAGGCCGGGCTCAGCGACCGAGGACGAGGTCGACCGTGAGGTCGACGTGGCCGAGGTGCTGGTACAGCTCCTCGATGACGTGCAGGACGACGAAGCCCTGCGTCGTCGGCTCGGGGTCGCCCTCCTCCCAGCCGTCGGGACCACGCGGCGCTGCGCCGGCGTCGTAGTCGGCGAGGTCGTCGACCCAGCGCCGCCGCTGGGCTGCGACGAGCGCCTCGAGCTGGTCGATCGTGCCCATGGCGTTGAACTCCGCGGCCCGGTCACGTCGGATCTGCCGCCCCGCGATGGTCTCGCCGCCCCAGCGCTCCATGACGCCGCAGCAGTGGACGACGAGCGCGTAGACGCTGTTGGCGCCCTCGACGTCGGGCCGACCGCAGAGCAGCTCCTCTCCACCGGCATCGACGAGCTCGTCGGCTCGGGCGAGCAGCTTGGCCAGGGCCGTGTCGACGTACCACTGGGCGGTGGCGCGGTCGATGCCGCTCATCCGGCGGCGCGGCTCGTGTCCGCGGGGCCGTCCCCGGCGCCATCACCCTCGGCGAAGCGCGCCACGGCCCCGGTCTCGAGGAGCTCGGTGAACTCGTCCTCGGTGAGGATCGGGCGTCCGAGCTCGCGGGCCTTGGCCTCCTTGGAGCCGGCGTTGTCGCCGACGACGACCCAGTCGGTCTTCTTGCTCACCGAGCCCGAGGCCTTGCCGCCGCGCTCGAGGATGGCCTCCTTGGCGCTGTCGCGGGAGTAGCGCTCGAGCGAGCCGGTGACGACGACGGTCACGCCCTCGAGGGTCTGCCGGATCGACTCGTCGCGCTCGTCCTCCATGCGCACCCCGTCGGCGGCCCACTGGTCGACGATGCCGCGGTGCCAGTCGTTGCCCTCGCCGTCGAACCACTCGCGCACCGAGGCGGCGATCGTCGGCCCGACACCCTCGACGTCGGCCAGGGCCTCCTCGTCCGCCTCGCGGATCGCGGCCATCGAGCCGAAGTGCTGCGCCAGCGCCCGGGCCGCGGTCGGCCCGACGTGCCGGATCGACAGCGCGACGAGCACCCGCCACAGCGGCTGCTGCTTGGCCTGCTGGAGATTGTCGACGAGCTTGGCGCCGTTGGCCGACAGGACCCGACCGTCGTGGACGGCCTCCTCCGGGTCGGTCTTCTTCGCCGCCCGGGTGAAGAGCGGGACCCGCGCGACGTCCTGCGCCGTCAGGCCGAAGAGCCCGCCCTCGTCGGTGAGCACGCCGGAGTCGAGGAGCCCGACGGCGCCCTCCCACCCGAGCGCCTCGATGTCGAAGGCGCCCCGCCCGGCGAGCGACGACAGCCGCTCGCGCAGCTGGCTGGGGCAGGTGCGCGAGTTGGGGCAGCGGATGTCCTTGTCGCCCTCCTTCTGCGGGGCGAGCTTCGTGCCGCAGGCGGGGCAGTGCGTCGGCATGACGAACTCGCGCTCGCTGCCGTCGCGCAGCTCGACGACCGGACCGAGGATCTCGGGGATGACGTCGCCGGCCTTGCGCAGGACGACGGTGTCGCCGATGAGCACCCCCTTGCGCTTGACCTCGTGGCCGTTGTGCAGCGTCGCCATCGAGACGGTCGAGCCGGCGACGGTCACCGGCTCCATGACGCCGAAGGGGGTGACCCGCCCCGTGCGGCCGACGTTGACCTGGATGTCGAGGAGTCGGGTGTTGACCTCCTCGGGCGGGTACTTCCACGCGATGGCCCACCGCGGCGCCCGCGAGGTCGACCCTAGGCGCCGCTGCACGGCGATCTCGTCGACCTTGACGACCACGCCGTCGATCTCGTGGTCGTAGTCGTGGCGCTGCCGCTCGACGTCGGCGATGTAGTCGCGCACCTGCGTGATCGTGTCGAGCACGCGGTAGTGCCGCGAGGTCGGCAGCCCCCACGCGGCCATGAGCTCGTAGGCGTGGCTCTGGCTGTCGACGTCGAAGCCCTCGCGCCGCCCCATGCCGTGGACGAGCATGTGCAGGGAGCGGCGGGCCGTGACCCGGGGGTCCTTTTGTCGCAACGATCCCGCGGCGGAGTTGCGCGGGTTGGCGAAGGGGGCCTTGCCCGCCTCGACGAGGCCGGCGTTGAGCTCGGCGAAGTCCTCGAGGCGGAAGAAGACCTCCCCGCGGATCTCGACGAGGTCGGGCACGGGGTGCACGCTGTCGTCGAGCTGGGTCGGGATCCCCTCGATGGTGCGCACGTTGAGCGTGACGTCCTCGCCGGTGCGCCCGTCGCCGCGGGTCAGGGCCCGGGTGAGCTTGCCCCCTTCGTACAGGAGGTTGATCGCGACGCCGTCGATCTTCAGCTCGCACAGGTAGTGGAAGCCGCTGACCTCGGTCTCGACGCGCTGCGCCCACGCGAGCAGGTCGTCGCCCTCGAAGGCGTTGTCGAGGCTGAGCATGCGCTCGAGGTGGTCGACCGCGGTGAAGTCAGTGGAGAAGATCGCCCCGCCCACCTGCTGCGTCGGCGACTCGGGAGTGCGCAGGGAGGGGTGCGCCTCCTCGATCTCCTGCAGCCGCCGGATGAGCCGGTCGTACTCGGCATCACTGATCGTCGGCGCATCCTTGACGTGGTAGGCGAACTGGGCCGTCGTCGCCTGCTCAGCGAGGTCGGCCCACTCCTGTCGCAGCTCGTCGGGCACGTCGGCCGGCGTCTCCGGCTGGACCTGCTCCGTGGACTCGTCCTTCTCGGGGATCTCGCTCACCCGACCATCCTGCCGCACACCCCCGACACCCCTTCCCTCCACGCGGCCGACCGTGTTGGATGGGTCCATCCGAACCAGCATTCAGGAGTCGACGATGACGAACCTGGCGACGAACCTCGTCACCACTGCCCAGACCCACCCGGACAAGGTGGCCATCAAACTCGACGACGCGGAGTTGACGTGGTCACAGCTGCACGGCCTCGCGGCCAAGGCGGCTGGCTCCCTTCGCGCAGCCGGTCTCGAGCCCGGTGACCGGGTCTCGCTCATCCTGCCCAACGTCCCGGCCTTCCCCGTGCTCTTCTACGGCACCCTGCTCGCAGGCGGCGTCGTCGTCCCGATGAACCCGCTGCTCAAGGCCAACGAGATCGAGTACTTCTACACCGACTCCGGCGCGAAGTTCTCCTTCGTCTGGGGCGACTTCGCGCCCGAGGCGCAGGCGGGCGCCGAGGGCACGGACACGCAGGTGATCGTCTCCGGGCCGGTCGGCCCGGCCCCCGAGTCCCTCCCCGCGGGCGAGCCGATCACCACCCCCACCGAGCGCGCCGGCGACGACGACGCCGTCATCCTCTACACCTCCGGCACGACGGGACGGCCGAAGGGCGCCCAGCTCACCCACGACAACCTCAACCTCAACGCCCAGCGCTCGGCCGAGGACATCATCGGGATCCAGCCCGACGACGTCATCATGGGCTGCCTGCCGCTCTTCCACGTCTTCGGCCTGACCTGCGGACTCAACGCCGCGGTCCGCCAGGGCGCGACCCTGACCCTCATCCCCCGCTTCGACCCGGGCAAGGCGCTCGAGGTCATCGCCCGGGACAAGGTGACGATCTTCGAGGGCGTGCCGACGATGTATGGCGCGATGCTCCACCACCCGGCGGTCTCCGAGACCGACACCTCGAGCCTGCGCACCTGCGTCTCCGGTGGTTCCTCCCTGCCGGGCGAGACGCTGCGCGAGTTCGAGGAGACCTTCAAGGTCAGCCTGCTCGAGGGCTACGGCCTGTCCGAGACCTCGCCGGTCGCCTCCTTCAACATGCTCGACCAGCCGACCAAGCCCGGCACGATCGGCCGCGCGATCCCCGGCTGCGAGATGAAGCTCATCGGCGAGGACGGCCAGACGGTCGGCCCGGGTGAGGGCGTCGGCGAGATCGCGATCCGCGGTGACAACGTCATGAAGGGCTACTGGGGCAGGCCCGAGGCGACCGAGGCCGCGATCCCGGACGGGTGGTTCCGCACCGGTGACATTGCGAGCGTCGACGAGGACGGCTACTACACGATCGTCGACCGCAAGAAGGACCTCATCATCCGCGGCGGCATGAACATCTACCCGCGCGAGATCGAGGAGGTGCTCTACACCCACCCCGACGTCCTCGAGTGCGCGGTCGTCTCGGTGCCGCACCCCGAGCTCGGCGAGGACGTCGGCGCCGCGGTCTCGCTGCGCGAGGGTGCCTCGGGTGACCTCGAGGAGATCAAGCAGTACGTCAAGGACCGCGTCGCGGCCTACAAGTACCCGCGCACCATCTGGGTCCTCGACGAGCTGCCCAAGGGCCCGACGGGCAAGATCCTCAAGCGGGAGATCCACGCCCCGACCGCCTGAGCCCTCCCACCGCTCGACCCGCGGGCCAGGACCGCCTGAACTGGCCGGGTCTTCCCGGCCGCGCGCGTGCTTCCCGGCCACCTGCCGAAGGGAGTGACTCAGCCGGCGGCGAGGTCGGTCAGGGCCGAGGCGAGGTCCGTCGTGGTCCGCAGCGCTGCCACGGCGGACGAAGGGGAGGCCCCCGCCAGCCCGCAGGTCGGCGTGACGACGACGTCGGCGAGCGCGGAGACCGGCAGGCCGATCCGCTGCCAGGCCCCGACGAGCCGATCGCGCGCCGTGCGCCAGTCACCGCCGCTCGTCGGCACGGCGCCGGCCCAGAGGGTCACGCCCGCCTCGACGGCCTCCGCGACCTGCTCCCACCGGGCACCGTCGAGCAGCGAGGTGTCGAGCGAGATGCCACGGGCACCGCTCTCCCGCAGCAGCTGGACCGGCACCTCGCCGGCGCAGCAGTGCACGAGCGTCGTCCGCTCCCCTGCCGCGTCGAGCACCTCGCGCAGACCGTCACGGACCTCCGACCGGTCGACCGAGCGCAGCGTGCCGTAGCCCGAGGCGGTCGGCAGCCGCCCCTCGAGCACGGCGGGCAGAGCCGGCTCGTCGACCTGCACGACGACCTCGGCGCCGGACACGAGGCGCTCGACGTCAGCGATGTGCGCACGCAGGCCCTCCGCGAGCGACCCGACGAGGTCGCGCCGCGCACCGTGGTCGGCCACGGCGCGCTCGCCGCGCGGGAGCTCGATCGTCGCACCGAGCGTCCACGGCCCGGTGACCTGGACCTTGAGCGGGCCGGACCAGCCGTCGTAGGCCTCGGCGAGCTCGTCGAGGTCCTCGCGCAGGAGGGCGCGGGCCCTCCCTTCGTCGTGGCCGGGACGGCCCGCGAAGCGCCACCCGTAGGGCTGGGTCTCGACGTGCAGTCCCGCGAGCAGGCCCGCCGCGCGCCCGACCATGTCGGCACCGACCCCACGACCGGGCAGCTCGGGCAGGTGCGGGATGCCGTCGCCGAGCAGGTCGCGGACGGCGACGACGGCCTCGCGCGATCGCGTGCCGGGCCACGACCCGACACCGGACGCGCGGGTCACGCGCTCGCCCTCGCAGCTCGCCCGGCGCGCGCGATGGTGCCCGAGCCGACGACGCGGGTGCCGTCGTAGAGGACGATCGACTGACCGGGGGCAGCGCCGCGCACGGCCTCGTCGAGGTGGACCACGAGGCGCAGGCCCCCTTCGGCGGTCGCATCGGTGACCACCTCGGCGGTGGCGGCGATCTCCTCGCCGTGGGCCCGGATCTGCGCGCCGAGCCGGTGCCGCCCCTGCGCCGCCGGCCCGCACCAGCGCACGTGGTCGGCCTCGATCTCGTCGGTGCCGAGCAGGTCCGAGGTGCCGATGAAGACCCGGTTGGACGCGGCCTCGACCCGGGTGACGTATCGCGGCTGCCCGTCGAGGTCGGATCGGTCCAGGCCGAGCCCGCGGCGCTGGCCGACGGTGAAGCCGTAGGCGCCGCGGTGCTGACCGACGACCTCGCCGGAGCCCTCGTCGACGATCTCGCCCGGCTGCTCACCGAGCCGCTGGGTCAGCCAGCCGCGGGTGTCGCCGTCGGAGATGAAGCAGATGTCGTGGCTGTCCGGCTTCTTGGCCACGGCGAAGCCGCGCGCGGCCGCCTCCTCGCGGATCTGCGGCTTCGTCGTGTCGCCGAGGGGGAAGAAGGCGCGCGCCAGCTGCTCCTCGTCGAGCACGCCGAGCACGTAGGACTGGTCCTTGGCGGCGTCGACCGCACGGTGCAGCTCGCGCCCGTGGGGGCCGTCGACGATCTGCGCGTAGTGCCCGGTCGCCACGGCGTCGAAGCCGAGCGCCAGCGCCTTGTCGAGGAGCGCGGCGAACTTGATCTTCTCGTTGCACCGCAGGCAGGGGTTGGGGGTGCGGCCTGCCTCGTACTCGGCGACGAAGTCCTCGACGACGTCCCGGGCGAAGGGGGTGGCCATGTCCCAGACGTAGAAGGGGATGCCCAGTCGGTCGGCGACCCGCCGGGCGTCGCCGGCGTCCTCGATGGTGCAGCAGCCGCGGGCGCCCTCGCGCAGCGTCTTGGCGTTCTTGGCCAGGGCGAGGTGGACTCCGACGACGTCGTGGCCGGCCTCGATCATCCGGGAGGCGGCGACCGCCGAGTCGACGCCCCCGCTCATCGCTGCGACGACGCGCATCAGGCTGCCCCGCTCGCCCGCCGGGCTCGCTCGACCGCCTCGGGCAGCGCCGCGAGGACGGCATCGACGTCGGCCTCGGTGGAGGTCCAGCCGAAGGACACCCGCAGCGAGCCGCGCGCCTCTTCCTCGGAGCGGCCCATCGCGAGCACGACGTGGGAGGGCTGCGGGATGCCGGCCTGGCAGGCCGAGCCCGTCGAGACCGCGACGCCCGCGGCGTCGAGCAGGTAGAGCATCGAGTCGCCCTCGCACCCGGGGATGGTGATGTGGGCATTGCCCGGCAGACGATTCGACACGTCGCCGGGCGTCCAGCAGCCGGTGATCCTGATGTCGAGGTCGAGGGCCTGGGTGCCGGCGAGGAAGCGGTCGCGCAGGACGCCGACGCGGGCGGCCTCGGCCTCGCGGCGCTCGACCGCCTCGGTGAGCGCGACGGCGAAGCCGCGGATGGCCGGCACGTCGAGCGTGCCGGACCGCACCCCGCGCTCCTGCCCGCCACCGTGGCTCAGGGCGACGAGCCGGGCGTCGCGCTTGGCGACGAGCGCCCCGATGCCGAGCGGTCCGCCGAACTTGTGCGCGCTGATGCTCATGAGGTCGACGCCGCTCTCGGCGAAGTCGACCGCCAGGTGGCCGGCAGCCTGGACGGCATCGGTGTGGAAGGCCAGCCCGTGCTCGTGGGAGATCGCGGCCATCGTGGCGACGTCCTGGACGGTGCCGACCTCGTTGTTGGCCCACATGACCGAGACGAGCCCGACGCTCGCGGGGTCCTCCTCGATCGCGGCCCGGACCGCGTCGGGCTGCACCGCGCCGCACTCCCCCCGGAGCGACGAAGGTCGCCTGCGCGCCCTCGTGCTCGACCGCGTGGTCGACGACGTCGAGGACGGCGTGGTGCTCGACACCGCTGACGACGACGCGAGAGCGAAGGGGGTCCGCCGCACGTGCCGCACGGAGCGAGCCGGTGATGGCGAGGTTGTCCGCCTCGGTGCCTCCGGAGGTGAAGACGATCTCGCTCGGACGGGCGCCGAGGGCCGCGGCGATGCGCTCACGCGACTCCTCGACGACCCGGCGGGCGTCGCGGCCGGGCCCGTGGAGGCTGGAGGCGTTGCCGGTGAGCGCGAGCTGCTCGACCATCGCCTCCCGGGCAGCGGGAGTCATCGGCGTGGTCGCCGCGTGGTCGAGGTAGGTGGTCATCGGATGAAGTCTACGAGGTGACTGCGGCGGCGATCCGGCGGCGATCCGGCGGCGATCCGGCGGCGATCCGCCGAGCGATGGTTGTGTGTTGAACCGGTAGTCCTGGGCGCCGGCGACGCTCCTCAGCGCGCGCCGGCCCGCAGGGCTACCAGTTGCACACACAACCTTGGGCTCGCTCGGGCCGAGGCCAGCGCGCCCTCGCGTTCGGCGGCCGCGATGTGCGCGCCACGCTCCTGCCGGGCGACCCCGAGACCCGCGAGCGCGACCCCGCCGACGATCCAGCAGGCGAGGACGACGAGGTGGGAGGTCGCGCCGCCCCCGACGAAGAGCATGGTGAGCGCGCCGATGCCGATGCCCGGGGTGCCGAGTAGCGGCCGGGGGTCGGGGCGGGCACGCTCTACCGCCACTTCCCCACCGGGCAGCTCGCCCTGGTACTGGACGAGCCTGCCCGTCGGCCTCCTGCTCGGCTGGGCCTGGGTGCGGTGGGAGCGCCACTACCGCGACACCGGCCGCAGCCCTATGGTCGACTTGGCGATCTTTGCGATCCCGAGCTTCACCCGCGGCAGCACCATCGCGCTGCTGTACTTCCTCGGCATGACGAGCGTGTGGGTCCTCGTCGCCCTCTACCTGCAGATCGGTACCGGCAAGAGCGACCTGCAGACGGCGCTCGTCGGCGTCCCCGCGGCCCTCACTGCCGCCGTCGCCGCCAGCTGGGCGGCTCGACGGGTCGACCGCCGGGGGCGGCAGCTCGTCATCGGCGTCATCGTGCTCGTCGCACTCGTCTTCGCGGTCCGCGACCGGCGCGAGGCCCCCGCTGACTGAGGCACTGCCGCTCAGGCGTGCTCCATCGAGTCGCAGGTGCGCTCCCGCAGGTCCGCGGTCTCGAGCTGGACCGTCGCGTGGTCGAAGGAGACGGGGAAGTGCTCGCACAGGCACTGCCGGATCTCCTCGAGGATCTGGGGCGCGTGCCCCGACTCGAAGCACCCGTCGTCGATGACGACGTGGGCGGAGATGACGGGCAGGCCGGTGCCGATCATCGACGCGTGCAGGTCGTGCACCTCACGCACGTGGTCGAGCTCGAGGACGTGGGCGCGCACGACGTCCAGGTCGACGTCCTCGGGGGCGAACTCCATGAGCACCCGCACCGTCTCGCGCAGGAGGGTGACGGCACGCGGCACGATGAGCGCCACGATGAAGAGACCGGCGATGCTGTCAGCCCGGGTGAAACCGGTCGTCGTGATGACGACGGCCGCCACGATGACGCCGAGCGACCCGAGCGCGTCATTGACAACCTCGAGGAAGGCGGCCCGCATGTTGAGGTTGGCCCCGCGCCCGGTCGACAGGACCGCGATGGCGACGAGGTTGGCGAGCAGACCGAGCATCCCGAAGACGAGCAGCTGCGGCCCCGGCACTTCGCTCGGCTCGACGAGGCGACGCACCCCTTCGATCGCCGCGTAGCCGCCGACGAGGACGAGCAGGCAGGCCTGCCCGAGGGCCGCGATGACCTCGATCCGCAAGAAGCCCCAGGTCCGCCGGGGGCTCGCCGGACGCAGCACCATCGTCGCCGCGACCACCGCGACGAGCAGGCCGGCGGAGTCGGCGAGCGCGTGCGCGGTGTCGGTGAGCAACGCGAGGCTGCCGGTGACGAGGGCCCCGATCGCCTGGGCCACGACGACGAGGGCCGTGATCGCGAAGGCCATGGCCAGCCGGTTGCGCAGCCCACGGTCCGGTGTGGCCGAGGTGGGGGCGTGCGAGTGTCCGTGCCCGCCGCTCATGCCGGCTCCTCGACGAGGTCGTCCGCGCTGCGGAGCAGCGCGTCGAGACGGTCGGGCCGACGAAGGGAGAACCAGCTGGCCCTCCCTTCGGCACGCACCGTCACGAGACCGGCGTCGCGCAGGCAGGCGAGGTGGACGCTGACGGTGGACTGTGCCAGCCCCATGTGGTCGACGAGGTCGCGCACCCGGTGCTCTCCGCTGCGCAGGTGCTCCAGCAGTGCGAGCCGGGTCGGCTCGGAGAGTGCGTGGAAGACGAGCGCCCGTCCATTCATCGTCATGTGACGATGATATACCACAGCGGCGATCCGTTGGAGGGCGCTGCCGTCCTGACATGATGCCCACATGCACCTGGCTCGCCGGATCTTCCTCGCGGAGCTCGACTCCGTGGCCATGCGCCGCCTCCACGACGACAGCACCGACCCGACGCGAGCCATGGCCCGAGTCGTCGGCGCCCTCCGCGTCGCGCACCTCATCGGCGGCGAGATCCTCGTCACCGACTCGATGCTTTTGGACAGCCGGTTCTTCACCACCGTCGGGCCCCGGGACCTGGCCACCCTCCTCGGGTCACCGCCGGGCGACCTCCCGCTCACCGTCCTCGTCAACGGCCCGACGGTCGGCGACGCCCTCGAGGACAAGCTGGCGCGGGGGCAGGGATTTCGGTGGCAGCTGGCCGGCCAGCACCAGCGCGAGGGCTGGGTCACGCCGGAGATCCGCTCGGCATGGGACGAGTGGGTCCGCGCCGCGGAGCGCGGCGCCATCCGGACCGAGCCGATGCTGACCCACCTCGACGGACGGCCCAAGGGTCCCTTCGAGATCGACGTCGACCTGTCGTCGGACCACGAGTCCGAGCACGTGGAGGCCCTCCTCGCAGCCGCCGGTCGCCGTGACCGGTCAGGCGTCTACGCGGCCTACGCCGCCGCGGTCGCCGACGACGCCGCACCGCAGGAACTCACGGAGCTCAAGCGTCTGCGCGACGAGCACGACGGCGCCTACTTCACGGCGATGGCCCGCCAGCACGACGCCGACTGGGTCACCTTCGCCACCACCGCGGCAACAGCCACCCACGCTCCCGGCCGCACCGCCCTGTCGGTCTCCGGCCAGCTGCTCGAGCTCGCGGTGGAGGCACCGCCTGCCGTCTTCGCCCACCTCCTCCACGCCACCCGGGAGGAGCGCGCCAAGCTCCAGGCCAGCCCGAGCCGCCACCGCCTCCGGGCACTGGCCTTCTGCGCGGATGCGGCGACGAGGACAGCCTCGATCTACGCCGAGACGATCCGCGTGGCGCGGGCCCTCTTCCTCGCGTTCGTCGCCGTCGTGCTCGCCGTGCCACCCGTGGGCGCCGCCGTGGGGCGTCTGGCGTGGCTCGCCTTCGGGATCGCCGCGCTCCTCGCGATGCCGTGGGACACCATCAAGAGTGCTTGGGACCTGCGCCCCTCCGCCCTCGACGGCAAGCTGTCGGTGGGTGGACGATGACCGCCTTCCGACACGTCTGGAGCCAGACGAGCCCCGATCTGCGCGTCGAGGCGGCCGACGTGACCCGTGGTGACCGCGCGTGGACCCAGACGCGCGTGGTCGTGGGCGCCGGCCGCGCGGGTGTCGTCGTCGTCCCCGTCCACGGTGAGCAGATCGGCTTCGTCCGGCTCTGGCGCCCGTGCGTCGACGAGGTGCGGCTCGAGCTGCCGCGCGGCTTCGGGGAGTCGCCCGACCCCGAGCTCGATGCCCGCAGGGAGCTCCTCGAGGAGACCGGTCTCGACGCCACCCACGTCACGCGTCTGGCGACCTTCGACCTCGACACCGGGCTGGTGCCCACCCCGATCATCGCCTTCGCCGCACAGCTCGACAGCCGACGACCGACCCGCACCCCCGACGGCGAGACCGACGACCTCGTGTGGGTCGACGCCACCTCGCTCTCCCGACTCGTCGCCGAGGGCACCCTCCGGGACGGGATCACGCTGGCCGCGCTGGCTGCCTGGTGGGCATCCCCGAGTAGGACGCCCGCCCGCCACGCGAACGCGTGACGGGCGTGCCGGTGAGGGTCCAGGAAACCTCGCACATTCGAGGTGCACGAGGAGGTCGCCAACACTGCCACGGCGAGCCCTCAGTCCCTCTGGTGCAGATCTGCAGCGAGGGCATCGACCTGGGTAGCGATGTCATCGCGGATCAGAGCCATGCGCTCGCGCCCCCTCGATGCCGCGGGTGGATGGTTCGTCGGTGATCCACCGGTCGACCTGTGCGCTGCCCGGCTGGTCGATGTGCGCCTCGTCGCCGAGGATGATGACGCGCTGGACGGAGTCGAGGAGAGCGGGGTCGATGGGCTTGGGGTGCTCACCAGTGACGCTGGCCCCGACTTCCTCGAGCGAGGCGACGGACTGCGTGTTGAGCTTGTCCCCGGGGTGGGTGCCGGCGGAGTACACGTCGACGGCGTCGCCGTGGCGTTGACGCATGAGGGCGGCGGCCATCTGGGACTTGCCGCCGTTCTTGACGCAGACGAAGAGCACGGAGGGGCGGGTGCTCACGAGCTGGCCTCGACCGTCTCGATCCCGAGGGAGTCGAGGAGTTCGCTGACCCGCGCTCGAATGTTGTCGCGGATCGGCCGGACGGCCTCGACTCCCTGCCCGGCCGGGTCATCGAGGGTCCAGTCCTCGTAGCGCTTGCCGGGGAAGATCGGGCAGGTGTCGCCGCAGCCCATGGTGATGACGACGTCGGAGGCCTCGACGGCTTCGGTCGTGAGGATCTTGGGCGTCTCCGCTGACAGGTCGATGCCCTCCTCGAGCATTGCTTCTCGCACGGCGGGGTTGATCGTGTCGGCAGGTGCAGATCCGGCTGATCTCACCTCGACGGCGCCACCGGAGAGGGTGCGCGTGTAGGCGGCGGCCATCTGGGACCGCCCGGCGTTGTGGACGCAGACATAGAGGACTGAGGGCTGGTCGGTCATGTGGGGCTCCAGGCGTGTGGGGAGGGGTCAGGCGAGGACGTCACGAAGGAGGCGGGTCACACGCTGCTGAATGTCATCCCGGATGTCCCGCACGACGTCGAGTGGTTGGCCGTCGGGGTCGGCGACGTCCCAGTCCTCGTAGCGCTTGCCGGGAAAGACCGGGCAGGCGTCGCCGCAGCCCATGGTGACGATGACGTCTGCTGCCTGGACGGCGCTGTGGGTCAATGGCTTGGGGTATGGCGCGCTGAGCGGGATGCCACGCTCAGCCAGGGCGTCGAGGACGGTGGGGTTGACCGTGTCCACGGGTTCGGACCCGGCTGAGCGCACGTGGACCTTGCGGGCAGACAGGTGCTCGGTCAGGGCGGCCGCCATCTGGGACCGCCCGGCGTTGTGCACGCAGACGAAGAGGATCTCGGGGACTTGCTTGGCGACTCTCCCTTCAGCCTGGGCCACGGTCATGAGCTGCTCGCGGGCCTGCTTCGCGACGAAGATCGGCAGGTACTGCGTGATCGTGGCGCGCGGCTCGAGCAGGGCGCGGGCCTCGTGCACGACTGTGGCGATGGTCTCGGGTGAGAAGACCCCGTCGTAGGCGTAGGTCAGGTCGTCGATGAGTCGGTCGTACGTGTCGGGCGTGTGGGGTGCGGTACTCACGTGCGGTCCTCTGCTCTGATGCGAGATGGTGCCACGGCTGACGAAGGGCGGGGGAATCGTCGACGCAGGCCAAGGCTGACGTAGACGAGGCCGACGAGGACCGGCACCTCGATGAGGGGTCCGACGACGCCTGCGAGGGCCTGGCCGGAGGTGACGCCGAAGGTCGCGATGGCGACGGCGATGGCCAGCTCGAAGTTGTTGCCCGCCGCGGTGAAGGCGAGCGTGGTGGTGCGTTCGTAGGTCATCCCGAGTACGCGACCGGTGAGGTATCCGGCGCCCCACATCAGGGCGAAGTAGGCCAGGAGGGGCACCGCGATGCGGGCGACGTCCAGTGGGCGCGAGGTGATGGCGTCGCCTGCAGGCGGAAGAGGACGACGATGGTGAAGAGCAGGCCGTAGAGCGCCCACGGGCTGATCTTCGGCAGGAAGGTGCCCTCGTATGCCTGCCGGCCCCAGCGCCGCTCGCCGATGCGCCGGGAGAGGTACCCGGCGAGCAGGGGGACCCCGAGGAAGATCAGGACCGACACGGCGATCTGGCCGAACGAGACGTCCAGCGTGCTTTGCTCCAGGCCCAACCAGCCAGGCAGCACCGAAAGGTAGAACCACCCGAGGCCCGCAAAGGCGATGACCTGGAAGATCGAGTTGAGCGCGACGAGCACGGCAGCCGCTTCACGGTCCCCGCAGGCCAGGTCGTTCCAGATGATCACCATGGCGATGCACCGGGCGAGGCCTACGATGATCAGACCGGTCCGGTACTCCGGCAGGTCGGGCAGGAAGGCCCACGCCAGGGCGAACATCAGCGCCGGCCCGACGATCCAGTTGAGCACGAGGGAGGACCCGAGCAGGCTGCGGTCACGGGTGACCGAATCAAGGCGGTCGTACCTGACCTTGGCCAGCGGCGGGTACATCATGACGAGCAGGCCGAGGGCGATCGGCAGCGAGATGCCATGCAGCTGCACAGCGTCCAGCGCGGACCCCAGACCAGGCACCCCACGGCCGAGCACGAGCCCGGCGACCATGGCGATGCCGATCCACACGGGCAGGTAGCGATCCAGCATCGCCAGGCGCGCGGGCGCGCGCTCGGTGGCCACTTCAGACATCGTCACGCCCGGCTCCCCTGCGGGGCGCAGCACGGCGAGGACTGCTCGAGGACGGGCAGGGACGCGGTGGCCAGCTGTGCATTCGCCGGGTTGTCGTCCTTGACGACGTAGACCTCCCACGGAGCGCCGGCCGGGTCGTGGACCCACACCTTGTCCTGGAGCGCATAGCAGCACGTCGTGTCGTCCTCGTCGAAGGTCGCCAGCCCGCCATCCGCGAGCCGGGCGCGCGCCTCGCTGACCTGCTCGGCGCGGTCAACCTCGACACCGAGGTGGTTCAGCGCACCGCGCGGCCCACTCTCGCGGGTCGCCTCGTCGGTCTCGATGAGCACGAGCTTGAGCGACGGCTCGGTGATCGCGAAGTTGGCGTAGCCGGGCCGGCGCTTGTGCGGCTCGACACCGAAGAGCGTGGAGTAGAAGGCGATGGACGCCTCGAGGTCGACGACATTGAGAGCGATCTGGACGCGGCTCACGTGGGGTTCCTCCATCGGGTCATATCGACGTGTGTCGATACGTCAACCTTGGCACTGCGCATCGACGCGTGTCAATATGGGGCCATGTCGATCGCCCCCTCTACCGACGGACGCACCCTCCTCAGCCAGGCGGTGGAGCGGTGCTGCGCCACCGAGGGCAGCGCACCGATCACGCGCGAGGACGCCGAGGTGGTGGCCCGGCTGCTCAAGGCGGTCGCCGACCCCGTCCGGCTGCAGATCCTGGGCATCGTGCGCTGCTCCCCCGGTCAGGAAGTGTGCGCCTGCGACCTACCGGAGCCCCTCGGCCTGGCCCAGCCCACGGTGAGTCACCACCTCAAGGTGCTCGTCGACGCCGGGCTGCTGACACGGGAGCGTCGCGGGCAGTGGGCCTGGTTCACCCTGGCGCCTGACCGGCTCGCCCTGGCGCGTCAGGTCCTCGACGCCTGAGCTGCCCGGGCCGACCCTCCCGCGACGACGCACGCCCCGCCACGCTGGTGCGTGACGGGGCGTGCGGGCGCGGGTCTCAGCCGACCGAGACGTGCACGTGGTCGAAGTGGTTCTGCGTGGGGTCGCCGCGGTCCTCCATCGGCTTCCAGCTACCGCCGGGCATCCAGATGCGCTGCTTCCAGATGATGTACTTGATGTTGAGCTGGCCGGCATTGGCCTGCAGCCACGAGGCGACCTGGTCGCCGCGGCTGCCGGTGACCATGATGTCGACCGCGTTGCCGCTGCCGTGGTCACCGGGGTCGCCGGCGCGGTAGCCGCCGATGTTGGTCATGTCGGGGAACTGGGTGCGCACGGCCGAGTAGACCTTCTGTGCGTTGGGGCCGAGGCCGAGGGCGGCGCCCTGCGAGGCGTAGTTGCCCGTGGCGACCGATCCGCTCGACTGCTCCGACACCGAGGACTGCGACTGCGAGGACTGCGACGACTCGGCTTCCTGCTTCGGAGCGCTGCGGGTGTCCGAGCTGCGGGAGGTCTGCGTCTGCTCGCGCTCGGCACCGCTGTCGGCCTCGTCCGTCTGCTCCTGCTCGACGGGCTTGGGCTTCGGCTTGGGCTTGACGACGGGGTCGATGCCGAGAGCGCCGGAGTCCTCGTGGGCGTCGGCGGCCGTGCTGCCGGTGGGCGCGGTGATCGCCGCAGTGGTCCGGGAGGCCGAGCGGGAGGCCGTCGGGTCGCCTGCACGCTCGCCCAGGAGCTCCGCGGCGGTCGTGTCCACGCTCTCGACGGCAGCGACGTCCGTGCCGGACTGGCTGCCGACGGCGGAGGTCGGCGCGATGACGAAGGCGCCGGAGCCCAGGACGATGCCGACGCCGGCGACGGTCTTGGCTGCCGCACGGGCTCCGTGGGCGCCGGCGGACGAGGGGAGTGCACCGAGACGGGACAGGGGGCTGGGACGACGACTGCCGTGCCGACCGACGTAACGGGACGTGCTCACGCGAGACCTCAAAGCTTGGGACAACAGGGACGGCCTCACGGCCACGAGACACCATAGCCACTCCCCGTCCCAAAGTCACGTTTTGGTAAAGGGGACCTTGCTCACCCCGTCCGGGGCGGGGCCGGTACCGCCGCGTGACGCGCCGACACGACGAAGGGCGCCGCCCCCGGTGCGGGGAGCGGCGCCCTTCGTCAGGCGTGACCGAGGGTCACTTGCCCTTGACGGCCTCCGTGGCCTGGGGCAGGACGGTGAAGAGGTCACCGACGACACCGAAGTCGACGAGCTCGAAGATCGGGGCCTCCTCGTCCTTGTTGATCGCGACGATCGTCTTGGACGTCTGCATGCCGGCGCGGTGCTGGATGGCACCGGAGATGCCCGCCGCGACGTACAGCTGCGGCGAGACCTGCTTGCCGGTCTGGCCGACCTGCGAGCTGTGCGGGTACCAACCGGCGTCGACCGCGGCGCGCGAGGCACCGACGGCGGCACCGAGGGCGTCCGCGAAGGTCTCGACCGGCGAGAAGTCGCCACCGGTGCCGCGACCACCGGAGACGACGATCGCCGCCTCGGTGAGCTCGGGACGACCGGAGGCCTTCTTCGGCTCGGACGCGGTGACCTTGGCGGCCTTGGCGCCGTCGGAGATGCTCACGGAGAGCTCCTCGAAGGCACCGGCACCGTTGGCCTGCTCCGGCGCGGCGGAGTTGGGCTTGACGCAGATGATCGGCGTGCCCTTGGTGACCTTGGCCTGGACCGTGTAGCTGCCGGCGAAGACGGACTGGGTCGTGACCGGCCCCTCCTGCACGTCGACGGCGTCGGTGATCAGACCGGAGTCGGTCTTGACCGCGAGGCGGGCACCGATCTCCTTGCCGGCGGCATTGCTCGGGATGAGCACGGCCGCCGGGGACTTCTCCTGCACCAGCTGCGCGAGGACCTCGGCCTGGGGGGCGACGAGGTGCTCGAGGGCGGCCGGGTCGGAGACGGCGTAGATCTTCTCGGCGCCGTAGCGCGCGAGCAGGTCCTTGGCGGTCTCGGCGCCGGGGCCGATGAAGACGGCGGAGGGCTCACCCAGGCGGCGGGCGATGGTCAGCATCTCCGCGGCGGGCTTCTTCACCTCACCGTTTGCGTGGTCGACGAGGACGAGGACTTCAGCCATGTCTATTGCTCCTTCGTGTCCGGGTCGTCGATCAGACGAACTTGTTGGTGGTCAGGAACTCGGCGAGCTTGGTGCCGCCGTCACCCTCGTCGGTGACGATCGTGCCCTGCTCGCGCGGGGGACGCTTGGTCGTCGACTCGACGGCCGTGGCCGCGTTGGCGAGGCCGACCTGGCCGGCGTCGACGCCGAGGTCGGAGAGGCTCCACTCCTCGACCGGCTTCTTCTTCGCGGCCATGATCCCCTTGAAGGAGGGGTAGCGCGGCTCGTTGATCTGGTCGGTGACCGAGATGAGCGCCGGGAGGGAGGCCTCGATGGTCTCGCTCGCGGTGTCACCGTCACGGCGCATCTTGGCGACCCCACCGTCGACGGTCAGCTCGGAGGCGTAGGTGACCTGCGGCAGGCCGAGACGCTCGGCGAGCATCGCCGGGACGACACCCATGGTGCCGTCGGTCGAGGCCATGCCGGTGAGGACAATGTCCGGGGTGCCGATCTTCTTGATGGCCTCGGCGAGGACGAGCGAGGTCGCGAGGGCGTCGGAGCCGGCGATCGCGTCGTCGGAGACGTGGACGCCCTTGTCGGCACCCATCTGGAGGGACTTCTTGACGGCCTCGGCGGCGTCGGCGGGGCCGATGGTCAGGACGGTGACCTCGCCCTCACCGGCCTCGACGATCTGGAGGGCCTGCTCGACGGCGTACTCGTCGAGCTCGGACAGCAGACCTTCCACGCCTTCGCGGTCGGTCGTGTTGTCCTCGTTGAATCCGCGGTCGGACTGTGCGTCCGGAACGTACTTCACGCAGACGACGATGTTCATCGGCGAATCGTCCTCTTCCTGGGTGAGGGGGCTGGGTACCGGGCTGATCCTCTCAGCAGCCGCGCAGGATGTGCCCGAACTGTGGGGAGGCTCCCAGTCCGCCCACGCTATCCAGCGGGAGCCGCGACCTCCAACGCGGGTGAGGGTGCCCTTCACCACACCACCCTTCGAGGCGGTCGCTGCGCGACCTTCCTCAGGGAGCGGGAAGGGGTACGCGGCGGTCGCTGCGCGACCTTCCTCAGGGAGCGGGAAGGGGTACGCGGCCGTCGCTGCGCGACCTTCCTCAGGGAGCGGGAAGGGGTACGCGGCCGTCGCTGCGCGACCTTCCTCAGGGAGCGGGAAGGGGTGCGCGG
>NZ_ALWX01000047.1 GCF_000297495.1 Janibacter hoylei PVAS-1 | reverse complement strand
GCCGCTGCCGTCAGGCGCGGGCCAGCCGGCGCAGTACGCCGACGAGGCCCCCAACGGCCAGGAGGCCGAGGCCGACGGGCGCCAGCGGTGCGGGGGGTCTCGAGCGCGGCGCCGTCGGTCTGGACGACGGCAGGGACCTCGGGAGCGGTGGTCGGTGCCTCGGGGGCGACCCCGTCGGTGTCGCCGTCGGTGTCGGGCGCGGCCGGGCAGTCGCTCGGCAGCTCCAGGTAGCCGCCCCCGAGGCCCTCGTCGAGCAGGTCGTCGATGAACTCCGCGACCTCCACGAGGAGCTCGCGGTCCTCCTCGGTCGCGACGTAGTCCGGGTCGGCCGCCGCGAGCGGTGCGGCCCAGTCGCCCTCGCCCATCCAGTCCTCCTCGTCCCACGGCTCGTCCACCCAATCGGCCGCGTCGACGGCGAACCAGTCGAGCTCGGCGGCGTCGGTCGTGATCGTGGCGGAGGCCCCGGGGGGCAGCGGCAGCTCGGTGTAGTCGTCCTCGGTGTCGGCATCGGCCCACAGCACGACGGCCTCGGGGTTGCCCGCGGGGTTGGCGAAGGTCACCGAGCCACAGGTCGCGCTCGCCGTCACGGCCGCCGGGCCGTCGGTGCAGGGCGCCGACGACAGGCGGACGTCGAAGCTCGTGGTGGCGCCGTCGGCGAGCACGGCGTCGTCGACGGCCTCGGCGGTGATCGTCGCCGTGGTGTCGGGGGCGGTCCAGTCGGACTCGCCGAGGAGCAGGTCCTCGACCTCGGCCTCGGTGATCGCGTCCTCGGGCCAGAAGGCGACGCCGGCATAGCTGCCGGGAGTCAGCTCGAAGGTCGCGCCGGCGACCTCGGCGAGGTAGCGCACCCCGTCGACCTGCGGGATGACGACCCGGTCGCCGCCGACGCCGCACTCGTCGACGACGGTCGGGGCCAGCGGGGTGACCGGGGTGGGTGCGGCCAGGGCGGCGGGGGCGGTGGCCAGACCGACGACGGCGGTGAGGCACAGGGCCATGAGGGGACGACGCACGAGGGGCTCCGAGGGGTGACGTGGCGGGCTCTCGCGCGCCGGCTGAAGGTGGTGCCGGCGCGAGAGGGAGCGTCTGGGGGTCAGACCTCGGTGCCGGACGCTCGGATCATAGGGTCACCGCGCCGCGGTGACCAGAGCCGTCTCGTCGGCAGCCGGCCGAGGCTCCGGCCGGGGGTGCAGGGCGGGGCGACCCACCCCCTTCGGCGCGATGCCCGAGCGGCGGGCCAGCCACAGGAGGATCGCCGTCATGATCGCGGTCGCGAAGACGCTCAGGCCGGCGGTGCCCGCGGTGCTCGTCGTCTCCTCGGTGACGTAGGCGTCCTGGATGCCACCGAGCACCGTGAGCCCGATGATGATGACCATGTTGTTGACGACGTGCAGGACGATGGCGGCCTCGAGGCCACCGGTGCGCCAGGTGAGGTAGCAGCAGGCCGCGGCCATGCCGCCGAGGTCGAGCAGCACCCACGGGTCCATGGAGCCGTGGGCCAGCGCGAAGAGGGCGGTGGACAGCAGCGTGCCGACGACGAGGGCGACGGCGGGGTGGCGGATCCACGCACCGACCCCTTGGAGCAGGCCGCCGCGGAAGGCGACCTCCTCGCCGGCCGCCTGCAGCGGCGTCGTGAAGATCGCGATGAGCACCAACCAGCCCCAGTGCTCGGGGCGGGCCGTCGAGGCCTCGCCGGAGAGCAGCCACGCGGCGGCGAGGTAGCCGCCCCACACGAGCGTCGTCACGAGGGTGCAGCGCAGGGTCCAGCCCCAGCGCATCCGTCCGGTGATCGACCAGACCTTGCCCATCGGCCGCCAGTGGCCGACCCGGGTGGCGACGAGCGTCGCCGGGATGAGCGAGGCGAGGACGAGGTTGCCGAAGAGCGTCGCCACGGGGGAGGTCATGTCGATCTCCTCCGCCCCGTCCGGGGAGAGCATCGCGGGGTCGAGGACGGCCCAGGCGATGGTGAGGGTCATCGCGCAGACGACCCACGTCGCGATGCCGGCGAAGAGGGCGAGCAGCGGGCGCCACCAGCGGTATCGGGCCGTGCGCATCTGGTGCAGGTAGCTGCGCGGCTCGTCGTCGGGGAAGGGCGCGAGCGAGGTCGACGTCGCCACGGGCATGCGGGAGGCGGCCCGGCGACGTGCCGCGTCGACGAGGCCGACGGCGACGGGGTGGACGCCGGCGTCCGTCGCGAGGGGGAGCAGCGACAGCACGGCGAAGGGGGAGCCCGTCGCCCGGATCGTCGCCGGCCCGTCGGCACCGGTCGGTGCGTCGCTCGCCCAGGTCGTGCCGGGGGCGTCGAGGTAGTCGGTGGCGGGGCGGGCGCCGCCGTCGTCCCTGCCGAGGGGGCCGGCCACGGGCAGGCCCAGGTGGAGGGCCCACGAGAGCGTCGTGTCGTGCACGGTCGGGGCCGCGCCGGGCGACGGGAGGACCCACACCCCGTCGAGGTCGGGGGTGAGCGCGGCACCGGTGGGCAACGACACGACGAGGGCGTCGGGGGCGAGCGCGGCGAGCGCCCGCCGGGCGTGCCCGGCCGCTGGCAGGTCCGGGGGGGCCGACGAGTGCGATCCTGGGGCCGGTCATGGCTCGACCCTACGTGGGGCCCGCGATTTCCCTCGAGGTGGGCCGATGCCGTAATCTTGACTGTCGGTCACGTGTGTCATGCCTGCTCGGTCTCCGAGGAGGTCAGGTCGCCGTGCCACCCACGGTCACTTCCACCCAGGGAGCGGCCACCAACGGATTGAGAGGGTATGGCCAAGAAGGACGGTGTCATCGAGGTCGAGGGCACGATCGTCGAAGCTCTCCCGAACGCGATGTTTCGGGTCGAGCTGACCAACGGTCACAAGGTTCTCGCCCACATCTCGGGCAAGATGCGGCAGCACTACATCCGGATCCTCCCCGAGGACAAGGTTGTCGTGGAGCTCAGCCCGTACGACCTGACCCGCGGCCGGATCGTCTTCCGTTACCGCTGATCGAGGCGGTCGCCGGCCCCCGGCGACCGACGAGTGAAGCACCACGAGCACGACCCGTCACCACATCCTGGGGCGGGACAGATCGAGAAAGATGCGAGACGGCAATGAAGGTTCAGCCGAGCGTCAAGAAGATCTGCGACAAGTGCAAGGTGATCCGCCGCAACGGTCGGGTCATGGTGATCTGCGACAACCTGCGCCACAAGCAGCGCCAGGGCTGATCGCGTCCACCAGGACCTCCGTACGGCGGGGACCTCGGCTTGTCGCCGGATCCTCGAGCAACGCCAACTGAAATGCACGCACCACCCGGCCCCTGCCCCCTTCGCGGAGCAGGACGTCACCCCCGGCTCGGAGGCCGGGGACCGAGCGGCCCACGGACATCCGTGGGACCCACCGCCGGACCGGTGGTGCACCAGACCTCCGAGTACTGCAAAGGAAGCCAGCACATGGCACGACTTGTTGGAGTCGACCTGCCGCGCGAGAAGCGCGCTGAGGTCGCCCTGACCTACATCTTCGGTGTGGGACGCACGACCGCACAGAAGGCCCTCGCCGCCACCGGCGTCGACCCGAGCACCCGCGTGAAGGACCTCGACGACGCCCAGCTCGTCGCCCTCCGCGACTACCTCGAGGCCAACGTCCAGCTCGAGGGTGACCTCCGCCGCGAGGTCGCCGCCGACATCCGCCGCAAGGTCGAGATCGGCACCTACGAGGGTCTGCGGCACCGCCGCGGTCTCCCGGTCCGCGGTCAGCGCACCAAGACCAACGCCCGGACCCGCAAGGGCCCGAAGCGCACCGTCGCAGGCAAGAAGAAGGCCTAAGACACCACCCCACCGTTGCGCCCTCCGGGCTGTCGACGGTGACCCACCGAAGAACTTCGTAGGAGAAACATGCCCCCCAAGACCCGCTCCGGCGCCAAGGTGCGCCGCAAGGTCAAGAAGAACGTTGCCGTGGGCCAGGCCCACATCAAGAGCACGTTCAACAACACGATCATCTCGATCACCGACCCCACTGGTGCCGTGATCTCCTGGGCCTCCGCCGGCCAGGTCGGCTTCAAGGGTTCGCGCAAGTCCACCCCGTACGCCGCCCAGATGGCTGCCGAGGCCGCCGCCCGTCGTGCCATGGAGCACGGCATGAAGAAGGTCGACGTCTTCGTCAAGGGCCCGGGCTCCGGTCGCGAGACCGCGATCCGCTCCCTGACCGCCGCCGGCCTCGAGGTCGGCGCGATCCAGGACGTCACGCCCAGCCCGCACAACGGTGTCCGCCCGCCCAAGCGCCGTCGCGTCTGAGCAGCAGAGATACGGGAGACAGATAAGACATGGCTCGTTACACCGGCCCCATCACCAAGAAGTCCCGCCGCCTCAAGCTCGACCTCGTCGGCGGCGACAAGAACTTCGAGCTCCGTCCCTTCCCGCCCGGCCAGCACGGCCGTCGCCGGATCCAGGAGAAGGAGTACCTCACCCAGCTGCAGGAGAAGCAGAAGGCTCGCTTCACCTACGGCGTCATGGAGAAGCAGTTCGTCCGGTACTACAAGGAGGCGGCCAACCGCCCCGGTCAGACCGGTCACAACCTGCTGATCATCCTCGAGTCGCGCCTCGACAACGTCATCTACCGCGCGGGCCTGGCCCGCACGCGTCGTCAGGCTCGTCAGCTCGTCACGCACGGTCACTTCGAGCTCAACGGCGTGCGCACCGACGTGCCCAGCGCCCGCGTCTCGCAGTACGACATCATCACCGTGCGCAAGCAGTCCGTCGAGGCCTTCCCGATCCAGCTCGCTCGCGAGACCTTCGGTGAGCGCCCCGTCCCGGCGTGGCTCCACGTCGTCCCGGGCAGCCTGAAGATCCTCGTGCACCAGCTGCCGACCCGCGAGCAGATCGACACGCCGCTCACCGAGCAGCTCATCGTCGAGCTCTACTCCAAGAACTGATCCAGTTCACCTGAGGGTGGCTCCCGCGGACCGATGCGGGAGCCACCGTCCGGATCACGACCGGACACCTTCACGAGGCGTCATATAGCGGTCGCCCGTGGGAAGGAACATCACCGTGCTCATCGCACAGCGCCCCACCCTCAGCGAAGAGGTCATCGCCGACAACCGCTCGCGGTTCGTCATCGAGCCCCTCGAGCCTGGCTTCGGCTACACCATCGGCAACTCCCTGCGTCGCACCCTGCTCTCGAGCATCCCGGGTGCCTCGCTCACCTCGATCCGGATCGACGGCGTGCTCCACGAGTTCTCCACGATCCCCGGGGTCAAGGAGGACGTCACCGAGATCATCCTCAACATCAAGTCCCTCGTCGTCTCCAGCGAGAACGACGAGCCGGTCGTGATGTACCTGCGCAAGTCGGGCGCCGGCGCGGTCACCGCGGCGGACATCAACCCCCCGGCCGGTGTCGAGGTCCACAACCCGGACCTGCACATCGCGACGCTCAACGACAAGGGCTCCATCGAGATGGAGCTGACGGTCGAGCGTGGCCGTGGCTACGTCTCCGCCCAGCAGAACAAGTCGGGCGACCAGGAGATCGGCCGGATCCCGGTCGACTCCATCTACTCGCCGGTCCTCGCCGTGACCTACAAGGTCGAGGCGACCCGTGTCGAGCAGCGCACCGACTTCGACCGCCTCGTCGTCGACGTCGAGACCAAGAACTCGATCACCCCGCGCGACGCGCTCGCCTCCGCCGGCAAGACGCTCGTCGAGCTCTTCGGCCTGGCCCGTGAGCTCAACGTCGAGGCCGAGGGCATCGACATGGGCCCGTCGCCGACCGACGCCGCCATCGCGGCCGACCTGGCGCTGCCCATCGAGGACCTCGACCTGACGGTCCGCAGCTACAACTGCCTCAAGCGCGAGGGCATCCACACCGTGGGTGAGCTCGTCGGTCGCAGCGAGGCCGACCTGCTCGACATCCGCAACTTCGGTGCGAAGTCGATCGACGAGGTCAAGGCGAAGCTGCACGAGATGGACCTGGCGCTCAAGGACAGCCCGCCCGGGTTCGACCCGACGTCCATCCCCGGCTACGGCGAGGACGACTACGACGAGTCCGGCGACGAGGACGCCTCGTTCGCCGAGGACGAGCAGCTCTGACCCACCGCCTCACGACCTGACCGCTGACGCGGTGAGGTCAGAACTTCCAAGGAGAACACCATGCCCACCCCCACCAAGGGCCCCCGTATCGGTGGCGGCCCGGCTCACGAGCGGCTCATCCTCGCGAACCTGGCCACCGCGCTCTTCGAGCACGACCAGATCACGACCACCCAGGCCAAGGCCAAGCGCCTGCGCCCCCTGGCCGAGCGTCTGATCACCTTTGCCAAGCGCGGTGACCTGCACGCCCGCCGCAAGGTCATGACCACCGTCACCGACAAGAGCGTCGTCCACCGTCTCTTCGTCGAGATCGCCCCCGACATGGCCGAGCGCCAGGGCGGCTACACGCGCATCACGAAGATCGCGCCGCGCAAGGGTGACAACGCCCCGATGTGCGTCATCGAGCTCGTGCGTGAGCCGGTCAACGCCAAGCCGAAGCGCGCCGTCGTCGCCGAGGCCGAGGCCGCCACCCAGCGCTCCGCCAAGGACGAGGCTGCCGCCGAGGCCCCGGTCGAGGAGACCACCACCGACGAGACCAAGGCCGCGGGCTTCGAGCCCGCCGGTGGCGAGGCCAAGCAGCAGGAGTCCGACGAGGCCTGAGCCTGACGGCTGACTTCATGCGAAGGGAGCGCCGCTCACCCCACGGGGTGGGCGGCGCTCCCTTCGTCGTCCCTCGCCTACGCTGGCCCGCATGCGGCTGCGTCTCGACCTCGCCTACGACGGCACCGACTTCCACGGCTGGGCCGCGCAGCCCGGGCTGCGGACCGTCGAGGGCGAGCTGGCTCAGGGGGTGACGACGGTGCTGCGGCTGGCGGAGCCGGCGCGCCTCACCGTCGCGGGCCGCACCGACGCCGGGGTCCACGCGACCGGGCAGGTCGTGCACGTCGACGTCACGCCGCAGGAGCTGGAGCGCGCCAGGGGGCACTCGGACCGCCCGGCGGAGGAGGCGCTCGCGACGCGGCTGCGCGGGGTGCTGCCGCCGGACGTCGTGGTGCACCGGGTGACGCGGGCGCCGGAGGGCTTCGACGCCCGCTTCTCAGCGACGAGCCGGCGCTACCGCTACCTCGTCGGCGACGACCCGACCCGGGTGGACCCCCTGCGTCGTCGTGAGGTGGTCTCGCTGCGCACGCCGCTCGACGTCGCGGCCATGCACGCGGCGGCCCAACGGCTGCTTGGCCTGCGCGACTTCGCGGCCTTCTGCAAGCGGCGGGAGGGGGCGACGACCACGCGGACCCTGCTGCGCTACGACTGGACCCGTCGCGATGACGGGCTGCTCGAGGCGACGGTCGTCGCCGATGCCTTCTGCCACTCGATGGTCCGTGCGCTCATCGGGGCGCTCGTGCCGGTCGGGGTGGGGGCGCGTGACGCGGACTTCCCGGCGCAGGTCCTCACGGCAGGTGCCCGTGACCCGCGGGTCAAGGTCATGCCGGCCCACGGGCTGTGCCTCGTCGAGGTGGCCTACCCGGCCGACGACGCGCTCGCGACGCGGGCGCAGGAGGCGCGGGCCCGGCGGGACTAGCGCGAGCGGAGCGTCGCGGCGCTGGTCAGCGGCGCTCGGCCCCGCCCGGAGGCAGCGGCCACCAGCGCCAGCCGAGGGTGCCGACGACCTGGTCGAAGCGCACGAAGCGCGGCTCGCAGGTCGCGCCGGCCGGGCCGCGGCAGCCGGCGACGGAGTCGGAGCTGTTGGCCCGGTTGTCGCCGAGGACGAGGTAGGAGCCCTCGGGGACGGTGATCGGGTCGAAGCAGCGGGCCGTCGACTCCGTCGAGCAGTCACCGTCGGCCGGCATGGGCAGGTCGTGGCGGACCCAGGGCTCGTCGATCGGCTCGCCGTCGACGAGGACGCGCCCCTGCTCGTCGCAGCACTCGACGGTCTGCCCGGGCAGACCGATGACCCGCTTGACGGTGTGGGCGTGGTGGCTCGGCCCGGTGCCGAGCAGGTCACCGAGGTGTCGGGCGGCGTCGCTCACCGGATTGGGGTCGTCGATGCGCTCCTCGCCCCACGTGCGCCCGTGGCTGAAGACGACGACGTCGCCCCGCTGGAGCTGTGCCTCGTCGACCCCGACGACCTGGGCGAGCACCCGGTCGCCGGTCATGAGGGTCGGCTCCATCGAGGCCGACGGGATGACGAAGGGACGCACCAGCGTGTGGGTGATCAGGGCCAGGACGGCGAAGGCGACGAGCACCCGCAGGACGATGCCGGGCAGCCAGTGGCGCTCGCGGCGCGCGTTGGAGGAGCTCACGGCACCACCCTAGGTGCGGCGGGGGAGCGGGGTGAGGGCCACCACCGCGGTGACGCGTCGGGCGCCGGGCGTCCCGGCGCCGCGGCGCCGGTAGCGGTCGAGCACGGCCCCGAGCTCGGTGCGCAGCGCGGCGAGCTGGGTCTCGTCGACGAGCACCTCGCGGTCGAGGAGGCCGCACTCCTCCTGCCAGACGAGGGGCCAGGAGACCTGGGCGTCGATCCACGCGTGCTGCCGCTGGGCGTGGTGGTCGACGAGGTCGTGGGCGAGCCACAGCGCGTCGGCGAGGTCGTCGGCGTCGTCGATCGCGCTCACCGCGACGGTCTGGTCGGGGCCCTCGTCGGCCTCCTCCTCGGCCGCCGCCCACACCCGCGAGCGTCCGTCACCCAGGCCGGTGTCGACGACGAGACCGGCGTCGGCGAGCACCCGCGTGTGGTAGCTCGTCGCGCCGGTGTTGGTGCCGAGGGAGCGGGCCAGGTCGGCGGAGGTCGTGCCGCCGTGGAGGCGCAGGTGGGCGAGGATCCGGGAGCGAAGGGGGTGGGCCAGGAGCCGCCAGGTCGGCGGCGGGGGTGCATCGGTCACCGATCCACGATTGCACAATAATTGTGCAATCGCCATGGCGCGGGTCGGTGTCCAGCCGGCCAAGGGCGCGAGATCCGCTCTACGACAAGGGTTTTGGCGGGTTTGCACCGATTTCGGCGGGGGTCCTGACGCCCGTAAAATGGTGTGCAGCGGCGCCGCGTCCCCCCTCGAGGACGGCAGGCGCCTCCCCTTCGCTCCACCGCGACGGGGACGAACGAGCAGAAGGCATGAACATGCGTACGTACACCCCCAAGGGCGGTGACATCACCCGTCAGTGGCACATCATCGACGCCACGGACGTCGTGCTCGGCCGTCTCGCGAGCCAGGCCGCCGTCCTGCTGCGCGGCAAGCACAAGACGACCTTCGCCCCCCACGTCGACACGGGCGACTTCGTCATCATCATCAACGCCGACAAGATCGCGCTGACCGGCGCCAAGGCGGAGCAGAAGCGCGCCTACCGTCACTCGGGTCACCCGGGCGGTCTGTCGTCGATGAACTACACCGAGATGCTCGAGAAGCACCCGACCCGCGCGGTCGAGAAGGCCATCCAGGGCATGCTTCCCCGCAACACCCTCGGTCGCCAGCAGCTGGGCAAGCTCAAGGTCTACGCCGGTGCCGAGCACCCGCACGCCGCGCAGCAGCCCACCCCCTACACGATCTCGCAGGTCGCGCAGTAAGCGCGCCCCGATCAGGAACTAGAGGAATACCGTGGCTGACACCACCGACAACGCTGTGAACACCGAGGTGCTCGAGGGCGACGAGCCCGAGCTGAGCTCCTACACCTCCGAGTCCGAGGGCCCCGTCGCGGGCTCCGACGAGCCCGTGCGTCGCCCCTCCGCCTCCGCTCCCGGCTCGGCCACCGGCCGCCGCAAGCAGGCCATCGCCCGCGTCCGGATCGTCCCGGGCACCGGCGAGTGGAAGGTCAACGGGCGTGCGCTCGAGGACTACTTCCCCAACAAGGTCCACCAGCAGATCGTCAACGAGCCGCTCGTCGCGCTCGAGCTCGACGGCGCCTACGACGTGCTCGTGCGCGTCCACGGCGGTGGCCCCTCCGGCCAGGCCGGTGCCGTCCGCCTCGGCGTCGCGCGCTCGCTCAACGGGGTCGACCCCGAGCTGAACCGCCCGACCCTGAAGAAGGCCGGCTACCTGACCCGGGACGCGCGCGTCCCGGAGCGCAAGAAGGCCGGTCTCAAGAAGGCCCGCAAGGCTCCGCAGTACAGCAAGCGCTGATCCAGCGCCCCGGTCCCTGAGGAGGTCGCTCCGCGACCGTCTCGAAGGGCTGCACGAAGGGCGCCGCTCACCTCACGGTGGGCGGCGCCCTTCGTCGTCGTGGTGCGGGGTCGTCGTCAGGTGCCGGCGGGTCGGCCGGCCCGCATCTCCGAGACGAGCGACCGGGTCACCTCGACGAGGTCGCCGTCGTGGGCGGCGGCGACCGCCTGCTGGCGCTGGTAGCTGGCGCCGACGCGGATGATGTCCTCGACGGCGGCGAGCTCGTCGCTGCAGCCGAGCCGGCGGGCGATCGGTGCCAGCCGCTCGAGGAGGTCGTGGAGCTCGTCGGTGACGAGGCGCTCGCGGTTGCGGGCGTCGAGGATGATGATCGCGTCCATGCCGTAGCGGGCGGTGCGCCACTTGTTTTCCTGGACGTGCCAGGGCGGCAGGGTCGGGATCGTGCCGCCGTCGGTCAGGCGGTCGTCGAGGTGGACGAGCAGGCTCTGGGTGAGCGCGGTGAGTGCCCCGATCTCGTGCAGGGTCGGGACCCCGTCGCAGACCCGCACCTCGAGCGTGCCGAGGTGCGGCGCGGGGCGCAGGTCCCAGCGCACCTCCTTGAGCTCGTCGATGACGCCGGTGACGAGCAGGTCGTCGACGTACCGCTCGTACTCGGCCCACGTGTCGAACTGGAAGGGCAGGCCGGCCGTCGGCAGCTGCTGGAACATCTGGGCGCGGTTGCTCGCGTAGTCCGTCGGCACGCCGCCCCACCACGGCGACGACGCCGAGAGCGCCTGCAGGTGGGGTGCATAGGTGAGCATCCCGCCGAGCAGCGGCAGCACCTTGTCGCGGTGGGTGACGCCCACGTGGGTGTGCACGCCGTAGATGACCATCTGCCGCCCCCACCACCGGGTGCGGTCGATGAGGGTGGCGTAGCGGTCGCCCTCGGTCACCTGCTGGGACTCCCAGCGGGCGAAGGGGTGGGTGCCGGCGCTCATGAGCTCGAGACCGAGGTCATCGGTCAGGGTCCGCAGCCGGTCGAGGCTCGAGGAGAGGTCGGCGATGACCTCCGGGACGTCATGGCACTTGTCCGTGACGATCTCGACGGTGTTGGTCAGCAGCTCGCGGTGGATCTTGGGCGCGAGCACGTCGTCTGAGGTGAGGGGGCCGACGACGCTCTCCGCGAGGGGGACGAGGTCGAGCGTCTCGCGGTCGACGAGTGCGATCTCCCACTCGACCCCCAGCGTGGGGCCCTCTGAGGGGGTGAAGTCGATCATGATGGCCTCTCGGACGCCCGGACCTGCGGTGTCCCAGCCTAACCAGCCGGTATCGTCACTGAGGCCCGTCCCGCGTGCGACATGCGGACGGGGGTCCTCACGGAAGGTTGCATGATCCATGTCCCGACTCTTCGGCACCGACGGTGTCCGCGGTCTCGCCAACGGCGAGGTCATCACGGCCGACCTGGCCCTGCGCCTGGCCCAGGCGGCAGCCCGCGTCCTGCGGGACCCCGAGGGCACCGAAGGGCGGCGGCCCGTGGCGGTCGTGGGGCGCGACCCCCGCGCGTCGGGTGAGTTCCTGTCCGCAGCCGTCGTGGCCGGCCTCGCGAGCAGCGGCATCGACGTGCTCGACGCGGGCGTCGTGCCGACCCCGGCCGTCGCCTTCCTCACCGCCGAGGTCCATGCGGACTTCGGCGTGATGCTCTCCGCCTCGCACAACGCCATGCCGGACAACGGCATCAAGTTCTTCGCCTCCGGCGGGCACAAGCTGCCCGATGCCGTCGAGGACGCGATCGAGGCCGCCATGGAGGAGTCGCCGGCCCGCCCGACCGGTGTCGACGTCGGCCGCGTGACGCTCATGGACGACGGTGGCACCCGATACGTGCGCCACCTGCTCGACGCCGTGGAGCCCCAGCTCGAGGGTCTGACCGTCGTCATCGACGCGGCGCACGGCGCGGCGAGCGAGGTCTCGCCGGAGGTCTTCCGCCTCTCCGGCGCGACGGTGCACGTCATCGGTGCCCGGCCCGACGGGCTCAACATCAACGACGGGGTGGGCTCGACGCACCTCGGCCCCCTCCAGGAGGCGGTCCGTCAGCACGGTGCCGACCTCGGCATCGCCCACGACGGCGATGCCGACCGCTGCCTGGCGGTCGACGCCGAGGGCCGCGAGATCGATGGCGACCAGATCATGGCGATCCTCGCGGTGGCGCTCAAGGAGCACGGCCGCCTCGCCGACGACACCCTTGTCGCGACGGTCATGAGCAACCTCGGCCTCATCCGCGCGATGCAGGAGCACGGCATCTCGGTCGTCCAGGCCGGCGTCGGCGACCGCTACGTCCTCGAGGAGATGCGCAAGGGCGGCTACTCCCTCGGCGGCGAGCAGTCGGGCCACGTCATCCTCCAGGAGCACGCGACGACCGGTGACGGGGTGCTCACCGGCCTCATGCTCGCCGCCCGCGTCGCGGAGACCGGCAAGAGCATCGCCGAGCTCGGGTCGGTCATGGCCCGCATGCCCCAGGTGCTCATCAACGTCAAGGGTGTCGACAAGGACCGCGTCGACGACGACGAGGGTGTCCAGGGCGCCGTCTCCGAGGTCTCCACCGCGCTCGGTGACGACGGCCGCGTGCTGCTGCGCAAGTCCGGCACCGAGCCGGTCGTGCGCGTCATGGTCGAGGCCGACACGCACGAGCGGGCCCAGGAGTCCGCCGAGCGCCTCTCCGTCGTCGTCCGGGAGCGCCTCTCCCTCTGACTCCGACCACTCCACCGACCCCCGTGCGTATTTCCCTAGGGAAATACGCACGGGGGTCCGTATTTCCCTAGGGAAATGCGCAGGCTGGGTGGTATTTCCCTAGGGAAATGCGCAGGAGAGGGGTGGCAGGTCAGACGGCGGGGGTGTCGAAGAAGCTGCGGCGCGTGGTCGCCCGACGGTCGTCACGGAGCACCCAGAAGTCGGCGAAGCCGACCTGCGCGGCGCTGCCGTCCCTGAGGGTGCCGGTGAATCGCCCGTGCACCGCGACGCGCTCGCCGTCGACGACGAACTCGTCGAGCACGTGCCGCCCGTCGGCGATGACCCGCTCGCCGGAGTAGAAGGCACGCAGCGCCTCCGCCCCGACCATGGGCGCGTAGCCGGGGCGGTGGTAGACGGCGTCGTCGGCGAAGCACCCGACGACGCCCTCGACGTCACCGGCGTCGACGAGCTCGTAGTAGCGGCGGACCGCGGCCTCGGCGCTCATCGGGCCACCGTCCGCCCCAGCGCCGCGTCGGCGCGACGCAGCGCGGCCTCGAGCGGCGTGATGCCCTCGGTGTCGGCGGTCTCGAGCAGCTCGCCGACGCGCGTGCCGATGCGGTCGACGGCCGCGAGCGTCTCGGCATCGCTCCAGCCGGCGACACCGCCGTGCACCTGGATGACGCCGCCGGCATTGGCGACGAAGTCGGGTACGTAGGTGATGCCAGCCGCGCGCAACGCCTCCGCGCAGTCGGGGGTGTCGAGCGTGTCGTTGGCGGCGCCGGCGATGATCCGCGCCCGGATGCGCGGGATCGCCTCGCGGGTCACGACCCGCGCGACCGCGCACGGCGCGAAGACGTCGGCCTCGGCGAAGGGAGCCGCCTGCGTCGCCACGGTCTGCCCACCCAGCTCGGTCGCGAGTGCCTGCGCCCGGGCGGTGTCGATGTCGGCGACGGTCACGCGGGCGCCGTCACGGTGGGCGAGGCGGGCGACCTCCTCGCCCACGCTGCCGACGCCCTGGACGACGACGTGCAGGCCGTCGAGGCCCCCTTCGCCGTGCTCGTGGACCGCGGCGGCGCGCATGGCGGCGTACACGCCACGGGCGGTGAAGGGGGAGGGGCTCACCTCGTCGCAGAAGGCCCGGGCGCCGCCGTCGTCGCGGATGGTCTGCATGTCCTCGAGGAGCGTGCCCATGTCGACGCCGGGGATGTACGTCCCCGCGGTGCGGGCGACCATCTCGCCGAAGCGGGCGAAGAGGGCGCGCCGCTCGGGGGAGCTGGGTGCCGGCACCGGGCCGTCGAGCACGACGACGGACTTGGCGCCGCCGTAGGGCAGCTCGGCCAGGGCGTGCTTGAGGGTCATCGCGGCGGCGAGACGCTGGGCCTCGCGCGCGGCGGCCTCGGTCGACGGGTAGGCGCGGTAGCGCACCCCGCCGAAGCCCGGGCCGAGGGTCGTGTCGTCGATCGCGATGACGGCACGCCGGCCGACGCGGTCGTCGCGGCAGGTGATCGTCTGCTCGCTCGCCCAGGGTTCGGCGATGGCGTCAGCGGTCGGGGTAGGGGGCGTGACGGTGGTCATCCGCCCATGGTGACAGGGGCCGTGTGACCCCTGTCACCCGGGGTCGGCGCCGGCTCAGAGGCGCTGGTCGATGAGCCCGGTGTCGACGTCGTAGATGAATCCGCCCACCTTGACGGTGTCCGAGATCAGCGGGTGCGAGCGGACCGCGGCGACGTCCTGACGGAGCGCGTCGAGCTGGTCGCGAACGACGTGGAAGCCCTGCCACGAGGCGTCCTGCCCGGCCGAGGCGCCGATGCGCTCGCGCAGCTCGACCTCGGTCGCGGAGGCCATGGCGCAGCGGGTGTGCGGGATGACGAGGACGCGGTTGACGTTGAGCAGGTGCACCCCGAGCACGAGCGCCTCGAGCGCGGCGGCGGTGACCCGGCCCCCCGGGTTGCGGAAGATCTTGGCGTCACCCGGCTGCAGCCCGAGCATGCCCAGCGGGTCGATGCGGCTGTCCATGCACGTGACGATGGCGACGCCCGCCTTCGCGATGCCGTCGAAGCCGCCGAGGGAGAAGTCGTCGGCGAAGGCGCGGTTGGCGGCCACGAGGTCCGCGAAGTCGTCGGTCGAGGGGGTCGGTGCACTCATGAGCGAATCCTTTCGAAGGGGTCTTCGCACAGTAGCCCCGTGGCGGCCCGCCGGATGCGGGCGGTCCACGAGCCGTGCGTCACGGAAGCATCCCGATGACAACTCGTGGGGGCGAGAGCGTGGTGCGGACCACACAACCGGTGTAGACAGTCCATGGGAGACGACGTCGACGACCCCCTGCGCCTCGTCGTCTCCTCGCGACGAAAGGAACGACGTGGACGGACGACGACGTCGGATCGCCTGGGTGGCGGCCGTGACGATGACGGCCAGCCTCGGTCTGGCGGCCTGCGGTGACGACGGTTCGTCAGGCGGGGCGACCCACCTGACCTGGTACATCAACCCCGACGGTGGTGGCTCCGACCCGGCCGGTGGCGGGCAGGCCCAGCTGGCCAAGGAGTGCTCCGACGCCTCCGGTGGCGCCTACACGATCGGCATCCAGCTGCTGCCCAACAGCGCGAGCGACCAGCGCCAGCAGCTGCTGCGGCGCTTGGCCTCGCAGGACAAGGGCGTCGACATCATGTCGATCGACCCGGTCTTCGTCGCCGAGTTCGCCGAGGCCGGCTTCCTCGCCCCGGTGCCGCAGGACCGCAAGGCCACCTTCACCGGGGACGTCGTCGACCCGGCCGTCACCAACGCGACGTGGAAGGACGAGCTGTACGCCGCTCCCTTCTGGGCCAACACCCAGCTGCTCTGGTACCGCAAGTCCGTCGCGGAGAAGGCCGGCCTCGACATGAGCAAGCCGGTCTCGTGGGACCAGGTCATCGCCGCCGCCAAGAAGACCGACACCGACATCGGCGTGCAGGCCTCCCGCTACGAGGGCTACATGGTCTGGATCAACGCCCTCGTCGAAGGGGGCGGCGACCACATCGTCGAAAATCCCGGCGCCGACGGCGACCAGCTCGCCTTCGGCCTGGAGTCCGAGGGCGGCAAGAAGGCCGCCGAGATCATCCAGAAGGTCAGCTCGGAGGGCGTCGGCGGCCCGGCGATGGGCTCGACGGACGAGACGACCACGCTCGACATGTTCCAGAACGAGAACGCCGGCTTCATGGTCAACTGGCCCTACGTCTACGCCGCGCTCGAGGGCGCGGAGGTCGACTGGATGGACGACCTCGCGTGGGCGCGCTACCCGCAGACCGTCGAGGGCAGCGAGTCCAAGCCGCCGCTCGGGGGCATCGAGATGGGCGTCGCCTCCTCGTCGACGAAGCAGGACCAGGCCTGGGAGGCCGTCGAGTGCCTCACCTCGCAGGAGAGCCAGAAGTCGTACATGCTCGGCACCGGCAACCCGGCCGCCCGCAAGGCGGTCTACGACGACGCCGAGGTCAAGGAGACCTTCCCGATGGCCGGCCTGATCCGCGCCTCGCTCGACTCGAGCGGGCCGCGCCCGCTCACCCAGTACTACGGCGACGTCTCCAGCGGCATCCAGCGTGAGTACAGCCCGCCCGGCGCGGTCGACCCGTCGTCGACGCCCCAGCAGACGACGAGCCTGCTCCAGGACGTGCTGAAGGGAGATGCACTGCTGTGAGTGCCGCTCCCCGTCTCTCCGACCGTGCGAAGGCCGAGCAACGCCTCGGCTGGAAGCTGGCGTTGCCCGCCTTCGTCGTCATGCTGCTCGTCACCGCCTACCCGATCCTCCAGGCGATCTGGAACAGCTTCTTCGCCTACCGGCTCACCGACCCCGACAACCGGGAGTTCGTCGGGCTCAACAACTACGTCGTCTCCTTCAGCGACTCGGTCTTCTGGAGCGCGATGCTCGCGACGGTGATCATCACCGTCATCACCGTCGTCATCGAGCTGGTCCTCGGCTTCGTCATCGCCCTGGTCATGCACCGGATCGTCCTGCCCCGGCGGACGCTGCGCACCGTGGTGCTCATCCCGTACTCGATCATCACGGTCGTCTCCGGCTTCACCTGGCTCTTCATGTACCAGACCGACACCGGCTTCGTGAACCGCTGGACGAGCTGGGTGCCGGGGGTCAGCGACAACTACGACTGGTTCGGCAGCTTCTGGCCCTCGATCTTCGTCATCTGCCTCTCGGAGATCTGGAAGACGACGCCCTTCATGTCGCTGCTCCTGCTCGCCGGCCTCGCCCAGGTGGACACCTCGATGGAGGAGGCGGCCAAGGTCGACGGGGCCTCGTGGATGCAGGTGCTCACCAAGGTCATCCTGCCCAACATGAAGCCGGCGATCATGGTCGCGGTGCTCTTCCGCACCCTCGACGCCTTCCGCATCTTCGACAACATCTTCATCATGACCGGGGGCGCCAACGGGACCAACTCCCTCTCCGGTCTCATCTACCGCCAGACGATCGACCGCACCGAGATCGGTCTCGGGTCGGCGCTGTCGGTGATCCTCTTCCTCTGCGTGCTGCTCATCGCGGCGGTCTTCGTCCGAGGATTCAAGGTCGACCTCACCCAGGGGAGGAGCTGAGATGGCGAAGGAAGCGAAGGTCAAGGAGCCCGTCAAGGGCACCGGCCTGTGGACCGCGCTCGCGGTGCCCATCATGATCTGGACCGTCCTGCCGCTGCTGTGGATGCTCTCGCTCTCGCTCAAGAGCGCCGACACCCTCGCCGACCCGGACGCGGCCCACCTCGGCAACTTCTGGCCGAAGGACCCGACGCTCGACAACTACCGGCTGATCTTCACCGGCGGCGCGAGCGACCTCTTCATGCCGGCCCTGCGCAACTCGCTCATCGTCTGCCTGCTCGCGACGGTCATCTCCGTCGTCCTCGCGATGTTCTGCGCGTACGCGATCTCCCGACTGGAGTTCAAGGGCAAGAAGATGATCCTCACGACGGCGCTCGCGGTGAGCTTCTTCCCGGTCGTCGCCATGGTCACGCCGCTCTTCGACGTGTGGAGCCGCGTCGGTCTCTTCGACACGATCCCCGGCCTGATCATCCCGTACCTCGCGCTCACCCTGCCGCTGTCGATCTGGACGATGTCGGCCTTCTTCCAGCAGATCCCCTGGGAGATGGAGCAGGCCGCGCAGGTCGACGGGGCGAGCAGCTGGCAGGCCTTCCGCAAGGTGATCATCCCGCTCGCCGCCCCGGGCGTCTTCACGACGGCGATCATCACCTTCTTCACCGCGTGGAACGACTTCGTCTTCGCGATCTCGCTGACCTCCGACCAGGCCCGCACCGTCCCGGCGGCGCTCGCCTTCTTCACCGGAGCCAGCCAGTTCGAGCAGCCGACGGGCGCCATCATGGCGGCCTCGGTCGTCGTGACCATCCCCGTCGTCATCCTGGTGCTGATCTTCCAGCGCCGGATCGTCGCCGGCCTGACCTCGGGCGCCGTCAAGGGCTGACCCCCGCCTTCACAACACTGGAGAACCCCCATGGCTGAGATCACCCTCAACAACATCGTCAAGCAGTACGGCGACGGCTTCCCCGCGGTCAACGACGTGAGCCTGGACATCAAGGACGGCGAGTTCATGATCTTCGTCGGTCCCTCCGGCTGCGGGAAGTCGACGCTGCTGCGCATGGTCGTCGGGCTCGAGGACATCACGAGCGGCGAGCTGCTCATCGACGGCACGCGGGTCAACGACCTGTCGCCGAAGGACCGCAACCTGTCGATGGTCTTCCAGAACTACGCCCTCTACCCGCACCTGACGGTCTTCGAGAACATCGCCTTCCCCCTTCGCCTGGCCAAGGGCAAGCACAGCGAGGAGGAGATCGATGCCAAGGTGCGCGCCGCGAGCTCCATGCTCGAGCTCGACGAGCACCTCGAGCGCAAGCCGGCCAATCTCTCCGGTGGGCAGCGGCAGCGGGTGGCGATGGGCCGGGCGATCGTGCGCGACGCCGACGCCTTCCTCTTCGACGAGCCGCTGTCCAACCTCGACGCCAAGCTGCGTGGCCAGATGCGCACGGAGATCGCCCGCATGCAGCGGCGCATGGGCACGACGACGATCTACGTCACCCACGACCAGACCGAGGCCCTCACCCTCGGCGACCGCGTGTCCGTGCTCAAGAAGGGGGTGCTGCAGCAGTGCGCCAGCCCCCGCGAGCTCTACGACCAGCCGGTCAACCTCTTCGTCGCCGGCTTCATCGGGACGCCGCCGATGAACTTCCTGCCGGCGGAGGTGAAGGGGGACGAGCTCGAGCTGCCCTTCTGCACCGTGCCGCTGCCGCAGGCGGTGCGCGAGCGGGCCGGCGGCAAGGAGCTGCTCATCGTCGGCATCCGCCCGGAGCACATCAAGGACGCCGACCTCGGCGACGTCCCGAGCGGCGGGGTGCGCTTCGCCGCACCCGTCGACCAGACGGAGTGGCTGGGCAACGAGCAGTACGCCTACGTGCCCTTCACGGTGGAGGGCGACGTCAAGCACAAGCTCGACGAGCTCGACAAGGAGCTCGACGGCGAGGGCATGCGCACGCAGATGGTCATCAACCTCGACCCGCGCTCGCGGGTGCGTGAGGGCGACGACGGCAACTTCGTCTTCGACCCGACCCTCATGCACGTCTTCGACCCGGAGTCGGGCGACTGCCTGACCCGTGACGACGCGAAGGCGGCGGAGATCGCCCGCCAGTCCGAGGAGGACCGGCAGCGGGCCCTGGAGCGGGCGCGTGCCCGCGAGGCCGCGACCGCCGGCTGATCAGCCCTCGAGGTCGACGCGGCTCGGTGCCCAGGCGCCGGGCCGCGTCACCGTGAGCGCGGAGGCGGCGATGCCGCGCTCGATCGCGCCGGTGATGACCCGACCGCGCGCCTTGTGCAGCCGGGCCTTGGCGTCGGCGCCGCCGAGCAGGCCGGCGTCGGCGAGCCCCGAGAGCAGCCCGGCCATGAAGGAGTCGCCGGCCCCGACGGTGTCGACGACGTCGACCCGGCGTCCGCGCGCGGTGATGCGGCGGCCCGAAGGGAGGATCGCCAGCGCCCCGGCCGGGCCCAGCGTGCAGACGGCGAGGGCCGGCCCGAGGTCGCACCACGAGCGCAGGAGGTCGGCGATGCCGGTCGGGTCGAGCGGGCGGTCGAGGAGCCACTCGAGGTCGGCGTCGCTCGCCTTGACGACGTCGCTGACGGCCACGCGACGCTCGACCTCCTCGAGGACGCGCTCGCGGTCGGGCATGAGGGCCGGGCGGATGTTGGGGTCGTAGGAGATCGTGTGCCCGCGGGTGGCGGTGCTCATCGCCGACAGGACGTCGACGCCGCCGGGCCGGAGCAGGGCGCCGATGGACCCGGTGTGCAGGTGGCCCGGTACGTCAGGTGGCTCGGTCACCCGCCAGGTGATGTCGAAGTCGTAGGTGGCCGTGCCCGCGGCGTCGAGGGTGGCGGTCGCGGTCGAGGTGTCGGCGGCGCTGTCGCTGCCCTGGGTCAGCCGCACCCCTGCCTCGGCGAGGTGCTCACCGATCATGGCGCCGCGGGCATCACGGCCGAAGTAGGTCGCGAGGCTCACGGGGTGGCCCAGGCGGGCCAGCCCCACGGCGACGTTGAGCGGGCTGCCTCCGACGTGCTCCTGCGTGTGCCCGTCCGACCCGACGACGACGTCGACGAGCGACTCGCCGATGACGAGGGTGGAGCAGGGCGCGGGCGCACGCCGCAGGCTGGGCACGGGTCAGCCGAGGCCGGGGGAGAGCCGCTCGACCTTGGTGAGGTTGTGGTGGGCCTCGACGACGCGGATCGTGCCGGACTTGCTGCGCATGACGAGCGACTCGGTCGTCGCGCCGCCCGCGCGGTAGCGGACACCGCGCAGCAGCTCGCCGTCGGTGATGCCGGTGGCGACGAAGAAGCAGTTGTCCGTCGCCACGAGGTCGTCGGTGGTGAGGACCCGGTCGAGGTCGTGACCGGCGTCGATGGCCTGCTGGCGCTCCTCGTCGTCGCGCGGCCACAGGCGGCCCTGGATGACACCGCCGAGGCACTTGATGGCGCAGGCGGTGATGATGCCCTCCGGCGTGCCGCCGACCCCGAGGAGCAGGTCGATGCCGGTGCCGGGGCGGGCGGCCATGATGGCGCCGGCGACGTCACCGTCGGAGATGAAGCGGATGCGGGCGCCGGCGGCACGCACCTGCTCGGCGAGGTCGTTGTGCCGCGGCCGGTCGAGCATGATGACGGTGACGTCCTCGGGCTGCTCGCCCTTCGCCTTGGCGATGCGCTTGATGTTTTCGGCGACGGGCAGCCGGATGTCGACGACGTCCGCAGCCTCGGGGCCGGTGACGAGCTTGTCCATGTAGAAGACGGCGCTGGGGTCGTACATCGACCCTCGGTCGGCGACGGCGAGGACGGAGACCGCGTTGGTCATCCCCTTCGCCGTGAGGGTGGTGCCGTCGATGGGGTCGACCGCGACGTCGCAGGAGGGGCCGGTGCCGTCGCCCACCTCCTCGCCGTTGTAGAGCATCGGCGCCTCGTCCTTCTCACCCTCGCCGATGATGACGGTGCCTTGCATCTGCACGCTGGAGATCATCGAGCGCATCGCGTCGACGGCCGCGCCGTCGGCGGTGTTCTTGTCACCACGCCCGACCCACCGGCCACCGGCGAGGGCGGCAGCCTCGGTGACCCGGACCAGCTCCATCGCCAGGTTGCGGTCGGGGTGCATGACCCCGGCGCTCGATGTGGACGTCTGGGACTGGCTCATGTGTCTCCTCTGCGGGTGGTGCTCGTCGCGCCAGAGCCTATCCGGAGCACGCTCCCACGCGTGCGACCATGTCACTCATGAGTTCTGCCCCCGGCGACCCCGCCGAGACCGCCCCACGCGCCACCCCGGACCGCGAGCCGACCCCGGCCGAGCTCGCGGCCCAGCAGGGCGTCCCCGCGCGCGGGGCGAGCCACTACGCCAAGGGGTCGGCGGCCAACATGGCCCGCTCGATGGCCGTCATCGTGGCGATCACCCTCGCCCTGTTCTTCATGACGGGGCGGCCCAACAGCACGACGCCGCAGTCGGTGGACGTGCCCGGATCGGCCCAGTACCGCGCCCAGCAGGCCGGCCAGCCCTTCGCCTACCCGCGCGACCTGCCGGACGGCTGGGTCGCCACCAGCGTGCGCTACGTCCGCTCGAAGGGGGACGTCATGGTCTGGAACGCCGGCTACACCACCCCGGACGGCGAGTACGTCTCGGTCCAGCAGGCGCTCGATCCCGGCGAAGGCTGGGTCGACACCCAGACCAACAACGGCGCGCGCGTGGGGACCTTCGAGACCCGCGACGGTCGCACCTGGACCAAGCGGGACCGCGAGGGCAAGGTCCAGCGCAGTCTGGTCCACGTCCCGCAGGACACGACCGAGCTCACCACGCTCGTCACGGGCACCGGCTCGTGGGAGCAGCTCGAGGACTTCGCCGACCGGCTGGCCCCGGTCAAGGTGACGAAGGCCGGCAGCAGCAGCGCCTCACCCTCCTCGTGATTCTCGGGTGACCCGATAAACCCCGGCTTCGCAAGAGTCCCCAACTCTTGCGAAGCCGGGGTTTCTCATGCTCAGCGGCTCATGGCGGTCGTGACGAGGGGGGGCCAGGCCCGGGTGCGCCAGGCGAAGGGAGCCGAGCGTGCCGGGGTCGACCCAGGCGAGGTCGTCGTGCTCGTCGGGAGCAAGGTTGGTCGGGGTGCCCCGCCAGGCGTCGACGACGAAGGGGTGCAGCTCGAGGTCGTCGGCCCAGGCGGTCACGGGTGGGGCGAGTCGCCGCCACCGGGTCACCGTCACGCCGAGCTCTTCCTGGCACTCCCGCACCAGGGCCTGCTCCGGCGACTCGCCGGCCTCGATGTGGCCGCCCACGCCGTCCCAGCAGTCGGGGTAGTGCCGACGAAGGGGGTGCCGGTGCGCCAGCAGGACCCGCTCGCCGGTGACGAGCAGCCCCATGGCGACCCGGTGGAGCGGCTCGCTCACTCCTCGGACGTGCCCTCGGACCCCAGGCTCGCCTCGGCCTTGTCCAGCCAGGCCTCGCAGTGGGCGGCGAGGGCCTCGCCGCGCTGCCACAGCCGCATCGACTCCTCGAGGCCGGCCTGGCCCCCTTCGAGCCGGGCGACGAGCTCGATGAGCTCCTGGCGGGCCTCCTCGTAGGAGAGGTCGGCGACGTCGGTCTGCTCCTGGTCGGGCTGCGGGTCGGTGGCCATGGCGACCACTCTAGGTGCGGGCGGTGTCACGAGTCGGTGACCCGCACGGCGAAGTCGCCGTCGGCGACCGTCACCCGCAGCAGGTCGTCGACGGCGAGCGCCTCGCGGGAGGCGACGACCTCCCCTTCGGGCCGCTGGACGATCGCGTAGCCGCGCTCGAGCGTCGAGGCGGGGGAGAGCACCCGCGCCTGGGTCCGCAGGTGACCGATGCGGTCGCGCTCGCGGTGCAGCCGCGCCTCGACCCGGCTGTGTGCCCGGCGACGCAGGGAGGCGACGACCTCGCGCTGCGCCCGGACGAAGGCCGTGCGGTCGGTGAGCACGGGCCGGCTCGTCAGCTGCACGAGGCCGCGGCGCTCGCGGTCGACCATGCCGGCCAGGGCAGCCCGGGCGCGCCCTCGGGCCTCGACGACACCGGCCCCCTCCTGGGCAGCGTCGGGGCAGACGAGCTTGGCGGCATCGGTCGGCGTGGAGGCCCGCACGTCCGCGACGAGGTCAAGGATCGGGGTGTCGACGTCGTGCCCGATGGCGCTGACGACCGGGGTGCGTGCCTCGGCGACGGCGCGGACCATCGTCTCGTTGCTGAAGGGCAGCAGGTCCTCGACCGACCCACCGCCGCGCGTGACGATGATGACGTCGACGTCGTCGATGGCGTCGAGCTCGGCGACGGCCGCGCTGACCTCGGTCACGGCCGTCGGCCCCTGCACGGCGACCTGCCGGATCTCGAAGGGCAGGCCCGGCCACCTGCGGTGGGCGTTTTCGACGACATCGCGCTCGGCGGCGCTCGCCCGTCCGCAGACGAGGCCGACCCGGCGGGGGAGGAAGGGCAGCGGCCGCTTGCTAGAGGCCTCGAAGAGTCCCTCGGCGCGCAGGTGCTGCTTGAGGTACTCGATGCGGGCAAGCAGCTCGCCGACGCCGACCGGCCGGATCTGGCGCACGTCCATCGACAGCGAGCCGCGCTGGGTCCAGTAGCTCGGCTTGGCCTGGACGACGACCCGCGCACCTTCGCCGAGCGGCGCCGGCATGGCGTCGAGCGCGGTGACCCGCACCATGCACGACAGCGACATGTCGACGTCGGGGTCGCGCAGCGTCAGCCACGCGGTGCGTGCGCCGGGTCGTCGGGTCAGCTGGACGACCTGCCCTTCGACCCAGGTGACGGACATGCGGTCGACGTACTCGGCGATCTTCATGCTCAGCAGCCGCACCGGCCACGGCTGCTCGGCCGTGGTGTCGGCTGCCTTGTCGGGAAGGGGGATGCTCACGGCCCACAGTCAAGCAGGCACGTCGGACGGTCCGGCGGCGGTCAGGGCGTGTTCAGCCCCCTCACCTACGATGGAGGGCATGACCACCAGTGCGACCCCGACCGCCGACACCGCCGCCCCGCAGGATGCCAAGCGCGTCCTGCTCGCCGCGCCCCGCGGCTACTGCGCCGGTGTCGACCGTGCCGTCGTCACGGTCGAGAAGGCCCTCGAGCTCTACGGCCCGCCGGTCTACGTGCGCAAGGAGATCGTCCACAACAAGCACGTCGTGACGACCCTCGAGAAGAGGGGCGCGATCTTCGTCGAGGAGACCGACGAGGTGCCCGAGGGTGCGACCGTCGTGTTTTCCGCCCACGGCGTCGCCCCGATCGTCCACGAGGAGGCCAAGGCCCTCAGCCTCAAGACGATCGACGCGACCTGCCCGCTGGTCACCAAGGTCCACCGCGAGGCGGTCCGCTTCGCCGACGACGACTTCGACATCCTGCTCATCGGTCACGAGGGGCACGAGGAGGTCGTCGGCACCTCTGGCGAGGCGCCGAACCACATCACCCTCGTCGAGGGCCCCGATGACGTCGCCAACGTCGAGGTCCGCGACCCCGACAAGGTCGTGTGGCTCTCGCAGACCACCCTCTCGGTCGACGAGACGATGGAGACGGTGCGCCGGCTGCGCGAGAAGTTCCCCAAGCTGCAGGATCCGCCCTCCGACGACATCTGCTACGCGACGCAGAACCGTCAGCTCGCCGTCAAGCAGATGGCCAAGGACTGCGACCTGATGATCGTCGTCGGCTCGCGCAACTCCTCCAACTCGGTGCGCCTCGTCGAGGTCGCCATCGAGCACGGCTCGCGCGATGGTCACCTCGTCGACTACGCCGACGAGATCGACGAGGCCTGGCTCGACGGTGTGCGCACCGTCGGTGTCACCTCCGGTGCCTCGGTCCCCGAGATCCTCGTGCGCGGGGTCCTCGACTTCCTCGCCGAGCGGGGCTACGGCGAGCCGCAGCCGGTCACCGCCGCGGAGGAGTCGCTGCTCTTCGCCCTGCCCAAGGAGCTGCGCCGCGACCTCAAGGCCGCCGGCATGAGCGACCAGATGAAGCACGACGCCGGCGCCCTCGGCGACGCCGGCCAGCTGCACTAGCCCGTCCCCGCCCTTCGAGACGGTCGCTTCGCGACCTCCTCAGGGAGCGGACGGGGGTCTCGCGACCTCGTCAGGGAGCGGACGGGGGTCTCGCGACCTCCTCAGGGAGCGGTACGGGGATCTCCGAGCGGACGGGGGTCACAGCCGCTGGCTGATCCTCGTCGCCGTCTCGGCGGCCGCCTGCGCGAGGTAGGCGGCGCCCCCTTCGTCGACGTCGTCGGTGCGATAGGTGAGGGCCACCGCCGCCACGGGGTGCCCGTCGCGGTCGAGGACGGCACTCGCCACCGATGACAGGTCGGGCGAGACGCTGCCCGCCTCGACGGCGTACCCACGAGCACGCACGTCGACGAGCAGTCGTCGCAGGGCCGATGGTGTCGCCGGCCCACCGCCGACCATGACCGCGGCCGACGGGTAGAGGGCCGTGACCTGCCGGCGGGGGAGGGCGGCGAGCATCGCCAGCCCGCTCGCCGTGAGCGTCGCCGGCAGGCGCACCCCGACGTCGGTGACGAGCGAAGGGCGACGCGGCGCCCGCTCCTCGATGACGTAGAGGACGTCTCGACCCGAGAGCACCGCCAGGTGCGCGTTGTGCGTCGTCGCGTCGACGAGCCGCTCGACCAGCGGCCGGGCCAGCCGCTGGAGCGGGTCCTGGCGCTGGTACCCCGCGCCGAGCTCGTGGACCGCGGCTCCGATGCCGTAGGTGCGCTCCTCGGCGTAGTGCACGACGTAGCCGTGCTCCACGAGGACCGTGAGCAGGTGGTAGGTACTGCTGCGCGGCAGGTCGAGCGCGCGGGCGAGGTGAGCCGCGGGGATGGGTTCGGCGCGGCTGGCCAGGTGGGTCAGTGCGCGCAGCGCGTGGCCCGCGGAGGTGGCATTGGACATGGGGCTCCTGTCTCGTATCCGAGACACTATCCCCTCCATCGGCGCTCCCGGTGACGCCGAAGGGAGTTGCATGGACCCATGAGCACCGACACCACCACCGTCGTCCTCGGCGACCGGCCTCTCACCATCGACGAGGTCGTCGTCGTCGCCCGCCACCACGCCGCCGTCGAGATCAGCGACTCCGCCTGGGAGCGGGTCCGCGCTGCGCGCACCGTCATCGAGGGCCTCGCGGAGGACACCGTCGCCCACTACGGCGTCTCGACCGGCTTCGGCGCCCTGGCGACGACGCACATCCCGCACGACAAGCGCGCCCAGCTGCAGCGCTCGCTCGTGCGCAGCCACGCCGCCGGCGCGGGCCCAGAGGTCGAGGAGGAGGTCGTGCGCGCGCTCATGCTGCTGCGCGTCCAGACCCTCGCGACCGGTCGCACCGGCATCCGCGAGGAGACCCTCCGTCTCTACCTCGCGCTGCTGCAGCACCACATCACCCCGGTCGTCCACGAGTACGGGTCGCTCGGCTGCTCCGGCGACCTCTCCCCGCTCAGCCACTGCGCACTCACCCTCATGGGTGAGGGCCGTGTGCGGATCGACGGCGGCGACGAGGTCGACGCGGCCGAGGCGCTCGACGGCGCCGGTCTGGCCCCCGTCGAGCTCCACGAGAAGGAGGGCTTGGCGCTCATCAACGGCACCGACGGCATGCTCGGCATGCTCTGTCTCGCCGTCCACGACCTGCGGCGCCTGCTCACCACCGCCGACATCGCCACCGCGATGAGCGTCGAGGGGCTGCTCGGGACCGACGACGTCTTCGCCGCAGACCTGCAGGCCCTGCGCCCCCAGCCCGGCCAGGCCCTCTCGGCCGCCAACATGCGCGCCGTCCTCGCCGACAGCCCGATCCGCGACAGCCACCGCGACCCGGCGGCCTGCACGCGCGTCCAAGACGCCTACTCCCTGCGCTGCGCGCCGCAGGTGCACGGCGGGGCGCGCGACACCGTCGAGCACGCCGCGACGATCGCCGGCCACGAGCTCGCCTCGGCCATCGACAACCCCGTCGTCACCCTCGACGGGCGCGTGGAGTCCAACGGCAACTTCCACGGGGCGCCCGTGGCCTACGTCCTCGACTTCCTCGCGATCGTCGCCGCTGACGTCGCGAGCATGAGCGAGCGGCGCACCGACCGCTTCCTCGACGTCAAGCGGTCCAACGGGCTGCCGCCCTTCCTCGCTGATGACCCCGGCACCGACTCCGGCCTGATGATCGCGCAGTACACGGCCGCCGGGATGGTCTCGGAGATGAAGCGCCTGGCCACCCCTGCCAGCGTCGACTCGATCCCGAGCAGCGCCATGCAGGAGGACCACGTGTCGATGGGCTGGGGCGCTGCGCGCAAGCTGCGCCGCAGCGTCGACGCGCTCGCCCGGGTCGTCGCCATCGAGCTGCACACCGCCGCGCGGGGGATCGCGCTGCGGGCCCCCCTTCGTCCGGCACCGGCCACCGCCGCAGTCATCGACGCCCTCGCCGAGCACGGGGAGAGCGGGCCCGGCCCGGACCGCTTCACCTCGCCCGACCTCACCGCCGCCCACCTCGCCGTCGTCGACGGGTCGGTCCTCGCGGCCGCACAGTCCGTCACCGGCCCGCTGAAGTAGAAGGAGCCTGATCACCATGGACGGAGCCCGTCCCGTGCGTGCCCCCCCGAGGCACCGAGCTGACCGCCCCGCAGCTGGCAGACCGAGGCGCCGCTGCGCCATGCTCATGAACAACCTCCGACCCCGAGGTCCGCCGAGCGCCCTGMCGACCTCGTC
>NZ_ALWX01000046.1 GCF_000297495.1 Janibacter hoylei PVAS-1 | reverse complement strand
GGCCCACCGGGAGCTCGACCTGACCTTCACCCTCGACAAGGACCGGGCCTACGCCGACGCCGAGTTCGTCGTCATCGCCACGCCCACCGACTACGACCCGCAGACCAACTACTTCGACACCTCCTCCGTCGAAGGGGTCATCGCCGACGTCATCGCGACCAACCCGGACGCGGTCATGGTCGTCAAGTCCACGATCCCGGTCGGTTTCACCGCCGGCGCCCGCGAGCGCTTCGGCACCGACAACCTCATCTTCAGCCCGGAGTTCCTGCGCGAGGGCAAGGCCCTGCTCGACAACCTCCACCCCAGCCGCATCGTCGTCGGTGAGGTCAGCGACCGCGCCCGCCGCTTCGCCGACCTCCTCGTCGAGGGCGCCGTCGACGAGGAGGTGCCCGTGCTGCTGACCGACTCCACCGAGGCCGAGGCGATCAAGCTCTTCGCCAACACCTTCCTCGCCATGCGCGTGGCCTACTTCAACGAGCTCGACACCTTCGCCGCCCGCCACGGGCTCAACACCCGCCAGATCATCGACGGCGTCGGGCTCGACCCGCGCATCGGGTCGCACTACAACAACCCCTCCTTCGGCTACGGCGGCTACTGCCTGCCCAAGGACACCAAGCAGCTGCTGGCCAACTACCAGGACGTCCCGCAAAACCTCATGCAGGCCATCGTCGACTCCAACCGCACCCGCAAGGACTTCGTCGCCGAGGACATCCTGCGCCGCGGCCCCCCGCGTCGTCGGCGTCCACCGCCTGATCATGAAGGCCGGCTCGGACAACTTCCGCGCCTCCTCGATCCAGGGGATCATGAAGCGCCTCAAGGGCAAGGGCATCGAGGTCATCATCTTCGAGCCCGCCCTGACCGAGGAGACCTTCTACGGCTCCCGCGTCATCCGCGACGCCCGCGCCTTCAAGGACGAGGCGGACGTCATCATCGCCAACCGCCGCACCCCCGACCTCGACGACGTCGCCGACAAGGTCTACACCCGCGACCTCTTCGGCACCGACGCGTAACGGACCGCTGAATCCAACACATGAACACGAGTTTGGTCATCCATAACATACAGTTATGCTCCGAGGATCCCGTTCGAAGAGAGGTTCCCTCGTGCCCACTGCCGCACCATCGGCTGCCCTGACGCACCTCGACGTCCTCGAGAGCGAGTCGATCCACGTCATCCGTGAGGTCGCTGCGGAGTTCGAGCGACCCGTCCTGATGTTCTCCGGCGGCAAGGACTCGATCGTCATGCTCCGGTTGGCGGAGCGAGCCTTCGCCCCGGCAAAGATCCCCTTCGGCCTGCTCCAGGTCGACACCGGCTTCGACTTCCCCGAGGTGCTCGCCACCCGCGACCGCTGGGTCGACCGCCTAGGCATCGAGCTGCACGTCGCCTCCGTCGAGGAGGCCATCGCCAACGGCACCGTCATCGACGACGGCAAGACCTCACGCAACCGCCTGCAGATCGGCACCCTGCTCCACGCCATCGAGGAGCGCGGCTACACCGCTGCCTTCGGCGGGGGCCGGCGCGACGAGGAGAAGGCCCGCGCCAAGGAGCGCATCTACTCCCACCGCGACGACTTCGGCCAGTGGGACCCCAAGAACCAGCGCCCCGAGCTCTGGTCCCTCTACAACGGGCGCATCCATGAGGGCGAACACATGCGGATCTTCCCGCTGTCTAACTGGACCGAGCTCGACATCTGGCAGTACATCGGCCGCGAGCAGCTCGACATCCCCGAGATCTACTACTCGCACCAACGACGCGTCTTCGAGCGGGACGGGATGCTCCTCACCGCGAGCGAGCACAACCCCCTTCGCCCTGGTGAAATGGCCCAAGAACGGACGGTGCGCTTCCGCACCGTCGGCGACCTGACGCTCACCGGGTGCGTGGAGTCCACCGCCGACACCGTCGAGGCGATCATCGACGAGATCTCTGTTGCCCGACTCACCGAGCGAGGCGCCACCCGTGGTGACGACCGCTTCAGCGAGGCCGCCATGGAGGACCGGAAGAAGGAGGGGTACTTCTGATGGGTATCCAGACTGAGACGTCATTTCGAGGCTCCTCGCAGAGCTCGTCGCACCTCAATGACCGGGAGAGGGACGAGAGCTCGTCGCACCTCAATGAACGTGAGAGGGACGAGACGGCCAACCCTTCGAGGCTCGTCGCTGGCGCTCCTCGCACCTCAGGGACCGTGGCTGGGGAGCGTGGGGAGGCCGCCGTGGGGACAGACCTTGATCTGGGGCTGCTGCGGGTCGCGACGGCGGGGTCGGTTGACGACGGCAAGTCGACCCTGATCGGGAGGCTGCTGCTCGACAGCAAGGCGATCTTCGAGGACCAGCTCGAGGCCGTCGAGGCCACGAGCAAGGCCAAGGGCCACGACCACACGGACCTCGCGTTGCTCACCGACGGACTGCGCAGCGAGCGGGAGCAGGGCATCACCATCGATGTCGCCTACCGCTACTTCGCAACGCCGCGGCGCAAGTTCATCCTCGCCGACACTCCCGGTCACGCGCAGTACACGCGCAACATGGTCACCGGCGCCTCGACCGCCGACCTGGGCCTGGTGCTCGTCGACGCCCGCCACGGGCTGACCGAGCAGTCGCGGCGGCACACCGTCCTTCTGTCGCTGCTGCAGGTCCCCCACATCACGCTTGTGGTCAACAAGATGGACCTCGTTGACTACGACGAGTCCGTCTACACGCAGATCCGTGAGGACTTCCTCGACTTCACCGAGCAGCTGCAGGTGCCGGCGGTCGCGACCTTCCCCATCTCCGCGCTCGTCGGCGACAACGTCGTCGAGACCAGCGACGCGATGCCCTGGTACACCGGCACGAGCCTGCTCGAGCACCTCGAGACCGCCGAGAGCGCCGACCTCTTCGAGACGAAGGGCGACCGCTTCCCCGTCCAATACGTCATCCGTCCGCAGCAGGACGAGCACCGCGACTACCGCGGCTACGCCGGCCGGGTCGAGGCCGGCACCTTCACCGTCGGCCAGGACGTCGTCGTCCTGCCGAGCGGGGTGCGCACGACCATCGCCGGCATCGACACCCTCGACGCCACGCACGACCGGGCCGTCAGCGGCCAGTCGGTAACGCTCCGCCTCGGTGACGAGGTCGACGTCTCACGCGGGGACCTCATCGCCGACGCCGAGCACGCCCCCGAGGTGACGCGCGAGATCACCGCGACGGTCTGCTGGATGACGACCGGCACCCTGCACAGCCGGCAGAAGCTGCTGCTCAAGCACACCACCCGCACTGTCAAGGCCATCGTCGACGGGCTTGGTGCCCGGCTCGACGTCAACACGCTCGAGCGCGATGGCGAGGCCAGCGAACTGGGGCTCAACGAGGTCGGGACGGTCTCCCTTCGCCTGTCGCAGCCGCTGGCCGTCGATGCCTACGCCACCCACCGGGCGACGGGGTCCTTCATACTCATCGACCCGGCGACCGGCAACACCGTGGGCGCCGGCATGATCTCCGGCACCCACTGGGTCGAGTACACGATCTAGTCAGACGACGACGCGCCTGCGCGCCGTACGTAGTACGAGGAGCCTCCGCCGTAATAGGCGGAGGTTTCCTTGCGTGAGGCCTGGTTGAGCACCACGCCGAGGACGCGCCCGTTGACCTCTTCGAGGTGCTCGAGGGTCCGCTCCACGTGGGTGTCGAGGGTCTTGCCCGCCGTGACGACGAGGATGGCCCCGTCGGAGAGCGCCGTGAGGATCGCGCCGTCCGTGACGGGCAGCAGCGGCGGGGCATCGACGATGACCCGACCACGCGAGGCGAGCTCGGCCAGCAGACGGACCATCGCCTGCGAGCCGAGGACCTCACTCGGGTTGGGCGGGATGTTGCCCGCGGCGAGCACCTGCAGGTTGCCCTCCCCCGGCGCCGGCTGCAGCACGTCGTCGAGCGATGCCTCCCCCACCAGCACGTCCGTCAGACCCGCACCCTCGGTGGCCCCGACGCCGTCGGCGATCACCGGGCGACGCAGATCCGCGTCGACCAAGGTCGTCGGGTGGCCCGAAGCCGCCATCGCATAGGCCAGGTTGACCGCGATCGTCGACTTGCCATCGCCCTCGCGTGGACTCGAGATGACGACCACTCGAGGCGGGTTGTCGACGTCCATATAGCGCAGGTTGGTCCGCAGCTTGCGCAGGGCCTCGCTCGCTGCCGGATCGCTCGACCGAGTCATCCCACCAGCAAGTGCAGGGATCCGATCATCCGACTTGCGTCCGAGGGCCTTGCTCTGCGGGATCGTTGCCATGACCGACAGGCCAAATGGCTTGATGTCCTCCGGTGTGCGGATGCGTCGGTCGAGCTGGGAGCGGATGACGGCCACGCCCAGACCCAGCAGCAGGCCGAGCACCAACGCCAGCGACAGGTCCCGTCGGGGGTTGGGCGACGTCGGCGACGTCGGCAGGATCGCCGATTCCTGCGGCACGACGCGCAGGCCGTCGTCGCCCCCTTCGATCTTGGCGACCTCCTCGGCCAGGCCAGCGATCCACGCGTTGGCCAGGTCCGAGGCCTCCTGCGGCGTCGCTCCGTGGGCGACGACCCGGATGAGGACGGTGTCCGGCGGCTGGCTGACCTCGATCCGACCGATGAGCTGAGAGGTCGAGGCGTCGCTCTTGGCGATCCGCTTCGCCGCCTCCGCAGTGCCACGACTCTTGGCGACGTCGACGTACGACGTCGCCCGCGACTTGGCGAGGGTGTCGTTGATCGAGTCCTCGGCAGCGGAGGAGGACTTGGACGCCGCGACGAAGCCGGCCGCGTCGGCGGAGTACACCTTCGGCTGGGTCAGGTCGTATGCCGCCGCGATCAGCAGGCACACGACGACACACACGAGGATCGCGCGCCAATGACGACGCACGATGCGCAGGTAGTCCGCCAGCTCCATGTATCCCCTTCCGTCGGACCCGAGTCAATCTACTTGCCGACCAACCGCCGGACACGCACGGCCAAGATCTGCCGCGGACTCCGATACTCGACGTCTTGGGCACTCGCCCAAAAGCGTGCGATTTCCTCACTGAGCGTCAGCTGTTGCCACACCACCCGGGGCAGGTGCCTCGGTGCTCGGCGGACCAGGTGCTTGATGAGCCGGCGCGTGTTGTCGGCGCCCGCCTCCGCGCGCCAGCGCTCCGCGGACTCGGGGACAGGTCCCTCGGGCGGATCCACGCCCAGCTGATCGAGCACGGCACCGACCGTCCAGACGGCACCGACCGAGCGCGCGGCAGCCAGGATCTCGTCACCGGCAAAGGGGCTGGCATCAGCCAGTATGCGCTCTGCCGTGACCGGCCACGACTCCTGCGGAGTCACCTTGAGGTGGTTGAGCGCCTCGATGACGAGGGCATGTGGAGCACTCGTCGTCAGCACCGGCTGGTGCGCGATCGTCACCGTGGATCGCTCGACCCACAGCGCGTCAAAGGCACCGGGCGCATCCAAGAAGCCCGAAAAAGTGTGGTGCAGATCCATGGTCGTCGGAAAGTGCTGGTGCCGGAAGGTCGTCGAGTAGACGATGTCGTCGAGCTCCGGAGGGAACCAGTAGGAGACGACCCGCCAGCCCACCTCGGCCAACGCCTGGGTGGCCTTCGGCCGGTCATCGGGGTGGATCATCAGGTCGAAGTCGTTCGATGACTTCGCCGAGCGCACTCCGAGCTGCGCGAAGGCTGGCCCCTTGATCGCCAGGACCTGATCCCTCTGGCAGACAGGTGCCGCTGGAGCATGACGGTCCCGAGCGGACCGGCCTCGGCCAGCGTCAGCCCCGACGCGGTGCTCATGCTGCCGGGACGATCAGCCGCGCGGCGGCGAAGGCCTCAACGAAGGCCTCGACCAGCGCCGGGGCGTCGCCGCCTCCGACGGTCTCCGTCGCCACTGTGAGCAAATCGTCATAGGTGCATGGGCGCGCGGCGAGCGCGCGCCACAGGCTGGCCGCAGGCTCCGGGCAGAGCTGCGGGAGGGCAGAGACGGACCCACTTAGGTCCACGAGAGCCACGCGCCCCTCCCCCTCGACCCACGCGACATCAGCGCTCGTCCGCCATCGTGCGTGGATCTGTGCTATCGCCATGGCGCCATTATGTCTACCATGTGCCCCAACCGGACACCTTGTGGTGTTGTGCTAATTCTTGGGGGAATCTTGTCCAGCCATGACAGTCTTGCGTCCCAGCGGCCGAGTCGACGGCAGGTGGCGAAGGGAGCAGCCTGGGCTGCACCGGTTCTGACGACCGCCGCACTCGCTCCTCGGGTGGCGGCGTCGACGCTGGAGTGCACGCCGGCGAGCGAGCAGGACATCAACAACGCGGTCACCCTCGCTCGGGCGTCGCAAACGCTTCCACTGACGTTGCGGGTCGAGCAGGACACCGGCGACGCGGGCCACTCCTACGACGGCGGCACGTGGACGGCGGTGGACTTTCGACTCGTCAATCGGGGAGGGACCACCATCGTCGCGAGTGCGGCTAACCCCTTGGTGGTCCTAGTGAGATTCGTGCGCACCACAGTCACAGGCAGCTCCACGCGGACATTCAGGAAGACCGCCGTCACCGCAGGCACTGCCGCGGTGGCCCCTTCCGGAGATGCCATCATCACCGGAAACGACTTCACCCTGACCATCAGAGACAACATCGCCCCAAATGGATCTGCCGGATTCGTCACCTGGATCCGCAACGAGTTCCTCACGCCCACTCACCGCGCGGACGTTCAGATGACGTCATTCGGGGTAAATGACGACGTAACCCACGCGATTCCAGCGATCACGGAGATCCTGACCGATCCGACACAACAGACAGCCTGCGCGACGATCTACCAAAGCGCTGTTCAGCAGCAGTCCGGCAACACCCGGACGACGACTTTGCGTGCGGAAGGTCAGACGACGGGCGGTTCGGCACACACATTGAATTGGCTGGTCGGGCAGTTCATGTCCACGGACACTCTGGGGAACTTCGCCCCGTCACCAGGACTCTTCGGCATCAATTATGACGGGAAGTGGTGACAGTCGTTGGCGCTCAACTGCGGTAGGCCCTGAGCAGCTGCACTCGGCGCCTCACCCAGCGTGCGCAGCCACCGCCGCGGCAACAGCCTCGGCAACACCCTCCTGAAACACCGGCGGGACGATCTTGTCCGCCGTCGGCTCCTCGACGAGGTCGGCGATGGCGCGGGCGGCGGCCAGCTTCATCTCCTCGCTGATCTGCACGCCACCGGCGTCCAGAGCCCCGCGGAAGATGCCAGGGAAGGCGAGCACGTTGTTGATCTGGTTTGGGTAGTCGCTGCGGCCCGTGGCGACGATCGACGCGTACTTGTGCGCGATGTCGGGGTGCACCTCGGGCGTCGGGTTGGCCAGGGCAAAGATCATCGGCCCCTCGGCCATCGCCGCGACCTGCTCCTCCGGCACGTTGCCGCCCGAGACGCCGATGTAGACGTCCGCGCCCTTGAGCGCGTCACCGATCGTGCCGGTCTTGCCCGTGACATTGGTCGTCGCGGCGAGCATCTCCTTGTGCGCCACGAGGTCGTGGCGGTGCTTGCCGATGATGCCGCGCGAGTCGCAGACGACGATGTCGGTGACGCCGGCCAGCTGCAGCAGCTGGGTGACGGCCACACCGGCCGCCCCGGCACCGCTGACGACGACGCTCAGCGAGCCGATGGCCCGGTCGACGACCCGGCAGGCGTTGATGAGCCCGGCGAGCACGACGATCGCCGTGCCGTGCTGGTCGTCGTGGAAAACGGGGATGTCGAGCCGCTCGCGCAGCTTGCGCTCCAGGTCGAAGCACCGCGGCGCCGAGATGTCCTCGAGGTTGATGCCGCCAAAGCTCGGCGCCATCCGCGCGATCGCGTCGACGAGCTCGTCGACCGACCCCGACTCCAGGCACACGGGGATCGCGTCGACCCCACCGAAGTGCTTGAAGAGCACCGCCTTGCCCTCCATGACCGGCATCGCGGCGAGCGGGCCGATGTCACCCAGGCCGAGCACGGCCGTGCCGTCGGTGACGACGGCGACGGTGTTGTTGCGGGCGGTGTAGGCCCGCGACAGCGCGGGGTCCTGCTCGATCGCCAGGCACACGTCCGCGACACCGGGGGTGTAGAGCAGCGACAGGTCTTCCTCGTCGCGCAGCGGCTTCGTCGCCCGTACCTCGACCTTGCCACCCTCGTGGGCGACGAACTGCGCAGCAGTCAGGTCGTACGTGGTGGTGGGCTCGGACGCGGACACGGCAGACAGACCTCAGGCAAACTCGGGGATCAGACAAGGGGCGCCCTGCGGCGGCCGGGTGAGGCCACGACGGGCGGCTGGTGAGCCGAGAGCAATCCTCGCACACCGCCGGGGTGGCACCGCAACGGCGTCGAGGTTCGGACGTGGCCGGTGGCAGTGTCCCGATACGATCACTTTCGGACACGAAGTGATCAGGATCGGACGCAGCGCTGTCGATCGGAGGGAGCCCGGATGAGCCTAGACGCACACCACGCGCCACTCCGGGGGGAGACCGCCGCACCGGCGAGCACGTGGCGCCCCGTCACCGACGATCTGCGGGTGCGCCACGTGGCGGGCCCCACCGCCGTCGACGCCACCCGCGAGCGGCACCCGCTGACCATGGCCGTCGTCGTCGAGGGGACCTGCCTCCTGCGCCGAGCCGGGGCAAGCACCCGCCTCCCCCGCGCCACCCTGCTCGTCGACCTCGACACCGGCCTGCTCGAGGTCCCCGACGGGGCACGCCTGTACCTCGCCAGCTTTCGTTCCGTCTCCGCAGGGCGAGGCATCCTCGAGGCCTCGCCGGGGCTGGAGCAGGTCACCTCCGTCGACCCGGCGCTCGTGCGCACGACCGAGAGCGTCCTGACGAGCCTGCTGCAGGAGCCACCGACCGGCCCCTTCTCCCGGCACCTGCTCGACCGGACGGTGCGCGATCTCTTCGGTGCCCTGGTCCTCGACGGCCGGCTGCGGCCGATGAGCGCCCAGCAGCACAGCCTCTACTCCGCAGCGCTGCACCACATCGTCGACCACTACGCCGACACCGACCTCGGCCCCGAGACGATCGCGGCCGCCTTCACCGTCTCGGTGCGCCACCTCTCCCGGGCCTTCCGCGACAACGGCACGACGGTGACCCGGTGCATCACCTCCACGCGGGTCTCGGTGGCCGTCGCCCTGCTCAGTCAGCAGCCCGACCTCGGTCTGACCGAGCTGAGCGAGGAGTGCGGCTTTTCCTCCCTCCAGGCCATGCGACGTGCCTTCAAGGCCGAAGGGAGAGAGTCGCCCTCCACCCTGCGGACCCTCGCCGCCGCGCGGCACCGGGCCGCCAACCAGAGCCGCTCCGTCGCCCGACGACGGGCCTGAGCCACGACCCGACGCGATGTCAGGGTGAGCGTCACGCATGGACCGCTGGGCGCACGGCGGGTGCCATCATGGGCGGTCGGTGTCACCATCATCCCTACGACACTCGCCCCGGCCTTCGCCGGACCACCCGAGCCACCCTGCTGCGGCCCCGTGCCGCCGCCTGCCACCCGGAGCCCACCGCATGCGCGCACGCGCCCTCCTCCCCGCCCTGCTCACCGCTGCCCTCACCGTCACCGCGGCAGCCGGCGCCAGCGCCCAGCCGGGCGGCACCGACGAGGCCACCGTGCGCCTCACCGGCCCCCTGCTCAAGACCGCGGACGAAGGGGGCACCCGCCAGCTCGTCGGCATCTGGGCCGAGGGCCGCCTCGTGCCGCTCGACCCCGCTCCCCTGGCCGACGCCGCCCCAGGCGACACCGTGACCGTCGACGTCACCGCCCCCGACAGCGTCGTCGCCGCCGCGAGCGCCGACCGCACCCTCACCGTCCCCACCGGCGAGCCTACGCCCGCCCGCCACCGGCTGCGACCCGCTCAGCTGCGCGACGCCTCCGACCGGACGCCGGCGGCCGCGTCCTCCCCCTTCGGCCAGGCCACGACCGACGCCGCCCTCGCGCCCGGCGCCCCCCGCCCTGCAGGTCGACCAGGTCGTCGCCACGACCACCGCGAGCGCCACCCAGGCACCGAGCACCCGCCGCATCACCTACGTCGAGGTCACCCCCCGCGGTGCCACCCGCGAGCCGGTCACCGCCACCGTCGCCCGCCGGCAGGTGGCCGGCGCCGACGCCTTCTGGAGCGAGCAGTCCGACGGGCAGCTGCGCATCGCGGCGCCGACGACCGCCGCGCACTTCACCTCCGCCTACACGTGCAGCGGCAGCGACCTGCTGCGCCTGTGGAGCCAGGCCGCCGACCGCACCGGCTACGACGGCCGGGCCAACGCGACGCTCGTCATCAAGCTGCCCTTGGCGACCTATCGCACCTGCGGCTACGGCTACGGGCAGATCGGCCTGTCCACGAGCTCCGGTGGCATCCTGCACGTCTCCGACACGGCGACGCCCGTGCTCGCCCACGAGCTCGGGCACAACATGGGGCTCGAGCACGCCAACCTGCTCACCTGCGCCACCCGCTCCGACGGCCGCCTCACCGACACCGGCATGTGGGAGAGCGCGTGCAGCGAGGAGGAGTACGGCGACTCCCTCGACATCATGGGCCCCTCCACCCAGGACGACACCCCGATGCTCTCGGCCCCGCAGGCCCTCATCGCCGGGATCCTGCCCCCCTCCGCCGCGACGGCCGTCGGCCTCGGCACGACGCGGGTGACCCTCCGACCGCTCTCCGGCGGCACCGGGGTGCGCGCCGCCGTCGTCACCGACGCGACGACGCGCGTGCGCTACTGGGTCGAGTACCGCACCCCCACCGGCCGCGACGCGAGCAACCCCTCCGGCCAGGACACCGGCGTGCGGGTGCTGCGCCTCGGCACGACCTCCAGCACCGTCGTGCTCGACGCCACCCCCACCGGCCGACGGGACAACCGGGTCGCGGTCGGCGCCGGCACGACCTTCACCAACCGTGACGGCGGGCTGCGGGTCACCACCGAGTCGGCCACCGCCACGCAGGCGGTCGTGCGTATCGACAACGCGACCAAGCCGCCCGCCCTCACCGCCACCGCCGTACCCAGGATCAGCGGCACCCGCGCCGTCGGCCGCACCCTCACCGCCTCGACCGGCACATGGACCCCCACCCCGACGTCGTACACCTACAAGTGGAAGCGCAACGGCACCGCCATCGCCGGCGCAACCGGCCGCACCTACCGGCTGACGACCGCCGACGCCGGGCGCAACATCTCGGTCACCGTGACCGCCCGCCGCTCCGGCCGCACCGCGACTGCCTCGACCTCCGCCCGCACCGCCGTGCCGCTGCACGCCACGGCCAGCCCCTGGATCCACGCCCCCACACCCAGGGCGGGCCACCAGGTCACCGCCATGGTCGGGTCGTGGACCCCGCGCCCCGACGGCTACGCCTACCAGTGGTACCGCAACGGCGTCGCCAAGCCGGGCAAGACCGCCAAGACCTACACGCTCAACCTCGGCGACCGCGGGCAGCGGATCTCCGTGCGGGTCACCGCGCGGCGCACCGGCTCCGCGGCGGGCGCGAAGACGAGCGCGTCGATCACCCCGCGCTGACGGGCAAAGGGGCCCCTTCGCCCGTCAGGTGGTGTCGCCCCGTCAGGTGGTGTCGCGCCGTCGTGGTGCGCTATCTTCCTGCCGTGCTGGCCCGACCGGGTCAGCCGGGTCGCAGGACGACCACGAACGACTGGGGACATGCCATGGGGATGGGGATCTTGCGCGCGCCTGCGCGCGCCCGCACGAAGTTGACAGCCTGGGCGGCAGCCGCCCTGCTGCTCGGGGCAGTGGCCGCCGCGGGCAGTGCCGCGGCTCGGCCCGAGACGGCCAGCACGGAGGGTGCCGCGCTCGTCGGCCCGGAGACGCAGTTCGTCGGCTGCGTCATCCGGCTCGACCCGAAGCGCGGGCCCTACCTGCACCACAACAGCACGCACACGTGCGTCGGCGTGACGAAGCTGCGGATCACGCCCAACGGGCGCATTCAGCTCTACTACCCCTACAAGGGGCGCACCTCGTCCGTGGCCGCCGTCGCCGACGAGACGATCGCCATGCGCGGGATCATCGTCGGGGCCGACTCGAGCAGCACCTACGCGACGTTTTCGCTCTACGACACCCAGCGCAAGCGGCGACTCAACCTGGCGAAACCGTCCGACTACAAGCTCGCGGCGAGCACCAACTCCAATGTCTGGTTCGCCGCCGTCCGCGAGGCGATGTGATGGGGCGCGCCGGCTGGGTCGCGGGCCTCGCGACCGTCGCGCTCGCCGTCGGCACGGGTGTCGCCGTCGGGCAGTCCGGTGGTTCGCACCCGGCGACGGTGCCGGCCGGGTCCGTGACACTCACCTCGTGCCACATCCTCCTGCCGGCCGACGGCTACCCGCGGGCGGAGCGGTCGAGCCACCGCGCCTGCATCGGCATCGAGCGGGTCTCCGTCGACAGCCGCGGCTGGGTGGTCATCACGGCGACCGACAGCTCTCCGGTCATCACGGTGCAGGTCACGGCGAACGAGTACGCCGCATCCCGCGGGCTGCTCGTCGGCGCCTCGGGCGGCAGCCCGACGATCAGGGTGCCCGTCGTCGACACCAAGACCGGCACGACGCTCAACGTGCGGTGGTCAGGCCACCGGGCGCGCTTCGGCACGTCCTCCGGCTTCTGGGTCCACGTCACGCGCGACGCGTCGTGATGCTCACCCCGCGCTGAGCGTCCGCTCGAGCGCGGCGACGACCTCGGGGTCGTAGTCGTAGCCGAGACCGAGGTGCAGCCGCTCGAGCGCCACTTCCTGGGCACGGGGCGAGCGTGCGCCCTCGGTGATGTCGTCCCAGGCGTTGGCCACCCGCACGATGCGGCTCGGCAGCGGGATGTGCTCGCCGAACTCGCGGGTGCGGCGGAAGGGCGTGCCCACCTGGGTGACGAGCGGCAGGAGCCGCGCCAGTTGGGGCGTCTCGCCGAGGATCCGGGTCACGGCCTGCGCCATCTCGGCCTGCTCGCCGTCACCGGCGTAGAGCGTCGCCCCACCCCGCAACGGCTCGCTCAGTCCGAGCTGCCCGACATCGTGGAGCAACGCCGTGCGCTCGACGTCACGGATGCCGGCCGCGTCGAGACCCAGCTGGTGCCCCACGGCGCACGCGAGGTCCGCCACCCGGCGCACGTGCGCCGACCGGGTCCGCCCCACGACCTCGCTGAGCCGCGACATCGCGAGCAGCGACTCGTCGAGCGACTGCCGGGTGCTCACCAGGCGCCGGACGGAGAGATAGGTCACGAGCACCGGGACGATGAGCAGCGGGATCGCGGCCCAACCGAGCACCGGCGTGGCGAGGGCGATGAGCGGACCGGTCGCCACCGTCGACACCGAGATGCCCGTGATCGGGCCGACCTCCGCGGCGACGATGTGCGCGAGGCGCTGCCCCTGCCCGAGCCACGCGACGACGTTGTCGAGCACCCGCTCGGCGAGGCCACCGATGAGCGCGGCGAGCATGAGACCGAGCGCGCCGAGCGCCGGGTGGACGTGCGCGGCAAAGGCCCAGTCGACGAGCGTCTGACCGTCGACGGACACCCCCCGCGCCAGCGCCGTCGTCACAGCCATGCCGAGGAATCGTGACCCCAGCGAGCCCTCGACGACCGAGCGCCCACGCACCCGGGCGACGAGGCCGCCGACGAGGATGCTCAGCCAGATGACGGCGAGGACGGTCCACGCGCTCGGCACCTCACCGGAGGAGGCACCGAGCGGGGCAAGGATCAGCCCGAGCGCCGGCGCGGTCGTCAACGGCGCGATGACCCGCTGGGAGAACTGCATCGGCACCTGCTCGCCGATGACGATCGCGAAGACCGCCGCGACGGCGAAGGGCGTGACCATCGGCTCCGTGATGTCCGCCTGGACGGCCGCCATCGACCCGAGGAGCACCGCCACCCCGAAGAGGGTCAGCCCCGGCCGCAACCGCTGAGCGAGCCTCACGACGTCACCTGCGGCAGCTGGTCACGCTCGAGGGCCCGCCGCAGCCCCGCGACGCACGACTCGTCGAGGCTCTGCCCGACCACGGCCTCGCAGTGGTCGACGGCGTCACGGGGGGACCACCCTTCGGCCCGCAGGTGGGCCCACGTGTCGGCGACGGCGAGGACCCGCGCACCGAGCGGGATCTCCCCGCCGACGAGCCCGAGGGGGTGACCCTGACCGTCCACCCGCTCGTGGTGGCCGTCGACGAGGTCGAGCGTCGGCCCGAGGAAGGTCACCGACCCCACGACCTCGCGCGCCGCCAGCGAGTGGTCGCGCCGCACGATCGCCGGCGCCGCCCCGTCGAGCGCGAGCATGCCGACGTCACGCAGCCGCGCGGCCGTCGCGATGCGGTCCACGAGCGCCGGCGACAGGCCGAGCCCCGTGGCGACCGCGTGGGCCGCGCCCGAGGCGAGGCGCGCCTCCTCGGCGGCGCCGGGGCGGCGGATGTCGAGGGCTGCGACAAAGGGGGTGAGCATGTCGTGGCGGGTCGCCCACTCGCTCGCGTGCTGGTGCAGCCCCCACTGGATGACGAGCAGCGACGGGAGGAAGAAGAAGATCGACATCCAGCCCAGCCCCGCCGGCGCCCACAGGATCGTCAGCAGATAGCCGGCCACGAGATAGCTCGCGTAGTCGGGGATGACCTGGCGCAGCAGGTCGGCGGTGATGACGCGCAGCGAGCCGGCGCTGCTCAGCTGGAGGACCCCGGCCAGGAGCACCGTGTTGGCCAGTGCCGCGACCAGGGCCGCCACCATCATGTGCAGCCACAGCACCCACGCATTGGTGCTCGGGCTCGAGGTGAGCTGCGCGCCGCCGACGAGGCCGTAGGCAGCGGCACCTGCGAGCACGAGCAGCACGCGCTGCGCGGTGTTGAAGAGGTCCTTGACCGGGCTGCTGCGGCGCACGAGCCCCGGCACGGCCGCGACGAGGGCTGCGCCCACGGGGCCGACGAGCGGGATCGCGGCGATCTGCACGATGCCCGAGACCGAGACGCGGATCGAGCCGATCGCGGGCGGGCGGCTCAGGCCGGCGACGGCTCCGACGACGAGCAGGGCCGTGGTCCACGCCCACTTGTCGGGCGGACCGCTGACGACGAGTGCCAGCACGAAGGCCGCCACGGCGGCAGCCGTGACGACCGTGACGTAGAGGTGGGTGGACCGGCCAAAGCTGGCCGACCCGTCAGTGGCGGTCAGGCCTGGGACGACACCGAGTCAGACCCGGGTGCGGCCCACTCCCAGTTGTCGCCGGCGTCAGCCCACTCCCAATTGCCGGACTGCTTCGCCCACTCCCAGTTGTCCGAGGTCGAGGTCCCCTCCGCCCACTCGTAGTTGGCGCGGAACAGGCCACCCGCGAACAGGGACGCGAGGAGCGCTCCGACGAGCAGCGCAGTGATCTTCTTCACGGATCCCATGATGCCACCCTTCGGGGCGCAGCAGTAGCCCGAAGGACCGGTCTCTGACCCGATCGTGACACAATGCGTCCTTGTCCCAGCTCTCGCCGGTCCGCCGGCGGGACCACGCACGCAAGGAGTCACCATGAGCAAGCGCGCCCGCAAGCGTCGCTCGCGCAAGGGCAAGGCCGCTAACCACGGCAAGAAGCCCAACGCCTGAGCACCCCGTGACGAAGGGGGCCGCCCACCTGGGCGGCCCCCTTCGCCGTGCCCGGCCCACCCCCTTCGCCCGCATCTGCCGAGGGAAATCACCACCCACCGGCGCATCTGCCTAGGGAAATCACCACCCACCGGCGCATCTGCCGAGGGAAATGCGCAGGGCTCGCCCGCGCCGGCGGGAATGGGGGCGGCCGCCGGGCTGTTGGACAGCGGGAGACCAGCCGCGAAGGACAGGAGTCCAGGTGCTCGTACTGCACGCCGGAGAGCGCACCGCCACCCCGCTAGGGTGGAGCGCGATGACTGAACCCACGACCGACGAGACCTCCGCGCAGGCCGCGGCCGACGCCTCCGTCGACGTCGCCCACGAGACCACCGAGGAGCGGCGCGCGCGCTTCGAGCGCGAAGCCATGCCGCTGCTCGACCAGCTCTACTCGGCCGCCCTGCGCACCACGCGCAACCCGACCGACGCCGAAGATCTCGTCCAGGAGACCTACGCCAAGGCCTTCGCGGCCTTCCACCAGTACAAGCCGGGGACCAACCTCAAGGCGTGGATGTACCGCATCCTCACCAACACGTACATCAACACCTACCGCAAGAAGCAGCGCGAGCCGAAGCAGTCCGACTCCCCCGAGGTCGAGGACTACCAGCTGCACAAGGCGGAGCAGCACACGAGCCGCGGCCTGCGCTCGGCCGAGGTCGAGGCGCTCGACCGCATGCCCGATACCCAGGTCAAGCGCGCGCTGCAGGAGTTGCCCGAGGACTTCCGCATGGCGGTCTACCTCGCCGATGTCGAGGGCTTCGCCTACAAGGAGATCGCCGAGATCATGGGCACGCCCATCGGCACCGTCATGTCGCGGCTGCACCGTGGCCGCCGCCAGCTGCGCGAAAAGCTCACCGACTACGCCGCCGACCGCGGCGTCGCCAGCGCGAAGGAGACCACGGCATGAGCCCCGCCGACGCGCACATGGACTGCTCCGCAGCGCTGCACCGGATGATGGAGTACCTCGACGGCGAGATGGCGCCCGACGACACCCGCGCCCTCGCCCAGCACCTCGCCGGCTGCGCCCCCTGTCTCGCCGAGCACGACCTCGACCAGGTGCTGCGCGAGCTCGTCCAGCGATCCTGCGCCTGCGAGCCCGCTCCCCCGCAGCTGCGGGCGACGATCATGCAGCGCATCACGACGATCTGCGACGACGGGTCGTGGACAGAGGTCACACAGGTGCGCCACATCTCCGCCGAAGGGTGACCGCTCTAGTCTGACGTCATGCGCGTCCTCGTCACCGGCGGAGCCGGCTACATCGGCTCCCACACCGTCGTCCAGCTCGTCGCCGCCGGGCACACGCCCGTCGTCGTCGACAGCCACGTCAACTCCCGCCCGAGCGTCCTGCCGCGCCTCGAGGAGCTCACCGGCACGCCGATCGAGAGCCATGCTTTCGACCTGCGCGATGCCGACAAGACCTCCGCGGTCCTGGCCGAAGGGGGCTTTGAGGTCGCCGTCATCCACTTCGCCGGGCTCAAGGCGGTCGGCGAGTCGAGCCAGATCCCGCTCGAGTACTACGACAACAACCTCGGCACGACCTTCGCACTGCTGCGGGCGATGGAGCGGCACGGGGTGCGCACCCTCGTCTTCTCGTCGTCGGCGACCGTCTACGGGGCGACGACAACCGTCCCGGTGCCCGAGCACCTGCCGACGGGGGCGACCAACCCGTACGGCTGGACCAAGGTGATGCAGGAGCAGATCCTGCGCGACGTCGCCGCGACCGGCACGACGCAGGTCGCGCTGCTGCGGTACTTCAACCCGGTCGGTGCGCACCCGTCGGGGACGATCGGCGAGGACCCGCAGGGCATCCCCAACAACCTCATGCCCTTCATCGCGCAGGTCGCGGTGGGGCGAAGGGAGCGGCTCCAGGTCTACGGCGACGACTACCCCACGCCGGACGGGACCCCGCTGCGCGACTACATCCACGTCGAGGACCTCGCCGCGGGTCACGTCGCCGCCCTCGAGTACCTCGCTGCCCACCCTGACACGCACGTGCGCGAGTGGAACCTCGGCACCGGCACCGGGACGTCCGTGCTCGAGATGGTCGCGGCCTTCGAGGCCGGCAGCGGCCGCCCGGTGCCCTATGAGGTGGTTGACCGCCGCCCCGGCGACCTCGCCACCGTCTACGCCGACCCGACCCGCGCCGAGGCCGAGCTGGGGTGGCGGGCGACGCGCACCATCGAGGACATGTGCGCCGATACCTGGCGATGGCAGTCTGCCAACCCCCAGGGGTACCCGGCCTGACGGTTGGTCTGCGTCCTCAGCGGACTCCGCGTCCTGGACGTGTCCTCACGGGTTCAGCCGTGCCACAGGGAACGACCGTGGACGCGATGCTGCGCGCCTCGACAATGAGGCGCGGTGCGACCCACGACGAGATCAGGTGCAGGCTCCCGCGGTGATGACGTAGCCACCACCGTAGAAGTTCGTGTCTGCGTGATACGCCCACACGTTCAGATCGACCGCGTTGCGCACACCCTGCAGCGCTGTGGCCTTGGGGTTGGCGCTTCCGAGAGTGTCGTTGTTTTTGTACCAGTAGTAGACGGTGCCATCCGAGGCCAGAGCCATGTAGGTCCCGTCGGCCGCGTAGGTCTGGACGAACGACTTGCCACCCATGTCGCCGACGAGCTTGTCGGTGTAGGCGTTGGCGGTAAAGGCGAAGGTCTGGTGGACAACACCTTGGCTGATGTACGTACCACCGAAGTAGCTACCCACTCCCCACGCCGAGATCTGCGACACGCCGGTCGCACGTCGTGTCCACGCGGTCCGTCCCGGCGTCCCGGCGTTGTTGAAGGCCGGGCCCTGCGTGTACATCTCGCCATTGGTGGTCAAGGCGAGCAGTCCAGCGCTCGTGGCAACGACAGACGCGACGCTGTTGGCCCCGTCACCGGTGACGTTGGCTGCACGACCGGTTGCCGTGCCGGTGATGGTCCAGGACTTGAGCTGGCCCTCGAGGACGACGGCCCCGCCGTGTACTGCTGTGCTGCCTGCGGTCGGCGCGTATGTCGACATGACACTGGCACCGGCGGTGCCCGCAATCGGCCCGGACGCCGTGATGGCGGCGGTGCCACTCGTCGCCGTTGCCCAAAAATAGACTCCTGCAGTCGTCAGGACATAGCAATATCCGTTGTGGGCCTCGACCTGGACGACGGTGCCGGTAACCCCCGTGACTGTGCGAACAGTAGGCGCTGTGGTGGTGCTGGAGCCGTACCACTGGTAGATGCTGGCCCCGTCGGCCCCCCGCCGCGATGCCCCCGGTCACGTCGGATGAACCGTCCAGCGTGAAGGTGCCCACCGCAGTGATGCCGGTGAGGGGGCTGCCCGAAACCTGCAGAGTGGTGGGAGCAGCAGCCGTACCGTTGCCGTTGTTGCCCCACAGACGCACACGCCCGTTTTCGACGATGGCACCGTTGCGATGGTTTTTGTTGTCTCCGGAGACGGCACCGACCGTGCCCGCGGTGATCCCGCTCACCGAGGCAACGGAGGTCGTCGGGTTGCCGCTGCCGGTGAAGGTGCCCCGGAACTCGGTCACCGCTCCCGGAGGAGGGGTCACCGTGCCGCTGGATGTCGCGGTGGCGTCACCATAGGTTGCCGAGATCGCATAACTTCCAGCCGCTCCGAGGGCCCGAAACGGCGGCACCCCGACCACACCTCCAGTGGCGACCGTCACGACAGCCGCTTGGCCTCCGCTGGTGAAGACCAACCCGGGAGGCAAGGTCACCGTGACTCGACCACCAACCGCCGCTGGCCCCTGGTCGTCCCTCGCCTCGAAGGTCACACCGGTGATCGTCGAGCAGCGCGCGACATCAAAAGGAGCGCTGAGGGGCACGATCGTCCGAAGGGGTTCCTTGCTCGCCGCCACGGACGGAGCCAGTGCGGCGGCGGTCAGGACGGGCGTGGCCCACGCGGCCCCCTTCGCCAGCGTACGGCGGCTGGGAGTGCTCGCCGCGTGAACCGTGCTCATTGCTGTACTCCTTCCATGTCGGGTGGGCGGATACCTGAGTCCGCTCGTGAGGAGCCTATCCTCGCTCCTGCGGTCGGTGTCACCACACCCACTACTTTCCAGAGCCCCGATCGCGCACGGCCGGCGTCGTACCACCCGTGGGGGTGTCGAAGCACGTCCTACGGGGACCGGCCACCGACCACGGGAGGCGACACGGACGGGTCAGCCGGCCACGCGCGGGCGGGTGGCGCGGGCGCGCGCCTTGAGGCCCTTCATCCCCTTCGTCCGCAGGATGTGGACCGTCTGCCGCAGCGAGGTGTCGTTGGGCAGGGACAGGCGGATGATCTCGCTCCACGCCGAGGCGACCTGGCGGTGCAGCGGGCCGGTGACGTAGTCGAGGCCGTAGTGGTCGAAGAGCGCCTGGATGCGCGGCGCGATCTCCTGGTAGCGGCGGCTCGGCATGTCCGGGAAGAGGTGGTGCTCGATCTGGTAGCTGAGGTTGCCCGTCGCGATGTGCATCGCCTTGGACCCCGAGATGTTGGCCGAGCCGAGCATCTGGCGCAGGTACCACTCACCGCGGGTCTCCCCGTCGATCGAGGTCTTGGTGAAGGTCTTGACCCCCGCCGGGAAGTGGCCGCACATGATGACCGAGTGCGTCCAGTAGTTGCGCACGATGTTGGAGACGAAGTTCGCGGCAAGGGTCGACACGACGTTGGGGCCGGACAGCAGCGGGAAGAGCAGGTAGTCCTTCGCGGCCTGCTTCTTGATCTTGTTGACCACCTGCTTGGCCTCGGCCTGCCACTGCGGGTTGTCCTGGCGCGTCTTCCAGTTGGCGCCGAGCTCGAGGTCGTAGGCGGCGATGCCGTACTCGAAGAAGGTCGCGTTGACGAAGTTGAGCAGGGGCTGCGCGAGGTAGGCGGGGTACCACTTCTGGGCGTCGTCGACCCGCATGATCCCGTAGCCGAGGTCGTTGTCGTGGCCGACGACGTTGGTGTAGGTGTGGTGGACCTTGTTGTGGCTGTTCTTCCAGTGGTCGGCGGGGGTGACGTTGTCCCACTCCCACACCGACGAGTGGATCTTGGGGTCGCGCATCCAGTCCCACTGGCCGTGGATGATGTTGTGCCCGATCTCCATGTTGTCGAGGATCTTGGCGACGCTCAGGCCAGCGGTGCCGGCGACCCAGGCGATCGGGTTGCCGCTGAAGAGCAGCACCGCCCGCGAACCCATCTCGAGGTAGCGCTGGGTGGAGATCATCCGGCGGATGTAGCGGGCGTCGGCCTCGCCGAGGTCGTCCATCACCGAGGCGCGGATCTCGTCGAGCTCGCGCCCGATCTCCTCGATGTCCTCGGGGGTCAGGTGGGCGATCGGGTCGTCGCTCGCATTGACGCGGGTGTGGACGACCTCGGACCGGCCGCCGGTGATGCGGGCGTCGGTGGTGCGGGTGGGGCGCTCGAGGGTGGCAGTCATGTCAGCTCTCCGTCGTCTCGATCGTGCAGGAGCCGGCGACCGCGGAGATGCAGGTCTGCACCTTGACCGCGGGGTCGTCGGGAGTGGTCGTGGTCAGCTCGCCGGTGCGCAGGTCGCGCACGGAGCCGTCGGTCATGGGCAGGACGCAGCCGAAGCAGATGCCCATGCGGCAGCCGCTCGGCATGAGGACGCCGGCGTCCTCGGCGGCGTCGAGGATGGTGGTGCCGCCGTCGAGGGCGAGCGTGGTGGTCTCCTGGCCGACGCGGAGGGAGGCGGTGCCCCCTTCGCCCGCCTCGACGATGCTCGGGCGGAAGCGCTCGACGTGGAGCAGCTCGGTGTGGCCGTGCGCGGCGTAGTGCGCCTCGAAGGCGTCGAGCATCGGGGTCGGCCCGCAGATCCACGTCTCGCGCTCGCGCCAGTCGGGGACGACCTCGTCGAGCTGGTCGGGAGTGAGCATGCCCTCGTCGTCGGTGTGCCGCACGATGGCGCGCACGCCGGTCGGCGCGTCGGCGAGCTCGCGGGCGAAGATCACGTCGTCGGCCGTCGGCGCGGAGTGGGCGTGGACGACGTCGAGACCGTCGAAGTCGTGGTTGCGCAGCATGCCCATGACGGGCGTGATGCCGGAGCCACCGGTGAGGAAGAGGACCTTCGCCGGGACCGACTGCGGCAGCACGAAGTCCCCGCTGGCCTGGTCGATCTGGATGATCGTGCCGGGCGTGGCGCGGTGGACGAGGTGCTGGGAGACGAGGCCGTCGGGCATCGCCTTGACCGTGATCGAGATCAGGCCGTCACGGGCGCTCGTGTCGGAGGTCAGCGAGTAGGCGCGCCAGTGGCGCACGCCGTCGACGTCGACGCCGACGCGGATGTACTGGCCGGGCGCGTGGCCCTGCCAGTCGCGGCCGGGGCGGATGGTGATCGTCGCGGCGTCGCGGGTCTCGGGGGTGATCGCGACGATGCGGCCGCGCAGGTCGGCCCCGGAGCGAAGGGGGGCGAAGAGGTCGAGGTAGTCGTCCGGCACGACTGGCGTGGCCAGGCCCTGGACGATGCGGGCAGCGGTGTCGCGGAGCGAACGGGTGCCCTTCCCGGTCCGAGGACGGGATGCAGTTGCTGTCATGCCTCCATCCTCCCGGGTCAACCGGGACCAAACGCTGTCCTTGATGAGTAAGGTTCGAGCCGGAGATTTGTTCGCTCGGGACAAGGCCTGCGTATTCCCCTAGGGAAATGCGGGCTGGGTGCCCGGGCGGCGGACGAAGGGAGTGACCGTGGCCGTGGACAGCACAGGGCCGACAGGCCGGGCCGCACGCCCGGGCCGCACGGCCCGGCAGGCGGCCGGGCTGGTCCTCGACGAGGCGACGGTCGCCGCCCTTCGCGCCCAGCTGCCGCGCGTGGCCTCGGTCGTCGTCGCCGAGGTCATGCAGCAGGTGCCGGCCTACGACGTGCCCTTCCAGGGGCGGATGGGCAAGATCATCGAGCGGGCGGTGCAGGTCTCGCTCGCGAGCTTCGTCGGGCTGGCCTCCGGGACCGCGCCCAAGACGGCCCCGGTCGGGGTCGGCGTCGCCGCTGCCAGCGAGCTCGGGCAGGCCGAGGCCAAGCGGGGGGCGGCCGGTCGAGGCGCTGCTGTCGGCCTACCGCGTCGGCGCGAGCGCCGCGTGGCGGGAGCTGTCCGTCGAGGCGGTCGCGGCCGGGGTGGACGCCGCGACGCTGGGGCGCTTCGCCGAGCTGGTCTTCACCTACATCGATGAGTTGTCGGCCGCCTCCGTCGCCGGTCACAACCAGCAGACGAGCAGCGCCGAGCGCGAGCGCCTCGTCCACCTCGACCGCCTGACCCGCGGCCTGCTCACCGGGCTGTCCGAAGCCGCCCTCGACGACGCCGTCACCGCCGCCGACTGGGTCCCCCCGCGCACGTTGACCGCGGTGCTCGTCGACCGCCAGCGCCTCCTGACCACCGCGGGCATGCTCGACCCGCGGACCCTCACCCTCGCCGAGGACCTCCCCGGCGCCGGCCCCGACCAGTCCGTCCTGCTCGTGCCCGACAGCGGCGGTCGCTCACGGGCCCGTCTGCTCGAGATCCTCGACGGCCACGCCGCCACCGTCGGCCCCGCCCGCCCCTGGGCCGGGGTCGCCGGGTCGTACACCCGCGCCCTCGCCGCCGCCGAGCTGCACCTGCCCGGGGTCGTCGACACCGACGCCGTGCTGCCGGAGCTCGTGCTGCACGCCGACCCCGAGGCGCTGGCCGACCTGCGCGAGGCGGCGCTGGCTCCCTTCGCCGGGCTGCCGGAGGAGACCGCCGCGCGGCTCCAGGACACGCTGCGCGCCTGGCTGCTGCTGCAGGGGCGCCGTGAGCTCGTCGCCGAGACGCTGCACGTCCACCCGCAGACCGTGCGCTACCGGATGAACCAGGTGCGCGACCTCTACGGCGAGCGCCTCACCGACCCCGACGAGGTGCTCGCGATCCTGCTCGCCCTCGGCCGCTGACCCCCCACTCCCTGCGGAGGTCGCCCCGCGACTTACCCCCCGCTCCCTGAGGAGGTCGCCCCGCGACTTACCCCCGCTCCCTGAGGAGGTCGCTCTGCGACCGTCTCGAAGGGAGATGGATGGCGTCCCTTCGAGACGCTCGGCCGCAGGCGGCCTCGCTCCTCAGGGACCGGAGGGGAGACCTCGGCCGCAGGCGGCCTCCTCCTCAGGGACCGGGGGGAGACGTCGACCGTGGACGGCCTCGCTCCGGGTCCTGAGGAGGCGCGCCAGCGCCGTCTCGAAGGGCAGGGACCGGAGTGGAGACTTTCGCTCCCTGAGGAGGTCGCCCCGCGACCGTCTCGAAGGGAGGTGGGGTGACGTCCCTTCGAGACGCTCGGCCGCAGGCGGCCTCGCTCCTCAGGGACCGGTGCTGTCTCACTTGCTCCCTGAGGAGGTCGCCCCGCGACCGTCTCGAAGGGATGTGGGTGACGTCCCTTCGAGACGCTCGGCCGTGGACGGCCTCGCTCCTCAGGGACCGGAGGGGAGACGTCGGCCGCAGGCGGCCTCGCTCCGGGTCCTGAGGAGGCGCGCCAGCGCCGTCTCGAAGGGCAGGGACCGGGGGGCCGTGGACGGCCTCCTCCTCAGGGGCCGGGGGCCCAGAAGTCGACGACCGCGGCCGCCACCGCGTCACCATCGGTGAAGGAATGGGTGCCCGGCGCCTCGTCGACCCGCACCTGCTCGGCGAGGACCTCGTCCGCCCGGTCGCCGAGCTCGCGCCGCAGCCGGGAGAGGACCTTCGCCGGCGAGCCGAAGGCATCCCGGGCACCCTGCACGACCTGCACCGGCAGCCCCGCCTCGACCGGCGGGACCAGCTCGTGGATGCGCGAAGCCTCCTCGCCCTTGCCCGGCGGGATGAGCGGGAAGCTCAGCGCCAGCACGCCCGCCGCCCCCCATCTCCACCGCGAGCCGGCACGACACCCGAGCCCCCGCGCTGCGCCCACCGAAGACCACCCGCTCGTGCAGCTGCCCGCGCACCGCCGGGACGATCTCGCGCCAGGCCGCGTCCAGCTTCGGGGGCATGGGGGCGACCTTCTTGCCGGCCACCTTCCACGGCATCTCCACGAGCACCACCTGCCACCCGTGCTGCGGCAAGGTCGCCTCGATCGCGACGAGATCGACGCCACCGATGCCGCCGCCCGCCCCGTGGGTGAGCAGCAGGGAGCCGCGCGGCTCCCCCTTCGCCGGCGTGAGGTGGACCCTGGCCGGGCCCTGCTGCGTGGACACCTCCGTGGTCGCGTCAACCACCGTTGATCACCTCTCCTGTCTCCGGGTCGACGACGCCGACCAGCTCCGACGCCGGCAGCGGCTCGAGCAGCCCCGGCCCGTTGTTGCGCGTCGCGCCCACCGCCGGCGAGATCGGGTAGGCCGCGAAGCGACCCGGCTGCGCGAAGGCGAGCATCTCCCCCACCTCGGCCGGGTCGGTCAGCCCCGGGTCCAGCCAGCGCGACCAGTCCTCCCGCTCGAGCACCAGCGGCTGCCGGTCGTGGATGCGGTCCATGCCCGGGTCGGCCGCCGTCGTGACGATCGTGAAGGTCGCCAGCCACGCCTGCGGGTCGTCGTTGTCGACCACTGTCCGGTCCCGCCAGAACTCGTACAACCCCGCAAAGGCGATCGGCTGCCCGTCCTCGCGGTGGATGAAGAAGGGCTGCTTGCGCGGCTTGCCCTTGCTGTCCGTCGCCACCGGCGAGACCTGCCACTCGTACCAGCCCGCCGCCGGCACGAGGCACCGCCGCGCGACCGCCGCCTTGGCAAAGCCCGCCTTGTCGAGCACCGTCTCCGCGCGGGCATCGGTCATCCGCAGGCCGACCTTGGTCTCCTTCGCCCACGACGGCACGAGACCCCAGGTGAGCAGCCGCAGCTGACGCACCCCCACCCCCGGTTCCTGAGGTGCGAGGGCCCCCGGGCCCGAGCCTCGAAGGGCCCCCCTTCGGCACGCGGGTGAGGACGACCGGGGCCTGCTTCGTCGGCGCCATGTTGTAGTCAGGGGTCCCCGGCGGCGGGTCCTGCGGGGATTTGAGGATCGAGCGCGACGGGTCACCCGTCCGGTCCGCGTCGATCTCGAACTCCTCGATGAGGTCATCCGGGTTGGCCGTGGCCGCATAACGTCCGCACACGCCTCGAGCCTAGGCCTCGGCGGCGACTACGGTAGGGACGTACCGTCGGGAACCTCCCGACGCACCCACGACGACAAGGAGCATCACCCATGATCGTTCGTCGCATCGCCCGACCCATGCTCGCCGGCATCTTCATCTGGGGCGGGATCAACGCACTGCGCTTCCCCGCCGCCCACGCCCCCGCCGCGGAGCCGGTCACCAAGCCGCTCGCGGCCAAGACCCAGCTGCCCGACGACACCGAGCTGCTCGTGCGCGCCAACGGTGCCGCGATGGTCGCCGGCGGCGCGCTCCTCGCCACCGGCAAGGCTCCGCGCCTGGCCTCCACCCTCCTGCTCGGGACGATGGTCCCAACGACGGCCACGCACAACTTCTGGGCCGAGTCCGACCCGCAGGCCAAGGCCGGCAAGATCACCCAGTTCATCAAGGACGTCAGCCTCATGGGTGGCCTGCTGCTCGCCGCCGTCGACACCGCTGGCAAGCCCGGCGTCGCCTACCGCGCCAAGCTCGCCGGCGAGAGCGTCGAGCGCACCGCCCGCCAGGCCCGCAAGGCAGCGGCCCGCGAGGCCAAGCTGGCCGCCCTCCAGGCGAAAAGTGCGGTGTCCTGACCCGCGATGACCAGTCCTGATTGGCACGCCCCGGCAGCGTCCGGTCGCCTCGACGCGACCGTGACGCTGCCGGGGAGCAAGTCCCTCACCAACCGATACCTCGTCCTCGCCGCCCTGGCGTCGGACACCTCGCGGCTGCGTCGCCCCCTTCGCTCCCGCGACACCGAGCTCATGGCCCAGGCCCTGCGCCAGCTCGGCGCCGGCGTCGACGACGCCACCTCGACCGGCGGCTCCCCCCGACTGGATCATCACCCCCGCCACCCTGCGCGGCGGCCGGCCCGTCGACTGCGGCCTCGCCGGCACCGTCATGCGCTTCCTGCCGCCGGTCGCGGCGCTCGCGAGCGCTCCGGTGACCTTCGACGGCGACGAGCACGCGCGGGTGCGGCCCATGGCCGCGATCATCGACGCGCTGCGAGACCTCGGCGTCACCGTCGAGGACGAAGGGAGAGGCACGCTCCCCTTCGTCGTCCACGGCACCGGCTCCGTGCGCGGCGGGCGCGTCGTGCTCGACGCCTCCGCGTCCTCCCAGTTCATCTCGGCCCTGCTGCTCGCCGGCTCACTCTTCGACGAGGGCGTGACGGTCGTGCACGACGGCAAGCCGCTCCCTTCGCTCCCGCACATCGAGATGACGGTCGAGGCGCTGCGCGACGCCGGCGCAGCCGTCGACGACTCCGAGGCCAACACCTGGCGGGTCGAGCCCGGTGAGCTGCTGCCGCTCGACGTCACCGTCGAGCCCGACCTGTCCAATGCCGCGCCCTTCCTCGCCGCCGCGCTCGTCGCCGGCGGCCGGGTGTCGGTCCCCGACTGGCCCGGGCACACCACCCAGGCCGGCGACATGATCCGCGACGTCCTCGACCAGATGGGCGCCGAGGTCAGCCTCGACTCCCGCACGCTCACCGTCGCCGGCGACGGCCGCCCCAGCGGCATCGACGTCGACCTGCACGACGCAGCCGAGCTGACCCCCGTCGTCGCGGCCCTCGCCGCGTGCGCCGACGGGCCCTCGATCATCCGCGGCGTGGCGCACATCCGTGGCCACGAGACCGACCGGATCGCGGCGCTCTCGCGCGAGCTGGGTGGCCTGGGCGTCGGGGTCACCGAGCTCGAGGACGGGCTGCGGATCGACCCGGCACCGTTGCGCCCCAACACCTTCCACACCTATGCCGACCACCGCATGGTCATGGCCGGTGCGCTGCTCGCGCTGCGCGCCCCGGGCACGGTCATCGAGGACCCGGCGACGGTGGGCAAGACGCTGCCGCAGTTCGTCCACCTGTGGGACGGCATGCTCGAGGCCACGGAGGGCTGATGGCCAGGTCCGCGCGCAGCTGGGACGAGTCGGACGTCCGGGTGCGCCCCAACCGCCGCGGCTCCCGCCCCCGCACCAAGGAGCGGCCCAAGCACGAGGACGCGATCGTCGGCCGGGTCACGGCCGTCGACCGGGGGCGCTGGACGACGCTCGTCCCCGCCGGCGAGGGCCTGCCCGAGCGGATCGTCATCGCCATGCGCGCCCGCGAGCTGGGTCGCTCCCCCGTCGTCGTCGGTGACCGAGTCGCCATGGTCGGCGACACCTCCGGGCGGCCCGACACCCTCGCACGGATCGTGCGGATCGAGGAGCGGGCCACGGTCCTGCGGCGCACCGCCGACGACACCGACCCGGTCGAGCGGGTCATCGTCGCCAATGCCGACCAGCTCGTCGTCGTGGCCGCGCTCGCCGACCCCGAGCCGCGCCCCCCGGCTCATCGACCGCTGCCTCGTCGCGGCCTACGACGCCGGCATGGACCCGCTGCTCGTGCTCACCAAGGCCGACCTCGCCTCGGCCGAGGACTTCCTCGCGCAGTACGCCCCGCTCGACGTCCCCCACGTCGTCACGTCCGTGCTGACCGAAGGGAGCGAAGGCCTCGCCGAGCTGCGTGGTCGCCTCGCCGGGCGCACGTCGGTGCTTGTCGGGCACTCGGGCGTCGGCAAGTCCACGCTCGTCAACGCGCTGTGCCCCGACGCCGACCGGGCGACCGGCCACGTCAACGACGTCACCGGCCGGGGGCGGCACACCTCGACCAGCGCCCTCGGCCTGCGCCTGCCGCCCCTCCCCGCGCATCTGCCTAGGGAAATGCGCACTCCCGACCCCTCCGACGCGCATTTGCCTAGGGAAATGCGCACCACGGAGGCGGAGATGGACCCGGACGCGGCGGGGTGGATCATCGACACCCCCGGCATCCGGTCCTTCGGCCTGGCCCACGTCGAGCCCGACCGGATCATCGGGCACTTCCCCGAGCTCGCCGAGGGCGCCGACCGGGGCTGCCCGCGCGGCTGCTCCCACGACGAGCCCGACTGCGCGCTCGACGCCTGGGTGGCGGCCGGTCACGCCGGGCCGGGCGGGGAGCTGCGGCTGGACTCCCTTCGTCGGCTGCTGCGAGCACGCTCCGGCGAAGAAGCACAGGGCTGACACCGCCCGACCCCCGCGGTCCGGGTACGTTGACCGGCATGGCTTCCTCCCCCTACGCCGACGACCTGCGCCTGGCCCACGTGCTGGCCGACCAGGTCGAGCGGATCACGATGTCCCGCTTCCAGGCGGACGACCTCGTCGTCGAGTCCAAGCCCGACCTCACCCCCGTCAGCGACGCCGACCGGTCCTGCGAGGAGGCCATCCGCGCGCAGCTGGCCCGCTCCCGCGGACGCGACTCGATCCTCGGCGAGGAGTTCGGCAGCACGGGTGAGTCGCAGCGACGCTGGATCATCGACCCGATCGACGGGACGAAGAACTTCGTGCGCGGCGTGCCCGTCTGGGCCACGCTCATCGGCCTCGTCGACGGAGAGGACTGCGTCGTTGGTCTCGTCGCCGCCCCTGCCCTCGGGCGGCGCTGGTGGGCGGCCAAGGGTGCCGGCGCGTGGAGCGGTCGCTCCCTCGCCCAGGCCAAGCAGATCGGCGTCTCTCGCGTCGGGCGGCTCGGCGACGCCTCGCTGTCCTACAGCTCGCTCGACGGCTGGCGCGAGGGTGGCCGCGGGCGCAGCTTCCTCAACCTGACCTCCGACATGTGGCGCACCCGCGCCTACGGGGACTTCTGGTCCTACATGCTCGTGGCCGAGGGCGCGGTCGACGTCGCCGCCGAGCCCGAGCTCGAGGTCTACGACATGGCCGCCCTCGTCGCGATCGTCGAGGAGGCCGGGGGCCGGTTCACCTCGCTCGAGGGCACGCCCGGCCCCTGGGGCGGCAATGCCGTCGCCACCAACGGGCTGCTCCACGACGAGGTGCTCGCTCGGCTGGCTCCTGACGCCTGAGGGGCCCTGGTCCCCGCTGATGGTGTGTTGAAGTGGTAGCCCAGCCTGCCGGCGAGCCTCCCCCACGGGCCGCCGGCGCCCAGGGCTACCGGTTCAACCCACAACCATGGTCAGAGGGCCCAGCGATCCGGTGGGTCCAGGTGCCGACCTGACCTGATCACCTGCACCAGGGTGGCCGATGTCCTCGACCACCCGGCGAAGACCATCGCGTGGGTGAGCCGGGTCGTGAAGTAGCCCAGCTCGAGGGCTCGCAGATCACGCGCCCGGTCCTTGGCGTACGTCTCCTTGCCGGTGTGGTGCTGTCGGCTGTCGCACTCGACGATCCATCGTCGGCCCGCGAGGTTGTCCACGCGTCCGACTCCCGGGATCTTCACCTGCGGGGTGACGCTGACGTTGTGGAGCTGCAGGAAGAGCCTGACCTTGCTCTCCGTCCCCGACTCCGCCGTGCCGGTCGTCCGCTCGAGGACCCGGTGGACCGCACGAGGAGCCAGTCGCAGCCAGCGCGGCCACCGCGTCCTGGTCCAGCAGGCCCTCGTGCAGAGCACTGTCGGCCAGGATGCCGACCTCGAGCGGGTCAAGGCACCTGATGGCGTGCCGGAGCAGGAGCCCCGGCGAGGCGATCGGTCCGGACTCCGGCCACGACGGGTGCCACCCGTGGCCGACCACCACCCCGCCCCCGGACTCCCGCGCCGTGCGTACACGTGCCACCCCGC
>NZ_ALWX01000045.1 GCF_000297495.1 Janibacter hoylei PVAS-1 | reverse complement strand
TCAGGGACCCTTCGAGACGGTCGCGGGGCGACCTCCTCAGGGACCCTTCGAGACGGTCGCGGGGCGACCTCCTCAGGGACCCTTCGAGACGGTCGCGGGGCGACCTCCTCAGGGACCCTTCGAGACGGTCGCGGGGCGACCGCCCACGCGGAGCGTGGGACCCACTCAGGGAGCGAGGGGCCCTGCGCCCACATGTCGGGACGCGGGGTTCACATGTCGGGACGCGCGCCTAGCCTGAGCACATGAGCACGGACGCAGCGCAGACCAGCTTCGACATCGCCGTCATCGGCGGCGACGGCATCGGCCCCGAGGTCGTCGCGGAGGGCCTGAAGGTCCTCGGCGCCTCCGGCGTCGACCTCCGCACCACCGAGTACGACCTCGGCGCGGCCCGCTGGCACCGCACCGGCGAGACCCTGCCCGACTCCGTCGTCGAGGAGTTGCGCGGCCACGACGGCATCCTCCTCGGTGCCATCGGTGACCCGAGCGTCCCCTCCGGCGTCCTCGAGCGGGGCGTGCTGCTTCCCCTTCGCTTTGCGCTCGACCACTACGTCAACCTGCGCCCGGCCAAGCTCTTCCCCGGCGTCACCAGCCCGCTCTCCGAGCACGTGACGAGCAAGGGGCTCGACTTCGTCGTCGTCCGCGAGGGCACCGAGGGGCCCTACGCCGGCAACGGCGGCGCGCTGCGCGTCGGCACCCCGCACGAGGTCGCGACCGAGGTCAGCGTCAACACCCGATTCGGCATCGAGCGGGTCGTGCGTGACGCCTTCGCCCGCGCCCAGGCGCGCCCGCGCAAGCACCTGACGCTCGTCCACAAGCACAACGTGCTCACCCACGCCGGTCACCTGTGGCGCCGCACCGTCGAGGAGGTCGGCGCGGAGTTCCCCGACGTCGAGACCGCCTACCAGCACGTCGACGCCGCGACGATCTTCCTCGCGACCGACCCGGCACGCTTCGACGTCATCGTCACCGACAACCTTTTCGGCGACATCATCACCGACATCGCCGCGGCCGTCGCCGGCGGCATTGGGCTGGCCGCGAGCGGCAACATCAACCCCACCCGCGACGCCCCGAGCATGTTCGAGCCGGTCCACGGCTCCGCCCCAGACATCGCGGGTCAGGGCAAGGCCGACCCGACCGCCGCGATCCTCTCCGCGGCGATGCTGCTCGACCACCTCGGCCTCGCCGACGACGCCCAGCGGGTCGAGGCCGCCGTCGCCGCGGACCTCGCCGAGCGTGCGGACGAGCGGTCCACGAGCCAGATCGGGGACGCCATCGCCGGGCGGCTGTGACGCCCGGACTACGCTTGCGGTGACCGCCTACCGAGGCGCACACTGGTACAAGAAGTCGTACCAGTGTCTGGAGGAATCATGGCCGTCACCGCGAGCGAAGCCCGCAAGAACCTCTTCCCCCTCATCGAGCAGGTCAACGAAGATCGCACGACGGTGGAGATCACGTCGCGCCGTGGTGACGCGGTGCTCATGTCCCGTGCCGACTACGACGCCCTGGCAGAGACGGCCCACCTCCTGCGGGTGCCTGCCAACGCTCGTCACCTCCTCGAGAGCCTGGCTCAGGCCCGCGAAGGGCGGCGGGACGAGCACGACCTCGAGCGATGAGGCTGGTCTTCACCCCCAATGGCTGGGCCGACTACACGTACTGGCTCGGTGCCGACCGCCAGACGCTCAAGCGGATCAACCGACTGATCGACGACGCCCTGCGGGACCCGGTGGACGGCATCGGCAAGCCAGAGCCGTTGCGTCACATGCTCGCTGGTGCGTGGTCGCGGAGGATCACCGAGGAGCACCGTCTGGTCTACCTCGTCGACGGTGACGACCTCGTCGTCCTCCAAGCCCGCTTCCACTACAGCTGACCCGACCCCCTTCGCTCGGGGGGTAACCTGCACCACATCGGACCCGAGGAGACGTGCCACTGATGACCGCCGAGCTGACCTTCACCACCACCCGCAGCGACGCCCCCCTTCCTGACGCCGACCGCGAGGCCGTCCTGGCCAACCCCGGCTTCGGGTCGACCTTCACCGACCACATGGCCCTCGCCACGTGGACGAAGGGGGAGGGCTGGCACGACGGGCAGGTGCGCGCCTTCGGGCCGCTGCAGATCAGCCCGGCCGCGGCCGTCCTGCACTACGCGCAGGAGGTCTTCGAAGGGATGAAGGCCTACCGACACGAGGACGGCTCGGTGTGGACCTTCCGCCCCGACCGCAATGCGGCGCGCATGGCGCGCAGCTGCGAGCGGCTCGCGCTGCCGGTGCTGCCGGAGGAGGACTTCGTCGGGGCGATCCGCGCGCTCGTCCAGGCCGACGAGGCCTGGGTGCCCGCCTACGGCACGGGCGAGACGAGCCTCTACCTGCGGCCCTTCATGTTCGCCTCGGAGGCCTTCCTCGGGGTGCGACCGGCCAACGAGGTGACCTTCTCGGTCATCGCCAGCCCGGCCGGTGCCTACTTCTCCGGTGGCCTCACGCCGGTCAACCTCTGGATCAGCCAGGACTACGCCCGCGCCGGCGACGGTGGCACGGGGGCTGCCAAGTGCGGCGGCAACTACGCCTCCTCGCTCGCCGGCCAGCTCGAGGGTCAGGCCCAGGGCTGCGACCAGGCCGTCTTCCTCGACTCCTCGACGCACACCTACATCGAAGAGCTCGGCGGCATGAACCTCTTCTTCGTCACCAAGGACGGCAAGCTGCGCACCCCCGCGCTCACCGGCTCGATCCTCGAGGGCGTCACCCGCGACTCGATCCTCGCGCTCGCCCCCCGACCTCGGCCTCACCCCCGAAGAGTCGCGCATCGAGATCGACTGGTGGAAGGAGGGCGTGGCCTCCGGCGAGATCACCGAGGTCTTCGCCTGCGGCACCGCCGCCGTCGTCACGCCGGTCGGCGAGCTGCGCTGGGCCGGCGGCTCCGCCCCGTCCACCGGTGGTGAGGGCGGAGGCGAGATCACCCGCACGATCCGCCAGAGCCTGCTCGACATCCAGTACGGCGTCGCCGAGGACACCCGCGGCTGGATGACCCGGCTCGCCTGAGCAGCCACGCCAGCACCGCACCGAGGTAGCCCACGTGACCCCTCGGCTCATCGCCACCGATCTCGACGGCACCCTGCTGCGCAGTGACGGGACCGTCTCGTCCCGCTCGGTCGACGCCCTTCGTGCCGTCGCCGATGCAGGGCTCGAGACGGTCCTCGTCACCGCCCGCCCCCCGCGCTGGCTCGACGAGCTGGCGCACGTCGTCGGCACGCGCGGAGTTGCGATCTGCGGCAACGGTGCCTTCCGCTACGACGTCGCCGAGCGGCGGGTCTTCGGCGTGCGCTCCATCCCGCGCGAGGTCGTCACCGAGATCGTGCTCGACCTGCGCGACCAGCTGCCCGGCACGGGTTTCGCCGCCGAGCGGCACACCGGGCTGGCCGCGGAGAGCATGTTTGCCGCGATCCACGACCACCCGGAGAACCTCGTGACGACCCCGGCCATCGAGCGGCTGGACGACGCGCTCGTCGGCAAGCTGCTCGCCCGCAACCCGCACCTGACCGACGACGAGTTCATCACCGCGGTCACCGAGATCGTCGGCGACCGCGCGGTCGTGGCCTTCAGCGGTGCCGGCGGGCTGGCCGAGGTCTCGGCGAAGGGGGTCACCAAGGCTGCCGCGCTCGCCGGCTGGTGCGCGGAGCTCGGGATCGACGCGGGGGAGGTGTGGGCCTTCGGTGACATGCCCAACGACCTGCCGATGCTCCTCTGGGCCGGGCGGTCCTTCGCCGTGGCCAATGCGCATCCCGAGGTCCTGGCGGCCGCGACCGACCACGCCCCTGCCAACGACGACGACGGGGTCGCGCAGGTGCTCGAGGGGCTGCTGTAGTCCCTTCGAGACGGCCGCGGGCGGCCTCCTCAGGGAGTGTGGGTCCGACCGGTCCCTGAGGAGCTCGCTCTGCGAGCGTCTCGAAGGGCGGACGGTCGGTGACCGGCTCGTGGGACGGTGCCATGGTGACCAGGTGATGCCCCAGATGACGACCCGCGCTGCCACCGCAGCCGAGCTCATTATCTAGGCGCGACGAGCCACCTGCTCGTCGCGCGGACCTCCCACACCCGGGGGGGTCTTTCGCTTTTCTCGGGCAGGGGACGAGACGAGCGGACGGGTCCGGAGCATCACCCCCGCCACGGACGGGCGCGACGAGCAGGTGTCACACTCACCGCGGAGGCGAGTGCCTCCCTTCGCCCCAACCGGAAGAACCCACGATGCACGGCTTCCACGTCTACGACACGACCATGCGCGACGGTGCCCAGCAGGAGGGCATCAACCTCTCGGTCGTGGACAAGCTGACGATCGCCCGTCACCTCGACGACCTCGGTGTCACCCACATCGAAGGGGGGTGGCCGGGGGCCAACCCCAACGACACCGAGTTCTTCCGCCGGGCTCGCACCGAGCTGCAGCTGCACACGGCGACGCTCGCCGCCTTCGGCGCCACCCGGCGCGCCGGCGGCTCCGCCGCCACCGACCCGCAGGTGCAGGCGCTGCTCGACTCCGGCGCCGAGGTCATCACCCTCGTCGCCAAGATGCACCCGGGGCACGTCGAGCGGGCGCTGAAGACCACCCGCGACGAAAACCTCGCGATGATCGCCGACACCGTGACCCACCTCGTGGGTCAGGCCCGGACCGTCATCGTCGACGGCGAGCACTTCTTCGACGGCTACCACCTCGACCGCGACTACGCACTCGCCTGCGTGCGCGCCGCACACGAGGCCGGGGCCGAGGTCGTCGCCCTGTGCGACACCAACGGCGGCATGCTGCCCGGCCAGGTGAGCGCGGCCGTCGCCGACGTCATCGAGGCGACCGGGGCGCGGCTGGGCATCCACTGCCACAACGACACCGGCTGCGCGGTGGCCAACACGATGGCCGCGGTCGAGGCCGGCGCCGACCACGTCCAGGGCACGGTCAACGCCTACGGCGAGCGCACCGGCAATGCCGACCTCATCACCGTCGTCGCCAACCTCCAGCTCAAGCTCGGCATGGACCTCGTCGAGCCGCACCGCCTGCAGGACGCGACACGCATCTCGCACGCGGTGAGCGAGGTGACCAACTTCCCGCACTTCTCCCGGCAGCCCTACGTCGGCTCGGGCGCCTTCGCGCACAAGGCCGGTCTGCACGCGAGCGCGATCAAGGTCGACCCCGACCTCTACCAACACATCGAGCCCAAGGACGTGGGCAACGACATGCGCATGCTCGTCTCCGACATGGCCGGGCGGGCGACGGTGGAGCTGAAGAGCCGGGAGTTCGGCGTCGACCTCACCGGCGACGACGCGGCGCTCGCGCGCGTGCTCGCCAAGGTCAAGGATCTCGAGCAGCGGGGCTACACCTTCGACGCGGCGGACGCGAGCTTCGAGTTGCTGCTGCGGCGTGAGGTGCAGGAGGAGTCGCTGGAGTACGCGCAGGTCGAGTCCTGGCGGATCATGATCGACGCCCGCGGTGGGGCCGACGCGCTCTCGGAGTCGACGGTCAAGGCGACCGCGGGCGGGCAGCGCTTCGTCGCGACGGGGGAGGGCAACGGCCCGGTCAACGCGCTCGACCAGGGTCTGCGCCACGCTCTCGTCGCGGTCTACCCGGAGATCGAGCGGATCGAGCTCATCGACTACAAGGTGCGCATCCTCGATGCCGCCCACGGCACCGACGCGACGACGCGGGTGCTCATCGAGCACAGCGACGAGCACACCTCGTGGACGACCGTCGGGGTGGCACCCAACATCGTCGAGGCCTCGTGGGAGGCGCTGCTCGACGGCATCACCTACGGCCTGATGCGTGCCGGGGTGCCCGTGCGCTGACCCGCGCAAGGGTCAGGCCAGGACCTCCACCCGCTGGCAGCGATCAGCCCGCCACGTGACCGAAGCGATGCCGGGTGGTGCTCACGGCCTGCTCCCGGACGAAGGGGAGCAGCTCACGGCGTCCGGTCGCCAGGACCTCGCCGGTGATGACGTCGACACCACCGGCGACGAGGTCGTCGACGAGGGTGGGCGGGGCCTCGCCGATGGCGCGCACGCGCACGTCGGCGGTCCGGCGGGCCCGCACGAGGCAGGCCGCCTCGACCTCGGTGACGACCTGCACGTGGCCGAGGCTCGCCGGAAGGTTGAGGGATGGGTCGGCGGAGACGACGACGTGGGCTCGGGTGAGGGTGGCGGCTGCGACGAGGCGCAGCACCTCGACCGGTCGCGCCCCGGCGCCGGCGCGCACGAGCACCCGCGGGTGCGGGCGGTAGCGGAAGACGTTGGTCTCCACGACCAGCGCGCTCTCGTCGTGCTCGACCCCGAGCTCGCCCGCCCAGGCGGCCGCATCGCTCGCGAGCGCCGACTCGAGCCAGGCGCGCTCCTCGTCGGTGACCGTGTCGCCGAGCCCGGCGAGCTGCGCGTCGACGGTGGCGCGGACCGCGGAGGCGACGGACGCCCCCTTCGTCGGGAGACCGTCGGCGGACCACGTGCCGAGCTGGGCGACGTAGTTGGGGCCGCCCGCCTTGGCGCCGGGGCCGATCGAGCTGGCCTTCCACCCGCCGAAGGACTGGCGGCGCACGATCGCGCCGGTGATGTGCCGGTTGACATAGGCGTTGCCGACCTCGACCGCTTCGGTCCAGCGCGCGATCTCCTCCTCGTCGAGGCTGTGCAGGCCACCGGTCAGGCCGAAGGCGGTCGCATTCTGCAGCTCGAGCGCCTCGTCGAGGGAGTCCGCGCGCATGAGCCCGAGCACCGGTCCGAAGACCTCGGTGAGGTGGAAGAAGGAGCCGGGGCGCACGCCGTCCTTGACGCCCGGCGACCAGAGCCGGCCGGTGTCGTCGAGGCGACGCGGCTGCACGAGCCAGCGCTCGCCCGGCTCGAGGGTCGTCAGCGCGCGGAGCAGCTTGCCGCTCGGCACCTCGATGACCGGGCCCATGCGGGTGCCGAGGTCCGCCGGCCACCCGACGGCGATCGACTCGACCGCGTCGACGAGCTGACGGCGGAATCGCTCGGAGTCGGCGACCGACCCGACGAGGATGCCGAGCGAGGCGGCCGAGCACTTCTGACCGGCGTGGCCGAAGGCCGAGGAGACGAGGTCGGCGACGGCCAGGTCGAGGTCGGCTGACGGGGTGACGACGAGCGCGTTCTTGCCCGAGGTCTCGCCGAGGACGCCGGCCCCGTGCTCGCGTCCGGCGCGCCAGCCGGCGAAGAGCCGCGCGGTCTCGCTAGCGCCGGTGAGCACGACGGTGTCGACGTCGGGGTGGGCGACGAGGTGCTGACCGATCTCGTCCTCGTCGGTGCGCACGACGTGCAGCACCTCGCGGGGGATCCCGGCGGCGTGCAGCGCCGCGACGGTCGCCTCGACGCACACCGGCGTCTGCGGCGCCGGCTTGATGACGACGGCGGAGCCCGCGGCGAGTGCAGCCAGGACACCGCCGATGGGGATGGCGACGGGGAAGTTCCACGGCGGCGTCACGAGCGTCAGGGCGAAGGGGGTGAAGCGCGCCCCGTCGGCCATCGCCCCCGTCCTCGAGCTCGAGGGCGCGGTCGGCGTAGTAGCGCGCGAAGTCGACGGCCTCGGAGATCTCCGGGTCGGCTTCGGCGGCGGTCTTGCCCGCCTCGGCGGCCATGATCGCGAGCAGTTCCTCGCGGCGGGCGTCGATCTCGCGAGCGGCCTTGCGCAGCAGGTCTGCTCGCTCGGCGGCAGGCCGCGCGGCCCAGCCCTCGTGGGCAGTGCGGGCGGTGGCGACGACCTCGTCGACGGCGGCGGTGCTGCCCAGGTGAGGTGAGGTCGGCTCGGGCCGGGGTGCGGCGACGGCCCGGGCAGCCCACTCGCGGGTGGCCGGTAGCGCCGGGTCGGAGTCAGGCGTGTTGTCGAAGTGGTCACCGATGGGTGCCCGCTCGGCGGAGCGGCGCGGCCCGACGTGCGTGGAGCCGATGGCCTCGACGCTCGTCCGGAAGCGAGCCTCCTGGTCGGGCATCGCCGACGGGTCGTCGGCGAAGGAGGCGTGCAGGTAGCTTTCCGGCGACGCGGTCTCCTCGAGGCGGCGCACGAGGTAGGAGACAGCGGCGTCGAAGTCCTGGGGGGCGACGACTGGCGTGTAGAGGATGACGGTGCCCACCTCGTCGCGCACGGCGCGGGCCTGGGCGGGAGACATGCCCTGCAGCATCTCGACGTCGAGCGCGGCCGAGACGCCGCGGTGCTGAGCGAGCAGGTGGGCGGCGGCGACGTCGTAGAGGTTGTGCGAGGCGACGCCGAGGCGCAGCGCGCCCGCGAGCTCGGGGCGCAGGGCTCGCTCGATGCAGCGCAGGTAGTTGGCGTCGACATCCCCCTTCGTCGGGTAGGGGGCCTGCTCCCAGCTGTGCATGACGGCCTCGACCCGCTCCATGGCGAGGTTGGCGCCCTTGACGAGGCGGACCTTGATCGGGGCGCCACCGGCCGCGCGGCGGGCGAGGGCGAAGTCGACGAGCCGCTCGAGGGCGGGCAGCGCGTCGGGCAGGTAAGCCTGCAGGACGATGCCGGCCTCGAGGTCGTGGAACTGCGGCTCGGACAGGAGGGTCGTGAAGACCTCCATCGTCATCTCGAGGTCGCGGTACTCCTCCATGTCGAGGTTGACGAAGGCGTGCGGCGTCGAGGCCCGGGCCGTCTCGTAGAGGGGGCGCAGGCGGGTCAGGCAGCGCTCGACGGTGCCCGCCGTGTCCCACGTGCTGATCTGGCTGACGAGCGAGGAGACCTTGATCGACGCGTAGTCGACGTCGGGGCGCTCGAGGATCTCGCGGGTGCGCTCGGTGCGCGAGGAGGCCTCGCCCTCGCCGAGCACGGCCTCGCCGAGGAGGTTGATGTTGAGGCGGAAGCCGTCCTCGCGGGCGGCGGCCAGGTGACGGCCGAGCCTGGGGTCGCGGGCGTCGACGATGAGGTGGCCGACCATCTGCTTCATCCGCGCGCGGGCGGCGGGCACGACCACCTTGGGCGCGATCCGCGCGGCGCGGGCGCCGAGGCCGAGCAGGCTGCGGTCGAGCGGGCCGAGGAAGGAGGCGGCGTCCGAGGCGGTGATCCGGTTGAGGGCGGTGGCCGCGACCCGGTCGTCCTCGGGCCGGGCGACCCGGTCGACGAAGAAGACGGCGAGGTCGAGCCCCTCGTGGTCGGACAGGAGCGCGGCGAGCTGGCCGGTCGACTGCGCCTCCCGCTTCGTCTCCCCGGCGCTGGCCGCGGCGGACCAGCGGGCGGCGAGGGCGATGGCCTCCTCGACGAAGGGGGCGAACGCTGCGGTGGCCGGGTCGGTCTGGGCGGGTGTCGTCGTCATGCTCTCGACGGTAGGCGCGCGACGTGGCGATGACCACAGCCAGACGTCTGCCCCAAGCCGCTCATCGACATACATCTGTCTGGTCGGCACGGTCGGGGTCTGTGTGACACGCGTCCTGTCTCCACCCCTTGGGAGGTAGTGCCTCGGGCATCCCCTACCTAGCGTCGAAGGAGACGTCGACCCGGCCGCGGGTTCCTGAACGTCGCCAGCCTGAGGAGGTCATCTCGATGCCCACGACGAAGCGCACCACCAACCACGACGCCCATCCACCTGCCGACGACGGCGTCGGGGCCGGCGGCGAGACCCACCAGCGAGCAGGCGGCGATAGCCCGGTCATGACGTCGGCGCACGGCGTCCCGATCGAGGACGACAACAACTCACTGCGAGCGGGTGAGCGTGGTCCGACCCTCATGTCCGACCACGCGTTCCGCGAGAAGCTCTTCCACTTCGACCACGAGCGCATCCCCGAGCGAGTGGTCCACGCGCGTGGCTACGGAGCTCACGGGGTCTTCGAGTGCCACGAGTCGCTCGCCGACATCACACGTGCCAGCATCTTCGCCTCGGCCGGCAAGAAGACCGAGACCTTCGTCCGCTTCTCCACCGTGGCCGGCAACCTCGGCTCCTTCGACCTCGCGCGGGACGTGCGCGGGTTCGCCACGAAGTTCTACACCGACGAGGGCAACTGGGACCTCGTCGGCAACAACATCCCGGTCTTCTTCATCCAGGACGCCGTGAAGTTCCCCGACCTGGTCCACGCAGTCAAGGAGGAGCCGGACCGCGGTTTCCCGCAGGCACAGAGCGCCCACGACACCTTCTGGGACTTCGCCTCGCTCATGCCCGAGTCGACCCACATGACGCTGTGGCAGATGTCGGACCGAGCCATCCCGCGCTCTTTCCGCATGATGGAGGGCTTCGGTGTCCACACCTTCCGCTTCATCAACGACGCCGGCGACAGCTCCTTCGTGAAGTTCCACTGGAAGCCCGTGCTGGGCATGCAGTCCGTGGTCTGGAACGAGGCGGTCAAGATCAACGGCGCCGACCCCGACTTCCACCGCCGCGACCTCTTCGACGCCATCACCGTCGGCGACTTCCCGCAGTGGGAGCTGGGTGTGCAGGTCTTCGACGACGCCTTCGCCGACGAGTTCGACTTCGACGTCCTCGACGCGACCAAGCTCATCCCCGAGGAGCTCATCCCGGTCCGGACTGTCGGCACGATGACCCTGGACCGGCTCGTCGACAACGTCTTCGCCGAGGTCGAGCAGGTCGCCTTCATGACGCAGAACGTGCCGCCGGGCATCGACTTCAGCAACGACCCCCTGCTCCAGGGCCGCAACTTCTCCTACCTCGACACCCAGCTGAAGAGGCTCGGCAGCACCAACTTCAGCCAGCTGCCGGTCAACGCGCCCCGGTGCCCCGTCGCTCACTTCCAGCGCGACGGTCACATGCAGATGTCACCGCAGCCTGGTCGGGCGGCCTACGAGCCGAACTCCTTCAGCGGCGAGGACCGAGGGCCGCGCGAGGTGGGTGCGCCGGGGCAGCAACCCTTCCCCGAGGAGGTCGAGGGCCAGACCCGGCGCGTGCGCAGCGCGTCCTTTGCCGATCACTACAGTCAGGCCCGGCAGTTCTACGTCAGCCAGACGCCGGTCGAGCAGGAGCACATCGTCCTCGCGTACACCTTCGAGCTGGGCAAGTGCGAGATCCCGGCCATCAGGTCACGGATGATCGCCAACCTGCGCAATGTCGACGAGGACCTCGCCGCTGGCGTGGCCGCGGGCCTGCGGATGCCCCTCCCGGAGGCCTCCGTCCCGGCCGCGGAGCCCATCACGGATCTGCCGCCGAGCCCCGCTCTGAGCATCCTTGCCAACGCCAAGGAGACCTTCGCCGGCCGCAAGCTGGGGCTGCTGGTCGGCGACGGCGCGGACGCGGCCGCGGTCAAGCGTCTGCGCAAGGCCGTGACCAAGGCAGGCGGCATCTGCGAGGTCGTCGCCAAGGCCGTCGGGGGCGCCACGCTGTCCGACGACTCGCTGCTCGAGGCGACGCAGGCCGTCGCCGGCGCCCCCTCGGTGCTGTACGACGCGATCGCGGTCCTGACGGGGCCCGACGGTGGAGCCGTCCTGGCCGACGAGCCAGCAGCGCGTGACTTCCTCACCGACGCCTTCAACCACTACAAGGTCATCGGGCTCGGCGGCGCCACCGATGCTCTCGTCGCGGCGGCCGGTCTCAGCGACAAGCTCGACGCGGCCTGCCTGGGCCTGGACACGGCCAAGGACAACACGACATTCCTGTCGAGGATCGCCGGACCACGCCAGTGGGACCGCGACCTCGACGCCTGAGACACCACGACGGAGAGGCACCACATGAAGGCACTCACCTGGCAAGGCCGCAGCGACGTCCGCATCGACGACGTCCCCGACCCTCGCATCGAGCACCCGACCGACGCGGTCATCCGTGTCACATCGACGGCGATCTGCGGATCCGACCTCCATCTCTACGACCCACTCGGTCCCTTCCTGTCGAAGGGAGACATCCTCGGCCACGAGACCATGGGCATCGTCGAGGAGGTGGGGTCGGAGGTCACCCACATCTCGGTGGGCGACCGGGTCGTCGTCCCCTTCAACATCTCGTGCGGGCACTGCTGGATGTGCCAGCGCGGATTCATGGCCCAGTGCGAGACCACGCAGGTGCGCGAGCAGGGCATGGGGGCCTCGCTCTTCGGTTTCACCGAGCTCTACGGCTCCGTCCCGGGGGGCCAGGCGGAGTACCTGCGCGTCCCGCAGGCACAGTTCGGCCCGATCCTCGTCCCCGAGGGCGTGGCCGACGAGCGGTTCCTGTACCTCTCCGACATCCTCCCGACCGCTTGGCAGGGGGTGGAATACGCCGACGTGCCCGACGGAGGCAGCCTCGCCGTCATCGGGCTGGGACCGGTCGGCCTGATGGCGGTCGCCATCGCGACCCAGCGTGGCCTGCAGGTCATCGGCGTGGACAACGTGCCGGAGCGGCTGGCACGGGCGCGCCAGTACGGCGCGACCGTCATCAACACCGACGAGACCGATGACGTGCCGGGCGCGATCCGCGAGCTCACCGACGGCCGCGGGGTCGACGGCTCCCTGGACGCGGTCGGGATGGAGGCCCACGGCGCACCCGTGGCCGAGACCGCCATCAAGGCCGTCGGCCTGGTCCCGGATGTCCTGGCCAAGCCGATGATGAAGACGGTCGGCATCGACCGCCTCGCCGCACTGCGCACGGCGATCGGAGCCGTCCGACGTTCGGGCACGGTCTCGGTGAGCGGGGTCTACGGCGGGATGGCCGACCCCCTACCGATGATGGAGATCTTCGACAAGGGTCTGGCTCTGCGCATGGGCCAGTGCCACGTCAAGCGGTGGATCGACGACATCATGCCGCTCGTGCTCGAGGACGGCGACCCCCTCGGTCTCGAGGCGTTTGCGACCCACCGACTGCCGCTGACACAGGCTCCTGACGCGTACTCGATGTTCCAGAAGAAGCAGGACGGCTGCATCAAGGTCGTGCTGAAGCCGTGACCGCAGCACGAGTGGCCGGGGCCCCACGCGGTCTCGGCCACTCGTGACGCGCTGCGCCCGCGATCGACGCGGTGCTGGCCGGTCGCTCGCCGATCGCGCTCACACCCAGTCGTGGGTGGGCAGGCGGGTACACGGTGTCGCGCCGCGCGCCGGCTCAACCCGATCGATCCGGTCGAAGGGGGTCGCAGCGCGGCAGCGCGTCGGGTCAGTAGTCGGCGGGCGTGGGCGGCGCCTCGAGGACGATCCGCTTGCGTGTCGGGGCCATGCCGTTGTCGATCCCCCAGAGGACGGCCTGGCTGCGGCTGTCCACGCCCATCGTCCGGTACGCGGAGCGGATGTAGGACTTGACCGAGTTGATGCTCAGGCACGTCCGCTCCGCGATGGCGTTGTTGCTCAGACCGGCGGTCACGAGAGCGATGATCTCTGACTCACGAGGCGTCAGGCCGGCCGCGCGGCCGGGCCAGTAGTTGGTGGGGAGCGTGGAGTCCGGCTGGAAGGGGATGACCCGCAGATGCCCTTCGTGAGCCTTGGTCAGCTCCATGACGAGATCCTCCGCGCTGACCGACTTGGAGATCGCCGTGGTGACCCCGCGGGCCCGAGCTGACTCGATGAGGTCCTCGGAGAGATGCCAGGTGAAGAGGACCACCTGCCCGATGTGGGGGGCGGCGCACAAGACGTCGAGGTCGTCACCGTCGAACGCGGTGCGGGCGTAGGTGTCGTACAGCGCGATGTCGACCGGTTGAGCCACCGTGGTCCCTGCATCCAGCTCGACGACCCTGACGACGTCGGCGTAGGGCTCGAGCATGGCGGCGACTCCTTGGATGATCAGCTCGTGATCGTTGATCAGGGCGACCCTCAAGGGGCCACGTGCAGGGGCGCTCATGCGCTGACCATAGCCGCGGTCACCGACTCGGTCAGGCTCGGGTCTCGTTGCCGTCCGCCGTCGCGACGAGCACGATCTTGCCGGGACGACGGATGATGCGGCCCTGCCTCTCGAACTCGTCGAGCCACCCCGACATGGGCCACTCGTGCCAACGTCGCCAGTAGATCGATGCATTGCGCACGATGTCGACGAGATGCTCGACCGGCGGCCGTGACACCGGGTGATGCTGGTGGTAGGCATGGGCGCCTCCGACCCAGACCAGCTCGACACCTCGCTCGCGGGCGACCCGACCGAGGTCGGTGTCCTCGGCCCCGTAGCCGACGTACTCCTCGGCAAAGCCTCCCAGCAGGTCCCAGGTGGACGCTTTGACCGCGAAGCTCAATGACCAGAAGAGCTCGTGCGAGCCGTCGCGCTGGATCGTGTCGGGCGCTGGTGCCGGCCGGGCGGGGTGGGGGGTCGGTCAGGTCGTCGAGCCTGCGGGCGTCGTCCGGGACCCGGACGCCTTCGTCGAGGTAGGTCACCGGTCCGCAGAGCAGGGCCTGAGGAACTTTCTCGGCAGCGATCTCGTAGGAGCTCACCAGACGTGGTCCGGGCACACAGTCCACGTCGAGCAGGATCACCAGGTCCGCGCCGGAGCGCAGCGCTGCCCGCACCCCGATGTTGCGTGCTCGCGCGAGGGGGAGACCGCGAGGATCGCGCTCGACATGGATGACGGTCACGCTCGGCTGGCCAGCGACGACGTCGTCGATGGCGTGGTCGTCCATGGCCACGATGATGTGCGGCGTCCCGGGGGAGACGTCGCGCAGGATCCTGCGCTGCTCGCGCAGGTGCGCGTGCCGGCCGTGGACGACGGTCACGATCACGATGTGCTCAGCCACCGGCCACCGCCTCGACCAGCGCGGCCGCCCGGTCGACGGCACCTGCGCACTCCCACCGCACCCACCCCCGGCCGCCTCGCGCCAAGGCCGTGTCGAGCGCGCAGGCCCAGTCGATCGTGTCGAGGTCCTCGGGCCGGACCGCGGTCGCAAGACCTGCGGCGTCGAGGGTCGCGGCCATGTGCTCCGGCTCCTCGTAGGGTCGGCGCTGTGGCACGACCAATGCCGCCACACCGGCAGCGGCGACGTCAGCCACGGCGTTCTGCCCGCCGTGGGTGACCACGACGTCCGCGCGAGCGATCAGGCTGCGCACGTCCGGGACCCAGACGTCTCCGCCCGCGACCTGCCAGTCGAGGTGTGGGGCCGAGCGGACGATGCTCATCGGCAGGTCTCCGCGGTCGAATCCCTCGGAGCCCGAGAGGATGAGACCCGTGGCGCGACGCACGCCGTCCCGGGCGTTCGTCCGGTGCCGGCCTGCCGAGGCGATGGCTGCTCGCGGGCTGCGGGCTAGTCCTCCCACGGCCACGACGCGTGCGGCGAAGGTCCCGGTCGACCACAGCTGCGTGTGGGCCCACTCCGGCCATGGGGTGAGAACGGCGGTGGCTGCGGCCAGAGCGCTCTGGTGCGGCGCGTCGCGCCGCAGTCCCGGCTGTGCCACGACGATGACCGGGACGCCGAGGAGCCGGACGAGCACGGTCACCTCGCACGAGACGTCCACGACGACGACGTCGGGCTCGTGCACCTGGATCCACCGTGCGATGGTCGTCATGCGCTCGCTGAAGCCCCGGTGGCCCAACGGTGCCCAGTGCATGAGGCCGCGCATCGTCACGTCGGCGTCGCTGGCCGATGCGCCGTCGGCGAGAGGAGCGTCGTGGGGCAGCGGCACGGACTCGAGTCCGGCGGCGCGCGTGGCGGCCAGGTCCAGCCCTGAGCCGAGGAGGGTCACATCGACCCCGTGCGTGGCCAGCCGACGGCCCACGAGCATCGCTCGGGTGCGGTGCCCGGAGCCGTGGTGGTGCACGTACCAGCCGACCTTCACGCTCGGCCTCGTCCCGAGCCGACGAGCTCGCGGTACAGGCTCGCGTACTCGTGCACCATCCGCTCCGAGCCCAGGTCCCTCAGGGCGGCGTGGCGCACGCCCTCGCGGGGGAGCGAAGCCGCTGCGTCCACGCCGTCGCTCAGTCCCCGGACGATGCTGTCGGCGTCCCCCCGGGCACTCACGAGGACGCCGATCTCCGGGGTGACGAACTCTGCGAGACCACCCCGATCCAGAGCGATGACCGGGGTTCCCCACGTCGCAGACTCCGCCGCGACGAGGCCGAAGGGTTCTTCCCACCGCGGGGTGACCAAGGTCGCCGCGCTGGCGCGCACGAGCGCGGCCAACTCGGAGTGCGGCAGATGTCCGGCGTACCTCACACGATCGTCGAGCTGGGGCGCGATGACGTCGTCGAACCACCCCCGCTCGCTCACCGGGCCGACGATGGTCAGGCGCCGCCCGGCTCGTCGCGCGGCGGAGATGGCGAGGTCGCATCCTTTGGTGTGCGTCAGACGGCCGACCCACACCAGGTCCTCGCCCCCTGCGCCCGAGCCGCCGCCGTCGTCGGCGACCCCGTTGTGGATGACCCTCGGGCGGGTGGGCAGCGTGCTCCAGTCTGCCGCGTTGGTGCGGCTGACGCAGACGTACTCCACGCGCGGGCTCGCCAGGTCGACCCCGAGCTCCATCCAGGGGAAGGGGGGAGTGTGCAGCGTCGTCACCAGTGGTGCGGCCACCGCCGGGCTGAAAGCCAGCGGGAGGAAGTTCAGGCTCTGGTTGTGGACCACGTCGACGGGCCTGGCGAGGAGGTCGACGACAGCCGCGGTGAAGGCCGCGTGGTCGCGCAGGAAGTCGGGCTCGGGCAACTGGCGGTCGAGCGCGGCCACGGCACTGAGGTCGGGCAGACCGCGATAGGGGACGAGCTCGTCGGCGACACGGGGGTCGCTGCCCGCGGGCGCGTACATCCGCACGTGGTGCCCGAGCTCCCGCAGTCCGCGCGCCAGCAGCGCAGTGTGCGACTCCTGGCCACCGGCATAGGGCTCGGCGATGGGGTGACGCGAGGTGGCGAGCATGGCGATGCGCACTAGCCCACCTCGTCCGCGAGGTCGGTGAGGTACTCCGCAAAACCACCCCGGCACCGACCGTTCCGACGGGCCGAGGAGGACACTCGCACCGTGTCCGTCGCCACCCATGACGGCGTGTGAGCGCGGATGCGCCGCACGAGGTCGACGTCCTCGTCGCTCGCCATCGCGCGGAACCCTCCGATGGCGAGGTAGGTGCTCGCACGCAGGCCCAGGTTGGCGCCGTGCACGTGAGGGTGCCCTTCGACCAGGTGGTGCCGGGCGCGCCATTCCATCAGCACGCGCGAGTCGGTCAGACCGCGCGGCTCGACGGTGCCGATGACCGCGTCATGGGTCCGGGAGAGGTCGATGTGTCCGACCAGCCAATGCGGGGGGGACGACGGTGTCGGCATCGGTCGAGGCGAGCCAGAGGTCATCGACACCGATCTGAAGGGCCGCGGCGGTTCTCAGGGCAGCGGTGGCCCCACTGCGTCGGGCGGCGCCGACATTGCCGTGGTCGACGCTGAGGCTGCGGACACCCGCTCGGCGGACGACCGACGCGGAGCCGTCGACGGAGCGGTCGAGCACGACCGTGACGTCGATCATCACCTCGGGATGGACGGTGCTCGCCCGGCGCCGAGCGGCGTCGATGCTGGCCAGTGCCTCGGGGAGCAGCACCTCCTCGTTGCGTGCGGGCACGACGACGTGCAGGGCGCGGATCATCGGGACGCCTCGTAGACGTCGATGAGGACGTCCTCCTCGACGAGGGTGACCACCGACCAGCGGTCACACACGGCGCGGACCTGAGCGTGCACGCGGGGGCCGTCCAAGGGGATCTCGCGGGTCGCGTGCCGCCAGCTCACCAGGACGAGCTCACCGCCGGGAGCGAGTCGCTCGATGAGACCGCCGAGGGTGAGCCACAGCTCGAAGGGCGTGAGGAAGTAGCCGACCTCGGACATCACCACGAGGTCGAAGGGTCCGCTCAGCTCGGTGATGATGGAGGGGGCCTCACCCCTGATCCAGGTCAGGCCGCTCGGTGCGTCGCGAGCAGCGATGTCGAGTGCGCGCTGACTGACGTCGATCGCCACGACGTCACCCGACCGCGACGCGAGGTCGCGCGTGAGCGCACCCGTGGAGCATCCGAGGTCGAGCACCCGTTCGTACCGCTCGCGTCGCAGGACGGCCGTGGTCAGGGCACGTTTGCGCCGCTCGTACCAGGTGTCGCTCGACCAGGGGTCCTCGCCGCAGTCGAACATCGCGTCGAACGTGGCGGGTCGCTGCGAACTCGGCGCATCGGGGCGCAGGTTGCCGCGGTCGGGCAGGACCAGGGTGGTGAAGCCACGCACGGTCGGCGCCAGCACTGCGTCCGTCAGCAACGCCTCGTCACCCGCGGCCGTCGAGAGCGGCTGGACCTGGCTGTGATGCCGCTGGACCGCCCGCGTGCGACGGGACTGGGCGTCCAGGGTCGCGTCGACGACGACGAGGTCCGACCACGGCAGCAGGTCGGGTTCGCCCCAGTGCCAGAACCACACCAAGTAGTGGGCCAGGTTGACCCCCGCCTCTCCGGCGGACGTCCGGGAGAGGACCGCGGTGCGGGTTGCGCGACCAGCAGCGTCATGATCGGGGTGTCCGTCCGACGTCCACGGGGCCAGGGCGAGGGTGCCCGCGGAGCAGAAGGAGGCGACGGCAGCCGAGATCTCCTCCTGGCGCTCTGCGAGGCCGCCGTCGGGGAGCCCGACGTGCACGACGTGTGCGGCCGGCGCGAGTTCAGCGGCGGCTCGCTCGCCCTCGGCGCGCCGACGAGCGCCCAGGTCCTCACGGCTCACCGTGGAGGAGCGAGGGTGCGACGCCTCCCCGCTGGTCAGGATCAGCAGCGTCACGTCCACGCCGAGCGCGGCGGCATCGGCGATGAAGGCCCCGGCGCCCAAGCACTCGTCGTCCGGGTGGGCTGCCACGACGAGCAGGTGGTGGTGGTCGCCGATGACGGCACGCGTCGTGGGTGTCGTCACCGATGACCATCGAGGGTCGCCCACCCACCGCAGCTCGCCGTCGGGGTGGTCCAGGCGTGGCGTCCGGGTGGTCATCGTGCGGCTTCGACGAGCAACGCTCCGGTGCGCGCCAGGTCGCGGTCGCCATGGTGCTGCCGGACGTAGACGGTGAGGTCCGCGACCCGACGGGCGTGCTCCTCGTCGAAGGTCAGCGGAGCCGGCCCCAGCGCCCGAGCCACCTCGGTCAGGCAGACGTGGGCGGCGGACGCTGCCGCGTCGCGGGCCCGGGCGGCCATGAAGGCGCCCGCCGCACCCGTGGCCGTCCCCGCGTCGATCGCGGCGGCTGCCGCCCGCAGCTCCAGCTCGGCGGCCCGCAGAGCCCGGTCGAGGCGACCGAGGTGCCAGGTCGCGATCTGATCGGGCTCCCGGCGACATGCAGCGTCGAGCACGCGCTGCGCGAGGGCTGCCGCAGCTCCGAACCACACGGCCGCCACGGCGACCCCACCCCACGCGAATCCCGGTCGGGTCAGGTACCACCCGGCCGGGCCGACGGGGGTCGCCGGGACGTCGTGCAGGTCCAGGCCGGTGCTGCGCACGTCCACGAGCCCGCGCGAAGCCCAGGACGCATCGTCCCGTCGGATGCCGGGGTGCGACAGGTCGACGGCGAAGGCCTGCCGCCGCTCGGCGGACACGTGCGCGGTGATGATTGCGTGGCTGACGTGGGCCGCGAGCGAGCACCACGGTTTGCTCCCCGACAGACGCCAGCCCGCATCCGAGCGGGTGGCGTCCAGATGGGTGTCCGGGGAGTGGGCCGCGTAGACGCCCCAGGTGCTGCCCCGCGGTGCGCTGACGGTCACGTCGTCACCGTCGGCGCCAGGGTGTGCGTCGGCCGCCTGCGCCAGGATGCTCAGCGCATCGAGGTGCGGCTCGACGACCCGGGCGACGGTGAGATCGCCGGCGCCGAGGGAGCCCAGGGATTGCAGGTAGGACCATGTGCTCGTCCCCAGGTGGGAGGAGAGCGGGCTCAGGTCGATCGCCAGCGACAGTGCCGCCGGGATGTCTGCCGCCACGTCGCGGGCGGCGAGGACGAGGTCCTGGTCCGCCCAAGCCAAGAAGCTGAAGGGCCGCGAGGCGGCCGTGCTGGTCGTCATGAACGTCGCAGCGACGACGCGCGATCGAGGAGACCGGCCGGACCACGCTGCTGCTCGCCGAGGGCGGCGTCCAGGACGAGCAGGCCGCCCGTCGCCATCGGGGTGGCCCACTGGAGCCAGCGCATACGGGCAGAGAGGTCGCGGACGCGCTGGGCCGCCTCCGGGTCCCGGTCGCCGGCCTCTTGGGCACGACCGAGCCGGGCCCCCTCGCGATACGCGGCGGCGCTCGCGACCAGCGCGACGCCGGTGAGAGCCGTCTTCACGACGACTGCAGTTGTGGTCGGTGGGTGGACCACGACGCGCCGTTTGTTGTCGGCGACGATCGCCAGCCCGCTCAGGAGGTGCACGCCGATCGCGCCGGCCTGCACAGGTCCCCACGAGGTCCACCCTTCGTCGGCGATGCGTGAGCGCTCCTGAGCGCTGTCGCCCACTCGTGATGCGGGGTTGAGAGCGACGGCGCCCATGAGCGAACCGCCGAACCAGGCGGCGTTGGTGACAAGGTGCGCGGCCCGGACCGTGGTGCTGTAGATCGTCATCTCTCGACAGTAGGAAGGGCGGGCCCGGGCTGCAACACCCCTAGGGGTGGCCTGGTGCAGTGGGCCGCTCCGCCTACATTTGTCCGATGGCCGATCTGCAGGACCTCGTCGACGAGGCCTCCGCGATCCTCCTCGCCCCGGTGACCCTCGAGGACCGTCGTTTCCGGCTGCTCGCCTTCGCCGCGCACGCCGGTGACGCCGACAGCGTGCGGGTCGAGACCGTCATGTCGAGGGGTGCGCACCCGAGTACTCGGGAGTGGTTCGAGGCCTTCGGCATCGCGCGGGCGAGCGGCCCGGTGCACATCCCGGCGGACCCGGAGCGGGGGACGGGTGCCCGGCTGTGCCTGCCGGCCCGCTGGCACGGGGTCGTCCAGGGCTACCTGTGGGCGGTCGAGCCGCCGGGGGGGCCTGTCGGCGGAGCGCGTGACGGCGGCTGGCGTGGTGGCCGATCGCGCGGGGGAGCACCTCGCCCGGCTGGTCTCCCGTCGCCGCGAGACCGAGCGGCTCGTCCTCGACCTCGTCGCGGCCGGTCCGCGCTCGGGGAGCGGCCCGGCCCGCGAGCTCGCGGACGAGCTGGCCGTCGACCCGAGCGTCCGGGCGGCCGTCGTCGTGCTCGGGGCGGCGCCGGGCACCCGCCTGCGCGCCGACGAGGTGCACGGCCCGGGCGGGCTGCCGCGTCACGTCGGGGTCGCCGAGCGATCCGGTGACCTCGTGCTCGTCGTCCCCGCGGCCGGGGAGGCGGAGGTGCACGAGCAGGCGCAGGCGGCGCTGCAGGTGCTCGGTCGGGTCAACCAGGCGCACGTCGTCGCGGGTGTGGGTGAGCTCGTGCCGCTGCCCGAGGTCGCGAGCTCGCTGCGGGAGGCGCGGGCCGCCCTTCGCGTCGTGCGGCCGGCCCCCGGCGACATCGACCGTCCGCCGGCCGCCGCCCGCGTCCACCCGTGGGCCGCGCTCGGCATCGAGCGGCTGCTCGGCACGACCGCGGGTGACGAGCTGCTCGCCGCGGTGCGCACGCCCGCGGTGGCCGAGCTGCTCTCCGCCGCACCGGATCTCGTCGAGACCGCCTGGGCCCACCTCGAAGGGGGCTGCTCCGTCGCCGCGACCTCGGCCCATCTCGGCCTGCACCGGCAGAGCGTCTACGCGCGGCTGCGCCGGGTCGAGGCGATCACCGGTCTCGACCTCTCGCGCGGGCGCGACCGCCTCGAGCTGCACCTCGGCCTGCTCGTCCTGCGCCCCTGAGCTCGCATTTCCCTAGGGAAATGCGCACTCCAGCCCGCATTTCCCTAGGGAAATGCGGACTCGGGCGCGGCGAGCAGCCGGTCGCAGACGTCGACGAGCTCTCGCCGCAGCGCGTTGGAGGTCGTCATCAGCTCACGCTGCCGGGCGACGTACTCCGCCTTGCCCTGCGGCGTCTCGATCGCGACGGGGTCCAGCCCGAAGCCTGACACGTCGTACGGCGAGGCCTGCATGTCGAGCCGGCGCACCTGCAGCGCGTGCCGGACGGCCCGCAGCGTCAGCTCCGAGGGCACAGCCGGCGCGAGCTTGAAGCACCACTTGTAGACGTCCATGCCGGCGTGCAGGCAGGCCGGCTGCTCGTGCTCGACCTGGTCCTCACGGGTGGGGCGAAGGGAGTTCAGCTCCACCGCGTCGGGGGTGAAGAAGCGGTAGGCGTCGTGGTGGCTGCACCGGATCCGGTGGCCGTCGACGACCGCGTCGGTCGCCTCCTGCCCCAGACGAAGGGGGAGCTGCTCGTGCCGCTGCTCGCCGGGCTGGAGGTGGTAGACCATCGCCCACTCGTGCAGGCCGAAGCAGTCGTGGGTGCCGGGGCGCGACAGCGTCGCGAGGAGCAGGTCCCGCACGAAGGCGACGGTCCGCCCCCTTCGCCCGACGAGGCCGTCGAGGTCGAGCCGGGCGACGCCCCCGCTCACGACGTAGCCGGAGCGGTCGGCGTACTCCGGCGCGTCGCGCAGGGCGACGCCCGGGCCGGGGTGCCATCGGCGCAGGTGGCTCGGCCGGTGCGCGTAGTACTCGAAGAGGAAGTCCTCGACCGGGTGCCGCTCGCCCCGGGCGCGGCGCTCGCGGTGCCCGGCCGTCAACTCGTCGACGGCGGTGGCGTGCTCGCGGGCACGCGTCGTCCACTCGTCGCGGGTCAGGGTCGTCGGGAGCATCGCACCACAGGGTAGGCAGTCGCCTAGGGTGGACTCGTGCGCATCGCGAGATACACCCAAGGTGACGACCCCGTCTACGGGCTCGTCGACGCAGACGGCAAGAAGATCGCGGAGGTGACCGGCGACCCGCTCTACCAGCGGATCGAGCTCACCGGCAGGACGACGACGGTCGACGAGGTGCGGCTGCTCGCACCCGTCATCCCGCGCAGCAAGATCATCGGCATCGGGCGCAACTACGCCGACCACGCCGCCGAGATGGGCAACGACGTGCCCGAGGAGCCGATGATGTTCCTCGTGCCCAACACGGCGGTCGTGGGCCCCGACGACCCGGTCGTCATCCCGACCGCCCTGACCTCCGAGGTCCACTACGAGGGTGAGCTCGCGGTGATCATCGGCCGGATGTGCAAGGACATCCAGCCCGAGGAGGCCAAGAAGGTCATCTTCGGCTACACCATCGCCAACGACGTCTCGGCGCGTGACCTGCAGCGCGGCGACGGCCAGTGGGCGCGGGCCAAGGGCATGGACACCTTCTGCCCACTCGGCCCGTGGATCGAGACCGACCTCGACCCGCAGGACGTGTCGATCACGACCCTGCGCGACGGCGAGGTCGTCCAGGACGGCCACAGCTCGGACATGGTCCACGGCGTCGCGGCCCTGATCAGCCACGCCTCCCGGTCCTTCACCCTGCTGCCCGGCGACGTCATCCTCACCGGCACCCCGGCGGGGGTCGGCCCGGTGACGGCCGGTCAGCGGGTCGACGTCGAGATCGACGCCATCGGCACGCTGTCCAACCCTTTCGTCGCGTCCGAGTGACGCGCGGCTGACATGGACGCCGCCCGCTCGGTCCCGCTCTTCGTCCTCGCGGCGGTCCTCGAGATCGGCGGGGCCTGGCTCGTTTGGCAGGGCGTGCGCGAGCACCGCGGCTGGGTGTGGGTCGGGGCTGGCGTGCTCGCGCTCGGGCTCTACGGCGTCGTCGCCACCCTCCAGCCCGACGCCAACTTCGGGCGGATCCTCGCCGCCTACGGCGGGGTCTTCGTCGCCGGGTCGCTGCTGTGGGCCATGGCCCTCGACGGCTTTCGCCCCGACCGCTGGGACGTCGCCGGCGCGCTGATCTGCCTGACCGGCGTCGCCGTCATCATGTACGCACCCCGGTCGGGCTGACCCCCTGCGGCCCACCCGGTGAAGGCGTCGTCCTGAGGTGCGACGGAGGAGCCTCGAAGGGGGGAGTCCTCCCCATGTCGCCACCGGTCACCCGCCGCTACGGTCGTCTCATCCACGGCGGGAGCGACGATGACCCTGACCCACGGCACCGATGCCGAGCGACTGCGCGAGGTCGCCTCGCGACTCGACGACGAGGCCGCTCGCGTGGCCCGGGTGCACGCCGACGGCACGACCCGGCTCGGCCTGCTCACCGCCGCCTGGCAGGGGAGCGACCTCGACGACTTCCGGCAGGAGTGGCGGCTCGCCGAGCGGGCCCTCGGCGACTGCACGACCCGGCTGACGACGGTGGCCCGCGCACTGCGGGCGCAGGCGGACGAGCAGGTCGCGGCGAGCGGTGGCTCAGGTGGCGCACCCGCCACACCGTCCACCCCGGGCCCGGCCGCACCGCGGACCGGACCTCCCACGCCGGACCCGCGGACCGGGTCGAGCTTCGACGAGGACGTGCGCGGCACGGAGGGGCAGCCGGTCGATCGTGACCTGTGGGCGTTGGCCCACCACGTCTACGGTCCCGACAACGGGCTCTACGACCACCCGCTGCTGCACGACAGCCAGCCCGACCTGCCCGAGGGGTACTCCGAGGTGTCGGACGACGACCTGCACGCCCTGGGCATCGACCCCGCCATTTTCGAGGACGCGGGCAGCGGCCTGCAGTCAGCGCTCTACCGCACGGCCGACGGGGGATACGTGCTCGCCTTCCGCGGCAGCGACTCCGAGCTGTCGGACTGGCTGGACAACGGCCGGCAGGGTGTGGGGTTGCCCGCCCAGCAGTACACCCAGGCGATGGCCCTGGCCCAGCAGCTTGACGTGGCGACGGGCGGAGAGGTCACCTTCACCGGCCACTCGCTCGGTGGTGGTCTGGCCGCGGCGGCGGCGATGGCCACGGGTCAGCCCGCGGTGACCTTCGACGCGGCCGGCGTGCACGACAACACCGCGGAGGTGGCGGCCGAGCTGCGCGGTGGGGGAGCGACGGCGGCCTCGGTCCTGGCGGCGACGGACCAGGGGCAGATCCGCACCTACAGCACGTCGACCGACATCCTCACCCAGCAGCAGCAGAGCGGGCCGCTGTCGGGGCTCATGCCCGACGCGCCCGGCACCCAGATCGTCCTCGAGACCCCGCAGAGCGCCCAGGGGGACGCCGTCGTGCGGACGGGCGCGATCATCGGCACGATGGTCGGCGCCGTCACCTCCGGATTCGACCTCAACCCCTTAGACACCGCACGTGACATCGCCGAGGTGGCGCAGACCGGTGCGGACCTCGGCGCGGGCGTGTGGGGTCACCACTGGGACCCGATGGAGCAGGCACTCGAGGAGCGCTACCCCGACTGATCCGGCCGGTGACGGCGATACGATCGGGCCATCATGAGCGACTCCTCCGCACACGCTGCACCCTCCGCGTCCTCCGTCCGCCTGCGCGTCGCGCCCTCGCCGACCGGCGACCCCCATGTCGGCACCGCCTACATGGCCCTCTTCAACCTCGCCTTCGCGCGGCAGCAGGGTGGTCAGTTCGTCCTGCGCATCGAGGACACCGACCGGGCCCGTTTCAACGAGACGAGCGAGCAGCAGCTCTACGACACGCTCGGGTGGCTCGGCCTGCGCTGGGACGAGGGCCCCGACGTCGGCGGCCCCTACGCGCCCTATCGGCAGAGCGAGCGTCTGGAGACCTACCGGCCGTACGTCGACAAGCTCATCGAGGACGGCCACGCCTACTACTGCTGGTGCTCCACCGAGCGCCTCACGGCCATGCGTGAGAAGCAGCAGAAGCTCAAGCTGCCCACCGGCTACGACCGCCTGTGCGTCGGCAAGACGCGTGAGGAGCGCGCCGAGCTCGAGGGCTTCAACGAGACCCCGGTCGTGCGCATGCTCGTGCCCGACGACGCGCCGACGACCTTCGAGGACGTCATCCGCGGCACCGTCTCCGCACCGCGCCCCGACGACCAGGTGATCCTCAAGGCCGACGGCTTCCCGACCTACCACATGGCCGTCGTCGTCGACGACCACGAGATGGGCATCACCCACGTCGTGCGCGGCGAGGAGTGGATCTCCTCGACGCCCAAGCACGTGCTGCTCTACCAGTGGCTCGGCCTCGAGCCGCCGAAGTTTGCCCACATGCCGCTGCTGCGCAACACCAACAAGTCGAAGATCTCCAAGCGCAAGAACCCCGAGGCCCGCCTCACGTGGTTCCAGGAGCAGGGCTACCTGCCCGAGGCCGTCGTCAACTTCCTCGGCCTGCTGGCCTACCCACCGGCGAAGGGGGAGGACGGCCAGGACGTCGAGAAGTTCACCTTCGAGGAGTTCAGCCGCGACTTCGCGTGGAGCAAGGTCAACACCGTCGGCCCGATCTTCGACCTCAAGAAGCTCGAGTGGCTCAACGGCGCGTGGATCCGCGACCTCGACCTGGCCGACTTCACCGCGCGGCTGCAGCCCTACCTGCAGGCCGACGGGGTGCTCGGCGACAACCCCTCGCTGGGTGAGCTGGCCCGGCTGAAGTCGGTCGCCGAGCTCATCCAGACGCGCATCGCGCTGCTCACCGAGGCGAGCGCCCTGGTGCGGCCCTTCTACACAGCCGACGCCGACCTGCAGATCGACGAGGACGCGCGTGCAGGCCTGAAGGACAACGCCGGGGAGGTGCTCGACGCGGCGATCGGCGCGCTCGAGGCGCTGCACGTGCCGGCCGGGGTCCTCTCCGAGGAGAGCCGGGCGGGCAACGAGTGGCACGCCGAGCAGATCGAGGCGACGCTGCGCGAGGCGATCGTCGACGGCATGGGCATCAAGCCTCGCTTCGCCTTCGGGCCGCTGCGCACGGCCGTGTCGGGGGCGCGGATCAGCCCGCCGCTCTTCGAGTCGATGGAGATCCTGGGGCAGCACTCGACGCTCACGCGCCTGCGCGCGCTGCGCTCCTCGCTGGGCTGATCGGGGCGATTTGGGGTGACGCCCTTTCGCGGGTAGCATCGTCACTCGGTTCACAGGCCGCGCGGACTTCGGTCCGAAGGGTCGGTGATACCCCCTTGGGGTATGGTGTAATTGGCAACACGGCTGATTCTGGTTCAGTTGTTCTAGGTTCGAGTCCTGGTACCCCAGCGCTGAGAGCGGTTCGCCGCTCGATTTCGGAAAGAGCCCCCTTCGGGGTTAAGGTTCTCTCCGTTGCCCAGCCGGTCAGCCGGACTGGGAAGCACATATGGCCCCGTTGTGTAGTGGCCTAGCACGCCGCCCTCTCAAGGCGGTAGCGCGGGTTCGAATCCCGTCGGGGCTACATCGGTCAAAGGCCCCCCGCTCTGAAAAGCGGGGGCCTTTGTCGTACCTGACTTCTCCCACCAGGCGGCTCCAGGTGAAGGGCGAGGCGCGTCCCGGACGTTCGTGAGCAGCGGACGGTCAGGTGGGGTGGCGCAGCATCAAGCCGATGTCGAGAACGACGACGTGACCACGCGACGACGAAGGACATCGGCAGCGCGCCGCCCTGCCTGTCCGGGAGCGGGCCGTCACTCGGTGTCGCGGTCGGCGGCCTCGGCCGCCTTGGCGTGCTTCTCCAGGACCTCGGTCAGCTTGTTGGCGCCGGCGATGACGGTCGCGGCGTGCAGGCGACCGGGCTGGCGGGAGAGGCGCTCGATCGGGCCCGAGATCGACACGGCGGCGATGACCCGTCCGCTGGGGGAGCGGACGGGGGCCGAGACGGAGGCGACGCCCGCCTCGCGCTCGCCGACGCTCTGCGCCCACCCGCGGCGGCGCACCGCCGAGAGCATCGTCGCGGTGAAGGCCGCCTCCTGCAGGCCGCGGTGCAGCCGGTCGGGCTCCTCCCACGCGAGCAGGACCTGGGCGGCGGAGCCGGCCTGCATCGACAACGTTGCGCCGACGGGGATCGAGTCGCGCAGACCGACCGGGCGCTCCGCGGCCGAGACGCACACACGGTGCTCGCCCTGGCGGCGGAAGAGCTGCGCCGACTCGTTGGTGTGGTCGCGCAGGGCGCCGAGGACGGGGTTGGCGGCGACGAGGAGCTTGTCCTCGCCGGCCGAGGCGGCCAGCTCGCCGAGGCGTGGGCCGAGGACGAAGCGCCCCTGCATGTCGCGCGCGACGAGTCGGTGGTGCTCGAGGGCGACCGCGAGGCGATGTGCCGTAGGGCGTGCCAGACCGGTGGCCGCGACGAGCTGGGCGAGGGTCGAGGGACCCGCTTCGAGAGCGCCCAGCACGACGGCGGCCTTGTCGAGAACGCCAACTCCGCTACCGTTGTCCATGGAGTGATATTGACATCTCATGTCGTGAGACGCAAGATCCGGGTCGCTGGCGACGTGCGAATGTCGGCAGCGACACACCCCCGCGCACACATCGCGGAACCGCATGGAGGGAAGAGGCACATGGCTGGAACGCTGGCCGAAAAGGTCTGGGGCGAGCACGTCGTCCGACACGTCGACGGAGAGCCCGACCTGCTCTACATCGACCTGCACCTCCTCCACGAGGTGACGAGCCCGCAGGCCTTCGAGGGCCTGCGCATCGCCGGCCGGCCCGTGCGCCGTCCCGACCTCACGCTCGCGACCGAGGACCACAACGTCCCGACGACCCCCGGGCCGATCACCGACCCGGTGAGCAAGGTCCAGGTCGAGACCCTGCGCGACAACTGCGCGGAGTTCGGTGTGCGGCTGTACCCGATGGGCGACGCCGAGCAGGGCATCGTCCACGTCGTCGGGCCGCAGCTCGGCTTGACCCAGCCCGGCATGACGGTCGTCTGCGGCGACAGCCACACGAGCACCCACGGCGCCTTCGGTGCGCTGGCCTTCGGCATCGGCACGAGCGAGGTCGAGCACGTCCTCGCGACGCAGACCCTCTCGCTCAACCCCTTCAAGACGATGGCGATCAACGTCCGCGGCAAGCTGCAGCCCGGCGTGACCGCCAAGGACATCATCCTCGCCGTCATCGCCAAGATCGGCACCGGCGGTGGGCAGGGCTATGTGCTCGAGTACCGCGGCGAGGCCATTGAGGCACTGTCGATGGAGGCACGCATGACCGTGTGCAACATGTCGATCGAGGCCGGCGCCCGCGCGGGCATGATCGCCCCCGACGACGTGACCTTCGACTACCTCAAGGGCCGCGACCACGCCCCGACCGGCGCCGACTGGGACGCCGCCGTCGAGCACTGGCGCACCCTGCGCACCGACGACGACGCCGTCTTCGACGCCGAGGTCGACATCGACGCCTCGACGCTCACCCCCTTCGTCACGTGGGGCACCAACCCGGGCCAGGGCTCGCCGCTCGGCGAGGCCGTGCCGGACCCCGCCGCGATCGCCGACGACACCGAGCGAGTCGCCGCCGCCAAGGCCCTGGAGTACATGGGGCTCACGGCCGGCACCCCGCTGCGCGAGGTCGCCGTCGACACCGTCTTCGTCGGCTCGTGCACCAACGGTCGGATCGAGGACCTGCGCGCCGCCGCCGAGGTCATCAAGGGACGCCGCGTCGCCGACTCCGTGCGCATGCTCGTCGTGCCCGGCTCCGCCCGCGTCCGCCTGCAGGCCGAGGCCGAGGGCCTGGACCAGGTCTTCACCGACGCCGGTGCCGAGTGGCGCCTGCCCGGCTGCTCGATGTGCCTCGGCATGAACCCCGACACCCTCGCGCCGGGGGAGCGGTCGGCCTCGACGAGCAACCGCAACTTCGAGGGGCGCCAGGGCAAGGGTGGTCGGACCCACCTCGTCAGCCCGCTCGTCGCCGCGGCGACCGCGGTGCGCGGCACTCTGTCGAGCCCCGCGGACCTGGAGTCCGACGCCCCCGCCAGCCTCGAGACGGTCTGAGGAGCACGCCATGGAAAAGTTCACGACCCACACCGGCACCGGCGTCCCGCTGCGCCGCAGCAACGTCGACACCGACCAGATCATCCCCGCCGTCTACCTCAAGCGGGTCTCGCGCACCGGCTTCGAGGACGGGCTCTTCGCGGCCTGGCGGGGCGACGAAAACTTCGTGCTCAACCAGCCCGCCTACCGCGACGGCTCCGTGCTCGTCGTCGGCCCCGACTTCGGCACCGGCTCCTCGCGCGAGCACGCCGTGTGGGCGCTCAAGGACTACGGATTCCGGGTCGTCATCTCCTCGCGCTTCGCCGACATCTTCCGCGGCAACTCCGGCAAGCAGGGGCTGCTCGCCGCGCAGGTCTCGCAGGACGACGTCGAGCTGCTGTGGAAGTACCTCGACAACACCCCGGGTGCCGAGATCACCGTCGACCTCACGGCCAAGACGATCACCGCGGGTGACATCGTCTGCGCCTTCCACGTCGACGACTACACCCGCTGGCGTCTGCTCGAAGGGCTCGACGACATCGGACTGACGTTGCGTCACGAGCAGGACGTCACCGACTTCGAGGCCGCCCGCCCGAGCTGGAAGCCGGTCACCAACGCGGCGTAACTCCTTGACGCACAGGCGTATTGGTTCACAGCGAAGGGGGCGGCGCGCCGCCCCCTTCGTGAACCGGCTTGCGCGACAACAAAATGACGGGGTCCAAATCACACACCGTGGCTCTCCCCACCCCTACCGTCGGAACAGGTCGGGTGCACGACTCGGCCTTCCCTGCCGGGGGACGACCGGCGCCGTACCGCTACGGGAGTGACCGTGAACAAGGCAGAACTCGTCAAGGCTCTCGAGGAGAGGCTCGGCAGCCGGAAGGCCGCCCAGGAAGCGCTCGAGGTCGTGCTCGACACGATCGTCCGCGAGGTGGCGAAGGGTGGCCGCGTCGCCATCACCGGATTCGGCACCTTCGAGAAGGCGGCCCGCGCAGCCCGCACCGGCCGCAACCCCCGCACGGGTGAGGTCGTCAAGATCAAGAAGACGTCGGTGCCGCGCTTCAAGGCCGGGACGAGCTTCAAGGGCTACGTGGCCGACCCCCGTTCCCTGCCCAAGGCGGCCCCGGCCGCGGCGCGGGCTGCGGCCGGCACCGTGACGAGCGTCGCGGGGACGGCTCTCGGCATCGCCGAGAGCGCCGTTCCAGGTCGCAAGTCGAAGAAGGCCGCACCCGCCAAGAAGACGTCGACCGCCACGAAGACCTCGGCGAAGAAGACCACCGCCAAGAAGTCGACGCCCTCCAAGAAGGCGACGGCGACCAAGGCCGCCTCGACGAAGAAGGCGACGCCGGCGAGGAAGTCGACGCCCGCGAAGAAGTCGACGCCCGCGAAGAAGGCCACGGCGACCAAGGCCGCCTCGGCCAAGAAGGCGACGCCGGCGAAGAAGTCGACGCCCGCCAAGAAGGCCACGGCGACCAAGGCCACCTCGACGAAGAAGGCGACGCCGGCGAAGAAGTCGACGCCCGCCAAGAAGGCCACGCCCGCGAAGAAGCCCGCCGCGAGCAGCGACTGACCTGCGGTACGCGTGGGGCCGGTGACCGAGGTCGCCGGCCCCCACGTCGTCCCGTCAGGCGATCGTCTCGCCCTCGCCGATGCCGGTGATCCACAGCCGCTCGACGACGTCGCCGCGCAGGGTGATGCTCACCCGCTGACCGGGCCGCACGAAGCGCAGCCCACTGGCGGCCACGACCTCCGCGGCCACCTCGAGGCGGCGGCCCGCGTCGGTGACGACCGTCGTCGCATCCGGGGAGTGGGAGAAGACCGTGGCTTGCACGTGAGCGAGCGTATCCGTGTCCTAGGGTGAACAAGCCGACGCCGGCCCCGGGTCTCACCCCGGACCCGACAGCAGAAGAGGTGACATGGTCGTCCACCGCACGCACACGCCCGTGATGTACCGGGTGGCCGCCGGGCTGCTGCGCGGCGCGATGCGCGTCGTCGCGCGCTACGAGGTGTCGGGCCTCGAGCACGTGCCCGAGGAGGGCGGCTTCCTCATCACGCCCAACCACATCTCGCACGTCGACCCCTTCCCGTGGGCGCACGTGCTCTACAACCGCGGCTACAGCCCGGTCTACCTCGCCAAGAGCACGCTCTTCGACACCCCGGTCGTCGGGTGGGTCCTGCGCCACGCCAAGCAGGTGCGCGTCGACCGCGAGACCTCGTCTGCCGGAGAGGCTCTCGTCCCTGCCGTCCGGGCTCTCGGCGAGGGGGAGTGCGTCGTCGTCTACCCCGAGGGGTCGCTCACCCGCGACCCCGACCTGTGGCCCATGCGTGGCAAGACGGGTGCCGCGCGTCTGGCGCTGCAGTCCGGTGCGCCGGTGATCCCCGTCGCGCAGTGGGGCCCGCAGGAGCTGCTGCCCCGCTACGCCAAGCGGCCTCGGCTCTCCCGGCACCGCCGGCTCATGCGGGTGCGCTTCGGGCCGCCGGTCGTCCTGGACGACCTGCGTGACCAGCCGCTGAATGCCCCGACGGTCACCGCCGCCACGGAGCGCATCATGGCGGCGATCACGCACGAGCTCGAGCAGCTGCGGGGCGAAAGAGCACCCGCCGAGCGATTCGACCCCAAGTCCCACGGCCTGAGGGTCACGGGCAACTACCGACAAGGAGTCGACCAATGACACAGATCGCCGTCTTCGGTGCCGGCAGCTGGGGCACCGCCTTTGCCTCCATCCTCGCCGCCGGCGACAACGACGTGCGGGTGTGGGGCCGCCGTCAGGGGCTCGTCGACCAGCTCAACGCCGGCGTCAACGACGACTACCTGCCGGGGGTGGCGCTCCCTTCGCGCATCTCGGCCTCGACCGACCCCGCCGAGGTGACCGACGGAGCCGAGATCGTCGTCCTCTCCGTGCCGTCGCAGTCGCTGCGCGACAACCTCACCGGCTGGGCCCCCCCTGCTCGGACAGGACAAGATCGTCGTCTCGCTGATGAAGGGGATCGAGCTCGGCACGACGAAGCGGATGAGCCAGGTCATCCACGAGGTCGCGGGCATCCCAGCCGAGCGGATCGCGGTCGTCAGCGGGCCCAATCTCGCACGCGAGATCGTGCAGCAGCAGCCTGCCGCGACGGTCGTCGCCTGCCCGGACGTCGACGCGGCGACGAGCGTGGCCGCCGCCTGCTCGACGAGCTTCTTCCGCCCCTACACCTCGACGGACGTCGTGGGCGTCGAGCTCGGTGGTGCGGTCAAGAACGTCATCGCGCTCGCCGTCGGCATGGCCGCCGGCCTGGGCTTCGGCGACAACACCAAGGCGTCGATCATCACCCGCGGTCTCGCGGAGACCACGCGCCTGGCCATGGCGCTGGGCGCCGACCCCCGCACGATGGCCGGGCTCGCCGGCGTGGGCGACCTCATCGCCACGTGCATGTCGCCGCTCTCGCGCAACCACTCCTTCGGCGTCAAGCTCGGCGAGGGGCTGTCGGTCGCCGAGGTGACCGAGCAGACGCGCCAGACCGCGGAGGGTGTGAAGTCCTGCGCCTCGATCCTCGACCTCGCCCGCGCCCACGGCGTCGAGGTCCCGATCACCGAGCAGGTCACCCGGGTCGTCCACGAGGGCGTCTCGCCGCGCGACATGGAGGGCGTGCTCCTCTCGCGTGCCCGCAAGCACGAGACCGAGTAGGGCACTCTTCCCTGAGGAGGCCGCCCGCGACCGTCTCGAAGGGCCGCTGCGGCTCCGGACGAAGGCGGACGACCGCGCCCGCCGAAGTCCTTCGTCTGCCCGCAGGTCACGTCGTCGTGCCTGACATCGGCTTGATGTGCGCGGTCACCCCCCTTCGTCCTGCGCTTGCGCCGTCAGATGCGGTCGAGGGCCTGCTCGAGGTCGGCCCAGAGGTCTTCGACGTCCTCGACTCCGACGGACAGCCGCACGAGGTTGACGGGCACGGCCTCGGGCTCGCCCGGCTGGCGGCGGCGCCGCTCGAGCTGTGACTCCACCCCGCCGAGGCTCGTCGACGGCGACCAGATCCGCGTGCCGGTGGTCAGGGCCTCCGCCTCGACGACGTCGTCACCCTCGCCGGCGACCTCCACGGAGACGATGGCGCCCCAGCCGGGGTAGCGGACCCGCGAGATCCGCGGGTGGGTGGCCAGCCGTCCCGCGAGATCGGCAGCATTGGCACAGGCCCGCTCGACGCGGAGGGAGAGGGTCCGCAGCCCGCGCAGGGCCAGCCACGCCTCCATCGGGCCGGCGATCGCCCCGCCGAGGGTTCGCTGCCGGGCCAGTCGGGTGTGCAGGTCCCGTCCCGTCGCCGTGTCGGGCGTGACGGTCAGCCCGAGGATGACGTCCGAGTGGCCCGCGAGGTACTTCGTCGCCGAGTGCACGACGACGTCGACGCCGTCCTCGAGGGGTCGCTGCAGCAGCGGGGTGGCGAAGGTGTTGTCGACGACGACGAGCGCCCCCGCCTCGTGCGCCGCGGCCGCCAGACCGGCGATGTCGGCGACCTCGAGCAGCGGGTTGGACGGCGACTCGAGCCACAGCAGGTCGGCGCCCGGCAGGGCGGCCCCGACGGCGGCATCGTCCGTGATGTCGACCCAGCGCACGGTGAGCCGGCCAGCCTCGGCGGCCTCGGTGAGGGAGACGACGACGCCGTTGTAGGCCGCGGCCGGCGCGACGACGGTCCCGCCCTGGGGCACGAGGGAGAGCGCCGCGTGCACGGCCGCCATGCCGGAGGAGTAGAGGAGGGCCCGGCCCCCTTCGAGGTCACCCACGGCCAGCTCGAAGGGGGTCCACGTCGGGTTGTCGACGCGGGCGTAGTTGACCGGTCCGTCCTGGACGTAGGTGGAGGTGAAGGTGACCGGAGCGTTGAGCGGCGCGCCCGGCGCCCGCTCGGGCCGACCGAGCGCCACCACGCGGGTGCGGGGGGAGAGGGCTGCGTGCGCGTCGTCGTCTCGGTGCTCCATGGGCGAGAGGCTAGACGTTAGTCTTCCCCCGATGAGCAGCCATCCCAGCAGCAAGCCGCGCGTCGCCGTCGTCTTCGGCGGACGCTCCTCCGAGCACGCCGTCTCGTGCGCCACCGCGGCCGGTGTGCTGCGGGCGATCGACCGCGACGCCTACGACGTCGTGCCCGTGGGCATCACCCGCGACGGCGCCTGGGTCCTGGCCGCCGACGACCCCGACGCGCTGGCGCTCACGCCGGGGCACACCCCCGAGGTCGCCCACACCGGCACCGAGGTGATCCTGCCGACGCGCGTGGGGGAGACGGCGCTCACCGTCCACCGCCCCGGTCAGGCGCTCGAGGCGCTGGGCGACGTCGACGTCGTCTTCCCGTTGCTCCACGGCCTTACGGCGAGGACGGCACCCTCCAGGGCATGCTCGAGCTCACCGACATCCGCTATGTCGGCTCGGGGGTGCTCGCCTCGGCGGCGGGGATGGACAAGCACTACATGAAGGTCGTCTTCGCCGGCGCCGGTCTGCCCGTCGGGCCCTACACCGTCATCACCGACGCCCAGTGGCGCCGGGACAAGGCCGCGGCGATGGACGCTGTGGCCGCCCTGACCTACCCGGTCTTCGTCAAGCCCTGCCGGGCCGGCTCGTCCATGGGAGTGTCCAAGGTCGACACCCCCGACGGGCTGGAGGCCGCCATCGAGGCCGCCCGCGAGCACGACCTCAAGGTCATCGTCGAGTCCGGCATCGTCGGCCGCGAGATCGAGTGCGCCGTGCTGCAGGGCCGCGGTCTCGACGCGCCGCGCACGTCCATGCCGGGCGAGATCGTCGTCGAGGAGGGCCACGGCCACGACTTCTACGACTTCGAGGCCAAGTACCTGGACGAGGCCTCGGTCGTCCTCTCCTGCCCGGCCGACCTGTCCGAGGCCGTCACAGACGAGGTGCGTCGCCTGGCAGCGGCCGCCTTCGAGTCCCTGGCCTGCGAAGGCCTGGCGCGGGTCGACTGCTTCGTCACCGACGGCGGTGCCGTGGTCATCAACGAGATCAACACCATGCCCGGCTTCACGCCCCACTCGATGTACCCGCGCATGTGGGAGGCGAGTGGCGTGACCTACCCCGAGCTCGTCGACGAGCTCATCCAGCTCGCCCTCGAGCGCCCCGTCGGCCTGCGCTGACCCTCCCTTCGCCGTCATTTCCCTAGGGAAATGTGCCGAGGGGTGCGCATCTCCTTAGGGAAATGTGCCCAGGGGTGCGCATCTCCCTAGGGAAATGCGCAGGAGGGCCGTATTTCCCTAGGGAGATGCGCAGCGAAGGGGGAGTGCCCCGGACTCAGGAGCACTCCCGGCCGTTGGTCGGCAGCTCCTCGACAGCCTCGCTGAAGGCCGGCAGGAGGAGCGGGCCCGGCCCCTGCTCCTGCGGCACGATGACCTCGATCGCCGGGTCGTGACCGAAGCTCGTCAGTCGCGTGCCGTCACCCAGGTCCTCGGCGACCCACCCGATCTCGTCGACGACGACGCACTGCTCCTCGGTGGGCGGCATCGCCGGCACACCGCAGCGCGCGACGATCGCCGGGTCGCCCCACGCCCGGACAGCCGGGTCGCTCGGGTCCGTCTCCACGGGGGCCTGACCCGACAGCTCCTGCGGCCAGTGCTCGCTCGCGGCGGTGCACGCCGGACTACCCGCCGCCCCGGGCACGCCCACCTCGACGGCCCCGGCGCAGCCGGCGAGCAGCAGGGGCAGGGCGAGGGCACAGGCGAGCGCGACGCGAGGTCGGGGAGTGGTGGGCACGGCCGGGAGGCTACCGTGCGGTCCTGACCCCCCTTCGTCGGACGGAGAGCCCGGATGCCCCGCACGCGCCTGCGTGACCTCACCGAGGGCGAGCTGCTCGAGCAGCTCTTCCCGCGCTTCGGCGGGATCACCGGGCCCGCGGCCGTGCCGCTCGGCCCCGGCGACGACGCCGCGGTGCTCGCCGCCCCCTCGGGGAGTGTCGTGCTCACGACCGACTCCATGGTCCGCGGGCGTGATTGGCGCGACGACTGGTCGTCAGCGCGCGAGGTGGGGCTCAAGGTCGTCGCGCAAAACATCGCGGACATCGCGGCGATGGGTGCGGTGCCCACCGGGCTGCTCGTCGCGCTCGCGGCCGACCCGGAGACCGAGGTGGCCTGGGCGCTCGAGCTCGCCGAGGGCATCGCGCAGGCCGCGGGGGGAGGCCGGTGCCCCCGTGCTCGGCGGCGACCTCTCGTCGGCGGCCTCCGGCACGGTCGTCGTCGCGATCACGGCGACCGGTGACCTCGAAGGGCGTCCACCCGTGTGTCGCGACGGTGCCCGGCCCGGCGACGTCGTCGCCGTCCGGGGCGGGCTCGGCCGGTCCGGGGGAGGGCTGCAGCTCCTGCTCGCGGGTCGCGGACGCACCCACCTCGACGGCGAGCCGGGCGGGTCCGAGCAGGCGGCCCACGACCTCTGCCTCGTCCACCGGACCGCCGGGTCGCCGCCCTGGCGCGAGGGGCCCGCGGCGGCGCGTGCCGGGGCGACGTCGATGATCGACGTCTCCGACGGGCTCGTGCGCGACCTCGGCCGGGTCGCCCGTGCGAGCGGCGTGCGGGTCGAGCTCGACGGGCAGGCACTGCGCGTGCAGGCCGACGGCCCGCTCACCCGGGCCCTGGGGGCCGACGAGGCACTCGTCCAGGTGCTCAGCGGGGGCGAGGAGCACTCGCTCGTGGCGACCTTCGCGCCGGCCGACGTCCCCGCTGGCTGGCAGGTCCTCGGCAGCTGTGCGGCCGGGGAGCCCGCGGTGCTCGTCGACGGCACAGCACCCGAGGTGATCGGCTGGGACCACTTCCGGGGGTGACCCCCTTCGGCCGTGGCGGTGGCGCCCGTGGACGCACGAAAAAGCCGCCGTCCCCGTGAGGGGAGCGGCGGCGATGTCGTCAGGCTCGGGTCAGCGCTTGACCTTGCCGGCCTTGAGGCACGAGGTGCAGACATTGAGACGCTTCGGGGTCACCCCGGCGTCGCCCACCTTGGCCCGAACGCGCTGGATGTTCGGGTTCCAGCGACGCTTGGTGCGGCGGTGCGAGTGCGAGATGGAGTGTCCGAAGGACGGTCCCTTGCCGCAGACGTCGCAGTTGGCAGCCACGGGTATCTCCTGTGTTCGTCAGTAACGTGAGTGTCGTGCTCGGGCACTCCACCGAAGAGGCGGAGCTGTCACCGGGCAACCGGTACAGAGTAGCCGAGTGAGCACGACACCACCAAAACGGCGTGGGGGCGGTCCTTCTCCACTACCCTGACGGCGTGCTGGAGGTCCTCGACGCTGACTCCGTGCGCCGGTGGGTCGTGGTGACCCGCGCCGCACTCGCCGCGAGGCGTGCCGAGATCGACGCGCTCAACGTCTACCCGGTCCCCGATGGTGACACGGGCACCAACATGTACCTCACCCTCGACCAGGCCCTCGACGCCGCCCGCTCGGAGCAGGAGCGTGCCGGGACCTTCGGCAGCCTCCCGCTGCCCAGCGAGGCCGCCGCCATCTCCCGCGCGGCCCTGATGTCCGCCCGGGGCAACTCCGGCGTCATCCTCAGCCAGATGATCCGCGGGGTCAGCGAGGTCGTGAGCGCCGGCGACCTCGTGTCGATCGACACCAAGGCCGTGGCCCAAGCGGTGCGCCGCGGTGCCGACCGGGCCCGCGAGAGCGTCGTGCGCCCGCAGGAGGGGACGATCCTCAGCGTCGCCGACGCAACCGCCGAGCGGGCCGAGCAGGTCTGTCGTGACGGGGGCAGCCTCGGGGAGCTCACCCGAGCAGCCGTCGACGCAGCGCGCGCGGCGCTGGCGCGCACCCCGGACCAGTTGCAGGTGCTCGCCGATGCCGGGGTCGTCGATGCCGGCGGCGCCGGGTACCTCCTCTTCGTCGAGGCCCTGGACCAGGTCGTGCACGAGGAGGGCGCGCCGACGAGCTATGCCGTCGACGAGTTCACCCTCAACCCCACGCTCGAGCGGCGCCCGGGCTGGACCCGCCCGGTCGACGGGGCCGCCGTGACGGCTCCCCACGACGGCCCGGCCCACGAGGTCATGTACCTGCTCCACGACGTGGACGAAGGGGGCGTGACCCGGCTGCGTCAGCGGCTCGACGAGATCGGCGACAGCGTCGTCGTGTCGACCGCGGAGGACGTGTGCCACGTGCACGTGCACACCGACGACATCGGGGCGGCCCTCGAGGCCGGCATCGAGCACGGGGTACCGCGCCGGGTCGCCGTGACCCTCCTGGAGACCATCGCACCGGCCCCGAAGGGCGGCCTGTCGATCGTCGCCTGCGCGGCCGGTCCCGGCATCGCCGCCCTGCTCGAGGAGGCCGGGGCGACGACCGTCGCCTCGGGCCCCGGCCACCGCGCCTCGGCGGGCGAGCTCGTCGCGGCGGTGCGCCAGGCCGGGACCGAGGAGGTCATCCTCCTGCCCAACGACCGTGACACCCGGATGGCCGCCGACGCGGCAGCCCACGCCGCAGCCCAGGAGGGGCAGACCGTCCACGTCATCACCTCCGTGACCGCGGTCCAGGGACTGGCGGCGCTCGCCGTCTTCGACCCGGGCGCGACGACGCAGCACAACGTCCTCGCGATGACCCGCTCGGCCGCCGCCACCCGGCACGGCGCCGTGACGGTCGCCGTCAAGGCCGGGCTGACGAGCGGTGGGCTCTGCGAGGTCGGTGACGTCCTCGGGGTCGTGAGCGGCGACATCACCATCGTCGGCTCCGACGCCGAGCAGGTCGCCCGCGAGGTGCTGGAGGGCATCGTCTCCGCGGGCACCGAGCTCGTGACGCTCGTCGTCGGCGAGGACGCACCCGACGGGCTCGCCGAGGCCGTCACCGGGTGGATCGAGTCCCGGCGCGCCGGCATCGAGGTGCAGGTCGTCGACGGCGTCCAGCCGCACTACCTGCTCCTCCTCGGGGCCGAGTAGTGGCGACCGAGGAGACCCGGCTCAAGGGGCTGCTCGGCGGCCAGGCAGCCGGCAAGCTCGCCAAGCACCGGCAGATCGAGACCGTCGGGGAGCTGCTCGACTTCTGGCCCCGGCGCTACCGCACCGCCGCCCCCGACCTCGGCTGTCCCCGCCCCGGGGACTTCCTCGTCGCGGTGGCCAGGGTCGAGCACGCGGAGACCCGCACGATGAAGTCCCGCCGCGGCCGCATGCTCGAGGCCACGATCACCGACGGGCGCTCGCGGATGCGCGTGACCTTCTTCGACGCGCGCGGCCATGAGCACAAGCTCGTCGCCGGGCGCGAGTTCCTCTTCGCCGGCACCGTCTCGGAGTACCGCAGCGTCACCCAGCTCGCACACCCGGGCTACGCCTCGCTCGAGGAGGCCGCGGCCCTCGGTGAGCTCGGCGACGCCGACCACACCGGCCTCATCCCGATCTACCGCCACGTGCCCGGCGTGCACCCGTGGACGATCACCCGCTGCGTGCGGCTCGTGCTCGGGCATCTCGACGGCGTCGTCGACGCCGTGCCCGAGGCCGTGCGGACCCGGCGTGGCCTGCTCGACCGGAGGTCCGCCCTTCGTGCCATCCACGCACCCCGCGACCACGCCGACGTCGAGGCCGGCAGGGAGCGGCTGCGCTACGAGGAGGCGCTGGTCCTCCAGTGCATCCTCGGGCAGCGGCGGCGCGCGGCAGCGGCGGTCGTCACGCAGGGACGCGCCCCCCCGCGAGGGTGGCCTGCTCGCAGCCTTCGACGAGCGGCTGCCCTTCGAGCTGACGCCGGGACAGCAGCAGGTCGGTCGCGAGATCCTCGACGAGATGGCCCGCCCGACCCCCATGCACCGCCTCCTGCAGGGCGAGGTCGGCTCGGGCAAGACGATCGTCGCCCTGCGCGCGATGCTCGCCGCGGTCGACAGCGGGGGACAGGCGGCGCTCCTCGCGCCGACCGAGGTGCTCGCCGCCCAGCACGCCGCGTCGATCACCGCCATGCTCGGTGACCTGGCCGAAGGGGGGATGCTCGGCGGCGACGAGCACGCCACCCGCGTCGCCCTGCTCACCGGGTCGATGTCGGCAGCCCGCCGCCGCGAGACGCTGCTCGAGATCGCCTCCGGGCAGGCCGGCATCGTCATCGGCACCCACGCCCTGCTCGAGGACAAGGTCTCCTTCGCCGACCTCGCGCTCGTCGTCGTCGACGAGCAGCACCGCTTCGGCGTGGAGCAGCGAGATGCCCTGCGCGCCAAGGGCGTCACTCCACCCCACCTGCTCGTCATGACGGCGACCCCGATCCCGCGGACCGTGGCGATGACCGTCTTCGGCGACATGGAGACGTCGACCCTGCGGGAGCTGCCGCGGGGCCGCCAGCCGATCACCACCCACGTCGTCGAGGCCCGCAAGCCGGGGTGGGTCGACCGCACCTGGGCCCGCGTGGCCGAGGAGGTCTCGGCCGGACGTCAGGTCTACGTCGTCTGCCCCCGCATCGGCGGCGACGACCCGCACGACCTCGACGGGGTCGACCTCGTCGCCGAGGACGCCGTCGTCGACGACGAGCACGACGACGGTGAGCGTGTCGAGCAGGAGCGCACGGAGCGACCCCTCGCCGCGGTCGAGGAGACGATCGCGGCGCTCGCCGAGCACCCGGTCCTCCAGGGCGTCACCCTCGAGATGCTCCACGGGCGGATGGCCCCGGAGGACAAGGAGCGCGTCATGGCGCGCTTCCACGCCGGCGAGATCGACGTGCTCGTGTCGACGACCGTCATCGAGGTCGGGGTCGACGTGCCCAATGCCTCGATGATGGTCATCCGCGACGCCGACCGCTTCGGCGTCTCGCAGCTGCACCAGCTGCGTGGACGCGTGGGCCGTGGCGGCCACCCCGGCCTGTGCCTGCTCATGACGGACACCGACAGCGAGTCGGCGCTCGAGCGGCTGCAGGCCGTGAGCGCGACCACGGACGGCTTCGAGCTCGCGCGCCTGGACCTGACCCAGCGCCGCGAGGGCGACGTGCTCGGCACCGCCCAGCACGGCGTGCGCAGCCAGCTGCAGCACCTGTCGGTGCTCGAGCACGAGCCGCTCATCGTCGCCGCCCGCGAGGACGCGCAGGGCCTGCTCGACGCCGACCCGGAGCTCAGCGACCACCCGCAGCTGCGCGAGACGATCACCGACTGGCTCGACGCTGAGCAGGCGGCCTACCTCGAGAAGGCTGAGTCGCTCCCTTCGTCGCGGTGACCTCGGGCGAGGGGCGGACCCGCGCCCGGGTGGTCCCTCGCCGACCCGATGACGCATCATGGAGCGGTGACTCGGATCATCAGCGGCGAGGCCGGCGGCCGACGACTGCGCACCCCCTCCGGCGACGGCACGCGGCCCACGACCGACCGGGTGCGCGAGGCGCTCTTCAGCTCCCTCGAGGCGCGCGATGTCATCGACAGGGCGCACGTCATGGACCTCTACGCCGGCTCCGGGGCCCTCGGCCTCGAGGCGGCCAGCCGCGGCGCGGCCAGCGTGCTGCTCGTCGAGTCCGACCGCGGGGCGTCCGCGACGATCCGCGCCAACATCTCCGACCTCGGCGTCGCCGGCGCGCGGCTGCAGTCGAGCACCGTCGAGCAGGCCCTCGACCGTCCGGCCTCGCTGCGCTACGACCTCGTCCTCGCCGACCCGCCCTACGACGTCACCGAGGACTCGCTCACCGCCGTCCTCGAGATGCTCCTCGCCCACCAGTGGCTGGCCCAGGAGCCGGTCATCGTCATCGAGCGCTCGTCCCGCTCGCCTGAGCCGACCTGGCCCGACGGCATCGTCGCCGAGGGCTCGAAGGCCTACGGCGAGACGACGCTGTGGTTTGCCATCCGCGTCGCCCCCGACTACCAGATCTGAGCGGCCGGCCTCCCGCACCGTCCCCGATCATCCGGTAGGAATGGGGACATGAGCGACTACACGATCCCGCGGCCGGCAGCAGGCGACATCACGGACCTCATCGCCGACGACCACCGGCTCTTCGAGAGCCTCATGCGCGACATGCGCGACGCCACGGCTGATCGCGAGGCGGCCCGCGCCGCCTTCGCCGCACTGCTCATCGCCCACAGCGAGGCCGAGGAGGAGATCGCCTACCCGAAGCTGAAGTCGCGCAAGGTCATCGCCGGCGAGGAGGAGGAGCACGGCGAGAAGGAGCACGCGGCGACCAACGAGGCGCTGCTCCACCTGCTCCGGGCCAAGGGCACCGACACGCAGAAGTTTCAGGACGCCCTCGAGGCCGTCGCGGAGGTGCTCAACCACCACATCGGCGAGGAGGAGCTGACGATCCTCAACCCGGCCCGGGAGGACGCGAGCGAGGAGCTGCGCGAGCAGCTCGGCAAGAGCTGGTCCGCCAGGCGCAACGAGCTCCTCGAGGCCGGCGCCGGCAGCATCGAGCAGGTGGAGTCCATCGTCAAGCAGGCCTACGACGACGGTCTGCTCCCCAACGACGACCAGCCGTCGTGACCCGCGCCGTCTGCCCCGGCTCCTACGACCCGGTGACGGTCGGCCACGTCGACGTCTTTCGCCGGTCCGCCACGCTCTTCGACGAGGTCGTCGTCGCGATCCTGCACAACCCGGCCAAGCAGGGCACCTTCACCGTCGACGAGCGGGTCGCCTTCATCGAGGCTCAGGTCGGGGACCTCAGCAACGTGCGGGTCGCTCCCTTCGCCAACCAGCTCGTCGTGGACGTGTGCGCGGAGCTCGACGCGCAGGTCCTGCTCAAGGGGCTGCGCGGGGAGACCGACTTCTCCTACGAGTGGCCGATGGGCCTGATGAACCGGCACCTCACGGGTGTCGAGACCCTCTTCATCCCCGGCGACCCCCGCCACGAGCACGTCTCCTCCTCGCTCGTCAAGGAGGTCGCCCGCTTCGGCGGCGACGTCACCGGACTGGTCTCCGACGAGGTGCGCGACGCCCTCGTCGAGCGGCTGCCGGGGCCCTGAGCGCCGCCCCCCTTCGCCGGTTTGGGACGAAGGGGGGATCGCCGGTAGTCTGGTGCGTCGGTCTACGTCGTCGTGTCGTGGGCCGTTCTTCCGGAGACTGGAGCCATGGAACGCAACGCCCCCTCCTCGCCCTTGGTGCTTGATGCCAAGAACGTGGGCCGACGACCCGGGTCGATGCATGAAGTGGACGTCCAGGCCGGAGCACCTGCCGGTTTCGGCACGGATGTGCTGTCCGTCCCCGAGGGTCACCCGATGGACCTGACGGTGCGGATGGAGTCCGTGCACGAGGGCGTGCTGGTGACGGGGACGGTCTCTGCCACGGCGACGGGCGCATGCGTGCGGTGCCTGGACGAAATCGACCTACCGGTCGACAACCGTTTCCAGGAGCTGTTCGTCTGGCCGGATCGGGCGAAGCACCACCGCGAGGTGGATGCCGAGGCCGACGAGCAGGAAGAGCACCAGATCGAGGACGACCAGATCGACCTCGAGCCGGTGCTGCGGGACGCGGTGCTGCCGAGCCTGCCCTTCCAACCGGTGTGCCGGGACGACTGTCCGGGACTGTGCTCCGAGTGTGGAGCCAGGCTCGAGGACGACCCGGAGCACCACCATGAGCTGATCGACCCCCGGTGGGCGGCACTCGAGGCGCTTGCGCCTCTGGCCGCCCAGGCGGGGGATGAGGACAACGAAGAGAAGAGGAACTGACGTGGCCGTCCCGAAGCGGAAGATGTCGCGCTCCAACACCCGTAGCCGCCGCGCGAACTGGAAGGCGACGCCGACCGCGCTGTCGACCTGCCCCCAGTGCAAGTCGCCGGCGCCGGCCCACCAGGCCTGCCCCTCCTGCGGTACCTACAAGGGTCGCTACTACGCGACCGCGGACCGTACCGAGCACCAGGCCTGAGCCTCCTGTCGCAATGAGCGACAGGACCTCACCGCAGCAGCGGCCCGTCGAGGAGCTCTCCCGATACCTCACCGAGGTGACCGGGGAGCCCGTCGACGAGCCGCTGCTCACGCGTGCGCTCACACACCGCTCGTACTCTTACGAGAACGGCGGCCTGCCCCACAACGAGCGCCTCGAGTTCCTCGGGGACTCGGTGCTCGGGCTCGTCGTCACCGACCACCTGCACTCGACGCACCCTGACCTCAGCGAGGGGGAGCTGGCGAAGCTGCGGGCCGCCGTGGTCAACATGCGTGCCCTGGCGGAGGTCGCCCGGACCATCGGTCTCGGTGACTTCGTCAGCCTCGGGCGCGGCGAGGAGACGACCGGCGGGCGGGACAAGAACTCGATCCTCGCCGACACCGTCGAGGCGGTCATCGGCGCGGTCTACCTCTCGACGCCCAAGCCCCGCGGCCTCGACGCCGCGGGGCTGCTCGTGCACTCCCTGCTCGGCCCGGTGATGAAGAGCTCGGCCAACCTCGGCGCCGGCCTCGACTGGAAGACCTCCCTGCAGGAGGTCGCGGCCGCCCAAGGTCTCGGCGGCGTGCAGTACCGCACGAGCGACGAGGGTCCCGACCACGACAAGACCTTCACCGCCCACGCCCACGTCGGCGACGAGGTGCGGGGCACCGGTGTCGGGCGGTCGAAGAAGGACGCCGAGCAGCAGGCTGCGGCCAACGCGTACGCGGCGCTGACCGCGGACGCGCCCCAGACCTCGGCCTGACGTGCCCGAGCTGCCCGAGGTCGAGGTCGTCCGACGCGGACTGGCCGCCCACGTCACCGGACGGACCATCGAGACCGTGTCGCTGCGCGGCGAGCGGGTGGCTCGACGCCACGTGCCCGGTCCGCGTGATCTCGAGGACCGCCTCGCCGGTCGCACCGTCACCGGGGCCCACCGGCGCGGCAAGTACCTGTGGCTGGCCCTCGCCGAGGGGCCTGACGCCGTGCCCGACGAGGGGCTGGTCGTCCACCTCGGCATGAGCGGGCAGATGCTCGTCACCGACCCCGACGACGCGGAGGCCCGCCACACCCACGCTCGGGTGCGTTTCACCGACGCCGGCCACGAGCTGCGCTTCGTCGACCAGCGCACCTTCGGCGGCTTCGCCCTCGCCGATCTCGTCGACGGTGTGCCGGAGGGCATCACGCACATCGCGCTCGACCCCTTCGACCCCGACTACGACCGTGACGTCGTCGTGCGCGACATCAAGCGGCGGCGCAGCGGGATCAAGCGGGTGCTGCTCAACCAGACCGTCGTCTCCGGCATCGGCAACATCTACGCCGACGAGGCGCTGTGGCGTGCCGGGGTCCACGGGGAGCGGCTCGCCTCGTCGCTGACGAAGCCGGCGATCGCGCGCCTGCTCGACCATGCGCGCGACGTCATGGCGCAGGCCCTGGAGCAGGGCGGCACGAGCTTCGACGAGCTCTATGTGAATGTCAACGGCGCCTCGGGCTACTTCGACCGGTCGCTCGCCGCCTACGGCCAGGAGGGACGCCCCTGCCCGCGGTGTGGCACGACGATGCGACGCGAGCAGTTCATGAACCGCAGCTCCACCTCGTGTCCGCGCTGCCAGGTGCGCCCGAGGTCGGCATCTGCCTAGGGAAATGCGGCCGGGCGTGCGCATCTCCCTAGGGAAATGCGGCCGGGTGTGCGCATTTCCCTAGGGAAATGTGGTCCGGATGGGTGATTTCCCTAGGGAGATGCGGGGGTCAGGGGGCGGGGGGAGGTCCTTGAGCGTCACGGCCTTGCCGGTGTGCTTCTCGGAGAGGTCGGCGAAGGCCTGCCGGATCGTCGCCGCGTAGGTGTGCGCCCCGCCGAGCGAAGGGTGGATTCCGTCGGCCTGCAGGTCCTCCGCCGCCACGGCCGCGTCCCAGTCGGCCAGGGCGACGTTGGGCCGCTCGGCCGCGATCTTGCGCAGCTCGGCATTGTCGTCGTCGATGCGGGAGAGCCGATCGGCGTGGAGGTTGACGATGACGACCATGCGGTCGTCGCCGATCTCGTCGAGGATCGCGCGGATCGTCTCGGGCTCGGTGCCCGCGTTGGTGCCGAAGGCCAGGACGACGGCGCGGCGCAGCGAGGAGCCGGCCGCCTCGATGGCCGAGCGCCCGTCGGACCAGCGGCGGTTGGACTTCGCGTCGATCTGGACGCCGGGGAAGTAGTACTCGAGCGCGGGCACCGAGCCGACGACCATCGAGTCGCCGAAGACGTCGATCTCGTCCCCCTCCGGCATCGTGAAGCTCGCGGTGCCGGAGAAGGTCGGGGCGGGCTCGGTCTTGCGGGGGGCGGCCGCGCGGGCCTCGTTGGCCTCGATGGTGCGCTGGGTCGACGTGGTGTCAGGGGCCGTGACGAGGACGAGCCCGAGCACGAGGGCGGCGGCGACGGCGGTGCCGAGCACGACGCGGCGGGCCCGCGCCGACTGCAGGAGCGTGAAGGCGCCGAGGATGCGACGACCCGTCTCGCGGAAGCCGAGCCGGCGCACGGGGGTCTCGATGAAGCGGTAGGACAGGTCGGCCAGGGCCAGCGTCACGACGACGGCCCACACACGCGTCCAGACGAAGGCGGCGGAGCCGGCGCTCGTCGGGATGTCCTGGGCGACGATGAGGATGACCGGCCAGTGCCACAAGTAGATGCCGTAGGAGCGCTGCCCGATCCACGTCAGGGGCGGCAGCTCGAGGGTGCTGCGCAGCCGCCCGGGGCGCTCCACGGCCGCGAGCAGGAGCACGGCGGTCGCGACGGACACGAGCGGGATGCCCAGGCGGAAGGTCCACGCGTGGTCCTCGGCGGCGAAGGCCAGCAGCAGCGCGATCGTCACGATGGCGGCGCCGACGATCCACGGTCGACGGGTGCACCACACCCGGCTCGTCGTGTACGCCCGCAGCGGGCCGGTCCACACGATCGCCAGGGCGGCACCGAGCATGAGGCCGACGAGGTGGGTGTGCGTGCCGTAGTACGCGACGGTGGGCGCCGCGGGGTCGAAGGTCACCGCCATGAGCACGGCGGAGGTGAGCCCCAGCCCGAGCACGAGGGTGGCGAGCGCGCCCTCGGTGACGGCGAAGCGGCGGTGCAGCCACAGCAGGCCGATCATCGCCAGCGGCCACACGAGGTAGAACTGCTCCTCGACCGCCAGGCTCCAGAAATTCATGAAGAGCTGCGGCGAGGTGGCGGCGAAGTAGTTGCTGCCCTGGGCGATCTCGAGCCAGTTGGTCGAGAAGGTCAGGGCTCCGAGCGCCTGGCGGCGCACGCCGACGAGCAGGTCGGCCTCGACGGTGCGGGCGATGAGGATCGCCACCGGGACGACGACGAGCAGGGCGGGCAGGAGGCGTCGGGCCCGGCGGGTCCAGAAGCCCCGCAGGTCCACCCGCCCGGTGTCCCGCCGCTCGCGGACGAGCAGTGTGGTGATGAGGAAGCCGGAGATGACGAAGAAGACGTCGACGCCGAGGAATCCACCGGGCAGCCAGGCCGGGTCGAGGTGGAAGACGACGACCGCGACGATCGCCAGGGCCCGCAGGCCGTCGAGCCCGGCGAGGTGGCCGCGGCTGGCACGGCCGGCCGGGGCTGGCGGGGAGGTGGCCTCGGGCGCGGAGGTGGCCTCTGCGTCGGCGGTGGCGGTTGGCTGACCCACGCACCCGACGCTAGGCGCGCGCGGCCCTCGGGTGGTGGAGGCGCACCGGGGAGCGGGTAGTTTCGCCGCCATGACCAGCACGGAGCGCGCGACCTACTTCGTCCGGGGCCGGGTGCAGGGCGTCGGCTTCCGCTGGTGGACCCGCTCCCGGGCCCTCGAGCTGGGTCTGGTCGGCCACGCCCGCAACATGGACGACGGGCGGGTCGAGGTCGTGGCGCAGGGCTCCCCTTCGGCGTTGGCCGCGCTGGACCGGCTCCTGCGGGAGGAGCCCTCGACGACGCGCCGGCCCGGTCAGGTCACGTCGGTGGTGCGTCAGGACGGCAGCGCGAAGGGAGGAGTCGCGGGCTTCGTCGAGAAGTGAGAGGCCCTCGAGCCGAGCCGGGCACGTGACCTAGCCTTGACCGGGTGAGCGAGACCACCCCCCGAGCTGCTGCGACTGCGTCAGTCCATCGACAACATCGACGCGGCGCTGATCCACCTGCTCGCCGAGCGGTTCAAGGCGACGCAGAGCGTCGGGGTGCTCAAGGCGCGCATGGACCTGCCGCCCGCCGACCCGGCGCGCGAGGAGCGCCAGATCGCGCGACTGCGCGACCTCGCCGACACGGCCGGCCTCGACCCGGTCTTCGCGGAGAAGTTCTTGAACTTCGTCATCGCCGAGGTCATCCACCACCACGAGCAGATCGCCAGCCAGCAGGCCGGCCCGGACGAGGACTGATCGCATGATCGAGCTGAAGACCCCCCGCGAGATCGAGCAGATGCGCCCCGCCGGGCGGCTCGTGCGAGACGTGCTGCAGCGCCTCACCGAGGTCGCCGAGGTCGGCACCAACCTCCTCGAGCTCGATGCGATCGCGCACGACATGATCCGCGCCGCCGGCGGGACCTCGTGCTACATCGACTACCACCCCTCCTTCGGGGCCAGCCCCTTCGGCAAGGTCCTGTGCACCTCGGTCAACGACGCCGTCCTGCACGGCCTGCCGCACGACTACCGGCTGCGCGACGGTGACCTGCTGTCCGTGGACTTCGCCGTGTCGGTCGAGGGCTGGGTGTGCGACGCGGCCCGGTCCTTCGTCGTCGGTACGCCCGACCCCGAGGACCTGCGGCTCATCGACACGACCGAGCGAGCGCTCGCGGCGGCGATCGAGGTCGCCCGCCCCGGCAAGAAGATCGGCGACATCGGTGCGGCGATCGCAGCCGTCGCCCGCGGCGAGGGCTACTCGATCAACACCGACTTCGGCGGGCACGGTGTCGGCCGCGAGATGCACGGGGACCCGCACGTCGCCAACGACGGTCGGGCGGGCCGGGGCATGCCCCTGCGGCCGGGCCTGGTCATCGCCATCGAGCCGTGGTTCCTCGCGACGACCGACGAGATCTACACGGACCCCGACGGGTGGACCCTGCGCAGCGTCGACGGCTCGCGTGGTGCCCACAGCGAGCACACGGTCGCCATCACCGACGGCGACCCGATCATCCTCACCGCCTGAGCGAAGGGGGCGCAGCGCCCCGGCCTCCGGCTGCCCGGAAGTAGAGTGGCCCGAACTCATCCCGCCGCCGGCCCGAGGAGCGCCTCGCTCGTGTACGTCAAGAGCCTCACCCTCAAGGGCTTCAAGTCGTTCGCCTCGGCGACCCACATGCGCCTGGAGCCGGGCATCACGTGCATCGTCGGACCCAACGGGTCGGGCAAGTCCAATGTCGTCGACGCCCTCGCCTGGGTCATGGGCGAGCAGGGGGCCAAGTCGCTGCGCGGCGGCAAGATGGAGGATGTCATCTTCGCCGGGACGGCCGGCCGGGCGCCGCTGGGCCGCGCCGAGGTGACGATGACGATCGACAACACCGACGGTGCGCTGCCGATCGACTACACCGAGGTGACGATCAGCCGCACGATGTTTCGCAACGGCGGCTCGGAGTACGCGATCAACGGCACCTCGTGCCGGCTGCTCGACATCCAGGAGCTGCTCTCCGACTCCGGCATCGGCCGGGAGATGCACGTCATCGTCGGGCAGGGCCAGCTCGATGCCGTCCTGCGGGCGACCCCCGAGGAGCGCCGCGGCTTCATCGAGGAGGCCGCCGGCGTCCTCAAGCACCGCAAGCGCAAGGAAAAGGCGATCCGCAAACTCGAGGGGATGGAGGCCAACCTCTCGCGCGTCGCGGACCTGACCACCGAGATCCGTCGCCAGCTCGGGCCGCTGGGCCGCCAGGCCGAGACCGCCCGCGCAAGGCAGCGGTCATCCAGGCCGACGCCCGCGATGCTCGTCACCGCCTGCTCGCCGACGACCTCGTGCGGATGACCTCGGCCCTCCAGCAGGAGGTCGCCGACGAGCAGGCCATGCTCGAGCGGCGCAAGACCCTCGAGCAGGCCGTGCTCGCCGCCCGCACCCGCATCACCGAGCACGAGGAGGCCGGGGCCGCCGCCGCTGCCGAGCTCGTCGCCGCGCAGCAGCGCGCCACCCGGCTGGCGACGCTCACCGACCGCCTCGCCGCGACCGCCTCCCTCGCCGCCGAGCGGGTGCGCCTGCTCGGCCAGGACGAGGAGGTCGAGACGACGAGCGGCCGCGACCCGGACGCTCTGCGTGAGCAGGCGGCCAGGGCACGTGCCGACGAGGAGACGCTGCGCGCCGACATCGCCCGCGTGGGGGAGGAGCTCGCCGCAGCCGTCGCCGCCCGCGAGTCTGCGGAGCAGGCGCACGCCGCCGAGCAGCAGCGCATCGCGACCCTCGCCCAGCGCGCGGCCGACCGGCGTGAGGGCCTGGCCCGCCTCGCCGGGCAGGTCGGCGCTCGCCGGTCGCGCATCGAGGCCCGTGAGGCCGAGGTCGGGCGCCTCGAGGAGATCGTCTCGACGGCACTCGCCCGCGCCGACGAGGCCGAGCGGGAGTTCACCCGGCTCGAGGGGACCATCGCCGACGAGGAGGGGAGCGAGGAGGGCCTCGACGAGGCCTACGAACGCACCGCCGCCGCCCACGACTCCGCTACCCAGGAGGTCGAGCAGATCGTCGAGGCCGGGCGCACGGCCGACCGCGACCGCCAGTCCGCCCAGGCCCGCCTCGAGGCCCTCGAGCTCAGCCTGCGCCGCAAGGACGGGGTCGAGGCGCTGCGCGAGGCCGCGTCCGGGGAGCACGAGATCATCGGCTCGGTCGCCGAGCTCGTCACGGTCCGTGGGGGGCACGAGGCGGCCATCGCCGCGGCGCTGGACCAGGCCGGCAATGCGCTCGCGGTCGGCAGCGTCGCGGCGGCGGCCCGCGCCGTCGAGCAGCTGCGCACCGATGACGCCGGTCGGGCGACGCTCGTCGTCGGCGCAACGGCCCGCCCTTCGGACCGGAGCAGCTGGCCCACCCTGCCGGACGGCGCCGTCTGGGCGCTCGACGTGCTCGAGGCCCCCGACGACATCCGCCCCGCAGTCGAGCAGGTCCTCGAGCGGGTCGCCGTCGTCTCGGACACGCCCGCCGCGCTGGCCCTCCTCGAGCGGGTCGGCGAGGTCACCGCCGTCACCGAGGAGGGTGACGTCTACGGACCGGGCTTCGTGCGGGGCGGGTCCAGCGCCGCACCGAGCCTGCTCGAGCTGCAGGCCGCCGTCGACGAGACCCGCACCCGCCTCGACGACGCGACCCGGCGCAGCGAGGAGTCGGCCTTTGCCCTGACCCGCGCCCGCGCCACCCTCGCCGAGTGCGTCGAGGCGCGCGATGCCGCGATGGAGGCCCTGCACGAGTCCGACGCCCGGATGGCGGCCGTCGCCGAGCAGCTCGGCAGCCTGGGCACGACGACCCGGACCGCCCGCAGCGAGGCCGAGCGCACCCGCGCCAAGATCACCGAGGTCACGACCGCGCTCGAGTCCGAGCGTGCCGAGCTCGCCGAGCTCGAGCAGCGCCTCGAGGAGGCCTCCGCGGCCCCGGCCGACGACGAGACGGATGACGACACCGACGACCGCGAGCGTCTGGAGCTCGAGGCGAGCGCGGCGCGCACCGCGGAGACCGAGGTGCGTCTGGCTCTGCGCACCAAGGAGGAGCGGGCCCGCTCCTTGCACGGCCGGGCCGAGTCGCTCGAGGGGGCCGCCCGCAACGAGATCGCCGCCCGGGAGCGACTGCGGGCCCGCCGCGAGCGTCGCCGACGCGAGGCCGAGGTCGCGGCAGCCGTGCAGAGTGCCGC
>NZ_ALWX01000044.1 GCF_000297495.1 Janibacter hoylei PVAS-1 | reverse complement strand
TGGGGGTCTCCCTTCGAGACGGTCGCAGAGCGACCTCCTCAGGGAGGAGGAGGGGCTGGGTCTCCCTTCGAGCCCTCGTCAGGGAGCGTGCTCGCAGCCGTCTCCCAGCGGGTTCCCCGTAGAATCTCGCCCACCATGACCATAGGTCTCTTAGTCCTTGCCCTCCTCCTCACCCTCGGTACCGCCCTCTTCGTCGCGGCAGAGTTTTCGCTCGTCGCCCTCGACCGGCCCACGGTCCAGCGGGCCGTCGACTCCGGCGACCACGGCGCGAAGCCGGTGCTCACCTCCCTTCGAACGCTCTCCACACTGCTGTCGGCCTGCCAGATCGGCATCACGGTCACGACCCTGGCCCTCGGTTTCATCGCCAGCCCGGCGGTCGGTGCGCTCATCCAGCCGGGGCTCGAGGCCCTCGGCCTGCCGGAGCGGGCGGCGTCGTCCACGGCGAGCGGGCTCGCGCTCGTCATCGCCACGGTCTTTTCGATGATCCTCGGCGAGATGGTCCCCAAGACCCTCGCCGTCTCCGAGCCGCTCGGCACGGCGAAGGTCGTCGCCCGCCCCATGCGGATCGTCGGCGTGCTCTTCAAGCCGCTGATCTTCGTCCTCAACGGCAGCGCCAACTGGGTGCTGCACCGCATGGGCGTCGAGCCGCAGGAGGAGCTCTCCGCCGCCCGCAGTCCCGCGGAGCTGGCCTCACTCGTGCGCACCTCTGTCGAGGCGGGCACCCTCGACTCCGGCACCGGCCGGCTCGTCGCCCGCTCCCTCGGCTTCGGCGAGCAGACGGCCGCCGACGTCATGACCCCGCGCAACCGCGCCAGCTCCATCGACCGCACCGCCTCCGCCGAGGACCTCGTCGCCCTCGCGCGTCGTACCGGCCACTCCCGCTTCCCCGTCACCGGGGAGGACTGGGACGACGTCGACGGCGTCGTCCACGTCAAGAAGGCGATCGCCGTGCCCCACGAGCGCCGCGCCGGCGTGCCGGTCTCGGCCCTGATGATCGACCCCGTCGTCGTCCCCGAGACCCTGCGCCTGGACCCGCTGCTCATCCAGCTGCGTGACTCCGGCCTGCAGATGGGTGTCGTCGTCGACGAGTACGGCGGCACCGCAGGTGTCGTCACCCTCGAGGACCTCGTCGAGGAGATCGTCGGCGAGGTCAACGACGAGCACGACCTCGCCCAGACCACCGGACGCGACCTCGGCGACGGGGTGTGGACCGTGCCGGGCCTGTGGCGCCCCGACGAGGTTCGCGACCGCGTCGGCGCCCCCGTGCCCGAGGGTCCGGCCTACGAGACCGTCGGCGGCTGGGTCATGGCCGAGCTCGGCCGCGTCCCCGAGGTGGGCGACGTCATCGAGATCGAGGGCTGGCAGATCACCGTGGCCGACATGGACACCCGCCGTGTCGACCGGCTGCGTTTCGTCGAGCAGGTCGGCGACGACGCCACCGACTCCGACGACACGACGAAGGGGGGTGAGCCGGCATGACGACGATCCTGATCACCGTGGCGCTGCTGCTCGCCAATGCCTTCTTCGTCGGCGCCGAGTTCGCGGCCATGTCCGCGCGGCGCTCACAGCTCGAGCCGCTTGCGGACGCGGGCGACAAGCGGGCCGCGATCGCCGTGGAGGCCTTGCAGCACACGGGGGTCCTGCTGGCGACCTGTCAGCTCGGCATCACCATCTGCTCGGTGCTCCTCGGTGCCATCTCCGAGGCGGCGCTGCACCACGCGCTGCACCCGGTCATGGAGCGCATCGGCGTGCCCGATGCTTTCACCGACGCGACCTCGCTCGTGCTCGCGATCCTCATCGTCGTCTACCTGCACGTCGTCGTCGGCGAGATGGTGCCCAAAAACCTGGCGATCGCCGGCCCCGAGCGCTCCGCGATGCTGCTCGTCCCGCCGCTCATGTGGGTCATGAAGATCGCCAAGCCGGTCATCGTCGTCATGGACTGGGTCTCCAAGGCCTTCGTCCGGGCGATGGGCATCGACCCCAAGGACGAGGTGGGCTCGGCCTTCACCGCCGAGGAGGTCCAACAGATCGTCCACGAGTCGCACCGTGAGGGCCTCGTCGAGTCGGAGAAGTACGGCCTCGTCGGGGCGGCCCTCGAGTTCTCCGACAAGGACGCCGCCGACGTGGGTGTCCCGGTCGCCGAGCTCGTCACCGTGCCGCGTGACGCGACCCCCGACGACATCGAGCGCCTCGTCGCCAAGCACGGCTACTCGCGCTACCCGATGGTGGACGACGCTGGCGAGCTCACCGGCTACCTCCACCTCAAGGACGTGCTCTACGCCGACGACACCGAGCGCAGCGAGCCGGTCCCGCGCAAGCGCCTGCGCCGCATGGCGACCGTCCAGCCGGACGACGAGGTCGAGGACGTGCTCGCCACCATGCAGCGCACCGGCACCCACCTGGCGCGGGTCGTCGACACCGATGGTTCGGTCCGGGGCGTCGTCTTCCTCGAGGACGTCATCGAGGAGCTCGTCGGCGAGGTGACGGACTCCACGCAGCGGGGCTGACCCCCTTCGACCGGGCGGCGACCTCCCTTGATCGGGGGGTCACCGCCCGTCGTCGTCAGGACCGGTCAGCCAAACCGGCTGCCGAGCCCGACCTTGTCGTCGGCGCCGTCCTGCGCCGAGGCCGCGGAGGCCACGGTCGCCTCGACGTGGACGGTGTACTGCTCGCGCACGGCGAAGGCCCCGATGTAGCGCAGGTCGAGCTCGACCGAGCCGCCGGCCGGGACCGGCTGGGTCAGCACGTAGGTGAAGCGGGAGCCCGTGGTGGCCGAGACCCGCGTGACCGTCCACCCGGCGGTGCTCGCCAGCCGCAGCTGGTCACCACCGCTGATCCGAGTGCCGCCCTTGGCGTAGGAGCCCACGGTGAGCGCGAGCGTCCCGGTGACCTGGGCGGCCGGCGAGCCCCCGAGGTTGGTGATGCGCACCCGCGGCGGGAGCGATGCCGAGCCCATCGTCGCGCCCGTCGTGCTGCGGATCGGCGTGCTGTACTGCGGCTGCCAGTCGGCGCCGATCGGCGGGTCGACGAGCTCGATCGACAGCCGCGACGGGCCGACGGTCGAGGCGGTGAGCTGGGGCGCGGCCGAGGCGACGGTGACCGCCGGGGCGGTCCACACGCCTGCGGTGACGACGGCGCGGCGGGAGGGCATGCCCATCAGAAGCGACCTCCTGCGATGAGCCGGTCCATGTTGCGCATGGCCAGCGCCGTGATGGTGACGAAGGGGTTGACCCCCACCTTGCCAGGGATGAGCGAGCCGTCCATGACGAAGAGCCCGGGCACACCCTTGACCTCTCCTCGGGAGTCCGTGGACTCGCCGAGCACCATCCCGCCGAGCGGGTGGTAGGTGAAGTAGTCGGTGAGCCGCTTGCTGCCCTCGAAGAGGTCGGTCCGGTAGTAGCTGCCCGCGGCCGAGTTGATCCTGTCGAAGACCCGCTTGGTCGCGGCGACGCTCGGGGCGTGCTTGGCGGCGTCCCAGTCCAGGGCGAGCCGATCACGAGCGGTGTCCCAGGTGAAGGAGCCGAGGTTGGGGTTGTTGGTGATCGCGAGGTACAGGTTGGAGTAGGTCTCGAAGCCGACCGGCAGGGGAGCCACCTCGGCGAAGACCGAGCTCGCCGAGTCGTCCCACGCCATGACGCCCTGTGCCGGGATGCCGGACTGGTGCGCCCCGCTCTTGGCGTTGCTGCCGAGGAGGTTGGTCGCGAGGCGCGCGAGCATGACATTGCCGTTGGGGCCCCAGGACCTGCCGGTCGTCGCGGGTAGCCCGGGGACCGTCCCCTTCGCCTTGGCCCGCAGGAGCAGCTCGAGCGTGCCGACCGAGCCGGCCGCGAGGACCACCCGGTCGTAGGTCGCGGTCCGGGTCGAGGTGACCGCGCCCTCGAAGGTGATGGTCCGCAGCCCGAGGTCGAAGGCGCCGGCGGAGGTCTGCGTCAGCGAGGTGACCTGCGTGAGCGGTACGAGGCGGACCCGGCCGGTCGCGAGGGCCTCGGCGAGGATCGTCTTGTCGAGCGACCGCTTGCCGTGGTTGTTGCCGTAGATGACCTCGGCGGCCGTGGCGGAGCGCGGGGCCCGCTCGACGGTCTCGCGGCGCAGGTGGTCCCAGTCGTAGACGTTGGGGACCATGACCTGGCTGTAGCCGGCCTTGCGCACGTCGGCGGCCGAGCGGCGCGTGTACTGGTACCAGGGCGAGGTGCCGATGACGTCGACCGGGGGAGCGGTGACCCCGAGGGCCTCCGTCGCCCGCGGGAAGTACGTGCCGTACATCTCGCCGAGCTCGAGGCTCGGCATGACCTGGCCGAGGAAGCTGCGGCGCGGCGTGACGGCCATGCCGCCGTTGACGATCGAGCCACCGCCGACACCGACGCCGCGGTAGACCTTGAAGTCGTCGAAGCGGACCGTGTCGAGGACGCCGGCGCGGGAGTCGATGTCCTTGTTGACCACGTCCATGCCGAAGAACCGCGCGAAGGGGGCATCGGTGCGGGTGCCGAACCACGTGGACCGGCCGGTGGCCGCGTCCATGCGGTCGAAGACCGTCCCGTCGGCCTTGGGCGGCATGGTCGACCAGTCGGCGCCCATCTCGATGAGGTCGACCTGGCGGCCGGCGCGGGCGAGCGCGAGGGCGGCGACGGCGCCGCCGTAGCCGGACCCGATGACGGCGATGCGCGGGCCGGCGGATGCGACGACCGGCGCGCCGCGGAGGGCGGCGCGCCGGCTGGAGGAGGTGCTCATGTCAGACGAGGGTGCTCAGGCGTCCGCCGAGGTACGTGGACTGGAAGGTCGTCGCCTCGACCGTCGACGTGTAGGTGCACGCCTGGATGATCGAGCCGCCGACGATGGGGGTGCTCCACCACTCGAGGGTGTAGGTGATGTCGTACGACTTCAGGTGGTGACTGGCGTTCCAGTCGACGCCCGCACCGGGCGGGTTGTACGCGAAGTCGTCGAAGATGCCGGCGAAGCCCATCGCCACCGGGACCTCCACGCGGTAGCGCGTGTTGGTGTCGCTCGCGACGCGGCCGACGTGCCTGCCGCCCGAGTTGTCGGTGGCCGTGACCGCGGTCGGCTGGAACCGGAAGCCCTGGGCCCCGATCGGGGGATTGAGGTCAGGGCAGATCAGGCCCAGATTGAGCTGGACGCGGGACCCGCCGGTGGCGTTGGGGGCGACGAAGAGATTCCACGTCGGGAGCGACCCCGCTCCCGCGCGCCAACCGGCGGCCGCCGGGCACGCGTCGGGGTTGGTCGATGCGGAGAGGCTCGGCGCGGCAGCGGCGACGGTCACGGCGGGCACGGTCCACGCGGCGCCCTTGGCGAGGGTGCGGCGAGAGATGTCACTCATGGCGGGGGTTGCTCCTGAGGGGCGAAGGAAGGTGGCGGCCGACACGAGTGGCCTCCGTCATGATGACCGTCGTACCGGCTCGACCGCCATCACCTCTCGTGACAGACTTCCGCTCGCGGCCTAGCACGACGTGACATGTGCACGACGGGACATGTGGGCGCGCGGATCCGCTGGCCAGCCGTGGAGAATGAGCTGCATGGCCCTGGAGAGATCGACCAACCAGATCGCGCGGTACCTGCTCGAGGCCAACGAGAGCCAGCTCGGCGCCCTCGCGCCGCTCCTCATGGACCGGGTCGCCGGCGAATTCGGTATGCCGACGCTCCCGCTGGACCACAAGTGGCCGGCCGACATCATCGGCGCGGTCCGGGAGTTCCTCGTGTGCGTGGCGACCAACGACGCAGCCCGGCTGGGGGCGCACGACAGCATCTTCGAGCGCCTCGGTGTCGAGTCCGCCCGTGGCGGCGTCGACCAAGAGCTGCTCGTCGACTCCATCCGGATGGCGGCGCGGCTCGTGCAGCGCGAGACGCACCGGGCCGTGCTGAGGGATACCACGGAGCTCGAGCCCGACCTGGTCCTCGACCTGCTCAGCCGGGTGCTCACGCTCGCGGAGGTCGTCATCACGGCGGCTCGTCGCGGCTACGACATGGCCGGTCTGGCCAGCGCCGACGAGGAGGAGCTGGGGCGTCAGCTCGCCAGCGAGATGGTCGGCAGGGGAGGGGGCGTGGCCGACCTGGCCGTCCGCATCGGCTGGGACCCGGACGCGCTCGTGTGCGCCGTCATCACCTCACCCGCCGACGGGGCGCAGGTGGTGCGGGCGGCGGCCACCCGGCCGGCCTGGTTTGCCCGCACCCGCGACGTCGTCATCGGTCTGCCGGTGGGCGCCGACCAGCTGTCGACCTCCCTTCGGCCCGTCCTCGGCGACGTCGACTGCGTGGTCGGGCCGGCCGTGCCGCTCGCCGACTTTCCCGACTCGCTCGCCATGAGCCAGCGGCTGCTGTCGCTGCGCGGTGCGGTCTCGAGCGGACCCACCTTCGTCGACGACGCCCTGCTGCAGCTCGCCTGCCTGGCGGACCCGATGGTGGTGCGGGCGCTGCGGCGCAAGTACTTCGGTGAGCTCGACCGGCTGCCCGAGGACCAGCGGGCCGTGCTCGTCGAGACCCTCCACCAGTGGCTGCTCCAGTGGGGTCACCGCCCCAGCATCGCCGCCCACCTCGTCGTGCACCCGCAGACCGTCAGTGGGCGACTGCACCGGCTGCGGGACCTGCTCGGCGAAGACCTCGACGACGAGCACGTCCGCGCCGAGCTGCTCGTACTCCTCACGGCCGAAGGGGCCGCCTGATCGGCGACCCCTCCGGGCGACCTCCTGCGGAGGCCGGTCTCTGTCTGCGGGAGAGGTGGTACACCACCGGGAGCGCCACGAGTTCCCTGACGAAGACGCCCCCGGTGCTGATCTGTGGTCGGCGCGGGCGGGCGGGGCGATGTTGAGCCGCGCCGGGTCGTCGATGTCGAAGCTGACGACGTCGGACCCGTCGTGCGGGTTGTCGACCGGGTTGGTCATCGTGAACTGCCAGCTCCACGACGTCGGAGCGGTCGCGGCATTGGGCGTGCCGTAGAACTCCGCGCTGGCGGAGCTCGGCCACATTTCCATAGGGAAATGCGCACCCCAGACCGTATTTCCCTAGGCAAATCACCACCAGACCGGTCATTTGCCTAGGGAAATGCGGATTCTCTGTCGGCCTGCGGGCCCCGACCGCCCGCCGATCGGCGTGGCGTGGGCCACATCGGGAGCGGATACTGGAACATGTTGGAGTTCATCTGACATCAGGAGAGTGAGCATGTCCCGCGCACCGGCCACCGAGGTCAAGCCCAGGGAGGGCTTTTCCTCGCGCAAGGTCTTCATCTTCGCCGCGATCGGATCAGCCGTCGGGCTGGGCAACATCTGGCGCTTCCCCTACGTCGCCTACGAAGGGGGCGGCGGCGCCTTCCTCATTCCCTACCTCGTCGCGCTGCTCCTCGCCGGCATCCCGCTGCTTTACCTCGACTACTCGATCGGCCACCGCTTCCGCGGGTCGGCCCCTTTGTCGTTGCGACGGCTAGGTCGCGGCGCGGAGTGGCTGGGGTGGTGGCAGGTGCTCATCTGCATCGTCATCGCGGTCTACTACGCCGCGATCCTCGCCTGGGCCGGCAAGTACACGGTGCTGTCGTTCACGAAGGGCTGGGGCGAGGACCCCAACAGCTACTTCTTCGGCGACTACCTCAGCGCCGCGGAGACGCCCGGGCCGACCTTCGACTTCGTCCCCGAGATCACGCTGACGATGGTCCTCTTCTGGGTCGTGACGATCGGCGTGCTCGCGATGGGCGTCCAGGCCGGCATCGGGCGCACCGCCGTCATCTTCATCCCGGCGCTGGTCGTCGCCTTCATCGCGCTGGTGGTCATCTCCCTCACCCTCGACGGCGCCGGCAGCGGTCTCAACGCCTTCTTCACCCCCGACTGGGCCGCGCTGAAGGACACCAGCGTGTGGATCTCCGCCGTCGGCCAGATCTTCTTCAGCCTGTCGGTGGGCTTCGGCATCATGATCACCTACGCCAGCTACGTCGGCCGCAAGACCGACATGACGGGGTCGGGGTCTGTCGTGGCCTTCGCCAACTCCGGCTTCGAGCTGCTCGCCGGTATCGGGGTCTTCGCCGCGCTCGGCTTCATGGCCCAGGCCTCCGGCCAGGACATCAGCGAAGTCGTCGCCAGCGGCATCGGCTTGGCCTTCGTCGCCTTCCCCGCGATCATCAACGAGGCGCCGGCCGGGGCTGTCCTGGGCGTGCTCTTCTTCGGCTCGCTCGTCCTCGCCGGCATCACCTCGCTCATCTCGATCCTCGAGGTCGTCATCGGCGCCATCCGCGACAAGGTCGGCATCTCCCGCCGGACGGCGACCTTCGTCGTCGGGGTCCCCATGGCCGTGGCCAGCATCGCGATGTTTTCGACCACGGGTGGGATCTACCTGCTCGACACCCTCGACGCCTTCGTCAACTCCTTCGGCATCCTCGCGGTCGCCACGGTCATGATGCTCGTCGTCTCCGGCGTCCTGGCCAAGCTGCCAGAGCTCGAGGGTCACATGGACCGGGTCAGCTCGATCAGGCTGCGCGGCTGGTGGCGCTGGATCGTCGGCGCGCTGCTGCCGATCGTCCTCGTCGTGATGCTCGTGCGTGAGCTCGAGGCCAAGATCGTCGCCCCCTACGAGGACTACCCGGCGCAGCTGCTCAACGTCTTCGGCTGGGGCATGGCCGCGGCGCTGCCGATCATCGCCATCGTGCTCTCCCTCGTGCCGTGGCGTCGCGGCGTGCTGCTCAGCGCCGACCCGGACGAGATCGAGGCCGCCGAGCGCGCCGAGGACGCCCTGATCGTCGACGGAGGTGACACGGCATGACCACGACAGCGATCGTCATGATGATCGTCGCGATGCTCACCATCTGGGGTGGGCTCGCCGCAGCGATCCTCAACCTCAGCGTCCGCGGCGACTCCGCGGCCGACGAGCCGGGCGACCCCGGGATGCACCGGGACCTGTAGGAGGCCTGGCCACGACGTGCGAAGGGGAGCCCCCGCACGCGAGTACGACGAAGGCCCCCGCTCGGCTGAGCGGGGGCCTTCGATTCGTGCGGCCACGCCGAAGGGCCGCCAGCGAGTGCTGACGGCCCTTCGTGGAAAAACGCGCCCCCGGCAGGATTCGAACCTGCGGCCCCTGGTACCGGAAACCAGTGCTCTATCCCCTGAGCTACGGAGGCGGGGTGGTGCCCGGTGAGGTTAGCACCGGGCTCGCCCGTCCCGAGAATCGACCGCCGCGACGGGCACGACCGCCGCGCACCTAGACTGGCCGACCGTGACCCCCGAAGAGCTTGTTGCAGCGATCCGTGCCGCCCTGACCGCCGCCGTCGAGGCCGGCGAGATGACCGTCGAGGTGCCCGCCGAGATCCGCGTGGAGCGACCGAAGCAAAAGGGCCACGGTGACTGGACGAGCAACATCTCGATGCAGCTGGCCAAGCCGGCCGGCATGAAGCCCCGGGACGTCGCCGCGGTCGTCGCCGCGCGTCTCGGCGCCACCGCAGGCATCGCCGACATCGAGATCGCCGGCCCGGGCTTCCTCAACATCACCCTCGACGCCGCCTCGGCCGGTGAGCTCGCGCGCTCGATCGTCGAGGCCGGTGCCGCCTACGGCCGCAACGAGGCGATGGCCGGCCACACGGTCAACCTCGAGTTCATCTCCGCCAACCCCACCGGTCCGCTGCACATCGGCCACACCCGCTGGGCAGCGCTCGGCGACTCGATCCGCCGCCTGCTCGCGGCCTCCGGAGCGGCCGTCACCTCCGAGTACTACATCAACGACGCCGGCGCCCAGATGGACAACTTCGCCGCCTCCGTCCTGGCCCGGGCGAAGGGGGAACCCACACCCGAGGGCGGGTACCCCGGTGCCTACGTCGACGACCTGGCGGAGACCGCCCTTCGCGCCCGCCCCGACCTGCTCGAGCTGCCGCAGGACGAGGCCCTGGCCGTCGCCCGCCAGCTCGGCTACGAGGCCCAGCTCGCCGACATCCGGTCGACCCTCGACGACTTCGGCGTGCACTTCGACGTGTGGTTCTCCGAAAAGACCCTGCACGACGGGGGAGCGGTCCAGGCCGCCATCGCCCGCCTGCGCGAGCAGGGCCACGTCGACGACCGCGACGGGGCTGTCTGGCTGCGCACCACCGACTTCGGCGACGACAAGGACCGCGTCCTGGTCCGCGCCGACGGCGTGCCCACGTACTTCGCCGCCGACGCCGCGTACTACCTGAGCAAGAAGGACCGCGGCTTCCCCGAGAAGATCTACCTCCTCGGCGCCGACCACCACGGCTACGTCTCCCGGCTCAAGGCCATCGCCGCCTGCGCAGGTGACGACCCGGACACCAACATCGAGATCCGCATCGGTCAGCTCGTCAACCTCAACGGCGCCAAGCTGTCGAAGCGCGCCGGCAACATCATCGAGCTGCGCGACCTCATCTCGTGGATCGGCTCCGACGCCGTGCGCTACTCGCTGGCCCGCTACCCCGCGGACAGCCCGCTCAGCCTCGACGGCGAGGAGCTGCGCAAGCAGACCAACGACAACCCCGTCTTCTACGTGCAGTACGCACACGCGCGCACCTCCAACGTCGCGCGCCTGGCCGCCGAGGACGGCATCGACCGCGCCGACGCCTTCGAGCCGGGGCTGCTCTCGGACCCGACCGAGGCGACCCTGCTCGCCACGCTCGGCGACTTCCCGCGGGTCGTCGCCCACGCTGCCGAGCTGCGTGAGCCGCACCGCGTCGCCCGCTACCTCGAGACCCTGGCCGGGCACTTCCACAAGTGGTACGACACCTGCCGCGTGCGCCCGCGCTCCGACGAGGAGCTCACCGACACGCACCGCACGCGCCTGTGGCTCAACGACGCCACCCGCCAGGTGCTCGCCAACGGCCTCGACCTGCTCGGCGTCTCGGCGCCCGAGCGCATGTGAGGCGACCGTGGCGACCAACATGAGGGCCCACGAGGCCGGCATCCTCCACGCCGACGGCTACGGCGCGGCGCCCCAGTGGCTGCCCTACCCGAGCGACGTCATGGAGCTGCTGCCGCAGCTGTGGCCGAGCAACGTCACCCGTGACGACAGCGGCGTCCTCGCCGTCGGCGGTCTGCGGGTGACCGACATCGCCCGTGACTTCGGCACCGCCGCCTACGTCCTCGACGAGGACGACTTCCGCTCGCGCGCACGGGCCTTCCGCGACGATTTCACCGCTCCCTTCGCCGCGGTGGCCGGTGCCGACGTCTACTACGCCGGCAAGGCCTTCCTCTGCTCCGCCGTCGCCCGGTGGATCATGGAGGAGGGGCTGGGCCTCGACACGTGCAGCGGCGGCGAGCTGGCCGTCGCGCAGCGCGTCGGCTTCCCCGGTGAGCGGATCGCGTTGCACGGCAACAACAAGTCGGTCGCGGAGCTGCGCCAGGCCCTCGCCTACGGCGTCGGGCGCATCGTCGTCGACTCCTTCGACGAGATCGAGCGGGTCGCCTCCGTCGCCGCCGATCTCGGCGTCACCGCCCCGGTCATGGTCCGCGTCACCGTCGGCGTCGAGGCGCACACCCACGAGTTCATCGCCACCGCGCACGAGGACCAGAAGTTCGGCTTCTCCCTCGCCGGTGGGCAGGCCCGCGCCGCGATCGACGCCATCGTGGCGAAGGGGGAGCACCTGCGCCTCCTCGGCCTGCACAGCCACATCGGCAGCCAGATCTTCGACACCTCCGGCTTCGAGATCGCCGCCCGCCGGCTCATCGGGCTGCACACCGAGGTCGCCGACGAGCACGGGATCGCCATGCCCGAGATGGACCTCGGTGGTGGCTACGGCATCGCCTACACCTCCGAGCACGAGCCGCTCACCCCCCGCCCAGCTCGGCACCCAGATGGCCGAGCTCGTCGACCGCGAGCTCAAGGGCTTCCGCGACGGCCACCCCGAGGCGCCGCTGCCGCGCATCTCCATCGAGCCGGGCCGCGCCATCGCCGGGCCGAGCGCCTTCACCCTCTACGAGATCGGCACGGTCAAGGACGTCGAGGTGAGCCACGGCGTCAGCCGCTCCTACGTCTCCGTCGACGGTGGCATGAGCGACAACGTGCGCACCGCGCTCTACGGCGCCGACTACTCGTGCACCCTTGCGGGGCGCCGCTCCACCGCACCCGCTCGACTCGTGCGGGTCGTCGGGCGGCACTGCGAGAGCGGCGACATCGTCGTCATGGACGAGTACCTGCCCGACGACATCACGCCCGGTGACCTCATCGCCGTCCCCGGGACCGGCGCCTACTGCCGCAGCCTGTCCAACCAGTACAACCACACGCCGCGGCCGCCCGTGATCGCGGTGCGAGACGGCGTTGCACGGGTCATCGTGCGACGCGAGACGATCGACGACCTGCTCGCCCTCGACGTGGACGAGCCCAGCCCGCTCCAGGAGGTCCGATGACCACCGCCCCCCGACCAGACCCCCCCTTCGCGTCGCCCTGCTCGGCGGTGGTGTCGTCGGCGGCAGCGTCGCCCGGCTGCTCACCGCGCAGGCCGACGACCTGGCGCAGCGGATCGGTCGACCGCTCGAGATCGTCGGCATCGCCGTGCGGCGGGCCGGCCGTGACCGCTCCGACCTCGGGGTCGACCCGGCGCTCTTCACGACCGACGCGGCCGAGCTCGTCACGCGTGCCGACATCGTCGTCGAGGTGATCGGCGGCATCGAGCCCGCCCGCAGCCTGATCCTCTCGGCGATGGAGCACGGGGCCTCGGTCGTCACGGCCAACAAGGCGCTGCTCGCCGAGGACGGCCCGACGCTGTACGCGGCGGCCAAGCAGCACGGCGTCGACCTCTACTACGAGGCCGCTGTCGCCGGAGCCATCCCGATCCTGCGGCCGATCCGCGACTCGCTCGCCGGCGACTCGATCCGCCGCGTCATCGGGATCGTCAACGGCACGACCAACTTCGTGCTCGACGCCATGGACTCCACGGGTGCCGGCTTCGCCGAGACCGTCGAGCGGGCCCAGGCACTCGGCTACGCCGAGGCCGACCCGACCGCCGACGTCGAGGGCTTCGACGCCGCGGCCAAGGCCGCGATCCTCTCCTCGCTGGCCTTCCACTCGCGGGTCGCGAGCGCCGACGTCCACCGTGAGGGCATTACCGAGGTGAGCGCGCGCGACATCGCCGCCGCGCAGGAGATGGGCTGCACCGTCAAGCTGCTCGCGATCTGCGAGCGGGTGACGGGCCAGGACGGGCGCGAGGGCATCTCCGCGCGCGTCCACCCGGCGCTCATCCCGCTCAGCCACCCCCTGGCCTCCGTGCGCGAGGCGTACAACGCGGTCTTCGTCGAGGCCGAGGGCGCCGGCGAGCTGATGTTCTACGGACAGGGTGCCGGCGGCGACCCGACGGCCAGCGCCGTGCTCGGCGACCTCGTCGCGGTGGCCCGCGCGCGCGTCACCGGCGGCCGCGGTCCGGGAGAGAGCGCCTACGCGGACCTGCCCGTCCTGCCGATGGGCGAGGCGATCACCCGCTACCACGTCAGCCTCGACGTCGCCGACCGCTCGGGCGTGCTCGCGAGCGTCGCCTCGGTCTTCGCCGAGCACGACGTCTCCATCGAGACCGTGCGCCAGCAGGTCGTCACCGACGACGACGGCTCGGCGCGGGCGATCCTCGTCATCGTCACCCACGCGGCGACCGATGCCGCGCTCTCCGCGACCGTCAACGAGCTCGACGGGCTCGACACGGTCAACGAGGTCACCTCCGTCATGCGTGTTGAAGGGAACTGACATGGCCCACCAGTGGCGCGGCGTCATCACCGAGTACGCCGACCGGCTGCCCATGCTGGCCGGCGCCCCGACCGTCACCCTGCGCGAAGGGGGGACCCCCCTCATCCCCGCCGAGCACCTCAGCGAGCTCGTCGGCGCGCAGGTGCACGTCAAGTACGAGGGCCTCAACCCCACCGGCTCCTTCAAGGACCGCGGCATGACCGCCGCGATGTCGATGGCGGCGGCGAAGGGGGCCAAGGCCGTCATCTGCGCGTCCACCGGCAACACCTCGGCCTCCGCGGCCGCCTACGCGACGAAGGCCGGCATGACCTGTGCCGTCCTCGTCCCCGAGGGCAAGATCGCGATGGGCAAGCTGTCGCAGGCCATCGCCCACGGCGCGACCCTGCTGCAGGTCGACGGCAACTTCGACCACTGCCTCGACGTCGCCCGCAAGCTCGCCGAGTCGTACCCGGTCGAGCTGGTCAACTCGGTCAACCCGGCCCGCATCGAGGGGCAGAAGACGGCCTCCTTCGAGATCGTCGACGCGCTCGGCGACGCCCCCGACATCCACTGCCTGCCGGTCGGCAACGCCGGCAACATCACCGCCTACTGGCGCGGCTACCGCGAGTACGCCACCGAGACCGAAGGGGTCTCCGGCACCCTCGCGCCGGTGGCCACCCGCACGCCGCAGATGTGGGGCTTCCAGGCCGCCGGCTCGGCGCCCATCGTCCTCGGGCACCCGGTCGACGAGCCCGACACGATCGCCACGGCGATCCGCATCGGCAACCCCGCGTCGTGGCAGCAGGCCGAGGCCGCGCGCGACGACTCCGGCGGTCGCATCGAGGCCGTCACGGACGAGGAGATCCTCCAGGCGCACCGGCTGCTGTCCTCGCGCGAGGGCATCTTCGTCGAGCCCGCCTCGGCGGCCTCCGTCGCCGGCCTGCTCAAGGCCTCCGCGGCCGGGCAGGTCCCCGCCGGCGCGACGATCGTCTGCACCGTGACCGGTCACGGGCTCAAGGACCCGCAGTGGGCGCTGAAGAATGCCGACGGCAGCGACATCGCCCCGGTGAGCGTGCCGGCCGAGGCCTACGCGATCGCCCGCGAGCTCGGCCTGCAGGACTGAGCGTGACGATCCCCGCCGGGACGTCGGTCACCCTGCGGGTGCCCGCGTCCAGTGCCAACCTCGGGCCCGGTTTCGACTGCGTCGGGCTGGCGCTCGGCGTCTGGGACGAGTGCACCGTCACGGTCACGGCCGAGCCCGGTCTGGTCATCGAGGTCGAGGGGTCCGGGGCCGACAGCGTGCCCCGCGACGAGAGCCACCTCGTCGTGCGCACGATGATCACCGCCTGGCAGCACCTCGACGTGCCCCCGCCGGCCGGGCTGCGCCTGCGCGCGACCAATGCGGTGCCCCACGGCCGGGGGATGGGTTCGTCGGCGACGGCCATCGTCGGCGGTGTCGCCGCGGCCCACGCGCTCGCCGTCCGCGGTGGTGCCCTCGCCGGGACCGAGCTCGACCTCGACGTCGTCAACGGCATCGCCAGTGCCCTCGAAGGGCACCCGGACAACGCGTCGGCGAGCGTCTACGGCGGGGCGACGCTCTCCGTCACCGACCCCGGCGAACCGCTGCCGCGGACCCGGAGCGTCCCCCTTCGTCTGCACCCGCAGATCGAGGCCGTCGTCCTCGTGCCGGAGACGACGCTGAGCACGCACACCGCCCGGACGGTGCTGCCCGAGGTCGTGCCGCTGGCCACCGCCGCGGCCAACTCGGCCCGCACGGGGCTGCTCGTGCACGCCCTCACCGCGGCGCCGGAGCTGCTCGTCGAGGCGACCCACGACCTGCTGCACCAGGAGCCCCGCCGCCCGAGCTACCCGCAGAGCATGGCGCTCGTCGACACACTGCGGGGGGCCGGTCTCGCCGCGACGATCTCCGGCGCCGGCCCGTCCGTGCTCGTGCTGACGTCCGCCGACCGGGTCGCCGAGGTGGCCCCGCTCGTGCCCGCCGGCTGGCGGGTGCTCACCCCCGGCGTCCCCACCCACGGCGTCCACCTCGTCTGACCCCCCCCCTTCCGCATCTCCCTAGGGAAATCACCACGGAAGCCGGCATTTCCCTAGGGAAATGCGCAGGGAGGCCCGCATTTGCCTAGGGAAATGCGCAGGGAGGTCCGTATTTGCCTAGGGAAATACGCAGGGGTGGAGGCGGGCGGTGGTCGGCGCCATCCCGGGCACGTGCGCGCAGGGGGTGACGTGGGCCGGGTGTGCGGGTGACAGCGGGTGCAGTGATACATTGGCCGTGCTCCTTCGAGGTCCGGTGCCCTGACATCCCAGTCGGGGGCACATGAGGTCCCGGAGCTTCCCCCACGTGAGTGCCATCGGCCTCCGGGTCAGGCGCGCAGCCGTGGGGATCTCACCAACATTCCCGCTCTTGACGGGACTCATCAGGCCTGCCCTGCGCGGCGGGCCCTACGAGGGAAAGGGTCCTTCGTGACCGACACCAGCACTGGCGACACCACCGCTCCCGCGACCGCGGAGCAGCCTCGCCGATCCGGCGCGCTCAGCGCGATGCGCCTGGCCCAGCTGCAGCAGCTCGCCTCGAGCATGGGGATCACGGGCACCGCCAAGATGCGCAAGAGCGACCTCGTCGCCGCCATCCGCGCCCAGCAGTCCGGCTCCTCCGCCGAGCAGCCCGCCAAGGCTCCCCGTCGCGCCTCCCGCGCGGCGTCCGCGCCGGAGCAGGCCCCCGCCGCCGACGTGGCGCCGGCCGCCCAGAGCGCCGAGAGCACCGACAAGGGCTCGGACACGGGTGCCGACAAGGGCGCCGCGGCCCAGGCCGAGGCCCCGAGCGCCGAGCGCACCGACTCCGGTCGTGAGCAGGGTCAGCGTGAGCAGGGGCGGGGCCGCGGCAACGACCGCAACCAGGGGGGCAACCGCGAGGCCAACGGTGGCGAGCGCAACCAGGGCAACGACCAGGGTGGCAACAACCAGGGCGGCCGCAACGACCGCAACCAGGGCAACAGCCGCGGCAACGACAACCAGGGTGGCAACCGCGACAACAACCGCGGCGGCGACAACCAGGGCGGTCGCAACAACGACCGCAACGACCGCGACAACAACCGCGGCAACGACAACCGTGGGGGCGGCAACGACAACCGCAACCAGGGTGACGACGAGCGCGGCGGCCGGCGCAGCCGCAACCGCAACCGCAACCGCAACCGTGACAAGCGGCGCGGCGGCGGTCAGCAGTTCGACGACACCGAGCCGCAGATCCACGAGGACGACGTGCTCGTCCCCGTCGCGGGCATCCTCGACGTCCTCGACAACTACGCCTTCATCCGCACCTCGGGTTACCTGCCCGGACCCAACGACATCTACGTGCCGCTCGGTGTCGTCAAGCGCAACGGCCTGCGCAAGGGTGACGCCGTCACCGGTCAGGTCAAGGCCGCCCGCGAGGGCGAGGAGCCGCAGCAGCAGACGATCAACACCAAGGGCAACCGCGGCAAGTACAACCCGCTCGCGAAGCTCGAGACCGTCAACGGCATGACCCCCGACGACGCCAAGCGTCGAGCGGACTTCGGCAAGCTGACGCCGCTCTACCCGCAGGACCGCCTGCGTCTGGAGACCGAGTCCAACATCCTGACGACCCGGATCATCGACCTCGTCGCCCCGATCGGCAAGGGCCAGCGTGGCCTCATCGTCGCCCCGGCCAAGGCCGGCAAGACGATGGTCATGCAGTCGATCGCCAACGCGATCACCACCAACAACCCCGAGTGCCACCTCATGGTCGTCCTCGTCGACGAGCGCCCCGAAGAGGTCACCGACATGCGGCGCGCGGTCAAGGGCGAGGTCATCTCCTCGACCTTCGACCGCCCGGCCGACGACCACACGACGGTCGCCGAGCTGGCCATCGAGCGGGCCAAGCGTCTCGTCGAGATGGGCCACGACGTCGTCGTGCTCCTCGACTCGATCACCAAGCTGGGCCGCGCCTACAACCTCGCCGCCCCGGCGAGCGGGCGCATCCTCTCCGGCGGTGTCGACTCCGCGGCGCTCTACCCGCCGAAGAAGTTCTTCGGTGCCGCCCGCAACATCGAGAACGGCGGCTCGCTGACCATCCTCGCCACCGCGCTCGTCGAGACCGGCTCGCGCATGGACGAGGTGATCTTCGAGGAGTTCAAGGGCACGGGCAACATGGAGCTCAAGCTCGACCGTGGCCTGGCCAACCGCCGCATCTTCCCGGCCGTGGACGTCAACGGCTCCGGCACCCGCCGCGAGGAGATCCTCCTCGCGCCGGAGGAGCTGAAGATCATGTGGAAGCTGCGCCGCGTGCTCGCCGCCCTCGACACCCAGCAGGGCGTCGAGCTGCTCCTCGACCGGCTGCGCAAGACCAAGACGAACTACGAGTTCCTCATGCAGGTCCAGCAGACCAGCTCGATCAAGCTCGGCGACGAGGACGAGACGGCCTGACCGTCCGCCCGCACCATCGAAGGGGGTCGACCGCACCGCGTGCGGTCGACCCCCTTCGACCGTGCGCCCGTGGAGGACGACGAAGGGAGGCCTGTCCGGTGAGACGGCCGGGTTCCGAGGCTCTCCCCGAGCGCGTCGTCGAGCAGCTGTGCCCGGTCGCGCAGGCGGCCGGGGTGGACCTCACCATCGAGCGTGGAGACGAGCCCGTCCCCGTCCACGGCGATGCCCAGCAGATCGAGAGGGCAGTGACCAATGTCGTGAGCAATGCCGTGAAGTTCACGCCCGCCGGTGGCACGGTCGCGGTGACGACCGACCGTCATGGTGACGTCGTGCGCATCACCTGTCGCGACTCGGGCATGGGGATCCCCGAGGCCGAGCGACAACGGCTCTTCACCCGGTTCTTCCGGGCGAGTGATGCCCAGGCCGGCCAGATCCAGGGCACGGGGCTGGGCCTGGTCATCGTCCGGACCATCGCGGAGGTGCACGGCGGCACGGTGGACCTCGAGTCGGTCGAGGGCGAGGGGACCACGGTGACGATCACCCTGCCCATCGCCCCCTGAGCATCACCCGGGCGCGGCCGGCCGGTCAGGCGTCGGGTGCCGCCGTCGACCGCTCCAGCCGCAGCCGCATCTCGGGGAAGGTCGAGTCGACGAAGCCGTAGTCGGCGTAGATGTCCCGCCCGGCCTCGGTCGCGTTGAGCGTCACGACCTCGACCTCGGTCTCCTCCTCGAACCACTCGAGCAGCGCGGCGACGACCGCGTGGGTGAAGCCGAGCCGGCGGTGCCGGGGGAAGGTCGCGATGTTGGTGATGAGCCCGCCCTCGCCGGCCCGCGTGGGGGAGGGCATGAGGTCGAGGACCTGGCCGATCGCGCACGAGACGACCGTGCCGTTGGCCTCCGCGACGACGACGTGGGTGTGCTCGTCGGCCAGGTGCGCCTGCAGCCAGCGCGAGGCGTCCTCCTGCCAGGTCGGGTCGGAGATCTGCTCGGCGGGCGTGCCCATCGCCTCGAACATCAGCGCCCGCAGGGCGACGATCGTCGCGCCGTCGCTCGGCACGGCGGGGCGGATGACCGAGCCCTCCACGGGGCCGGGGACCGGCTCCCTTCGTCGCTCGCGGGAGGTGCGCCGGGGTAGGCGGGGGCGGGGAGGAGCCATGGGCCCATCCTGCCGCAGTCGCCTGCGGCGGACCGGGGAACAACGCCGGCCGATCGTGTGTTTGGAACCCCTGTGCGCGTCATGGCACAATTCATGGTTGGTCCGGTTCACGGCACGCGGCGCAGACGTCCGCAGCTGTCGGCCCATTCCGGCGCAGCGCCGACCCGGACACACTCACGACCCGAGGAGCACCACGTGAAGAAGGACATCCACCCCACCTACGAGGCGACGACCGTCTCGTGCACCTGCGGCAACACCTTCACCACCCGCAGCACCAAGCCGGACCACCAGATCCGCGCCGAGGTCTGCAGCCAGTGCCACCCGTTCTACACGGGCAAGCAGAAGATCATGGACACCGGTGGTCGCGTGGCCCGCTTCCAGAAGCGCTACGGCCAGAAGACCGAGGCCAAGTAGTCACCTCGATGCGCCGGTCAGCCCCTCGGGCTGGCCGGCGCACTCGGTCGTCTCCAGCCACCGCCGCCCCCACC
>NZ_ALWX01000043.1 GCF_000297495.1 Janibacter hoylei PVAS-1 | reverse complement strand
TCCTGGCCGGCGCGGCCGCGGTGGCCGCGGGGGTCGTCGCCGGCGGCATCGCCCCTCTCGGTGGGCGCCGACCACCCCACGCCCCCGGCGAGCAGCTCGGACCAGAGCGCGGCGACGCCGACCAACCCCAACCCGACCCCCTTCGCCACCGGCAGCGTGTGGGAGCCCTCGGCCGGGCGCGAGCGCCAGATCGTCGACGCCTACCGCGAGGGCGTCGTGCTGACACCCAAGGGCGGGGTGCGCATCGAGATCCCCGGTCAGATGGACTGGGAGGCGATGACCAAGGCGACCTATGCCGAGGGCGTCCCCGTCCGCTTCTGGGCGGTTGAGGGTGAGCCCAACGCCTGGGAGACCGGACCTCGGGTCGCCATCGACCCCGAGGACGGCATCGACATGAGCCAGGAGGGGCTGCCGGCCTACCCCATGGACGGCATCACCTTCGAGCGGTCCGGCGGGGCCGGCTCGCCGGTCACGGCCGTCGTCATCGACCACGTCCCGACCGAGCCGGTCGACATCACCTTCACCCAGTGAGGCCCGGCGCGCTCTAGTCTCGGGGCCATGCTGCTCTCCGACAGGGACATCCGGGCCGAGATCGACGCGGGGCGGGTCGTGCTCGACCCGTGGGACCCGACGATGGTCCAGCCCAGCAGTGTCGACGTCCGGCTCGACAAGTTCTTCCGGCTCTTCGACAACCACAAGTACCCGGTCATCGACCCGGCGGCCGACCAGCCCGATCTCACCCGGCTCATCGAGGTCGAGTCGGACGAGGGCTTCGTGCTCCACCCGGGGGAGTTCGTCCTGGGTTCGACGCTCGAGACGGTCTCGCTGGCGGACGACCTGGCAGCACGCGTCGAGGGCAAGTCGTCGCTCGGCCGGCTCGGCCTGCTGACGCACGCCACGGCCGGCTTCGTCGACCCGGGCTTCTCCGGCCACGTGACGCTCGAGCTCAGCAATGTCGCGACCCTGCCGATCCGCCTGTGGCCGGGCATGAAGATCGGACAGCTGTGCTTCTTCCGGCTCTCCTCGCCGGCGGAGCACCCGTACGGCTCCGCGGCCTACGGCTCGCACTACCAGGGGCAGCGCGGTCCGACGGCCAGCCGGTCCTTCGCCAACTTCCACCGGTCGGACGTCTGACCCTTCGAGACGGCCGCGGGCGGCCTCCTCAGGGCGCGGGTCTTCGAGACGGCCGCGGGCGGCCTCCTCAGGGCGCGGGTCTTCGAGACGGCCGCGGGCGGCCTCCTCAGGGCGCGGGTCTTCGAGACGGCCGCGGGCGGCCTCCTCAGGGAGCGAATGGGGACACCACCCCCGGTCGTGACCTGCGAGTAACATCGTGGAGATGACGACGGAGACCCACCCCACGCCCGCCCACGAGGAGATCCGCGAGAGCCACGAGTCCCGCCGGGTCAGTGCCTTCACCGACGACGCGCTCGGCACGCTCGACGCGACCGGGGTGGCCGCGGCGATCCGAGCGGGTGAGATCAGTGCGGGCGAGGCGGTCGAGGCCGCCATCGCCCGGGTCGCCCAGGTCGACCCGGTGCTCGGCGCGACGACCGTGGACGACCACGACCGTGCTCGCCGCCGGGCGGCGCACGTGCCGCAGGGGACGCCCGCCCCCTTCGCCGGGGTGCCGACCGCCTTCAAGGACAACGTCACTGTCGAGGGCCTGCCCATGCGCATGGGATCGGACGCGCTGCCGGACCGGCCCGGCTGTGCGGACGGCCCCTTCGTCCGGCAGTACCTGTCCACCGGTGTCGTGCCCATCGCGACGACGACCTGCCCGCCCTTCGGCTGGACGGCGACGACCGAGCGCCCCGGCGGGCGCATCACCCGCAACCCCTGGGCCACGGGCTACTCCTCGGGCGGGTCCTCCGGCGGCACGGCCGCGCTCGTCGCCTCCGGAGCGCTGCCCATCGCCCACGGCAACGACGGCGGTGGCTCGATCCGCATCCCCGCGGCGGCCTGCGGTCTCGTGGGGCTCAAGGTCACCCGGGGCCGGCTGCTCGGTGACCCGAGCACCGACAAGCTCCCGGTCCAGCTCGTCGTCAACGGCGTGCTCACCCGCACCGTGCGCGACACCGCGACCTTCCTCGCCGCCGCCGAGCAGCACCAGCCGGCCCGCAAGCTCCCGCCGGTCGGTCTCGTCGAGGGCCCCGGCGCACGTCGGCTGCGCATCGGCATGATGGTCGACTCGCCGCTCGCCCGGGCCACCGACCCGCAGACCCGGGAAGCAGTCGAGGCCGCCGCCCGCCTGCTCGACGGGCTCGGCCACACGGTCGACGACACGCTGCAGGTGCCGGTGCCGAAGTTCTTCAAGACCGACTTCGAGGACTACTGGAGCCTGCTCGCGATGGCCTCCTCCCGGCAGGGCAAGCAGCTCTACGGGCCCGACTTCGACCCCGACAAGCTCGACCCCTTCACCCGCGGTCTCGCCGACCGCGCGCTGCGCCGCCTGCACCGGGCCCCGCTGTACCTCGCCCGCCTGCGGGCGACCGGGTTCGCCGCCGACCGACTCTTCCCGGCCGAGGCAGACCTCGTGCTCACGCCGACGCTGAGCCACACCACGCCGCGCATCGGTCACCTCTCGGGCGACCTGGACTTCGACACCCACTTCGCCCGGTTGCTCGACTACGTCGGCTTCACGCCGCTGCACAATGCGAGCGGTCAGCCGGCGATCTCCCTGCCGCTCGGGCGGACCGACGACGGCCGCCCCATCGGCGTCATGCTGTCGGCGCGCAGCGGGCAGGAGCGGCTGCTGCTCGAGCTCGCCTTCGAGCTGGAGGCCGCGGCTCCCTTCGCCAGCCTCGCCGGCTGATCAGGGCAAGGCGACCGTCGCGACGAGCGCGGCGTGGTCGCTGCCGGGCCGCCGGGTGATCACGAGGTCCGTGCACACCGCGCCACGCGTCATGACGTGGTCGATCGGCACCGGCGCCACCGCGGACCCAGGGGTGCGTCCCCACGTGCCGGGGAAGCCCATGCCCAGCTGCGCGGTGCAGTCCCGCAGCCCCGACTGCCGCGCGAAACGACGGAAGGCCACCGCACTCGGTGGCGCGTTGAGATCACCCATGACGATGACGTGGCCGGTGCTGCCGGCCGTCGCCAGCCGAAGGGAGTCCAGCCCCGCCCCCCACAGGTCGGCCGCGAAGAAGGCCGGGTTCTGCAACCGGGTGCCGATGACCGTCACCTCTGTGCCGTCGCGCTCGAGCCGCACGGCTCGCCCCGGTTGGCGGCCGGGGAGGTGCGGGGCCTCGAGCACGGTCCAGGAGCGTCGCACCCACACCGCGACCTGGGCCGCGATGTAGTCGTCGTTGTCGCTCGCGACGAGCTGCCAGTCCGGGCCGAGCGCTGCGGTGAGCCCACGGGTGCGCGAGGCACTCCACTCCTGGAGGGCCAGGACGTCGACATCCTGGGCGAGCTCGACGAGCGCGGCGTCGGTGGGGCGCGAGTGCAGGGTGTTGAGCGTCGCCACCCGGATCGTCTGGCTCCCCGTCGGGGCAGGGGCGCGGTCAGGCACGACGTGGTCGAGCAGCGGTGCCTGGCTGAGCAGCAGGGCACCGACGAGGGCGAGTCGCCACCGCGGGTGGTGCCAGCACGGCAGCAGGGCGGCAGCGATCGCGACGAGCAGGACGAAGGGCAGGCCGGCAGCGACGACGACGCCGACGCTCGTGCGGCCACCGCGCGCGTACATGGTGACGACGGCGACGACGCACAGCGCGAGCACGACGAAGGTGAACCACGCCTCCGGCGTCCCCCGACGCGCCCCCGCCCGACCACTCATCGCGGGATCAGTCTGCCAGCACGGCCCGGCGCGCAGACACCCGCCGGCGCGGGTGTGCCAAGGTGACGACATGGCTGACTTCACTCCGGGCCCCACCGGCACCGACGAGGTGCTCTTCGCGGTCGACGGATCCCTCGGTCGGGTCCTGCTCAACCGACCTCGCGCGATCAACTCGCTGACCCGCGACATGGTCGTCGCGATGCGTGCCCAGCTGGAGGCGTGGGCCGAGGACCCGCAGGTGCAGACCGTCTCGATCGAGGGCGCCGGGGAGCGGGGTCTGTGCGCCGGTGGCGACGTCCGCGCGGTGCGCGAGGCCCACCTGGCGGGCACCTCCGGAGGGGTGGACTTCTGGGCCGACGAGTACGTGCTCGACGCGCAGATCGCGGAGTACCCCAAGCCCGTCGTCGCCGTGATGGACGGCATCGTCATGGGCGGTGGGCTGGGCATCTCGATGTTTGCCACCGCCCGCTGGGCCACCGAGCGCTCGCGGATCGCCATGCCCGAGACGATCATCGGCTTCTTCCCCGACGTCGCCGCGACCTACCTGCTCTCCCGGGCCCCGGGCGAGACCGGCACCCACGTCGCCCTCACCGGGACGACCATCACGGGAGCCGACGCCGTCGCCCTGGGTCTCGCCGACGCCGTGGTCGACTCCGCGCGCCTGCCCGATCTGCTCGCCGGCATCGCGGCGGGTAACCCGGTGGAGCCCGTGCCCGAGGACGCCACGACGAAGGCGGACACCCTCACCTCCGCCCGTGGCTGGATCGACGAGTGCTACGCCGGCGACGACGCCGCGGCGATCGTCGAGCGGCTGCGCGCCCACGACGCACCCGAGGCCCGTGCGGCAGCCGAGAAGATCTCCCTTCGCTCGCCGTTGTCGGTGGCCGTCACCCTCGAGGCACTGCGACGGGCCGCGACGGCCGGGTCGGTGCGCGAGGTGCTCGAGACGGACACGGTCGTGGCGCGGGGCCTGCTGCAGCGGGCGGACTTCGCCGAAGGTGTGCGCGCTCAGCTCGTCGACAAGGACCGCTCGCCCCGGTGGCAGCACGAGAGCGTGTCCGACGTCACGCGGGCAGAGGTGCTCGCCGTCTTCTCGGGATAGGTTGGAAGACCACGAGGAGGCCATCTCCCGGACAGAGGGGACGTGCATGATCCGTCTCGACGGCGTCACCAAGCAGTACCCGGACGGCACGGTAGCCGTCGACGACCTCAGCCTCACCGCACCGGACCGAGCCATCACCGTGCTCGTCGGGCCCTCGGGCTGCGGCAAGACGACGACGCTGCGGATGATCAACAGGATGATCGAGCCCACCTCCGGGTCGGTGACCATCGACGGCCGGGACGTGCTCGGCATGGACGCGGCGGAGCTGCGTCGCGGCATCGGCTACGTCATCCAGCACGGCGGGCTCTTCCCCCACCACACGGTCGAGCGCAACGTCGCGACCGTCCCCCTGCTGCTCGGCACGTCGCGACGCGAGGCGATCGCCCGGGCGCGCGAGCTGCTCGAGCTCGTCGGCCTCGACCCGGCACTCGGCCGCCGCTACCCCAGCCAGCTGTCCGGGGGCCAGCAGCAGCGCGTCGGGGTCGCCCGCGCGCTCGCAGCGGACCCGCCGGTCATGCTCATGGACGAGCCCTTCTCGGCCGTCGACCCGGTCGTGCGCGAGCAGCTGCAGGACGAGTTCCTGCGCTTGCAGGGCGAGCTCGGCAAGACGATCGTCATGGTCACCCACGACATCGACGAGGCGATCAAGCTCGGCGACCACGTGGCCGTGCTCCGGGTCGGTGGACGCATGGCCCAGGTGGCCCGGCCGGCAGAGCTGCTCGCCCACCCCGCAGACGAGTTCGTCGCCGACTTCCTCGGCCGCGACCGCGGCTACCGGGCCCTCGGCTTCGAGCACGCGCGCATCCCTCTGCACGACGAGTCGACGCTCTCCCTCGGCAGCCAGCCGAGGGAGGCCGGCGGCACCGCAGGCGACGGGTGGGCGCTCGTCGTCGACGACGAGCGGCGGCCACTCGGCTGGGTCCGCCCGGCTGACCTGGCCAAGGAGGAGCCCGTCGACACCTCGGCGCTGGCGCTCGGGGGCACCCTGGCGCGGGTCGACGGGCCGCTGCGGGCCGCGCTCGACGCAGCGCTGTCCTCCCCGAGCCGACGCGGTGTCGTCGTCGACGGCGACGGGCGCCTCGTCGGCACGTGCCGCGCCACCGAGGTGCTCGCGGTCATCGAGTCGCAGGAGCGCCCGCGCGACCCCGCCGCCACCCGATCGGCCTGACATGGACTGGATGCTCGAGCACCTCGACGACATCGGGTCCCTGACCCTGCAGCACTCGTGGCTCGCGGGCCTGCCTCTCGTCGTCGGGCTGCTCGTCTCCCTCCCGCTCGGTTGGCTGGCCCACCGCCAGCCGCGCCTGCGGGGGATCGTCGTCGTCTCCGCGGGTTTGCTCTACACGGTCCCCTCGCTGGCGCTCTTCGTCCTCATGCCCCTCGTCCTCGGCACCGGCATCCTCGACCCGGTCAACGTCGTCGTCGCCATGACGATCTACACCGTGGCGCTCCTCGTCCGCTCGGTCGTCGACGGGCTCGGCTCGGTGCCCGACGAGGTCACCCGGTCCGCCGTCGCCATGGGGTACACGCCCGTGCGCCGCTTCGTCGGGGTCGACCTGCCGCTGGCCGTCCCGGTCATCGCCGCGGGACTGCGGGTGGCCGCCGTCAGCAACGTCTCGATCGTCTCGATCGCCTCGCTCATCGGGGTCAGCCAGCTCGGCGACCTGCTCGTCGACGGGTACAACCGGGCCATCAGCGGCGAGCTCGCGGCCGGGATCCTCGGGTGCGTCCTCCTCGCGGTCGTCCTCGACCTCGCCATCCGGCTCGTCGAGCGGCTGCTCACCCCCTGGCGCCGCGCCGGGCAGGAGGGGTCGGCATGATCGGCGAGATCATCCGGTGGCTCACCTCGGGCGCCAGCTGGGCCGGCGCCGACGGCATCGGCGCGCGCCTGCTCGAGCACATCGGCTACACCCTGGTCGTCCTCGTCATCGCCGCGCTCGTCGCCGTCCCCGTCGGGCTGTGGATAGGTCACTCCGGGCGCGGGCGCTGGCTCGTCACTGCGGCCAACGCCCTGCGGGCGGTCCCGACGCTCGGGCTGCTCTTCGCGCTGACCCTCGTGCTGCTCCCGCGGCTGCCCGGTGACGCCGCCTTCCTCGTGCCGAGCGTCATCGTGCTCGTCCTGCTCGCGATCCCGTCGATCCTCTCCGGCACCTACGCAGGCGTCGAGTCCGTGCCGCTTGCCGCACGCAATGCCGCCCGCGGCATCGGCATGACCGGCAGCCAGGTGCTGTGGCGCGTCGAGGTGCCCATCGCCCTGCCTCTACTCATCTCCGGGCTGCGGGCCGCCGTCCTCCAGGTCGTCGCCACCGCCACCGTCGCCGCCTATGTCGGTCTCGGCGGGCTCGGCCGATTCCTCATCGACGGGCTGGCCACGCAGGACTACGCGAGCACGGCGGGTGGTGCCCTCCTCGTGGCACTGCTCGCGCTCGCCCTCGACGCCCCCTTCGCCCTGCTGGGGCGTCTCGTCGTCTCGCCCGGTCTCACCGGACGCAGCCGCTCCCTTCGACCCACAACCGATCACAACCGCACCGCGACCGCTGGAGGAACCCCATGACACCCACCGTCCCCGCATCCCGCCGACGTGTCCGCACCGCAGCGGTCGTGCTCGCCACGGCCGGCGCCCTCGGCCTAACCGCCTGCGGCGGCGGTGGCGACCCGCTCGCCAGCTCGTCGAGCAGCGCCGATGACGCCGGCGGCTCGGGCGAGATCGTCGTCGGGTCGGCCGACTTCTCCGAGTCGATCCTGCTCGCCCACATCTACGCCGGTGCGCTCAAGGCCGACGGCATCAATGCCTCGACCAAGACCGGGATCGGGTCTCGGGAGGTCTATCTCAAGGCGCTCGACGAGGGCTCGGTCGACGTCATGCCGGAGTACACCGGCGGACTGGCGCTCTACTACGACAAGGACTTCGCCGAGACCGACCCGGACAAGACGTACGAGGCCCTCGAGGACCTGCTGCCCGAGGGCACGGCCGTCCTCGAGAAGTCGGCGGCAGAGGACAAGGACTCGATCGTCGTCACCCGCGAGACCGCTGAAGGCAAGTCCCTGAAGACCATGGACGACCTGTCCGAGGTCGCGGGGGAGCTCACCCTCGGGGCGCCGTCAGAGTTCAAGACCCGCTCCCAGGGCATCCCCGGGCTCAAGGAGTCCTACGGCATCGAGTTCAAGACCTTCCGCCCCCTCAAGGCGGGGCAGGCGACGAGTGGCGCGCTCAAGAACGGTCAGATCGACGCGGCCAACATCTTCAGCACCGACCCGTCGATCGCGGCGAACGACTTCGTCGTGCTCGAGGACACCAAGAAGCTCTTCGGCAGTCAGAACGTCGTGCCCCTCGTCCGCTCGGACGTCCAGGAGGAGGTCCAGTCCTCGCTCGACGAGGTGTCGGCGAAGCTGACGACCGACAAGCTCGCGGAGCTGCTCAAGCGCACTGACATCGACAAGGAGGACCCGGACCAGGTGGCCGCGGACTTCCTCAAGGAGGAGGGCCTCGACTGAGGCTCGCTGGCGCCGGACGCTGAGGCGTCCGCCGACTCCCGACACGAGCGGGCGGCGGGCGTCTCGTCGTACCCGCTGGTCACAGACGAAAGGGCCGCCCACCGGATCGGTGGGCGGCCCTCTCGTCGTCAGCGGGAGGTCACTCCCAGGAGGGGTTGGCGTTCTTCTTCGCCAGCTCCGACAGGTTGCTGTCGTCGGCCGAGGCCGCAGGGGCCTCGGTGGAGGCGGCAGGTGCCTCGTCCTCCACCTCGGCCGCAGCCTCGGTGACCGGGGCCTCGGCCGCAGGTGCCTCCTCGACCTCGGGCTGGGGAGCGGCTTCCTTGGCCGGGGTGGCCTCGGCGGCAGGGGCCTCGTCCTCCGCCTCGGCCGGAGCCTCGGTGGTGGTCGGGGCCTCGGCGGCGGGTGCCGGGGCGGCAGCACCGGTCTCCCAGGACGGCGCCGCGTTCCTGGCCGCGAGGTCGCTGTCACCCGTGGGCGCAGCTGCCGGTGCAGCCTGCTCGGCCTCGGCCTGGGGAGCGGACTCCTCGGCCGGGGTCGCCTCGTCCTCCGCCTCGGCCGGAGCCGCGGCGGCGGCCTCCTCAGCGGGAGCGGCAGCAGCGGGAGCGGCGGCCGGGGCGGCAGCGCCGGTCTCCCAGGACGGCGCCGCGTTCTTGGCCGCGAGGTCGCTGTCACCCGTGGCCGTGGCTGCCGGGGTGGCCGCCGCCGGTGCAGCCTGCTCGGCCTCGGCCTGGGGAGCGGACTCCTCGACCGGGGTCGCCTCGTCCTCCGCCTCGGCCGGAGCCTCGGTGGTGGCCGGGGCCTCGGCAGCGGGCGCCGGGGCGGCAGCGCCGGTCTCCCAGGAGGGAGCGGCGTTCTTCGCCGCGACCGAGTCGTCAGCGGCCGGAGCCGTCGCGGTGTCGGTCTCGGCCTTGGGCGCCTCAGCCGCCGGGGCAGCAGCGCCGGTCTCCCAGGAGGGAGCGGCGTTCTTCTCGGCGGCGGTGGCGTCCGCCTTCGGCTCCTCGGCCTTGGGTGCCTCGGTGGCCGGGGCGGTGGCACCGGTCTCCCAGGACGGGGCGGCGTTCTTCTCCGCGGCCGAACCGGTCTCCCAGGAGGGGGCGGCGTTCTTCTCGGCAGCCGAGCCGGTCTCCCACGACGGAGCGGCGTTCTTGTCCGCAGGGGACGAGTCGGTGGCGGCCGCACCAGCACCGGCTGCGGCCCCACCAGCACCCACGGCAGCGCCGGTCTCCCACGAGGGAGCGGCGTTCTTGTCCGCAGCGGTCTCGCGACCGGCGACGGCCTGCGGGTCCTCGCCGGCCTCCTCGACCGCGGCAGCGGTCTGCGCGGTCTCGGCCTCGCTCGGAGCGGCGGGGGTCGCCCCCTTCGCTCCCTCACCCTCGGTGGGCGCGGGGACGGCGGTCTTGGGCTCGGCCTCGGCCTGCTCCTGCGCCTCGGTGGTGCCGCCCTTCGCGGGGACGACCGCCTCCTTGACCGACGCGAGCAGCATCTGGGCCACGTCGACGACCTCGATGTCCTCGGACGCACCCTCGGACTGCTTGGCCGTCAGGCCGTCGCTGAGCATGACGCGGCAGAAGGGGCAGCCCACGGCGATCCGGTCGGCGCCGGTCGCGATGGCCTCCTCGGTGCGGTTGAGGTTGATCCGCGAGCCGAGCTGCTCCTCCATCCACATGCGGGCACCACCGGCGCCGCAGCAGAAGGACTTCTCCTTGGTCCGCTCCATCTCCTTGAGCTCGACACCCGGCAGGGCCGAGATGAGCTCACGCGGCGGGGCGTAGACGTTGTTGTGACGACCCAGGTAGCACGGGTCGTGGTAGGTCACCGACGGCGCGGACGACGCGACGTCCTTCAGGCTCGACTTGCGCGGGCCCTCGGGGCGGTTGACCGGGACGATCTTCTTCTCGCGGACGAGGCGGTTGAGCAGCTGCGTGTGGTGCAGCACCTCGTACTTGCCGCCGAGCTGCGGGTACTCGTTCTTGATCGTGTTGAAGCAGTGCGCGCACGTGACGACGATCTTCGTCGCGCCGAGCTCGTTGAGCGTCTCGACGTTTTGCTCCGCGAGCATCTGGAAGAGCACCTCGTTGCCCGCGCGGCGGGCGGAGTCACCGGTGCAGGTCTCGCCGTTGCCGAGGACCGCGAAGTCCACGCCGGCGTGGTCGAAGAGCTCGGCCACGGCGCGCGTCGTCTTCTTGGCGCGGTCCTCGTAGGCGCCGGCGCAGCCGACCCAGAAGAGGTAGTCGACGTCGTCGGCCGACTCGACGTCCTCGCCGAGCACCTTGACGGTGAAGGGGAGGTCCTTCGCCCAGTCCATGCGCGCCTTGGCGCCCATGCCCCACGGGTTGCCCTTGGACTCGAGCTTCTTGAAGAGGCCGCCGAGCTCGCTCGGGAAGGCCGACTCGATGAGGTTCTGGTAGCGCCGCATGTCGACGATGTGGTCGACGTGCTCGATGTCGACGGGGCACTGCTCGACGCAGGCGCCACAGGTGGTGCACGACCACAGGACGTCCTCGTCGATGACCGCATCGGGGCCGTGCGGGTTGTAGGCCGACAGCGGGTGGTCGATGTCGTACCCGGTCTGGCCGACGAGCGACATCTCGCCCCAGTTGATCGCGTCCGGCTCGGCCGTCGCGACGGCGCCCTCGGCCTGGACGGCCTCGGCGCCACCGAAGGCGACGGCACCGTCGGCGGTCTGGCCCTTCGCTGCGCTCGCCGGGGTGTAGACGCCCGAGACGCCCTGTGCCGCAGCGAGGTAGGGCGCCTTGGCGTGCGCGTGGTCGCGCAGCGTCATCATGAGCAGCTTGGGGGAGAGGGGCTTCTCGGTGTTCCAGGCGGGGCACTGGCTCTGGCAGCGGCCGCACTCGGTGCACGTGGAGAAGTCGAGCAGGCCCTTCCACGTGAAGTCCTCGACCTTGCCGACGCCGAGGGTCGAGTCCTCCTCCATCTCCTCCATGACCTCCATGGAGAAGGGCTTGCCGTCGACGAGCATCGGCTGCAGCTCACCCAGGGAGGTACGGCCGTCGGCGTGACGCTTGAAGTAGATGTTGAAGAAGGCGAGGAAGCGGTGCCACGCGACACCCATCGTCGGGTTGATCGAGATGGTGATCATCCAGGCGTACGAGATGAGCAGCTTGATCAGCGCGACGACGACGATGCCCGCCTCGAGCGCCCCGACGGACATGCCCGAGAAGAGCGAGCCGAGCCAGCCGGTCAGCGGGAAGTGCAGCAGCGATGCGTGGTCGGTCTCACCGGTGTTGAGCAGGAGCGCCCGCTCCAGGCCGCGCAGCAGGGCGATGCAGATGCCGACGCCGAGGATGGTCAGCTCGACGTAGTAGGCCTGCCAGAAGGTCGAGCCGAAGAAGCGGGACTTGCGGCCCTCGTCACCGGCGGCCGAGCGCGGGTGGCTCCGCTGCCGGATGACCATGAGCATGACGATCGTGACGATGCCCGTCATCGCGAAGAGCTCGGTGATCCACTCGTAGACGAAGAAGTGGCCGATGAGCGGCAGCACGAAGTGCGGGTCGAAGAGCTGGAAGGTCGCCTGCACCAGGGTCAGGAAGAGGACCCCGAAGGAGATCATCGTGACCCAGTGGGCGATCGCCACGATGGGCAGTCGCGACATCCGGGTGTGGCCGAGGAACTCCCGCAGCAGCGTCGCCGTGCGCGCGCCGGGCTGGCCCGTGCGCTCCTTGGCCGGCGTCGACGCTCCGAGCTTGAAGACGGTGACGAAGTGCTTGACGGCTCGAGCGAGCAGGCCCCATCCGACGATGGTGATCCCGACCCCGAGGATGATCGCGACGATCTGGAGGGCAGACATGGGTCCGAGTCTAGGACTCGACCCCTGTGTCGACAGCACCGCAGAGGTGCGTCACTCGTCACCTGAGGGTAGCCTCACCGCCCCGTCGCGGCCTCGGACGAAGGGGGTGTGCCCCCTTCGCCCGTCGGCGGTGAGACCCGCTTGCACCGACAGATAACGCGGTGTTGGAATATCCATAACGTCGCGTTCGTTGTCGCGGACGTGCCCGCCGCACTCATCGCGGCACTCGACTCCCGAGGGAAGGACCCGCGTTGCCCATCTACGAAGACGCCACCAAGCTCGTCGGCCGCACCCCGCTCGTGCGGATCAACCGGATCATCGAGTCCGAGGCGACCGTCGCCGCGAAGCTCGAGTTCTACAACCCGGCCAACTCGGTCAAGGACCGCATCGGCGCCGCGATCATCGACGCGGCCGAGGCCTCCGGTGACCTCAAGCCGGGCGGCACGATCGTCGAGGCGACCTCCGGCAATACGGGCATCGCTCTGGCCATGGTCGGCGCGGCCCGCGGTTACAACGTCGTCCTGGCCATGCCGGAGACGATGTCCAAGGAGCGCCGTGCGCTCCTGCGCGCCTACGGTGCTGAGCTCGTCCTCACCGAGGGCGCCAAGGGCATGAAGGGTGCGGTCGAGAAGGCCGAGGAGATCGCCGCCGAGCGCGGCGCCGTCCAGGCCAAGCAGTTCGCCAACGCCGCCAACCCGGCGATCCACGAGAAGACCACGGGTCCGGAGATCTGGGAGGACACCGACGGCAAGGTCGACATCCTCATCTCCGGCATCGGCACCGGCGGCACCATCACCGGCGCCGGACGCTACCTGCGCTCGCAGAAGTCGGACGTCCAGATCATCGCGGTCGAGCCGGCCGAGTCCCCGATCCTCAACGGGGGTGCCCCCGGCCCGCACAAGATCCAGGGACTGGGCGCCAACTTCGTGCCCGACATCCTCGACACCGAGATCTACGACGAGGTCATCGACATCGACGCCCCGACGGCTATGGACTGGGCGCGTCGATCGGCCACCGACGAGGGTCTGCTCGTCGGCATCTCCTCCGGCGCCGCCTTTGCGGCGGCTGACCAGGTGGCCCGCAGGCCGGAGAATGCCGGCAAGACGATCGTCGTCATCATCCCGAGCTTCGGCGAGCGATACCTCTCCACCCCGCTCTTCGAAGGGCTCCTCGACTGACCGTGGCCGCCCACCTGCCGATCCGCGCCACGATCCGTGAGGATCTCGCCGCGGCCATGGAGCGCGACCCCGCCGCGACCTCGCGGTGGGTCGTGCTCCTGACCTCTGCCGGGCTGCACGCCATCTGGCTGCACCGCATCGCCCACCGCTGGTGGGTGCGTCCCGGCGGCAAGTGGCCCGCGCGTGTGCTCGCCTACCTCTCGCGCTCCTTCACGGGGATCGAGATCCACCCGGGTGCGCACATCGGGCGCCGCTTCTTCATCGACCACGGCATGGGTGTGGTCATCGGCGAGACGGCGGTTGTTGGAGACGACGTCATGCTCTTCCACGGCGTGACGCTCGGCGGCACCTCCGGCAAGCGGGTCAAGCGTCACCCGACGCTGGGGGACAAGGTCATGGTCGGCGCCGGGGCCAAGATCCTCGGCGACGTGCACGTCGGCAGCAATGTCAAGGTCGGGGCCAACTCGGTCGTCGTCAAGGACGTGCCGACCGGCGCCGTCGCCACGGGCATCCCGGCGCAGTACCGGTTCCCGGCGCTCGAGGACACCACGGGCCGCTCGCCGCAGGAGCTGCTCTACGCGGACCCGGCGCTCTTCATCTGAGTCCGCTCGCCGGGCCCTGAGGTGCGAGCGCCAGCGAGCCTCGAAGGGAGGGGACCCACCGATGACCGGTGGGTACCCTCCCTTCGTCGTGTCGCCACGGGCCCTGCCCTTCGAGACGCTCGCCCGCTGCGCGGACTCCCTCCTCAGGACCCGGAGGTCGCGCAGCGACCGTCTCGAAGGGTCAGGCGGGCGTCGGGCCGTCGCCGAGCGGGTAGGTCGACGGGCCCTGCGTGTCCGCCGCGACGCCGCTCGGGACGTCGCGCGACGGGTCGCCCGTGATCTTGCTGGCGCCCTCGCGCATCTTGTCGCCGGCGACGGAGGCTGCGCTGCTCACGGCATCGAGCGCGGCAGGGGCGGCCTTCGTCTTGGCGGCGTGCTTCGCGGTCGCGACCTGCTGCTGCACCGGCTGACGACTGCCAGGCCTTGGCGGCGCCGGAGCGGATCTGCTCGTAGCGCTGACGGCCAGCCCTGGCCCCGAGCACGTACCCGGCGGCGGCACCGAGGAGGAAGGAGATCTTCGACATGGGAGTCCTTTCGATCTGGTGGTCGGCTCACCCCGACACTACCCACACTCATCATGGCCTACCGTGGACTCGCCTGCCGCGCGGCAGGCGAGGAGGGCTCGCATAGTGGCCTAGTGCGGCGGTCTTGAAAACCGCTATGGCGGCAACGTCATCGTGGGTTCGAATCCCACGCCCTCCGCATGACATCCCGGCCCGCCCTCGTGGTGCTCAACGGACCCAACCTCAATCTGCTCGGCGAGCGTGAGCCCGAGGTCTACGGCCACGAGACGCTCGCCGACGTCGAGGCCCTGTGCCGGGCGCGCACCGACGCGCTGGGGTGGCATCTCGACTTCCGCCAGACCAACCACGAGGGCGTCATGATCGACGCGATCCACGAGGTGCGCCGCAGCGCCATCGGGCTCGTCGTCAACGCCGGCGGCTGGACGCACACCTCCGTGGCGATCCGGGACGCACTGGCCGCGGTCGCCGGACCGGTCATCGAGGTGCACATCTCGGACATCCGAGCGCGTGAGCCCTTCCGTGCCTTCTCCTACCTCGCCGACGTGGCGAGCGCAGAGGTCGTCGGGCGTGGGGTGCGCGGCTACGTCGATGCGATCGACGAGGTGCACCGGCTCGCGGGGTGACGGCCAGGCGGCCGTCCGCACCTTCCCGCGTGCGTGACCATGCTCCCGCAGAGGTTTGCTGGTAGCGTCGCTCTCGTAGTTGCAGTACAGAACTTCTCGCATGATGCGAATGGGGTCGGCCGCCACGCCGGGCTCACAGTGTTACCAGGGGCGTGTACCCCTGCCGAGGGGAGCTTTGCAGCTTGCACAAGGGACCGCGACCTGCGGGCCCGGATTGTTCAACAGGAAAGAAGATTCACCCCATGGCACAGGGCACCGTTAAGTGGTTCAACGCTGAGAAGGGCTTTGGCTTCATCGCCCAGGACGGCGGCGGCCCCGACGTGTTCGTTCACTACTCCGCGATCGACACGACCGGCTACCGGTCGCTCGACGAGGCGCAGCGCGTCGAGTTCGAGATCACCCAGGGCCCGAAGGGCCCGCAGGCTGAGCGCGTCCGTCCCGTCTGAGACGACGCACCAGTGATGCGGTGATCTCACCGCGCACCCTCGAAGGCCCCCACCAGATGGTGGGGGCCTTCGGCATGTGCGGCTAGTGTGTCCCCCGATGGATGACGGCGCCCAGCACCAGCCCCCCGCCAACCGGCGCGGGGCTCCGAGGAGACGGCCCCGCCGGCGCGACCGGGTGACCACCTCCGTGGGTGCCACCCGGGCCGAGCACCACACCGGCGGCACCACTCGAGCGGCCCGCCGCGAGCACCGCCTCGCCCGGCGCGCGCGGCTGCGACGCCGGGCTCTGAAGGTGACGGGTGCGGGGGCGGCGCTCGTCGTCGCCGCCGGGCTCGGTGTCACGATGCACCTCGGCAACAACGTCTCGCGCGTCGACATCGCGCACGGGTCGGCCGAACGTCCCGACGACGTCGACGGCGCACTCAACATCCTGGTCATCGGGTCCGACACCCGCGAGGGGCTCGGCACGACCGAGTACGGCACGGGGACCGCCGAGGGCGGGGCGCGATCCGACACCAACCTGCTCGTGCACATCTCCGCGGACCGTGAGTCCGCCTATGTCATCTCGATCCCGCGGGACTCGATGACGCAGGCACCGACGGACTGCGCCGATCCCAAGTCCACCGTCGCCAACGGCGAGGTGCGTCGGTGGAACGACAACTTCAACCAGGGCGGTCCGGCCTGCACGGTCAAGACGCTCGAGGGGCTGACGGGGATCTACATCGACCACGTCGCAGTCGTCGACTTCAGCGGGTTCCAGTCGATGGTCGACGGCCTGGGGGGCGTCGACGTGTGCCTGCCCAAGCCGGTGTCCGACGCGGACGCCCAGATCGACCTGCCGGCCGGTCGCCAGCGCCTCGACGGCAAGGACGCTCTCGGGTACGTGCGCATGCGCAAGACCCTGGGGGACGGCTCGGACCTGCAGCGCATCGAGCGCCAGCAGGCCTTCATGTCGTCGATGGCCCAGGAGGCGACGAAGACCTCCCTGCTCCTGCGCCCGGACCGGCTGTACCGATTCCTCGACGCGGCCACGAAGTCCATGACGGCAGACGAGGACCTCAGCCTGACCCGGCTCACCTCGATCGCCTCGAGCCTCAGGGACCTGGGGACGGGAGAGCTCGTCTTCGTCACCGTGCCGACCGAGCCCTACCCCGCCGACACCAACCGGGTGCAGTGGCGCACCGAGGCCTCCGACGAGCTGTGGGCCGCCGTCCGCAACGACACGGCGCTGCCCGGGGCCAAGCGCGAGACCAAGGCCGCGCCGAAGCCCACGGTCGCACCGTCGGAGATCACCGTCAGCGTCGTCAACGACACCGGCGTGACCGGGCTGGCGGCGCAGGAGGCGGCTGCTCTCGAGGTGCAGGGCTTCGGCGTCCAGATCGCCGACGTCGCCCCGACCTCCTCGGTGACGGGCGTCGTCGTCCACCACGCGCGCGGTGACACCGCCTCCGCGCGGACCGTGGCCGCCGCCTACCCGGGCGCCAAGCTCAAGGTCGACCCCCAGCTGACGAAGGGGGCCACCCGTCTCGTCATCGGCGCCGGGGCCGACCCCGCCCGTGAGGTCCCCAACCGGGAGGGCACAGACCCCCTGCCGTCGCACTCGGTGACGGCACCGCCGGCGCCGACGGCGGTCAAGAGCCGCACGGCCGACCAGGACATCTGCGGCTGACGGTCGGGTGGGCGACCTGTCGCCCACCCGAGTTGGAGCGCTGCGCACCCGGCAGATACTCTGTCCGGGTTGTCTGGAGGCGTCGCCTAGTCCGGTCTATGGCGCCGCACTGCTAATGCGGTTTGGGCTAACCGCCCATCGAGGGTTCAAATCCCTCCGCCTCCGCCAGCGGACGAGACCCCGGTCGCCACGTGCGGCCGGGGTCTCGTCATCTCCACGCCCGGGTTGACGGCTCGCCCCAGGTCTCGTCGACCAGGGCCAGGAGCGCGAGCGCAGCGAGGCCGAGACCCGCGACGACGGCCCAGACGAGTGCCCGGGCCGCGGATGGCGGCTCCTCGAAGGACACCACCGCACGCCAGAAGCACAGCCCCGCGACGACGAACCACGTCGGCAGGCCGAGGCCCAGCCGCAGGCAGCCGGGACGCACGAAGCCGAGCACGCAGGTGGTGCACCACGCGTGCGTCGCGACGAGCGCTGCGACGACGGTGAGCAGCGAGATCGGGTCCGAAGTGATCGTCATCAGGACCGAGTCCGTCGGAGCACGCCCGTCCATGAGCAGGGACCATCCCGTCACCGCGGCGGTACCGATGGCGCTGACCACGAGCAGCGCAGGCAGGAGGATGCTCGTGAGGTTGCGCCGCGGGTAGCCGTGGTCGTCGCGCTCCGTGGACAGGAGCAGGAAGGGCCACATGAAGCCGCACCCGACGGCGAGGATCGCCACCCACCCGACGTCGGCCTCGATGGTGTCGCTCGACGCCGGGCTGTAGCGCAACCACCCGGTGAGGGACAAGAGGAAAACACCGGAGAAGAAGGCGAAGGCCCCGGCCCCGTAGCCCGCGGCCCGACGGGCCTCGGGCCACCATCTCGGGGGCCGGTCCTCCACCGCTCGCAGGTCCTCGGCGGTGCGCGGCGCGAGGCGCCGGTACGGGTCGTGGGCCATGCCTCCATCATGGCCGCGGCCACCGCGGGCTCAGTGGACGGCCTCCACCTCGCGCTCCGCGCTCGACTCGTCGGCCGCGGCGTCGACGGAGCCCGCCGGCAGGTCGGGCTCGCCCCGGTCGGCGAAGATCCACGAGCGCATCGCGACGAACTTGACGACGGTCGCCGCGATGTTGGCGACCCCGATGACGACCGTCTCGACCGTGACGGGAGTGGCCGGCCAGGCAGCGTGGAGCAGCCCGAGCGCACCCGAGGTCATCGCCCACGTCGCGCCGAAGACGAGCAGCCCCTGCAGCTGGTGACGCAGGCTGCCTGCGCTCCCGCGGATGCCGAAGGTCCATCGACGGTTGGCCCAGGTGTTGGCGACGGTCGCGACGAGCAGCGCGGCGACGTTGGCCGTCTGCGAGCCGAGGCCGGTCGCCGTGACGAGCGCGGCGAAGAGGCCGAGGTGGAGCAGGGTCGAGGCCACGCCCACGACGCCGAAGCGCACGACGTGCGCCCCGACCCCCGACGAAGGGGGGATCCGCCCCATGCGCTGCCGGATGTCCTCGACGGGCAACAGCCCCGCGGCGAAGGTGCGCTGCATGCGCCAGACGCCCCGCAGATCGTCGGACGCGGTCCCGACGACGTCGACTCGACTGTCGGGGTCGTCCCACCAGTCGACGGGTACCTCGTGGATCCGCAGCCCGGAGCGCTCGGCGATGACGAGCAGCTCGGTGTCGAAGAACCACGTGGGGTCCTCGACGAGCGGCAGCAGCTCGCGGGCGACGTCGCCGCGCACGGCCTTGAAGCCGCACTGCGCGTCGGAGAAGCGGGCCCCGAGCGCGGCGTGCAGGACGAGGTTGTACGCCCGGGAGATGAACTCCCGCTTCACGCCGCGCACGACGCGGCTGTCCGGGTGCAGTCGTGTCCCGATCGCGAGGTCAGAGTGGCCGGACATCAGCGGTGCGACGAGCGGCCACAGCGCGTCCAGGTCGGTCGACAGGTCAACGTCCATGTAGGCCAGGACCGGTGCGTCGGAGGCGAGCCACACCTGCTTGAGCGCACGGCCGCGGCCCTTGGCCTCCATCCGCACCAGCGCGACGCCCGGCAGCTCCCGGATGAGCTCGGCGGCGACCTGGGGGGTCGAGTCCGTGCTCGCGTTGTCCGCCACCGTGATCCGGAAGGGGTAGGGGAAGGTCGCGACGAGGTGCGCGTGGAGTCGTCGGACGCACGGCCCGAGGGTGTGCTCCTCGTTGTAGACCGGCACGACGACGTCGAGGACGGGGCTGGTGGTCGGCTCAGACATCCGTCGCACCGTTCGTCGACGTCGAGGTGGTCGAGGACGAGACCGGCTGGGTGAGGTCGTAGAAGGTGCTCCCGTCGATCGTCACCTCGGTGAAGTTGTCCTGCACCCAGGTCGAGATCTCGGAGCTGGAGCCGGAGCCACCCATGCCGCCACCACCCATGCCGCCGCCGGCGACGAAGTAGTGGATGCGCCCGTCTTCGACGTACTGCTGGAACTCCGCGAGCGTGGGGGAGGGGTCGGAGCCGTTGAACCCCCCGATCGCCATGACCGGCAGCTCGGTGCCGAGCTGGAGGCCTGCGGCATTCTGCGAGCCGATGGCCGCGGCGACCCAGGTGTAGGAGTCGGCGTCCGCGGACAGGGCGGCGACGACCTCGGTGCTGGGAGTGCTCGCGTCGAGCAGGCCACCCATGCCGCCGCCTCCGGTGCCGCCCTGGGTCCCGGTGCCGCCCCGGGTCCCCGTCCCGCCGGGCCCCTGGGGGGAGCCGTTACCGGTGCCGCCCTGACCGGTGGTCGTTCCGCCGCCAGCCTGGGGAGGAGTGCCACCGCGTCCACCACCCATGCCGCCGCCGGGGCCACCGGTCGAGGGACCGGCGGTGACGATCGAGCCGGAGTGGCCCTGCGCGAGGGTGGTGGCGCTGTAGGCCGCAGGCCCGGCGAGGCCGGCGAGGACCGCAGCGGCGGCGATGACGGCGACGGCCCGGCGGTGGACCCGGGCGATGACGAGCAGCAGGAGAGCGGCCGCGAGGCCGACGGCGAGGACCGCGACCCGCAACCAGCCGTACTCGGTGGTGCGGCTGAGCAGGACGAAGCTCCACACGGCCGCGGTCGCGGTCGCCACGGCGAGGGTCACGGAGCCGATGGACTCCTCCCTTCGCTCCCAGGCCTCGGCGGCACCGGCGCCGACGAGGACCGCCACAGCCGGGGCGAGGGCGACGGTGTAGTAGTCGTGGAAGATGCCGGCCATGAAGGAGAAGGTGAGCATCGTGACGACGACCCAGCCGCCCCAGACGAGGTAGGCGGCGCGTCGCTGGTCGGTGCGCGGGGCGCGGCCGCGCAGCCACAGCCCGACGGCGAGCAGGACGAGCGCGGTCGGGATGAGCCACGAGATCTGGCCGCCGGAGCCGCTGCCGAACATCCGGAAGATGCCGGTCTCACCCCAGCCGTTGCCGCCGCCGACGGACCCGGTCTCGTTGCCGTTGATCCGGCCGAGACCGTTGTATCCGAAGGTCAGCTCGAGGAAGGAGTCGGTCTGGCTGCCGCCGATGTAGGGCCGCATGCTCGCCGGGACGAGCTCGACGATGGCCACCCACCAGCCGGCACCGACGAGCATCGTGCCGATGCCGACGAGGGAGCCGATGATCCGTCGACGCAGCGTGGTGTCCGCGGCGACGAGGAAGGCGATGCCGAGGAAGGGCACGACGAGCAGGACCTGGAGGGTCTTGGTGAGGAAACCGAAGCCGATGAGCGCACCCACGAGGGCGAACCAGCGGATCGAGCCGCGCTCGATCGCGCGCATCGTCGCCCAAGCGGCGGCCGTCATGAGCAGCACGAGGAGCGCGTCGGGGTTGTTGAAGCGAAACATCAGGACCGCGACCGGGGTGAGCGCGAGGACCGCGCCGGCGAGCAGGCCGGCGCCGGCGCCCCAGTAGCGCTTGACGCTCGCGTGGACGAAGCCGACGCTCGCCACACCCATGAGCACCTGGGGCGCGAGGATCGCGAAGGAGTTGAGCCCGAACAGGCGCACGGACAGGGCCATGACCCACAGGGACGCCGGCGGCTTGTCGACGGTGATCGACCCGGCCGCGTCCGACGCGCCGTAGAAGAAGGCACTCCAACTCTGTGAGCCCGCCTGCACGGCGGCGGAGTAGAAGGCATTGGCCCAGCCGCTCGCCGTGAGGTTCCAGAAGTAGGCGGCGGCCGTGACGAGGAGGAGGGCGAGGAGCGCGGGGCGGGCCCATCGCGGGTCGGCCTCCAGGCCGCGCCACAGCCGAGCAAGACGCGAAGGGGGTGAAGGCAGGCTGCGTGGTGTGGCGGCCGCCGTGGAGGGGGGCGGTGAGAGGGTCATGGTGTCCATGCCTCCACGCTCGGGCTGCTGCCTGTGCCCACGCTGTGGTCACCCGTTGGTCGAGGTGTGAGCAGCGCCAGCGAGGAGCCTCGAGACCCAGGTGGCGGATGGGGTCGAGGCTGCTTCGTCGCTCCTCAACCACCGAATCTGAGCCCCCTCACCCCACAGGCAGGGCGAGGCTGAAGACGGTCCGCCCGGGCACCGACTCGACCGTCACCTCGCCGCCGTGCGCGCGGGTGACGGCGGAGACGATCGACAGGCCGAGGCCGGTGCTGCCGGAGGCGCGCTGGCGCGACCCGTCACCTCGGGTGAAGCGCTCGAAGACGTTGGGCAGCAAGGCGTCTGGGATGCCGGGCCCGTTGTCCTGGACCTGCAGGAGGGCGCGTCCACTCCCTTCGTCCAGGCGAAGGGAGGTCCGTACCGTCGTCCCGAGCGGGGTGTGGTTGCGTGCGTTGGCGAGCAGGTTGGCGAGGACCTGGTGCAGTCGCGCGCGGTCGCCGATGACCTCGACGGGCTCGGGGGGCAGGTCGAGCTCCCACCGGTGGTGGGGGGAGGCGGCGCGCGCGTCGCCGGTGACGTCGATGGCGAGCATCGTGAGGTCGACGGGTTCGCGCTCGAGGGGGCGCCCGGTGTCGAGGCGCGCGAGGAGCAGCAGGTCCTCGACGAGGTCCTGCATGCGCAGCGCCTCGGACTCGACCCGGGTCAGGGCGTGGGTGACGCCGGCGGGCACCGGCTCGGTCTCGCGGCGGGTCAGCTCGGCGTAGCCGCGGATCGAGGCGAGGGGGGTGCGCAGCTCGTGGCTGGCGTCGGCGACGAACTGCCGCACGCGGGTCTCGGACTCCTGCCGGGCGCGCAGCGCGCCGTCGACCTTGTCGAGCATGCTGTTGAGGGCCAGCCCCACCTGTCCGACCTCGGTGGCCGGGTCGACGTCGGGGACGCGCTCGGCGAGGGAGACGTCGCCGGAGGCGAGCTCGAGCTCGGAGACGCGGCGGGCGGTGCCGGCGACGCGCTCGAGGGGTTGGAGGTTGCGCCGCACGAGGTAGGTCCCGCCGGCCCAGACGCCGACCAGCCCGACGAGGCTCGAGCCGGCGACGATGAGGACGATGGCGCCGACGGTGCGACCGATGGGGTCGACGGGGACCCCGGTGATCGCGGTCCACCCGTCGGCCGTGCGCACGGAGACGAGCCGGTAGGTGCCGATGTCGTCGCCGAGGTCGACGGTCCGCGGACGGCTGCTCAGGCCGGCGGCGTTGAGCTCGGCGACCTGCGCCTCGTCGAGGGTGTCGTTGCGGCCCGCGGTGTTGACCGCGTAGTTGAGGTCGTTGCCGCGCTCGTCGACGGCGACCTCGCCGTCGCGCAGCACGAGGTGGAGCACGGCGTTGCCGCTGCCGGCGGGAGGCCCGCCGCGCAGCCCGGAGCCGGGCCCGGGCGGCTGGGTCCCGTCGATCGCGCCGACGAACCGCTCGGAGGCGCTCATCAGGTCGTCGTCGACCTGCTGGGTGAGGTACTGCCGCGCGGCGAGGCTCGTCAGGGTTCCCATGACGACGGTGACGGCGAGGAAGAGCAGGACGACCGACGCCACGAGCTTGGCCCGCAGCGTCCAGGTCGACGGACGGCGGAGGGAGGTCACTTCGCCGGCTTGAGGACGTAGCCGGCGCCGCGCATCGTGTGGATCATCGGGTCGCGCCCGGCGTCGATCTTCTTGCGGAGGTAGGAGACGTAGAGCTCGACGACGTTGGCCTGCCCGCCGAAGTCGTAGTTCCACACCCGGTCGAGGATCTGCGCCTTGGACAGCACCCGCTTGGGGTTGCGCATGAGGTAGCGCAGCAGCTCGAACTCCGTGGCGGTCAGCGAGATCTCGTCGCCCCCGCGGATGACCTCGTGGCTGTCCTCGTCGAGGGTGAGGTCGCCGACGACGAGGAGCGAGGTGGACTCGGTCGCGACGACGGCGGTGCGTCGCAGCAGCGCCCGCACCCGGGCGACGACCTCCTCGAGGCTGAAGGGCTTGGTGACGTAGTCGTCGCCGCCGGCCGTGAGGCCCGCGACCCGGTCCTCGACCGCGTCGCGGGCGGTGAGGAAGAGCACCGGGACCTCGGGCTCGTCCGCACGCATCCGGCGCAGGATCTCGAGCCCGCCGATGTCGGGGAGCATCATGTCGAGCACCACCGCGTCGGGGGAGAACTCCCGCGCCGTGCGGACGGCCTCGGTGCCGGTCGCGGCCGTCCGCACGTCCCACCCCTCGTAGCGCAGCGCCATGGCGACGAGCTCGGTGAGGTTGGGCTCGTCGTCGACGACGAGCACGCGGACGGGCGAGCCGTCCGCTCGGGTCAGTGGGGAGAGCGTGGTGCGCTGGGCCATGAGGACAGTCAACTCCCCTCGTCCCCCTTCGAACCCATGCGTCGGCTGTGTGTCACCTGTGAAGGATCGGCGGACGGTCCTCGTGGTGCGTAGGTGGGTGACGGCTCGGCCACAGCGCCACCACAGGGAGCGGTCCGAGCGTGGAGCCATGAGCACCTCCCACGACCCAGGAGCACCGATGACCCAGCAGTACCCGACCCAGCCCGACCCCGAGGCGACCGCGCCGCTGCCCAAGACCGCGCCGGCCATCAACCCGCCGCGTTGGCGGGGCCGCAAGACCGCCGTCGCTGCGGCCCTCGCGATCGGCCTGAGCTCGGCCGGTGCCGTCGCCGCGGCCGCGACCGTCGAGCAGGGCAGCACGGGGCGCGAAGGGGGTGGCCCCGGCGGTGGTCAGGGCTTCCCCGGCGGCCAGCAGCAGGGACAGCACGGACAGCAGGGCGGGCAGAACCAGCAGCAGGTCCCCGGTCAGCGGGGTCAGCAGCAGGCTCCCGGCCAGATGGGCCAGCAGGGCACCCTGCCGAACGACCAGCCGAGCGACCCGCAGAGCGCCCAGACCTCCTGACGTCCGTCGATTTCGCCGCGCGGCCGGGAGCAGGTACTCTCTTCACTTGTCGCCGGAGACCGGCGGCGAGCGCCCGTAGCTCAACGGATAGAGCATCTGACTACGGATCAGAAGGTTTGGGGTTCGAATCCCTACGGGCGCGCTCTGTGTTGAGACAGACGGAACAGGCCCTGCCAGCGGTAACGCGGCAGGGCCTGACTCGTTGAGCGACCCTCACGACTTTCGTCAGGGAAGTTAGGCTGCCGGCAGCAGTCCACCCGTGAGAGGTCCGCCCATGCCGTTTCGCTCCGACTGGTCCGACGAGCTGTGCCCGATCCGTCGTTCGCTCGACGTCCTCGGTGACGGGTGGGTCCTGCTCATCATCCGTGACGTCCTGCACGGCCGGGTCGATTCGACACCCTGCGCGACAACCTCGGCATCTCGGAGGCCGTCCTCAGCCGCCGGCTGCGGGCCATGGTCGAGGCGGGGCTGCTCGAGCGGGTGGACTACGACGACGGCGGCCGGACCCGGCAGGGCTATGCGGCCACCGAGGCCGCCGCCGAGCTGCTACCCGTCCTCCAGCAACTGGCCATCTGGGGAGAGCGGCACACGCCCACGCCCTCCGGTGGTGGTCACATGGCGCTGATCCACGAGGGCTGCGGCCGGAAGACGACGCGGGGCGAGACGTGCAGCCACTGCGGCGAGGCCCTCGTCCCCGAGCAGATGTCGTGGGACAAGCCCTGGCACGGCCGCCGCGACCGTCTCGTCGCTGCCGGCGAGCTGCGGACCGCACGCTGATCTTCCGTCTCCTTCGCATCGGTGTGCACACGTGGTCGTGCTGGTGCATCTGGCGGCGGGAAGGGGCGCCACGGGATGCACCAGCACGACCTGCTGGGCACGCTCAGCGGCGCATCACCTGAAACTCGGTGGTGGCGATGACGCTGCTGCCCGCGTAGGCCGTCGTGCAGTCGGTGTCGTTGTCCGGGTCCCCGTCCTGCTCACCCGCAAACTGCTCACCACCCTGGCACTGGTTGGCGACGACCTCGAGGCGCACGTGCGTCGCGGAGGTCTGCGGGATGTCGAAGGAGCGCATCTTCAGCTCCGGGGCGACCGGCCGGGGGACGTCCCCGGGGAAGGCGTCCTTCGGCGAGGTGTACGTGACGCGGTAGTCGGCGTCCTCCTCGCAGGTGACCTTGCCCTTCGCGTCGCAGGTCAGCACCTTGAACTGGCGCAGGTTCTGGAACCTGTTGCGTGAGACGCCGGACGAGGGCGCGCCGAGTGCGCTCACCTGGACCCGACGGATCTTCTGCCGGCCGCCGGCGAGGTCCACGGTGTACCGCTTCTGCTCCGACGTGGGGTTCGCCGGGGTCGCGCCCGTCGTGTCCTCGTCGCCGTCGACGAGGTTGTCGACGCCGTCACCGTCGCCGGAGATGGTCGCGCCTGCAGCAGTGCTGGCGAGGTTGTCGCGCATCTTGACCGGCAGGTCGCGCCGCTGGTTGTCCTTCGCGGTGAGGGTGACGACCGTCTGCGCCTTGCCCGGTGCGGTCACCGTGTAGGTCCGCTCGCCGGGCACGACCTCGAAGCTCTCGCCCAGGTCGCTCGCCGCGTCGGTGTCGGCCACCGGCCGGGAGCGGGCGGTGTACTCGCCGACGTACACCTTCGCGCCCGCCACCGGGCGGCCGTCCTCGTCGGTGGGGGAGAGCCGCAGGGTCGCGTTCTTCGCGTACGCCGACGCGAAGGAGGGCGTCGGCGCGGTCGTCGACGAGCTGGCAGACGCCGCGTCCCGACCGAGGCCGCGGTCGGCGAAGCCGTTCCACAGCAGGTCCTGGTTGGCCCCGCCGAAACGCAGCAGGTCGGCCGCGAGCATCGCATTGCGGGCGTCGACCATGCTCACCGTGCCGCGTGGCATGAGCAGCCACGCGTCGAAGACGAGTTGCATCCAGCGCCGGTTGCCCGGGCAGGTGTCCACCGCCTTCGCCCCGCTGGCGCAGGCGGCCTGGGTCGCCGCGTCGCCCGACCCGTAGCGATCCATGAAGGAGGCCCGGATGTCGGACTGCGTCGCCGACCAGATCTCGCCGTCCGCGGGGACCTGCGGGCCGGTGAGGTCGTAGCCGACGTTGGAGTAGTTGAGCGGGCTGTCGCTGAAGTTGTAGTTGCGGATGCCGCGGTCGGGGTTCCCGGTGACGTAGCCGCCCATCGGGGTCGCCTGTTTGCTCACCGGGGTGTAGCCCCACTCCTGCAGGTACTCCGTCGCCATGAGGTCGGACCACGACTCGCCCATCGCGCCGGCCTGGAGCCCGGACAGGCCCGCGTCGGGGCCGCCCGCCATCCGGTTGCTGATGGCGTGCCCGTACTCGTGGCCGATGACCGACATGTCGTAGTCACCGTCGACGCAGGGGGCGTAGAAGCTCCCGGCGAGGGGCTGCCAGAGGTACATGTTGCTGTAGCCGCTGATGCCGTCCGGGGGAGTGCCCTGGTTGGCGTTGTTGCGGGAGCCGGACTGCGCACCGGACTGGGAGTAGCCGAGCTCGGGGTCGCCGGCCTTGCCCCCCTTCGTCCCGTTGTCGCGCTGCATGTTCCACGCGGTCTCGGTGAAGCCGAGGTTGTACGACCAGTCGTGCATGCGGTTGTGCATCGCGAAGAGGTTGGTCGTCGCGGCGTCGATGTCGTTGCGCTCAGGGCTGGTGTAGTTGGCCGGGTCGCAGGCCTTCTTCGTCCACTGTGCGGTGAAGGGGAAGACGTAGTCGCGCTCGGGCTTCGAGGTCGCCGGCGTCACGGGTCCACCGGAGCGCCAGCGCTCGCCGGTGTAGGCGTTGTTGCCGTTCGTCGTGCCCGTCGACAGCTTGGTCGCGGGGTCGACGTCCCAGCCGAAGGCGGAGGCGGCGTTGCCGACCGCCTCGTCGCAGCCCGCCGCGGCGGTGAAGCACCAGATCGAGCGGGTGTCGCTGGTCTCCGCGTCGGGGGTGCCGGTGAAGACCGACCACGACGGGTTGTCGCTGTCGAAGTCGACGAGGCTCTCCCGGGCGATGATCGAGCCGTCGGCGGCGTCGACGTAGACCGAGTAGCCCTCGTCGGCACCCACGCGGGTGACGACGTGGTAGGCCGTGCGGGCGGCGCCGCCGGGTACGGGGACCGCGACCTTCTTCACCTGCTGCTGGCCCTGGAGACCGGTGGCCGTGAGGGTCGTCCACGACGAGCTGGCGGAGGCCGACCGGGACGAGACCTTCGCGATGCCGGTCGCCGGGTGGCCGATGTTCTTCGCGGCGTGGCCGAGGGCCTTCTCGGGGGTCATCCCGGCTGCGGCCGGTGCCCGCCGGGCCGTGGACGACGTCGGGGCGAGCGAGGAGTTGACGTAGCGGGCGGTGCCGCCGTCGACCGCGACGACGACGAGGCCGTCTAGCCCGGCGGCCAGGCCGTCGATCTGCTGCCGGAGCATGACGACGTCGCTCGAGCCGATGCGGTTGGTCGCGACGTGCTCCATGTCGGCGATGTCGGCGCTCGTCAGGCCGAAGGTGGAGCGCTCCTTGTCGAGGAAGGCGCGGGCGGCGGCCTCCGGGTCCTTGCCCAAGCCGGCGGAGAGGTCCCCCTTCGCGCTCGTCGGGGTCATCGTCTCGACCGACCCGAAGCGGTTCCAGGTGATCGTGCCGCGGCCCGTCGCGCTGCGGGCGCTGGGGGAGCGGCCGTCGTCGGCGGCCGCCGAGCGCTGGGTGCTCGACGGGGCGGCGCTGCGGGTGGCGCGGGTGTCGAGGTCGGGAAGATGGTCGTGCGGGTCACCGGCGGCCGGCGAGCCCTCGGCGGTGGCGGCGCCCGACGTGGTGGGCGCCGCGGTGGCGGTCACCACGCCCTGCCCGACGAGGGCGACGGACAGGGTGGCGGCCGCGGCTGCGGCGATCGTTCTGGTGTGGCGGTGGCGAGCTCTGGACATGCGTGGTCCTCTCGAAGACGCGCCCGGGTGGGGCGCTTACGCGTGTGACTGGAGTCACAGGGGGTGGCGGTGTCCGGACCATATCGGCGACCGCGGGGCCCCGCATGTCGAAAACGACGAAGAGCGCCACCCCCGTTGGGGGGGCAACGCTCTTCGTCGTCAGTCGGGTCGTACCCGCCGGCTCAGGCCTGCGCGTCGAGGTCGGCGGCCACGCGGCGGTGGGCCTCCCAGATCTCCTCGGGCAGACGGTCGAAGGCCTTGAGGTGTGCCTCGCGGAAGCTCATCTCCTGCTGCCAGCGCGGGACGTCGATGTCGAGGATGCGGTCCAGGTCCTCCTGGGGCAGGTCGAGGCCGGTGAGCTCGAGCTCCTCCTGCGTCGGGATGATGCCGACCGGGGTCTGGCGACCGGTGACCTCGCCCGCCTTGAGCTGCATGAGCCACAGCAGCGGACGGAGGTTCTCGCGGTAGCCGGGCCACAGGTAGTGACCGTCCTCCGGGTCCTTCTGGAACCAGTTGACGTGCGCGAAGAGCGGCTTGTCCTTGGCGGCCCCGATGATGTCGAGGTAGTGGCGCGCGTAGTCACCCTCGCCGTAGGCCATGAAGGGCCGGTTGGACATCGGGTCGTAGCGCAGCTGGCCCTCGACGCCCTCGGCCGCGGCGGTGGCCTCGGCGCCCAGCGTCAGGCCGTCGTAGACGCCCTCCGGCAGGGCGGTGATCGCGCGGATCAGCGGCTCGCGGTCACGGGTGCGACCACCGAAGATGATCGCGTCGATCTCGACACCCGCAGCCTCGTCGAAGTCCTCGGCCGCGTTGGGGACATTGGCCAGGGTGGTCGTGAAGCGGCTGTTGGGGTGCGCCCACGGGGAGGTGTCGCCCGGCTCGCGGTCGGCGATCGCCTCGCCCTTCCAGTCGAGCCAGCCGTCGACGTCGGCCGGCGGCTCGGGCGTGCGGCCCTCCCACCAGACCTCTTCGGTCTTCGGGTTGTAGGCGATGTTGGTGAAGATGACCTTGGTGCCCGGGTCCACGGAGTGCAGCGCGGTCGGGTTGGTCGTCTCGTTGGTGTCCTTGGCGACGCCGAAGACGCCGTACTCCGGGTTCATGCCCATGAGCTTGCCGGTGGACTCGTCGACCCACAGCCACGCGATGTCGTCGCCGTAGAAGTCGACCTGGTAGCGGTCGCCGAGGGCGTCCGGCGGCAGCATCATCGCGAGGTTGGTCTTGCCCGAGGCGCTCGGGAAGCCACCGGTGATGTGGTATCGCCTGCCGGTCTCCTTGTCGGTGATGCCGATGAGCATGTACTGCTCGGCGAGGAACTTCTTCGTGGCCCAGCCGTCGTAGGCGCCCTGGCGCAGGCCGTGGGCGATCTTGCCGAGCAGCGCGTTGCCGCCGTAGGACGAGCCGAAGTGCAGGATCATCCGCTCGTCGGCGACGGTGACGAAGTAGCGCTTGTCGTCCGGCGTGCCCTGGCCGAGGTTCTCGAGGTCACCCGTGACGTGGACGGCGCGGACGAAGTCGTCCTGGACCGGCAGGTCGTTGACGTGCTCGACGCCGACCCGGGACATGCGGATCATGTGCAGCACGACGGGGCGCGAGTCGGTGAGCTCGACGCCGGTGGCCCACTGGGCCAGCTCGTTGCCCTTGGGCGACATCAGGTAGGGCAGGACGTACATCGTCTTGCCCTGGGACTGACCGCGCATGAGCTCGGTCAGCTTCTCCTTCATCTCCGCAGCGGGACGCCAGTTGTTGTAGACACCCTTGTCCTTCTCGTCGTTCGTCGCGACGATCGTGCGCTCCTCGGAGCGCGCGGTGTCCTTGGAGTACGAGCGCGAGTAGTAGCGGCCCTCGCCCGCGGGCTGCAGCTCGCCGGCCTCGAGGGCCTCTGCGATGAGACGGTCGTCGTCCTGAGCGCCCACCACCTCAATCCGGTCGGGCTGGGTGATCTCGGCCCAGTGCTTCACGTACTCGCGGACGGCCTCGTTGGTGAGACCTGACGCGTCAAGTGCGGCGTCGACGTCGACCATGCTGTGTTTCCCTCTCACGTGCTGGGTGTGCGGGCGGTCCCTCGCAGGTTCTCCCGGTTGCGGGCAGGTTACCGCCCCGTTGCGGGGGATGACATGGCGGCAGGTCCGGGGCAGGCGTGATCTGACGCACGCGCCGGACGGCGGGGCCGCTCGGCGGCCGCCGGGCCGGCTGTGCGGCAGGTCACCGGGCCCCGAAGTGACTCACCGGTTTACCGATACGCGGTGTAGCAGGTACTGTCGGTATCGAACACTTTCCGTTCCATTCAGCAACGTCGCGAAGGGGTAGTCCCACATGGCTTCCAGCGAATCGATGTCCTTGGCCGACAAGGGCCAGCGACTTGGCCTGCGGCTCATCGCCAAGGCGGGCGGGCTGCCCGGCCTGAAGGACAAGGAGGTGCGCTCCAAGGTCGAGCGGTACCTCTACAAGGGGGCCGTGACCGGCTTCAAGGCGCAGACCGCAGCCGGTCGCGCCTTCGCCAAGAAGAAGGGCTCGGGCGACCCGACCCGCGCCGCGACGGCCAAGCCGAAGCAGCTCTTCGACCTCACGCCCTCCGAGGACCAGCAGATGATCCAGGGCGTCGCGCGCGAGCTCGCCGACGAGGTCATCCGCCCCGCGGCCGCACCCGCCGACGCCGAGCGCGCCGTGCCCGACGAGGTCCGCAGCGCGGCCGCCGACATGGGTCTGCACCTCGTCGGCGTGCCAGCCGAGCTCGAGGGCATCGCCGAGGAGCGCTCCGCGGTGACGGCCGCCATCGTCCTCGAGGAGCTCGCCCGTGGTGACCTGGGCATCGCGACCTCGATCATGGCCCCCGCCGCCGTGGCCACCGCGATCGCCGCCTACGGCGACGCCGACCAGCAGGCCACCTACCTCCCGGAGTTCACCGGGGAGAAGCCTCCCGTCGCCGCCCTGGCGCTGCACGAGCCGCAGCCGCTCTTCGACCCCTTCGCTCTGCGGACCACGGGCAAGGTCGAGGGCGACGAGATCGTGCTCGACGGTGTCAAGGCGATCGTCCCCGGCGCCGAGAGCGCCGACCTCTTCGTCGTGTCGGCGGCCGTCGACGGCGTGGCCCGGCTCGTCATCGTCAAGCCCGGCACCGAGGGGCTCAAGGTCGAGGACGACCCGGCCATGGGTCTGCGCGCGGCCAAGACCGCCCGCCTGCACCTCGAGGGCGTCCGCGTGGCCAAGGGCGACCTGCTCGGCACCGCCGAGGACCACGCCGACGCCGTGCGTCGCGCCCGCCTCGCCTGGGCGGCTGCCGCCGTCGGCACCTCGCAGGCCGTGCTCGACCACGTGAGCGAGTACGTCAAGGAGCGCAAGGCCTTCGGCGAGCCGATCGGCTACCGCCAGGCCGTCGCCTTCACCGTCTCCGACATCGCCATCGAGCTCGCCGGTCTGCGGCTCGTCGTGTGGAAGGCCGCCGCCCGCCTCGACCGTGGTGAGGACGCCTCCGCCGAGATCGCCCAGGCCCGCAGCCTCGTGAGCCGGCACGCGACCTGGATCGGCTCGAGCGGTGTGCAGCTGCTCGGCGGCCACGGCTTCGTCAAGGAGTTCGACAACGAGCGCTGGTACCGCGACCTGCGGGGCGCCGGAGTCCTCGAGGGCACGCTGCTCGTCTGAGCGCGGCCCCCTTCCCTCACACAGACCTGACACGAAGGACACGATCATGATCGACCTCGAGGTTCCGAAGAAGTTCCGACCCCTCATCTCCCAGGCGCGTGGCATGGCCGAGGAGGTCTTCTGGCCCATCTCGCGCAAGTACGACGTCGCCGAGCACGAGTACCCCGCCGAGCTGGACCTCGTCTCCGCCGTCATCGACGGCATGTCCGACGGTGGTGCCGGCCAGGGCGCGGGCGCGTCCTCCTCGACCCGCGCCAAGGACGACGGCGCGGAGGAGGGTGACGTCGCGGCCGTCGGCTCCGGCCGCAGCTCGAAGAAGGGCGCGAAGGAGAACAAGAACGGCTCCAACCTCTCCTCGGTGCTCTCGATCCTCGAGACCTGCCGTGGTGACGTCGGCCTGACCCTGTCCATCCCGCGCCAGGGCCTGGGCAATGCGGCGATCGCCGCCGTCGCCAACGACGAGCAGAAGGCGCGCTACGCCGGCAAGTGGGCCGCCATGGCCATCACCGAGCCCGACGTCGGCTCCGACTCCGGCGCCATCCGCACGACGGCGGTCAAGGACGGGGACGAGTACGTCCTCAACGGCGAAAAGATCTTCGTCACCTCGGGTGAGCGTGCCGAGCTCGTCGTCGTCTGGGCGACCCTCGACCGCAGCCTCGGCAAGACGGCCATCAAGTCCTTCGTCGTCCGTCGTGACAACCCCGGACTGCAGCTGGTGCGCCTGGAGCACAAGCTCGGTATCCGCGCGTCGGACACCGCGGCCTTCGTCCTCGACAACTGCCGCGTGCCCGCCGAGGACCTCCTGGGCGACCCGGAGATCAAGATCGAGGGTGGCTTCGGTGGGGCCATGCAGACCTTCGACAACACGCGTCCGCTCGTCGCGTCGATGGCCCTCGGCCTGACCCGTGCGTCGCTCGACAAGACCACGGAGCTGCTCAAGGAGGCCGGCATCGAGGTCGACTGGGACCGGCCGGCCAACGTGCAGTCCGCGGCCGCCGCCAAGCTCATCGAGATGGAGGCCGACTACCAGAGCGCCTACCTGCTCACCCTGCGGGCGGCGTGGATGGCCGACAACGGCAAGCCCAACTCGATGGAGGCCTCGATGGCCAAGGCGAAGGCCGGGCGCACCTGTGTCAACGTCTCGCTCGCCTGCGTCGAGCTCGCCGGCGCCACCGGCTACGCCGAGACCCACCTGCTCGAGAAGTGGGCCCGCGACTCCAAAATCCTCGACATCTTCGAGGGCACGCAGCAGATCCAGCTGCTCGTCGTCGCCCGCCGCATCCTCGGCTACTCGAGCAAGGAGCTCAAGTAATCGCATCTACCTAGGCAGATGACACCAAACGTGCGCATCTCCCCAGGGAAATGCGCCGTCGGGTGGGGATTTCCCTAGGGAGATGCGGCGGGGCGGATGCCCCGGAGCGCCCCGACCGGCGGTCTCGCGCCCCCCTTCGTCCATCGGACGGAGGGGGCGCGACGCATATCATCGGTGCGTGGTCGTCATCGCGGTGTGCAGCCTCAAGGGGGGGCGTGGGCAAGACCTCCGTGACCCTGGGTCTGGTCTCCGCCGCGCGACAGGCGGGACTGCGCACGCTCGTCGTCGACCTCGACCCCCAGGGCGACTCGACCGCCGGGCTCGACGTGGACGGTGACGTGACGTCGACGAGCGCCACCATCATCGACGACCCGCGTCGTCGCCACCTGCGGGCGGCGACCCTGCGCAGCCACTGGAGCGAAGGGAGTGCCGCCCCGGTCGACGTCGTCGTCGGCGGCGCAGAGCTCGCCCGGCTCGACCGCACCGACCTGTCCACCCGAGCGCTCACCTCCCTTCGCACGGTGCTCGACAAGGTCGACGGCGCCTACGACCTCGTCGTCGTCGACTGCCCGCCCTCCCTCGGCGGGCTCACCCGGATCGGCCTCGCCGCGGCCCATCGAGCGCTCGTCGTCACCGAGCCCGGGGTCTTCGCGATCGCTGCGGCCGACCGTGCCCTGAAGGCGGTCCACGAGGTGCGCAGCTCGCTCAACCCCCGGCTGCAGCCGCTCGGCATCGTCGTCAACCGGCTGCGGGCCAACATCGGCGAGCACCGGTACCGGGTCGAGGAGCTCGCCTCCCTCTTCGGGCCGCTCGTGCTCACCCAGCGGATCCCCGAGCGCACTTCGGTGCAGCGCGCCCAGGGGGCCTTCGTGCCGATCCACGACCTGCGCAACCCCGGTGCGCGGGAGGTCGCGGGGCTCTTCGACGGCCTCCTCGCCCACGCGCTGCGCGCCACGCGGCGACGTTGGCAAACCTGACGATGTCCTGACGTTGTGTTCGAACAGCCCACGTGAGCCCGGTCATAGGTTGACGGAGGGCGGCTGACCGCCGCCGACATCCACCGGGAGGAAACTCATGCGACACCAGCGCATGGCCGCGGTCCTCGGAGCGTTCGCGCTCGGGGCAACCGGGCTCACCGCCACTGCAGCACCGACCGCCGACGCAGGGACGAGCGCGTCGACGACCTCGACCACCGGGCCGGAGACGAGCTACGTCGTCCTGGCCGACCGCGGAGGCAGCGCGTCCGATCTCGCCGACCGCCTCAAGGCGAAGGGGGCCAAGATCGTCTCCGTCAACGACAAGATCGGCATGGTGACGGTCACCTCCACCGACACCGGCTTCGCCGCGAAGACGCGCACGATGGACGGCGTCTACGGCGCCGCGGAGGAGGGCATCGTCGGCCGCTCCCCACAGCGGTTGTCCCAGGGCAAGCTCGACAAGAACAAGCGCATCGAGCGTCCCCCGACGCCGGCGGCGAGCCAGGCCAAGGCAGCCTCTGTGGGCAAGGGCAAGGGCCAGGGCGCGAAGGGAGCCGACCCGCTCGACGACAAGCTGTGGGGCCTGGACATGATCAACACGGCTGCCGCGCACCAGGTCGAGTCGGGCGACAAGCGGGTCAAGGTCGGCGTCATCGACACCGGTGTCGACGCGAGCCACCCGGACATCGCCCCCAACTTCGACCGCAAGCTCTCGCGCAACTTCACCTACGACATCCCGGCGATCGACGGGCCCTGCGAGGTCGAGTCCTGTGTCGACCCGGCGGACGTCGACAACGGCGGCCACGGTACGCACGTCGCGGGCACCATCGCGGCGTCCAAGAACGGCATCGGCGTCTCCGGCGTCGCTCCGGACGTCTCGATCGTCAACGTGCGCGCCGGCCAGGACTCGGGCTACTTCTTCGTCGGCCCGACGGTCAACGCCCTGACCTACTCGGCCGACGCCGGCCTCGACGTGGTCAACATGAGCTTCTACGTCGACCCGTGGGCGTACTACTGCCAGGGCGGCGCCCCCGAGGACAGCCCGGAGGAGGCGGCCGAGCAGGACATGACCATCGAGTCGATGTCCCGTGCGCTGCGCTACGCGCACAGCAAGGACGTCACCCTCGTGGGTGCTCTCGGCAACGCCTCGACGGACCTGTCGAACCCCGGCACCGACTCGAGCAGCCCCAACTTCCCCGAGGGCAACGAGCACGAGCGCACCATCGACAACGCCCGGTGCCGTGACCTGCCGGTCGAGGGGCCCGAGGTGATCGGGGTCTCCTCCGTGGGCCCGACCGAGCGCAAGTCGTACTTCTCCAACTACACCAAGGACCTGCAGTCGGACGAGATCGAGGTGAGCGCCCCCGGCGGTGACTCGCGCGAGTACCACGGCACCCCCGACTACCGCAGCCCGGCCAACCTCATCCTCTCGTCGGTCCCGGAAAACGTCGTCAAGTCCGAGGGCTCGGTCGACGAGGACGGCAACGTCGTGCCCGAGGCCGAGGGCTCGGTCTTCAAGGACTGCGGCAAGGTCAAGGGCAAGCAGGTCTGCGGCTACTACGAGTACTACCAGGGCACCTCGATGGCGTCGCCGCACGCGGCCGGTGTCTCGGCCCTGATCGTCAGCCGGTACGGCACGAAGCAGGGGCGCTCGGGCTTCGGTCTCGACGCCGACACCACGCGGTCGGTCCTGCTGCGGTCGGCCCGTGACAAGGCCTGCCCCGAGCCGCGGACGCAGACCTACCCGGGTCTGCCCTCGGACTACGACGCCGAGTGCGTGGGGAGCGAGCGCTTCAACGGCTTCTACGGCGAGGGCATCATCGACGCCCAGGCCGCGGTGGCCAAGAAGAAGCCCTGACGCCACCGCGGCACGAAGGCGTCGTCCTGAGGTGCGACGCAGGAGCCTCGAAGGGGGGCCGGTCACCCCGAGGTGACCGGCCCCCCTTCGTCATGGCGCGAGGACCTCGTGGGCCTCGACCATCGCCGGGCCGTACCAGGTGAGCAAGCGACCGCTGACGAGCCGGGTCGGCACGCGGGTGAAGGCCTCGGGTCCGTCATCGGCGGTGAAGACATAGGGCTCATCGGGTAGGAGGACGAGGTCGGTGCCGGGGTGGTCGAGGTCGGCGAGGTCGACGTGCGGGTATCGGTCGCTCGGGTCGGCGTCTGGGCCGGCGAGGGCATTGGTCCAGCCGAGCCGGGCCAGCAGGTCGGTCGTGTAGGTGCGCGGGCCGACGGCCATCCACGGGTCGCGCCAGATGGGCACGACCACAGTGCCGCGCGTCGCCGGCGCCGGTGTGCCCCAGAGCTGCTCGGCCCGCTCGAGCCAGTCAGGGACCGGCTGCTGCAGGCCCTCGACCCACACCCGGCGCATCGAGGTCAGCGCCGACGGCATGTCCTCGATGTCGGTGACCCAGACGGCGGTGCCGCGCTGGCGCAGGCGGCGCACGTCGAGCTCGCGGTTTTCTTCCTTGTTGGCCACGACGAGGTCGGGGGCGAGATCGGCGATCGCCGCGAGGTGGGGGTTCTTCGTCCCGCGCACCCGGGCCACGTCGAGGTCGGCCGGGTGGGTGCACCAGTCGGTGGCCCCGACGAGCAGCTGCGGGCAGCTCGTCGCGATCGCCTCGGTGAGGCTGGGGACGAGCGAGACGACCCGCGCCGGAGGGCGGGGCAGCTCGACGGCGGCGTCGAGGTCGTCGCGGGACATCAGCGCACCGCCAGGGCGAGCAGCTCGGTCAGGCCCATGCCCGTGATCGCGACGGCCAGGACGAAGGGAGCCCGCCCGTCGCGCCGCCGGGAGGGCTCCGCGGGGGTTGCCGCGTAGCGGGTCCGGCCGAGGGCGAAGGCCGCCCCCGCCAGCGCGAGCGTGGCGACCATGATGAGCAGGGCAGCCGGGCCGAGCTCGCCCCCGGTGTGGCGGGCGATGATCGCCGCCCCGGTCGCGGTCGCGAGCGAGGTCCGCTGCCACGACAGGGCGGTGCGCTCCGGTTGTGCCCCTCGAGGTGCGGCGGCGGCGAGCTCGCTCACCTCGAGGTCCCGACGACCACGGCCAGGGCCGCTGCCGCAACGAGGACCAGGCCGGTGACGATCGCGGCCGACACCCCGAGCGAAGGGAGTGGCTCGCCCCGTCGCATCGCCCGCTCGGCCATGGCCCACCGGGCGAAGGCCAGGAGCGGGCACAGCGCCCCGAGGGTGAGGAGCATGGCGGCGAGGGCGCGGGTCATCGGGTCGGGGACCCCGATGTCGACGACGTCGACGGCGACCCCCGCTGCGAGCAGCGCGAGGGTGGTCCGCAGCCACGCGAGCAGGGTGCGCTCGTTGGCGAGGCTGAACCGGTAGTCCGGCTCCTCCCCTTCGCCGTACACGTACGCGGGCCAGCGCTCGGAGGTCACGCTCGCAGGGTACCGACGTGCGCATCTCCCTAGGGAGATGACGCCGGGTGGGCGCATCTCCCTAGGGAAATGCGCCCACCCGGTGGTCACGACTCAGACATTGCGGCGGTACTGGCCGCCGACCTCGAAGAAGGCGTCAGTCACCTGCTGGAGGCTGCACACGCGGGCGGCGTCCATGAGCACCTCGAAGACGTTGGCATCGGTCGTCGCCGCCTCCTTGAGCCGGGCGATGGCGGCCTCGGCGTCCTCGCGGTGGGTCTCCTGGTAGGCACGCACGCGCTCCAGCTGGGAGACCTTCTCGTCCTCGGTGGCGCGGGCCAGCTCGATCTCGTCGGGCTCTCCCTTCGCTCCGTCCTCCCGCAGGAAGGTGTTGACGCCGACGATCGGCAGGGACCCGTCGTGCTTGCGGTGCTCGTAGATCAGCGACTCGTCCTGGATCCGGCCGCGCTGGTAGCCGGTCTCCATCGCGCCGAGGACCCCGCCGCGGTCGTTGATCCGGTCGAACTCGGTGAGCACGGCCTCCTCGACGAGGTCGGTGAGCTCGTCGATGACGAAGGAGCCCTGGAGCGGGTTCTCGTTCATCGACAGGCCCCACTCGCGGCTGATGATCAGCTGGATCGCCAGGGCCCGGCGCACCGACTCTGTCGACGGGGTCGTCACTGCCTCGTCGTAGGCATTGGTGTGCAGGCTGTTGGCGTTGTCGTAGAGGGCGTTGAGCGCCTGCAGCGTCGTGCGGATGTCGTTGAAGTCCATCTCCTGCGCGTGCAGCGACCGGCCGCTCGTCTGGATGTGGTATTTCAGCTTCTGGCTGCGGTCGTTGGCGCCGTACTTCTCCTTCATGGCGACGGCCCAGATGCGGCGGGCGACGCGACCGAGCACGGAGTACTCCGGGTCCATGCCGGAGGAGAAGAAGAAGGACAGGTTGGGCGCGAAGTCGTTGATGTCCATGCCCCGCGCGAGGTAGGCCTCGACGTAGGTGAAGCCATTGGCCAGGGTGAAGGCGAGCTGGCTGATGGGGTTCGCCCCGGCCTCGGCGATGTGGTAGCCGGAGATGCTCACCGAGTAGAAGTTGCGCACCCCCTGCTCGATGAACCACTCCTGGATGTCGGCCATCATCCGCAGGCTGAACTCGGTGGAGAAGAGGCAGGTGTTTTGCCCCTGGTCCTCCTTGAGGATGTCGGCCTGGACGGTGCCGCGGACGTTGTGCAGGGCGTGCGCCCGCAGCTCCTCCGCCTCGGTGACGGAGGGCTCGCGCCCCTCCCGCTCGCGGAAGGCGTCGAGCTGCTGGTCGATGGCGGTGTTGAGGAAGAAGGCGAGCACGGTCGGAGCAGGCCCGTTGATCGTCATCGACACGCTCGTCGTGGGGGAGACGAGGTCGAAGCCGGAGTAGAGCTCCTTCATGTCGTCGAGCGTCGCGACGGACACGCCGGAGGTGCCGACCTTGCCGTAGATGTCGGGGCGCTCGCCGGGGTCGCGACCGTAGAGCGTCACCGAGTCGAAGGCCGTCGACAGGCGGGTGGCCGGCTGCCCCTGGGAGAGCAGCTTGAAGCGGCGGTTGGTGCGGAAGGGGTCGCCCTCCCCGGCGAACATGCGTGCCGGGTCCTCGTTGTCCCGCTTGAAGGGGAATACGCCGGCGGTGTACGGGAAGAAGCCGGGCAGGTTTTCCGACCGCCAGAAGGTGACGAGGTCACCGTGGTCGGTGTGCTTGGGCAGGGCGACGCGCGGGATCTTGTTGCCCGACAGCGACTCCTTGGTCAGCTTGGTGTGCAGCTCCTTGCCGCGGATCGTCACGACCTGCTCGTCGCCGGAGTAGGACTCGACGACCGAGGGCCAGCGCTCGATCTGCTCGGCGACCTCGGTGGGCAGCTCCTGGCGCGCGGCGTCGAGGAGCTCGTCGACGCCGTGGCCGTCCTTGCCCGCGGCGGTCAGCTCGTCGTCGACGGCGGCCAGGCGCTGCACCCGGCGGGCGCTGGCGGCGAGCGCCCGGGTGCGCTCGTGGTAGCCGCGGACCGTCTCGGTGATCTCGGCGAGGTAGCGCACCCGCGTCGCGGGGGCGACCTGGCCGAAGCGGGTCGAGTGCTTGGTGTCGACCGGGGCGAGCTGTCCCTCGTCGACGGGCAGTCCCTTGTCGGCGAGCAGGTCGCGCAGGTGCTGGTAGAGCCCGGTGACACCGTCGTCGTTGAAGGTCGCCGCCGAGGTGCCGAAGACCGGCATGTCCTCGGGGCGCTGGCCGAAGGCCTCACGGTTGCGGACGAGCTGGCGGCCGACGTCGCGCAGTGCGTCGGCGGCGCCGTGGCGCTCGAACTTGTTGATCGCGACGACCTCGGCGAAGTCGAGCATGTCGATCTTTTCCAGCTGGCTGGCGGCGCCGAACTCAGGCGTCATCACGTACATCGGCACGTCGACGAAGGGGACGATGGCGGCATCGCCCTGCCCGATGCCGGGCGTCTCGACGATGACGAGGTCGAAGCCCGCGGCCTTGGTCAGGTCGATGACCGTCGAGAGGGCCTCGGGGACCTCGCGGTCACCGCGGGTCGCCAGGGACCGGAAGAAGACGGGGGAGGAGCCGAAGGTGCTCTCGCCGAGGGAGTTCATCCGGATGCGGTCACCGAGCAGGGCGCCGCCCCCCTTCCGGCGGGTGGGGTCGACGGCGATGACCGCGATGCGCAGCTTGTCCTGCTGGTCGACGCGGAAACGGCGCACGAGCTCGTCGGTGAGCGAGGACTTGCCCGAGCCGCCGGTGCCGGTCAGGCCGAGGACGGGGGCGTGGGAGCGCTCGGCCGCTTCGCGGACGCCGGTGAGGAAGGCCTCGTCGAGGTGACCGAGCTCGGCGCCGGAGATGGCGCGCGCCAGGGCGGCGCGCTCGCCGGCGAGCACCGGCTCGAGCGCGACCGGGCCGCCCTCCCACACGTCCGTGTCGCAGTCGGCGATGAGCGTGTTGATCATGCCGGGCAGGCCCAGTCGCTGGCCGTCCTCGGGGGAAAAGATCGTCACACCGGCCTCGCGCAGGCGCGCGATCTCCTCCGGGACGATGACGCCGCCGCCGCCGCCGAAGACCTTGACGTGGCCGGCGCCCTGCTCGCGCAGCAGCTGGGTGAGGTACTCGAAGTACTCGACGTGCCCGCCCTGGTAGGACGAGACGGCGACGCCCTGGACGTCCTCGTCGATCGCCGCGTCGACGACCTCCTGGACGGAGCGGTTGTGCCCGAGGTGGATCACCTCGGCGCCCTGGCTCTGCATGATCCGCCGCATGATGTTGATCGAGGCGTCGTGGCCGTCGAAGAGGGCGGAGGCGGTGACGAACCGGACCGGGTGGGTCGGGGTGTGCAGCTCGGGCGTGGACATGTCCTACCTCGTCGTCGAAGTGCGGGTCACCTCAGATGCTAGGACATCCAAGTATTATTGGGAAACCATGCCCGCTCCCGCTCTCCCCCGCTCCCTGAGGAGGCCGCCCCCGGCCCGCCCCGCTCCCTGAGGAGGCCGCCTGCGGCCGTCTCGCCCCGCTCCCTGAGGAGGCCGCCTGCGGCCGTCTCGAAGGCGAGTCTCAGTCCACGTCATCCCCGTGCGCGGCGCGAAGGAGGACAGCAGCGCCGTCGCCTGCCGCACCTCTGCTTCCGTCAGGCCGGGGGAGGTGAAGACCTGCTCGTTGAGGTCGTGGGTGGCGGACTCGACGAGCTGCGCCCCCTTCGTCGTCAGGGAGGCGAGGACGACGCGACCGTCGTCGGGGCTCTGCCGTCGCTCGACCAGGCCCTGCTTCTCGAGGCGGGCGACGGCGCTCGTCACGCTCGTCGCGTGGACCTGGAGCAGCGATCCGAGGCGGCTCATCGGCATCTCGCGACGCCGGCTGAAGGCGAGCAGCCGCAGGATCTCGAAGCGGGCGAAGGTTAGGTCGTGCGGCCGCAGGACCGACTCGACCCGCTCGTGCACGAGCTGCTGGGCGCGGACCACGGAAGTCATCAGGGCCATGCCGTCGGCGGCGTTGCCCCAGCCGTGGGCCACCCACTGGTCGTGGGCGGCGGAGATGGGGTCGCGGTCGGTCATGGGGCTCGATCCTAGGCCCGCCCACGCCGGGTGAGGGTGCCCTTTCGTGGACTCATTCCAGACGACATGGAAGGGTAGGCAGGGCAAGCACATCCGTTACGCATCGGAGGCTCCATGTACACCCTTCCTGACCTTCCCTACGACTACGGCGCCCTCGAGCCGGCCATGAGCGGCGAGATCCTCGAGCTGCACCACGACAAGCACCACGCGACCTACGTCAAGGGCGCCAACGACACCACGGAGAAGATCGCCGAGGCGCGCGACAAGGGTGACCTCTCCGGCATCGTCGGCCTCGAGAAGACGCTGGCCTTCAACGTCTCCGGTCACGTGCTGCACTCGATCTTCTGGGAGAACCTCTCCCCGGACGGTGGCGACAAGCCCGACGGCGCCCTCGGCACCGCGATCGACGAGCACTTCGGCTCCTTCGACAAGTTCCGCGCGCAGCTGACCGCCGCGACGCAGACGACGCAGGGTTCCGGCTGGGGTGTCCTCGCGTGGGAGCCGATCGGCAAGCGGCTGCTCGTCACGCAGGTCTACGACCACCACGGCAACGTCGCTGCCGGTATGACGCCGCTCCTGGCCTTCGATGCCTGGGAGCACGCGTACTACCTGCAGTACAAGAACGTGAAGCCGGACTACATCGAGAAGCTCTGGGACATCGTCAACTGGAACGACGTCTCCGCGCGCCTCGAGGCCGCCACGAAGGCCTGACCGCCTCCGCTGGTCGGCTGTGCCGGCCCCGTGCCCGGGTCCCTGTGGGGGCCCGGGCACAGCCGTGCCCGCTGACATTTCCCTAGGGAGATGCGCAAGGAGGGCCGTATTTCCCTAGGGAGATGCGCAAGGAGGGGGGCGTCAGGCGGTGAGCGTCCAGCCGAGCGAGACGAGCAGCAGGCCGAGGGCGAGGTTGAGCCCGAGGTCGGCGACGGCGTGCCGGGTCCGGCCGGAGCGAAGGGCGGTCGCCACCTCGACCGCGTGCGTCGCGAAGGTCGTGTACGCCCCGCAGAAGCCGATGCCGACGCAGGGGAGCAGCCATCCCGGTGCCGCGCCGGACGCGTGGCCGGCGACGAGGCCGAGGAGCAGGGACCCGGTGGCGTTGACGGCCAGCACCGCGCCGACAGCCGTGGCGCCCGCGGCGCGGAGGCGCTCGACGACGAGGTGCCGGCAGACCGCCCCGAGTGCCGCACCGATCGCGACGAGCAGCGCGGTCACAGCTCGCCCTCCGCGACGGCCTCGTCGGCAGACGGGTCGTCGCCCCACACCCGGTCGCCCACGACGAGGCCGGCGACCGCGGCGGCGACGCCCAGCCCCAGCGTGAGCAGCAGGTACCCGAGCAGGCCGCCGAGCCCCTCCCCGGCCAGCGCGTGCGCGTCGAGCGCAAAGCTCGAGTACGTCGTCCACCCGCCGAGCAGCCCGACCGCGAGGAAGGGTCGGGCCAGCGGGTGGACGGTGCCCCGACCGAGCCAGACGACGAGCACCCCGAGGGTGAAGGCCCCGGTGACGTTGACGAGCAGCGTCGCCGTGTGGGAGCCGCCAGCCGCCAGGGCGGCGGCCCACCGCCCGAGCGAGCCGATCGCACCGCCCGCCGCCACCGCGGCGAGGGTCCTCCTCCGAGAGTCTCCTGCGTCGCGCCTCGGGCCGACGCCTTCGCTCATGCCCGCTTGGTCTCGAGGAACTCGGCGATGCGGCCGATCGCCTCGGTGAGCACGTCCTCGTCCGGCAGCGTCACGAGACGGAAGTGGTCGGTCTCGGGCCAGTTGAAGCCCGTGCCGTGGGTGACGAGGATCTTCTTCGCCCGCAGCAGCTCGATGACGAAGGCCTCGTCGTCGTCGATCCGGTAGACCTCGGGGTCGAGGCGGGGGAAGCAGTAGAGCGCGCCGCGCGGCTCGACGCAGCTGACGCCGGGGATCTCGTTGAGCAGGCGCGAGGCGAGCTTGATCTGGTCGTGGTAGCGGCCGCCGGGGACGATGAGCTCGTTGATCGACTGGTACCCGCCGAGCGCCGTCTGGATCGCGTGCTGCGCGGGGACGTTGGCGCACATGCGCATGTTGGCCAGCAGCGTCAGGCCCTCGAGGAAGTCGGCAGCCTCGTGCTTGGGTCCGGAGATCATCACCCAGCCGGCGCGGTAGCCGCACACCCGGTAGGCCTTGGACAGGCCGGAGAAGGTCAGGCACAGCACGTCGTCGCCCGCGTACTCGGCGGCGTGGTGGTGGACCGCGTCGTCGAAGACGATCTTTTCGTAGATCTCGTCCGCCATGACGACGAGGTCGTGGCGGCGGGCGATGTCGATGAGGCCGCGGACGATCTCGGGCGAGTAGACCGCCCCGGTCGGGTTGTTGGGGTTGATGATGACGAGCGCCTGGGTGGCGTCGGTGATCTTGGCCTCGATGTCGGCGAGGTCGGGGTTCCACCCGTTGCCCTCGTCGCACCGGTAGTGCACGGGCGTGCCCCCGGCGAGGGAGACCGCGCCGGTCCACAGCGGGTAGTCGGGGGCGGGCACGAGGATCTCGTTGCCGTCGTCGACGAAGGCCTGCAGCACCATCGAGATGAGCTCGGAGACGCCGTTGCCGATGTAGACGTCCTCGACGGTCGTGTCCTTGAGCCCGCGGGACTGGTAGTACTGCGCCACCGCGGTGCGCGCCGAGTAGATGCCCTTGCTGTCGACATAGCCCTGCGCGTCGGGCAGGTGCCGCGTCATGTCGGCGACGATCGCCTCCGGTGCCTCGAAGCCGAAGGGGGCGGTGTTGCCGATGTTGAGCTTGAGGATCTTGTGGCCCTCGGCCTCGAGGCGCTGGGCTTCGACGAGGATCGGCCCCCGCACGTCGTAGCGGACGTCCTTCAGCTTGCGGCTCTGGCGGATCTGACGCATGGCCGCAGTCTCTCAGCACCGGCGACGGGCGCGTGCACCGTCTCGCCCGGTGACCCGTGGGTAGCCTTCCGTCATGGCGGAGGACACGGCAGTGCTGCCGGGGCGGGTGCGGCGAGGTTACGGCCTCGGGTCGGTCGCGACGGGGGCCTTCGGCACCGTCCCCGGGCTGCTCCTGCTGCCCTACCTCACCGACCGCCTCGGCATCGCGGCCGGTCTGGCAGGCCTCATCGTCCTGCTCCCCAAGGCGTGGGACGTGCTGCTCAACCCGATCGCCGGGCGGGTCTCGGACCGCAGCACCCACCCCGACGGTCGCCGGCGACCCTTCCTCGTCCGCGCGGGGCTGACCCTGGCCGTGCTCTTCGCGCTGCTCTTCGCGGGGCCGACCTCACCGTCGGCGTTGGCCGCCGGGTGGGTGGCAGTCCTCTTCCTCGCGTGCGCCAGCGCCTACGCCTTCTTCCAGGTGCCCTACGTCGCGATGCCGGCCGAGCTGACCCGCGACTACGGGGAGCGGACGCGCCTGATGACGTGGCGGGTCGCCGTGCTGGCGCTGACGATCCTCGTCGCCGGCGGGCTGTCCCCGGCCCTGCGGGATGCGCTCGGCCCCGAGTGGGGCTACCGCGCGGTCGGCGTCTTCGTCAGTCTGCTCATCGTCGTCGGTGCCGTCGGCGCCTGGTGGGGGACGAAGGGGGTACCCCCCGTCGAGCACGTCGCCGCCGGTGGCTCGCTGGCCCACCAGCTGCGGGTCGTGGCGGGCGCCCCGGACTTCCGCGCGCTGCTGCTGACCTTCGCGGTCCAGGCCTTGGCCACCGGCGTCATGCTCGCCGGTGTCGACTACATGGCGCGCTGGGTGCTGGGCGACCCCGGTGCCGCGACGATCCTCTTCGTCGCCTTCGTCGGGCCCGCGCTCGTCGTCACCCCGCTGTGGGAGCGGGTGGGGCGCAGGACCGGCAAGCGGCCCGCCTTCGTCGTCGCCTCGCTCTGCCTCGCCGTGGGGGCGGTGCTCGTCTGGGTCACCCACGACCTCGGGCTGGCCCCGGTCGCCCTGGCGCTCGCCCTCGTCGGGGTCGGCTATGCCGGCGCGCAGATGTTCCCCATGGCGATGCTCCCGGATGCTGCTGCGGTCGACGCCGACCGCACGGGTGAGAGCCGCGTCGGTGTCTACACCGGGGTGTGGACCGCCGCGGAGACGCTCGGCCTCGCCCTCGGCCCGGGCGTCTACGGTCTCGTCCTCATGCTCGGCGGGTACGTCTCGTCGACGGACGGAGCTGCGGCCCAACCGGACTCGGCGATCACCGCCATGACCCTGGGCTTCACCGTCCTGCCGGCGCTGCTCGTGCTCGGCTCCCTGCTCCTCCTGCGGGGCTACCGCATCGACGAGGCAGCGGTCGTCGCTGCCGGAGAGGCCGCCCGATGACCCTCGACCCGACTCGCCCCGCACCGGCTGACGACATCCGGGCGGCACTGGACTCCCTTCGCGCGCAGGACCTGCCGACCCACGGAGGCCGCACGCTGAGCTATGTCTACGACTCCGGCCTCGCGGAGGCCGACGCCATCGGGCGCGAGGCGCTCGCAGCCTTCGCCGCGACCAACGGGCTCGACCCGACGGCATTCCCGTCACTGGCCCGGCTGGAGTCCGAGCTCGTCGCGCTCGCCACCGGTCTGCTCCACGGCCCGCCCTCCACCGTCGGTGTCGCCACCTCGGGCGGCACCGAGTCGCTCGTCCTCGCGGTGCTCGCCGCGCGCAACGGCTCGCCCCACGTCGAGCGTCCGCAGGTCGTCGCGCCGAGCACCGTCCACGCGGCGGTGCACAAGGCGGGGCACCTCCTCGGCGTCGACGTCGTGAGCGTGCCGGTCGACCCGACGACCTTCCGCGCCGACCCGATGGCGATGGCGGCCGCCGTCACGGACGACACGGTGCTCCTCGTCGCCTCCGCTCCCTCCTACGCCCACGGCGTCGTCGACCCCGTCGAAGAGGTCGCCGCGATCGCCCGGGAGCATGGCATCCGCTGCCACGTCGACGCGTGCATCGGCGGGTGGGTGCTGCCCTTCCTCGATGACGCGCCGCCGTGGACCTTCGCCGTCGAGGGCGTCACGAGCATCTCCGTCGACCTGCACAAGTACGCCTACACGCCCAAGGGGGTCTCGCTGCTGCTGCACCGCGACCCCGCCCTGCGGCGCGGGCACGTATACGCCTCGGCGGCGTGGCCGGGCTACACGATGCTCAACACGACCCTCCAGTCGACGAAGTCGGGTGGCCCGCTCGCCGCGGCCTGGGCCGTCGTCCACGCCATCGGGCTCGAGCGGTACCGCGAGCTGGCCGGCGTGGCCCGGCGGGCGACGCTGGACGTCGCCGCGGCCGTGGAGGCGATCGACGGGCTGCAGGTCGTCGTCGCCCCCGACTCGACGCTGCTCGCCCTCGAGGCGACCTCGGGCTGCGACGTCTTCACGGTCGCCGACGAGATGGCCTCGCGCGGGTGGCTCGTCCAGCCGCAGATGGCCTTCGCCGGGCACCCGGCCACTGTGCACCTCACCCTGTGCGCGGCGACGGCCGCCCACACCGACGAGCTCGTCGCCGCCCTGACGCAGTCCGTCGCTGCGGCCAGGGAGTCCGGCCCGGTCGTGGTCGACCCGGACCTCGTCGCGGCCGTTGGGCAGATCGACCCCGCAGGTCTCGACGAGGCGACCCTCGACGGCCTGCTCGCCATCGCCGGTCTCGGGGGAGGCGACGGGCCGCTGCAGGTGCCCGATCGCATGGCCGAGGTCAACGCGCTGCTCGACGCGGTGCCGGCGGCCCTGCGCGAGGCGCTGCTCGCGGCGGTGCTCGACCGGCTCACGCGCTGAGGCGGCCTCCCCTTCGGCTCACATCCCGGTCGTCGCGCGGGGGTAGGGGATCTGCGGGTCCGTGACGACGTTGACGAGGTAGGGCACCCCGGAGGCGAAGGCCCGGTCGAGCGCCGCCCCGATCTGCCGGGGGTCGGTCACCATCTCGCCCGCGCCACCGAGGGCGCGCACGACCTCGTCGTAGCGGGTCTGCGGGGCGAGGTCGGCGGCGACGTCGTAGCCGTAGAGCATCTGCATCGGCTGCTTCTCCAGTCCCCACGCGCCGTTGTTGCCCATGACCATGACCACCGGCAGGTCGTGGCGCACGAGGGTGTCGACGTCCATGAGCGACATGCCGGAGGCGCCGTCGCCGAGGAGCAGCACGACCTGCGACGAAGGGCGGGCGATGCGGGCCGCGATGGCGGCGCCGAGGCCCGCGCCCAGACAGCCGAAGGGGCCCGGGTCGAGCCACGAGCCCGGCCGCTGCGGCTCGATGAAGCGGCCGGCCCATGAGACGAAGTCGCCCCCGTCACCGATGACGACCGCGTCCTCGGCGAGCCGGGGCGCGAGCTCGCCGTAGATCCGCGCTGGGTGGGTCGGGGTGACGGGGCTGCGCAGCAGCTCGAGGTCCTGCGCCGCGCGGCCGCGCGCCTCGTCGGTCAGCCGCGTGGACCAGTCGGACCAGCCCGGCCGGCCGAGCCTCTCGACCGCGACCTGCAGCAGGTCGAAGAACGAGGTGAGGTCCCCGGCGGCGGTCGCGGTCGGGGAGGCGTGGGCGCTCAGCTGGCCGGGGGAGTCCGCGACGTGGACGACGTTAGCCTCGGGCCCGCCGGCCGACCCGCCGAAGGACCCGTAGCCCAGGCGGAAGTCCAGAGGGGTGCCCACGACGAGCGCCAGGTCGCACTCGCCGACGGCGGTCCGCCGCGCCCGTCCGACGAGGAGCTCGTGGCCGCCCGGGAGGATGCCACGGCCCATGCCGTTGGTGATCGTCGGCAGGCCGAGGTCGGTGACGAAGCGGTGGGCCGCGGTCTCGGCGTGGTCGCTCCACACGTCGGTGCCGAGGACGACGAGCGGGCGCTCAGCGCCGGCCAGTAGCCGGGCGATGGTCGCGACGTCGTCGTCGGAGGGCGGAGCGGGCGCGACGGGGTCCGCCACGACGGGTACGTCCTCGGCGTCGGCGTAGAGCTCCTCGAGGGGGACGTCGAGGAAGACCGGGCCGCGGTGCGGGGCGGCCGCGAGTCGGAAGGCCGCGGTGACCTCTCCGGCGATCTCGTCGACCGACTCGATCGTGCCGGAGTGCTTGGTCACCGGCGCGAGGATGCTCGGGTGGTCCAGCTCCTGGAGCGCGCCCCGGCCCCACGAGTAGGCCGGCGCCCGGCCCCCGAGCACGACGAGCGGCGAGCCCGAGAAGCAGGCCTGGGCGACGGCGCTCACTCCGTTGGTCACACCGGGCCCGGCGGTGAGGACGGCCAGCCCCGGGGTGCGGGTCAGCTTGCCGGTCGTCTCGGCCGCGAAGACGGCGGTCTGCTCGTGCCGCACGTCGAGCAGACGCATCGGGGGATCGGCCTGCACCGCGCCGTCGTAGAGCGGGAAGACGTGTGCTCCGGAGAGGGTGAACATCGTCTCGACCCCGTGTGCCGCTGCTGCGCGCACGGCCCGGGCGCCGCCACTGACCTCGTCGTAGTGATCCACCCGCACGATGTTACTCGCTGGTAGGTCGGCTAGCCTGAGCAGGTGAGCACCGATCTCCCGCACACCGTCTGGGACGACGAGGAAGAGGCCCGCGAGGCCGCCCTCGCCGGCGATGTCCTCGGCAGTGATGTCGATGACGAGACCGCCGCGGAGGGTGACGGGGAGCCGCCCCGGGCCTAGCGCCCCTCGCTCTCGACGTGACGCGCCGTCTCACCACGTGGCGGTGTGAGCATCGTCCCCGTCACAAAGAGTGCCGCCCGGCCGTGGGCTGTCGTAGGTTGCCGACCGACCACACCCACCACCCCTGACCAGGAGTGACGATGCGACTTGGCGTGCCCAAGGAGTCGAAGCGCGGAGAAACCCGCGTCGCGGCGACCCCCAAAACGGTCGAGCAGCTAATCAAGCTCGGCTACGACGTCGTCGTCGAGGCCGGCGCGGGCGAGGCGTCCGCCTACCCCGACGAGGCCTACGTCGACGCCGGAGCGACCCTCGAGCCCGCGGAGCAGGTGTGGGCCAGCGACGTCGTCGCCAAGGTCAACGCACCCTCCGACGAGGAGGTGCCGCTCCTCCGGTCTGGGGCGATCCTCGCCTCGCTGCTCGCGCCAGCGCTCAACCCCGACAAGGTCGAGGCGTTGCGGGCGCAGGGCGTCACCGCGCTCGCGATGGACGCCGTGCCGCGCATCTCGCGCGCCCAGTCCCTCGACGTCCTGTCCTCGATGGCCAACATCGCCGGCTACCGCGCGGTCGTCGAGTCCGCCCACGAGTTCGGTGGTCTCTTCACCGGCCAGGTCACGGCCGCGGGCAAGGTCCCGCCGGCCAAGGTGCTCGTCTGCGGCGCCGGTGTCGCCGGTCTGGCGGCGATCGGCGCGGCCGGTTCGCTCGGTGCGATCGTGCGGGCCTTCGACGTGCGGCCCGAGGTGGCCGAGCAGGTCGAGTCGATGGGCGCCGAGTTCCTGCAGATCGACGTCGAGCAGGAGGTGTCGAGCGACGGCTACGCCAAGGAGACCGGTGAGGACTTCAACCGCAAGGCCGCCGAGCTCTACGCCGAGCAGGCCAAGGACGTCGACATCATCATCACGACGGCCCTGATCCCCGGCAAGCCCGCGCCGCGGCTGATCACCGAGGAGATGGTCGCCTCGATGAAGCCCGGCTCGGTCATCGTCGACATGGCCGCCGGCTCCGGCGGCAATGTCGCCGGGTCCGTCGCCGACGAGCGCGTCGTGACGGACAACGGCGTGCGGATCATCGGCTACACCGACCTGGCCGGTCGCCTGCCCACGCAGGCCAGCCAGCTCTTCGGCACCAACATCGTCAACCTGCTCAAGCTGGTGACCCCCGACAAGGACGGCCAGCCCGTCCTCGACATGGAGGACACGGTCGTGCGCGGCATGACGGTCACGCAGGGCGAGGAGACGCTCTGGCCACCGCCGCCCGTGCAGGTCTCCGCTGCGCCCGCTGCTCCCGCAGCCGCGACGCCGACTGCGGAGGCTGAGCCGGCCAAGCCGGTCGACCCCAACCGCAAGTTCTGGTTCATCGGTGCTGCGGCGGTCCTCTTCCTCGTGGCGGCCGCCTTCATGCCGATGGCCTTCCTGTCGCACTTCATCGTCTTCGCGCTCGCGGTCGTCATCGGCTTCTACGTCATCGGCAGCGTCCACCACGCGCTCCACACGCCGCTGATGTCCGTGACCAATGCGATCTCCGGGATCATCGTCGTCGGCGCCCTGCTCCAGGTGACGTCGACCAACCTGCTGATCCAGGTCATCGCCGCTGCTGCCATCTTCTTCGCCAGCATCAACGTCTTCGGTGGCTTCACCGTGACGAACCGGATGCTCAACATGTTCCGGAAGGGCTGAGTCGTGCTGTCCACCGTCGTCACCGCCGCCTACATCGTCGCGGCGCTCCTTTTCATCCTCTCCCTCGCCGGCCTGAGCAAGCACGAGTCGGCCAAGCACGGCAACTGGTTCGGGATGGCCGGCATGGCCATCGCCCTCCTCGCCACGATCGCCCTCGTCGTCGACGGGGTCTACGGCGAGGGTGCGGCCACCGATGCCGGCAAGTGGGGCCTCGGCGTCCTCGTCGTCACCATGGCCCTGGGTGGTCTCATCGGCATCCGCATCGCCCGTCGGGTCGAGATGACCGGCATGCCGGAGCTCATCGCCATGATGCACTCCTTCGTCGGTCTGGCCGCCGTGCTCGTCGGCTACAACACCTTCTTCGCGTCGCACGGTGACAGCCCGGAGGCGGTCGCCGAGCACAAGCGGCTCGAGGCGATCGACATGGTCGGCATCCACAACGGTGAGGTCTTCATCGGTGTCTTCATCGGTGCCGTGACCTTCACCGGCTCGATCGTCGCCTACCTCAAGCTCAGCGCGAAGATCAAGTCCTCGCCGCTCGTGCTCCCGGCCCGCCACTGGCTCAACCTGCTCGCCGTGCTCGTCTCGGTCGCGCTGTGCGTGTGGTTCGTCGTCTCCCCGTCGATCATCCCGCTCGCGATCATGACGGTCATCGCCCTGCTCTTCGGCTGGCACCTCGTGGCCTCCATCGGCGGCGGCGACATGCCGGTCGTCGTGTCGATGCTCAACAGCTATTCGGGCTGGGCCGCGGCCGCCGCGGGCTTCATGCTCTCCAACGACCTGCTCATCGTCACCGGTGCGCTCGTCGGGTCCTCCGGTGCCTTCCTCTCGTACATCATGTGCAAGGCGATGAACCGCTCCTTCGTCTCCGTCATCGCCGGTGGCTTCGGCTCCGACGGTCAGGTGACGGGTGAGGACAAGGACTACGGCGAGCACCGCGAGATCCAGGCCGAGCAGGTCGCCGAGCTGCTCTCCGACGCCTCGTCCGTCGTCATCGCCCCGGGCTACGGCATGGCCGTGGCGCAGGCGCAGTACCCCGTCGCCGACCTCACCGCCAAGCTGCGGGCGAAGGGGGTGGACGTCCGCTTCGGCATCCACCCGGTGGCCGGCCGTCTGCCCGGGCACATGAACGTGCTGCTCGCCGAGGCGAAGGTCCCCTACGACGTCGTGCTCGAGATGGACGAGATCAACGACGACTTCCCCGAGACCGACGTCGTCCTCGTCATCGGTGCCAACGACACGGTCAACCCGGCCGCGGCGGAGGACCCGAGCAGCCCGATTGCCGGCATGCCCGTGCTCGAGGTGTGGAACGCCAAGGACGTCGTCGTCTTCAAGCGCTCCATGGCCACCGGCTACGCCGGCGTGCAGAACCCACTCTTCTTCCGGGACAACACGCAGATGCTCTTCGGCGACGCCAAGGACAAGGTGGGCGAGATCCTCAAGGCCCTCTGAGGCAGGCCGACCGCAGCGAAGGGCGGCGCTCACCCGGTCGGGTGGGCGCCGCCCTTCGGCATCTCCACGAAGTGCCATGGACAATACTGTGCGTCACACACTAGAGTGTGACGCATGGACGATGAACTGCTCGCAGGGCACCTGCAGGAGCTGAGGCGGGGGACCGTCGTGCTCGCCGCCCTGGCGATCCTCGACGAGCCGCGCTACGGCTACGCGCTGCTCGAGACGCTCGACACCGCGGGCTTCGCGGTGGACGGCAACACGCTCTACCCGCTCCTGCGGCGCCTGGAGAAGCAGGGCCTGCTGACGAGCGAGTGGAACACCGACGAGGCCAGGCCGCGGAAGTTCTACCGCACGAGCCCGGCTGGCGCCGACCTGCGCGCCCACCTGATGACCGAATGGCGATCGCTCGATGCGGCGGTCGCGGCACTGGACGGAGACCAGTCATGAGTGGCACGAGCCTGACCGACCGATATGTGTGGACCGTGACCCGACAGCTCCCGCCGGAGACCGGGCCGGACGTCGCCCGCGAGCTGCGCGGCACGATCGAGGAGACGGTCGAAGGGAAGGTCGCTGCCGGTGAGGCGCCGGCTGCGGCCGAACGCGAGACGATCGTGGGTCTCGGCGACCCCGACGTCCTGGCCCGTGAGTACGGAGGTCGGCCCAACCACCTCGTCGGGCCGGTGTACTTCCCCTCGTGGGTGCGGCTGGTCCGGCTGCTGCTCGTCATCCTCGTCCCGCTCGCGGTGCTCGGCACCGTCGTCGCGCACGCCTTCGGCAGCGACGCGGGCTTCGGCGAGATCGTCGGTGAGGGTGCTGCGCTCGCCTTCCACGTGGCGGTGCACGTCGTCTTCTGGACCACGCTCGTCTTCGCGGTCGCCGAGCGCTACGGCAGCCCCGGCGAGCAGCAGGGCCTCGTCGGCACGTGGGACCCGGACGAGCTCGCGGACCCAGCCGACCGCGCGCGTCGTGCCGGGATGGCGGAGATGCTCCTCGAGGTCGTCTCGACCCTCGTCGTCATCGGCCTGTGCGTGTGGCAGTGGGGAGGAGTCGGCGAGCACGCCGTCCAGGTGCTCGACCCGGCGCTGGGTATGGGCTGGCAGGGGCTGATCATCGGCTTCCTCGCCGTCGACGTCCTCGTCACCGTGGCGGCGTGGGCGCGCGGCGGCTGGTCCGCCCCGCTCGCGGCCGTGAGCCTGGTGAGCGCCGTCGTCTCGGGTGTGGCGCTCGTCTGGCTGCTGCTCACCGACCGGCTGCTGACCGACCTGCCGGCGCAGTTCCACGAGACCTTCGGGTGGAGCGAGGACTGGAGCGTCTTGCTGCCGGCCGTGGCCGTCGGCATCGTCGTCATCTGCGGCTGGGAGGCGGTTACGGCGCTGCGCCGCATGCGCGACTCCGACCCCGCCTGACCCGCCCGACCCCGCTTACCCTCCCTGCACGTTTCCCTACGGAAATCGCACCCCCCGGGCCGCATCTCCCTAGGGAGATGCGGCCCGGGGGGTGCGATTTCCGTAGGGAAATACGAAGGGGGGAGGGGCGTCAGTAGGCGTCGGGGTCGTAGGGCGGCAGCTCGCCGGTGTCGGCGTCGCGGTCCTCGCGCACGAGGTCGCGGCTGCGGTAGATGGAGGCGCCGTGCCCGACTGCGGACCCGTCGGCCGCCGGCGGCGGCCCGCCGACGTAGACGCCGTCGACGACGCCGAGGCGGGTGGTGAAGTCGGCCGAGGTCTCCCACGCAGGCTCCTCGTCCGCGGGGCCCCCTTCGTCCTCGTCGTCCACGACACCCATGCCGAAGACGACCGAGCAGATGGCCCGGTAGTTGTCGTCGGGGTCGGGCACGAACTCGATGCTCGAGAGCGCCTGGTCCTGGCCGGCGCTCTCGAGGACGAAGGTCCCGTAGCCGAGGATGCGGCCGAGCAAGGAGCGCTCGTAGCCCATGTCGGTGACCTTCTTGAGTGGCATCATCGAGACCTTGTGGTTGATCCACCCCTCGAAGAGGACGATCCGCTTGTCGGTGGCGACGACGCGGGTGTGCCGCCACTCGATCCACTGCCAGGCGGCCCAGCCGACGACGGCCAGCCAGGCCCACCACAGGTAGGGGAGGATCGCGCTGCCCGCATCGCTGACCGAGATGTCGAGCCAGACGACGAGCGCGAGCGCCGCGACGGTGATCGCGAAGGGCTTGAGCAGGACGATCCGGTGGTGGCGGATCTCGGCCACGGGGGTCTCGCCGGGCAGCAGGTACTTGCGCAGGCCCCGGTGCCCGACCTCCGCCGCCACGGCTACCTCGCGATGAGCGAGTCGAAGAACCTGCCGATGTTGGTCACGCCGTTGGCGACGACGTCCCAGGCGGAGCCGACGATGTTGGCGGCCTCGGTCGGCGAGGTGAGGATGGCGTAGAGGAGGAAGATCGTGAGCAGCCAGAGGACGATCTTCTTGATCGGCGGCGCGTTCATGGGCTCGTTCTTCTCCGTCGTCTGCGGTCGCTGCGCGGGTCCACGGGGGCGTGGATCCGCCCCAGTGTTGCAGATGTGACAGGTGTGACGGTCAGACCACGCCGTAGAGCCGGTCACCGGCGTCGCCGAGGCCGGGCACGATGTAGCCCTGCTCGTCGAGCCGCTCGTCGACGGCCGCCGTCACGAGGGTGATCGGCACGTGGAGGTCGGCGAGCTCGCGCTCGAGCGCCTCGATGCCCTCGGGCGCCGCGAGCAGGGTGACGGCGGTGATGTCGTCGGCGCCCCGCTCGACGAGGTAGCGGATCGACATGGCGAGCGTGCCGCCGGTCGCCAGCATGGGGTCGATGACATAGCACTGACGGCCCGAGAGGTCGTCGGGCAGCCGGTTGGCGTAGGTCACCGCCTCGAGCGTCTCCTCGTTGCGCAGCATGCCGAGGAAGCCGACCTCAGCGGTCGGCAGCAGCCGCACCATGCCCTCGAGCATGCCGAGGCCGGCACGCAGGATCGGCACGACGAGCGGCTTGGGCGTCGACAGCCGCATCCCGGTCGTCGGGCCGACGGGCGTCTCGATGTCGAAGGGCTCGGTGCGGACCTCACGGGTCGCCTCGTAGGCGAGCAGGGTGACGAGCTCGTCCGCGAGCCGGCGAAAGGTCGGGCTGTCGGTGCCCTTGTGCCGCAGGTAGGTCAGCTTGTGGGCGATGAGCGGGTGGTCCGCGACGATGACGCGCATGCCTCGCAAACTACCGTGCGCGACACTGGTCCCGTGAGTTGCGACCGCACCCGCCCGTCCCGCCCCGCGGAGGAGACGTGGATGGGTCGTGCCCTCGAGCTGGCGGCAGCGGCGGTCGCCGACGGCGACATCCCCGTCGGTGCCGTCGTCGTCGACGCGGCCGGCGAGATCATCGGCGAAGGGCGCAACACCCGTGAGCGGGACGGTGACCCGACCGGTCACGCCGAGGTCGTCGCCCTGCGTGCCGCGGCCGAGGCGAAGGGGGAGTGGCGCCTCGAGGGGTGCACCCTCGTCGTCACCCTCGAGCCCTGCGCCATGTGCGCCGGTGCGGTGGTCGCGGCCCGCGTCCCGAGGGTGGTCCTCGGCGCGTGGGACGCCAAGGCCGGCGCCTGCGGGTCGGTGTGGGACGTCGTGCGCGACCGCCGATCTATCCACCGCGCCGAGGTCGTCGGCGGGGTGCGCGAAGGGGAGTGCGCCCGCCTCCTCCTGGACTTCTTCGCCGAGCACCGCGGGGCCGCGCAGCGATGAGGGGAGGGGGTGCTCCCTTCGCCCGATTGGGGGCAGACCGCCTCGACCTTGTATTGTGCTCCGCGGTGGCGTGTCCGAGCGGCCTAAGGAGAACGCCTCGAAAGCGTTTGTCGGTTGACGCCGACCGTGGGTTCAAATCCCACCGCCACCGCCAGCTGACCGAAGGTCCCACCCGGCTCGCCGGGTGGGACCTTCGTCGTGTCACACGGTCGTGACGGGACGGACCGCGCCGCGTCTGGTTGTCTGGGGGCATGCGTCAGATCATGCGAGCCCTCGTCCCCGCCGCCGTGGTCGTGGCGGTCCTGCCACTGGCCGCCTGCGACACGTGGAGCTCGAAGTGCGACACCGACAACACCTGCAAGATCAAGATCCAGGGCGACCAGTTCCACGACTTCCCGCGGCCGTACGACAAGGACCACGGGCTGAAGTCGGCTGACCGGATCCGGCTGGTGTCGGCGAAGCAGGGTGGCGAGGCGCTCATCCAGGCCGGCGGCGTGGAGAGCACGTGCACCCAGGGCAGCAGCTTCCAGATCGTCGACACGACGATCACCTGCGACGTCGTCGGCGACGACAAGGTCGAGCTGACGACGACCCGCCCCTGACCGAAAGGAGCGCCCCGTGCCGGGGGTGCGGGTCAGCAGGCAGTGACGTCGCTGGAGCGGACGAGCCGCTCGAAGTCCGGGCCGAGGACGATGTCGACCGTGGTGCGCGTGCGGGAGTCCTGCAGCTTGCGCAGGGGGCCGGTGTGCCCGGCGACGAAGTCGGCGTCGGGCTTGCCGGCCCGGCCGTAGCGCAGCTGGCCCGCTCCCTCGACGGTCACCTTCTTGGGGTCGTTGGCGACGGTCTTGACGGTGAAGCCACGTGCCTTGAGCTGGCGGGCGACCTGGGCGGCCAGCCCGTCGCGGTTGGTCGCGTTGTAGACGTTGACCTCGACGTCCGACGGAGAGCGCGTGCACGTCGGTGCCGGTGTGCTCGTCGACGTCGAGGCGCTGCCGCTGGCCCGGTCGGCGCGGATGTACGACAGCGCGTACCACACCGCGAAGAAGAGCAGGAGCAGCACGACGGCGAAGGTCACGACGGACCGTCGGCGCCGGGCGCGCCCCTCGTCGCCGGGGGTGTCGTACTCGTCCTGGGCCATGACGGTGTCAGTCGGCGAGCTCGAGGACGCGGGCGTGCAGGGTCGAGCGCTGCTGCAGCGCGGCGCGCAGGGCGCGGTGGAGACCGTCCTCGAGGTAGTGCCGGCCACGCCAGACGACGACGTGCGGGAAGAGGTCGCCGTAGAAGGTCGAGTCCTCGGCGAGCAGGTCGTGGAGGTTGAGCGAGCTCTTCGTCGTCGTCAGCTGCTCGAGCCGTACGGGCCGCGGTGGGACGTCGGCCCAGTCGCGGGGGGGTCACGCGCCCGTGCGCGGGGTAGGGCCGGTCGTCGCCGACGGACTGGAAGATCACGCAGACACGATAAGAGGGGCGGTCACCGCACGCCGCACTAGTCTCGGGCTTGTGACCGACTCTTCACACCTGGACCAGATCCGCGCGGGCTACACCTTCGAGGCGCCCGCCGTCGACCTCGGCGCGGCGGTGCTCGACGGCGCTCCCCAGCCGGATGCGCCGGTGCGTGTGCCGCTGGCGAGCCTGACGAAGCACGGTCTCGTGGCCGGCGCCACCGGCACGGGCAAGACCAAGAGCCTGCAGCTCATGGCCGAGCAGCTCTCCGCGGCAGGTGTGCCCGTCTTCCTCGCGGACATCAAGGGTGACCTCTCGGGCATCGCCACCCCCGGCGAAGGGGGCGACAAGCTCGCCGCGCGCACGACCTCCATCGGGCAGGACTGGCAGGCCACCGCCTTCCCCACCGAGTTCCTCACCCTCGGCGGGCAGGGCACAGGCGTCCCGATCCGCACGACGATCACGAGCTTCGGCCCGACCCTGCTGAGCAAGGTCCTCGGGCTCAACGCGACGCAGGAGTCGAGCCTGGGGCTGGTCTTCCACTTCGCCGACAAGCAGGGTCTGGCGCTGCTCGACCTCAAGGACCTGCGAGCGGTCGTCCAGCACCTGGTCTCCGACGAGGGCAAGGCGGAGCTCAAGGCGCTGGGTGGTCTGTCGAGCGCGACGGCCGGGGTGATCCTGCGCGAGCTCATCGCCTTCGAGGACCAGGGCGCCGACGTCTTCTTCGGCGAGCCGGAGTTCGACACGGCTGACCTGCTGCGGGTCGCCGACGACGGCCGGGGCATCGTCACCTGCCTCGAGCTGCCTGCGGTGCAGCAGCGGCCTCAGCTCTTCTCGACCTTCCTCATGTGGCTGCTCGCCGACCTCTTCCAGGACCTGCCGGAGGTCGGCGACGTCGACAAGCCGAAGCTCGTCTTCTTCTTCGACGAGGCGCACCTGCTCTTCGACGAGGCGAGCAAGGCCTTCCAGGACGCGATCGAGCAGACGGTGCGCCTCATCCGCTCCAAGGGGGTCGGTGTCTTCTTCGTGACGCAGAGCCCCAAGGACGTCCCCGCCGACGTCCTCGCGCAGCTCGGCAACAGGGTGCAGCACCAGCTGCGGGCCTTCACCCCGGAGGACGCCAAGGCGATCAAGGCGGCGGTGAAGACCTACCCGCACACCGAGTACGACCTCGAGGAGCTGCTCACCCAGCTGGGCACCGGCGAGGCGGTCGTCACCGTGCTCTCCGAGAAGGGGACACCGACCCCGGTCGCCCACACGATGATGCGCGCGCCGCAGTCCCTCATGTCGCCGTCGGCACCAGAGCTGCTCGAGCAGACGGCCGCCGGCTCCGCGCTCGCCCCGAAGTACACGGAGGCCCTCGACCGCGAGTCCGCGTACGAAAAGCTCGCGGCCAAGCTCGAGGCCGCCCCGGCGCAGGACGAGGCGAAGGGGGAGCCCGCCGCCCCACCGCAGCCCACGGCTCCCACGCCGCCGAAGGAGGAGCCGGGCGTCGTCGAGAAGGTCGTCGGCAGCTCGGCCTTCAGGTCGGCGCTGCGCTCGGCCGGCACGGTCATCGGGCGCGAGATCACCCGCTCGATCTTCGGCACCTCGCGCCGCCGCCGCTGACGCAGCAGACAGGACGGCCCGGCGGAGGGGAGCACTCCCCATCGCCGGGCCGTGGTCCGTCCTGACAGGATGCCCGCGAGTACGTGACGCGAGGGAGAGGGCAGGGGCATGGCCGGTGTGACGAGCGGGGCGGACCCGGATCGGCTCGACGAGATCAGCGAGCTCATGCGGGGGCACGCGGAGCAGATCGGCCAGCTGAGCGAGACGCGTGGGCACGCCTCGACCGTGCTGCGGGCGTCCTGGAGCGGCCCCGACATGGAGTACCTGCTCGCGCAGACCGACCACCTGCGTCCGGAGATGGCCCGCACCGGGTCGACCCTCGTGGCCTTCGCCGACCAGCTGCGTCATCAGGCGGACGAGCAGCGTCGTGGCTCCGGCGAAGGGGGGCGGCGCCGGTCGTCCCGGCGCGCGTGACGGCGAGGGCATCCGTGGTGGCCGGCACATCACGGGTGTGCCGCAGGGCTTCCGCGACCTGGTCGGGGGGATGACCTCGGGGGAGGGGCGGTCCCCCTTCGACCTGCCGGCTGGTGCGATGACCAATGCGATCGGCGACGGACCCCAGACCGACCCGGGGGAGGTGGAGCAGCCCGGATACGTGTCGAACAGCGATGACGTGGAGGGCGGCAAGGTCATCAAGGGCCAGGTCACCGGCACGGAGACCGTGGCGGTGTCGAGGGAGTTCGTCGACTCCGAGGGGCGCAGCGTCCAGACGACGACGGTGAGCGTGCGGGCCGAGGCCGGCATCGCCGGCGAGGCCGGAGGCGACCTGACGGGTGGGGGCTTCAGCGCCAGTGGAGGCAAGGAGGCCAGCTACGAGGTGACGGCTCCGGTCGGGGTGGACCCGCTGAGCATCGACCCCAACGACCCGATGTCCTGGCCGCCCGGCGTCAGCGTCCGCTTCAGCGAGGAGTACTTCGCCGCCTTCGACGCGGAGGCCCGCTTCCGCGGCCTCATGGCCGGCGCGGGGTACGAGTTCGGCACCGAGGGCTATGTCGAGATCAGCAGGGGCGACGGTGACCAGGTCGTCGTCCAGGTCGGTGACGCGGAGTTCCTGCGGTCCTCGTCGGAGCTGGGCCTCGGGACACCGGACGCCAACGTCAAGGCCGGCGCGTCCAGCGAGACCTCGAGTGGTACGGCCCGGGAGGTGACGATCGACATGTCCACCCCGGGAGGGCGCGCGACCTTCGACGACGTGATGATCGGCAAGCCCCCGGCGGCCGACGCCCCCGGAGTCGTCGACGTCGCCGACCTCACCGTCTTCAACGCCTCGAAGTCGGTGGACCTCAGCATGACGGCGGGCGACGTCTCTGCCGGCGGCACGCTCGCGGAGTGGGGCGCCGGGGGAGTGCAGCGCACGCACGCCGACGGGACGACGACCCTCGACTGGACCGGCGAGGCCCAGGGCAGGCAGGTCGGCGGCACGGCGAGCTTCGACGCCGACGGCAACATGGTGGTCGAGGACAACACCTACTACATCCGCATGGAGGGGGTGGACCCGACCACAGCGGCTGAGTACAACCGCAACTACCTCGGCGAGGACGTCACCCCGACGCACGATCAAAATGTCGTCATCAACTTCACCCATGACGACCTGGCCACCATGAGGTACCAGGCTGCCGCCACCCACGCATCCATCGTCAACGCCAACCCCGAGAACTTCCCGAACTTCCCGGCCGCGGCGGACGGGCACGTGACCAGCGAGGACGTGCTGCGGTACTTCGAGGAACATCCGGATACTGCGGGCACCGACCTCCGGGACATCGCGACGGGCGACACCACCATGACGATCCTGGGAGCCCAGAGCGACCAGGAGATGCTGCGGGTGTTGATGCTCGGCGACGGACCCTTGGTCGTGCAGCGCGACCTCGCGGGGGACTACCACACCGCCACGGGCAACTACGTCCGGCCGGTCGGCGACATCACGAGCGCCCGCTCGGCCTGACCTGCGCCCGCACGGGACAGCGCCGCCGCGGGGACCACTCCCCATTGCCGGAGACCCGCCAGCGGGTGAGGCTGGGTGCACCACGGACGAAGGGGAGTCATGAGCGGTGTGACGCACGGCGCGGATGCCGAGCGACTGCGCGGGATCGCAGAAGCCTTGCGCGGCAACGGTGCCCAGATCGAAAAGATCGGTGAAAGGCTCGGCCCGGCCGCGCAGGCTCTCGAGGCCTCGTGGAGCGGCCCGGACGCCGAGAGCCTCGCCGCCGACGTGGCGCAGGTCCGCCCGGCGATCGCGTCGATCGGGTCGACGATCATCGCCTGGGCGGACGAGCTGCGCGACCAGGCCGACGAGCAGACCCAGGGGTCCGGCGGCGGCGCCCGCGGCGGGTCGGGCGGGACCAGCACCCGACCCGACCGGCAGGACGCCATCGACAAGATCAAGGACGTCACCAGCAAGCTCACCAGTGGGGACGGTCGCGGGTCCGGCATGGACAACCCGCTCCTCGCCGCCCTCGACAAGCCCCGTGGCGGGCACGACGCGCCACCGGACGCCGAGCCGCGCAACATCATCGACGGGCGGCCCGGCGGTCGCGAGGAGGGCACCGGCTCGGTGTCGCAGTCGGAGTCCAAGGGCAAGCACGTCAAGGTCTCGGGCACCGTCACCGCGTCGACCACGGACGCCGGCGTCGACGCCAAGGGGCGAGGCCTGCAGACCCACACCGTCGCCGGGACCGCGGAGCTCAGCGCCGAGGCGAGTGCCAAGGTCGGTCGGGTGGGTGTCGACGGCAAGCTCTTCGCCGGCACCGAGACGAGCTGGTCGGTCACCGGCCCGGACGGCCTCGACCCCACGTCGATCCACCCCCTCGACCCCCTGGGCATGCCGGAGGGGTCCTCGATCCGCCTCGGCAGCACCTGGTACACCGGGCACGAGCTCGGCGGCGAGTACTCCGCCCTCATGGCGAGCATGGGCAAGGAGTCCGGGATCGACCGCTACGTCGAGGTCTCCCGTGGCGAAGGGGACGAGGTGACCGTCCGCGTCGGCGACGCCGACTTCGACAAGGCCAAGAGCTCGGTGGGTCTCGGCGTCGACAAGGCCAATGTCGGCCTGTCCGCCGACTCATCCTTCACCGAGGGGACGGCCAAGGACGTCACCTTCGACCTGTCGACCCCCGAAGGGCAGGACGCCTACACCCGATTCCTCATCCTCGGCAAGGTGCCGTCGGCCGACGCCGCCGGCGTGACCGACATCGCCGACGTCGAGGCATTTTCCGGGTCGCGGTCCACGGGGTCCTCCCTCACGCTCGGGGACAAGACCTTCGGGAGCGACGGCAGCAGCTGGGAGGCGGGCGGCCTGACGAAGCACCACGCGGACGGCCGGCAGACCGTCGAGTGGTCCGGCGACTCTGGGCGCACCCAGATCGGCGGCACCACCGTCTACGACGCCGCCGGCGTGAAGGACCAGGACGCCTCGAGCTACTACCTGCGCGAGCGCGACGTCGACCCAGAGGTGGCCCGGCAGTACAACTTCTTCCAGGGCTCCGATGCCGAGCCCACCCAGCGGCAGAATGTCGCGATGTCGCTCACCTCGACCGATCTCCAGGCCATGCGCTACCAGGCCGCGGAGCAGGCGGCGACCAAGATCAACGAGTCGCCCGAGTGGTACCGGGGCAGCGACATCGACACGAGCCAGAAGTGGAGCGCCGACGACGTCCTCCAGTACGTCGAGGGTGACGGCGACAAGGCCCGCAGTCTCGACGGTGTCGACCGGGCGTCCACCGACCTGCTCGCCGCCCAGTCCGACGACGACATCCTCCGGGCGATGTCGAGCAAGGGCCCCGTCGAGTTCCAGACCCAGCTGGCCCAGGACTACCAGGCGGTGACGGGGACGACCCGAGGTCACCGCGGCACCGTCACGAGCACCGGCACGGGAGGGGACTGACCTGCCCCCTTCGTCGCGCACCCTCGTCGTCGGCGCCGGGCTCCTCGGGCTGGCCACCGCGTGCCAGCTGCAGCGGACCCGGCCCGACGCCGAGGTCGTCGTCCTCGACAAGGAGCCGACGGTCGCCGCCCACCAGAGCAGCCACAACTCGGGGGTCGTCCACGCCGGCGTCTACTACCCACCGGGCTCGCTCAAGGCCCGCCTGTGCCGGCGCGGGGTCGGGCTGCTGCGCGACTACACGAGCGAGCGGGGCATCCCCTTCGTCGAGGTGGGCAAGGTGGTCGTCGCCGTCGACCGGGCCGACGAGGCCCGACTGGCCGAGGTGCACCGGCGCTCGCTCGCCAACGGCGTGCCCGGCACCGCCATGGTCGGGCCGGACGGGCTGCGCGACCTGGAGCCGCACGTGCGCGGACGCGCCGCCCTGCACTCGCCGTCCACTGCGATCACCGACTTCCCTGCCGTCGCGCGGGCCCTTGCGGTCGACGTGGTCTCGGCCGGAGGGAGGGTCCTCACCGGTCACGAGGTGGTGGGCATGCGCCCCCTTCGCTCGGGGGTGGAGGTGCTCGTCGACCACGCGGGGGAGCGGACCCGGCTCGCCGCCGACCGGCTGGTGCTCTGCGGGGGGCTCCACGTCGACCGGCTCGCCCGCATGGCCGGCGGCTCCGCCGACCCGCGGATCGTGCCCTTCCGCGGGGAGTACCACCTACTGACGCCCGAGCGGTCCGATCTCGTGCGCGGACTCGTCTACCCGGTCCCGGACCCGCGGCTGCCCTTCCTCGGCATCCACCTGACCCGGAGGGTCGACGGCACCGTCGACGTCGGGCCCAATGCCGTGCCGGCAGCGTCCCGGGAGGGCTACCGCTGGCGGGACGTCGACGCCCGAGACCTCCTGGAGACCGTGACCTGGCCGGGCTCCGCAGGGGTCGCGGCGCGCCACTGGCGCTCGGGGGTTGCGGAGGTGGCCGGCTCGCTGTCGGTGCGTCGCTTCGCCGATGCGGCCCGCCGCTACGTTCCGAGCCTCGCCGACGCGGACCTCGTGCCCGGCGGCGCGGGGGTGCGGGCCCAGGCGGTCGGCCGGGACGGGTCGCTTGTCGACGACTTCGTCATCGAGCGGATGGGGCCGGTGACCGCGGCGCGCAATGCTCCGTCGCCGGCTGCGACCTCCAGCCTGGCGATCGCCGAGGAGGTCGTCGCCGGGCTGGTGTGACCTCGCTCAGCCGACGGGCGGGCCGACGAGCAGGGCGACGCCGGTGAGGACCGCGACCGCGACGACGAGGGCGAGCGCCGCCAGCCCCGGGCGGCGCAGCGCGCCGGAGACGAGCCGCTCGAGCGGGGTGCCAGCGGCTCCCTTCGTCCGCAGCCGCCACGTGTCGGCGAGCTGCCCCTCGCGCTCGAGCCACCGCTCGGTCCACAGCGTGACGAGGGGCGGGATGGCCGAGACCAGGGCGACGACGCCGTGCTTGGTGCTCCATCGCGCGTCGATCCACACGATGACCGTCACGAGCACGTAGGCGATGAAGACGATGCCGTGCAGCATGCCGCCGATCCGCACGCCGAGCTCGGTCGTCTCGGTGACGTACTTGAGGAACATGCCGACGAGCAGCAGCGTCCACGTCACCGCCTCGGCGGTGGCGACGATCGTGTAGAGCCGGCGAGGGGACGGGAGAGCCATGCCGCCATCGTCGCCGACAGGTGTCGGCGGAGTGAAATCTGCCCGATTTCGAGGTGGCGCGGTGCTCAGGTAATCTCTCCCGCGGAGGATTCGCATAGTGGCCTAGTGCGCGCGCTTGGAAAGCGCGTTGAGTGAAAGCTCTCAGGGGTTCGAATCCCCTATCCTCCGCCAGCGATGAGCCCCGGTCCGCGGACCGGGGCTTCGTCATTGTCGGAGGACGACCGCGGCGGGGGCCGACTTTCGCCGACGAAGGGGGAGACGTAGACTCTGCGATCGGCACCCCGCGTGGTGGTACCTCGCCGAACTCCCCCAGGGCAGGAATGCAGCAAGGGTAGGTGAGCTCTTCCAGGTACGCGGGGTGTCCTCTTGCTCACGGCGTGCCAACGGGCCCGCTCGATGTGATGCACCCGTCCGATCGAAATCCGGGCGTGATCCTCGTAGGTTGGCAACAAGCGATCGCAACGGCGACCGCAGCAACCCCGAGGAGGGGAGCATGGACACCTGGATCTGGATCATCATCGCTGTCGTGCTGGTGCTCATCATCATCGGCATCGTCATGGCAGTGTCGAAGGGCGCCAAGGCCAAGCGGGTCGAGCGTGACCGCGCCGAGGCCGAGCAGCTGCGGCGCGAGGCCGCCGAGCGAGAGCGCCGCACCCGCGAGTCGGAGGCCACTGCTGCGGCAACCGACGCCGACGCCCGAGCAGCAGCCGCCGAGGCGGACCGTCAGGCCGCCGAGGCCGAGCGCAAGGCGGCCGAGGCCGAGCAGCGTCGCATCGACGCCGAGCGCCTCGAGGAGGAGGCCCGGGCCAAGAGCGCCGTCGCCGACGAGGACCGTCGCTCCTACGAGGACAAGCTCCGCGAGGCGGACGTCAAGGACCCGGACGTGCCGACGGACCGCGAAGGACGCCGCGTCGAGGACGCGGACGTGCGCCGCGACGCCGAGGTCGATAGGCGAGGTGACCGTGACGGGATGATCGAGTCCGAGGACTCGTACGCCGATGACGTCGACGAGTCCACGACGCGCCGCAGCGACCTGCGCCCGTCCGGTGCCGGCACCGCTGCCGCGGGCACTGTCGGAGCGGGCGCTGTCGGCGCTGGCGCCGCTGCTCACGGGACCGAGGCGGGGCATGACCCCGTCGAGCCCGCTCCGCCGGTCGAGCCAGCACCGGAGGCTGCGCCCGGGTGGGAGTCGTCGGACCCCTCCCGTCGCGACACGGTCCCGGCGGACACGACGGCTGCCGCCACGCGGGACGACGCCTTCACCGAGGCCCCGCGGGACGACGCGTTCACCGACGAGACGACGCGGACGGGTGAGTCGGGTTGGTCCGACCCCGGCGTGGCTCCGGCGCGCGATGTCGAGCCGGCAGCACCCGTGGCCGACCCGACGGTCGAGCCCACGGCCGGCGGCCAGCGACCCGACCACCTGTCCCCCGAGGAGCGGGCGGGCGGGGACCACGCCGAGCCCGGCCTCCTCGACAAGGTGCGCGGTAAGGTCGAGGACCTGCGCGGCGACGGTCGGCCCCGCAGCTGAGCCCCACGACGGCGGGCCCGCCACCTCCTCGGTGGCGGGCCCGCCCGCGCCACGACTGCACCGCCCCAAGGAGTCCCTCCGTGAAGATCGCCATCATCCTCGGCAGCACCCGACCCGGCCGCTTCGGCGCCCAGGTCGCCGACTGGGTCATGGCCCAGGCCGCCGGTCGTGACGACGCCGAGTACGAGCTCGTCGACCTCGCCGACTACGGCCTCGTCCTCCTCGACGAGCCGACGGTCCCCGGCGCCGCGAAGCGGCAGTACGACAACCCCAACACCCGGCGCTGGAGCGCGAAGATCGACGAGTTCGACGGCTACGTCTTCGTCACGCCCGAGTACAACCACGGTGTGCCGGCCGCGCTGAAGAATGCCTTCGACGTCCTCTACCCCGAGTGGGTGCACAAGGGTGCCGCTCTCGTCTCCTACGGCGCCGACGGCGGCGTGCGTGCGGTCGAGCACTGGCGCACGATCCTCGCAAACGCGCAGATGCACGTCGTCCGCGGCCAGGTCTCCTTCTCGACGATGCTCGAGGTCGAGCAGCGCGAGGACGGCGACGTCTTCGCGCCGGCCGAGCGACGCACCAAGGAGCTGGGCAACGTCCTGCGCCAGCTGACGCGCCTGACGGACGCGACCGCCTCCCTTCGCTCCTGACGCAGTCCCGCAGCGACCTCTCCCGCTGCCGCCGTAGACGCGCCGTCGGGCGCCGTCGTCCACAGGCGGTCGCGGGGGAGCTCGCTGTCGTCGTGCGCACGTAGAGTCGTGCCCGTGAGCACCGCGCTGTACCGCCGCTACCGCCCCGAGACCTTCGCCGACGTCATCGGGCAGGAGCACGTGACCGATCCGCTCATGCAGGCACTGCGGTCGGGCCGGGTCAACCACGCCTACCTCTTCTCCGGGCCGCGTGGGTGCGGCAAGACGACGAGTGCGCGCATCCTGGCCCGCTGCCTCAACTGCGAGCAGGGGCCGACGCCCACCCCGTGCGGGCAGTGCGACTCGTGCACGGCCCTCTCCCGCGGCGGGGCCGGGACCGTCGACGTCATCGAGATCGACGCCGCGAGCCACGGCGGTGTCGACGACGCCCGTGACCTGCGCGAGCGGGCCTCCTTCGGCCCCGCGCAGAGCCGCTACAAGATCTACATCATCGACGAGGCGCACATGGTGACGCCGCAGGGCTTCAACGCGCTGCTCAAGATCGTCGAGGAGCCGCCCGAGCACGTGAAGTTCATCTTCGCGACCACCGAGCCCGAAAAGGTCATCGGCACGATCCGCTCCCGGACCCACCACTACCCCTTCCGTCTCGTCCCGCCAGCGCGGCTGCAGGAGTACATGGAGCAGCTGTGCGCCGCCGAGGGAGTGCGCGTCGAGCCGGGTGTCCTCTCCTTCGTCGTGCGGGCCGGTGGCGGGTCGGTGCGTGACTCGCTGTCCGTCCTCGACCAGCTCATGGCAGGGAGCGACGAGTCCGGCCTGACCTACGAGCGGGCCGCGGCCCTCCTGGGTTTCACCGACGGCGAGCTGCTCGACGCAGCGGTGACGGCCTTCGGCGCCGACGACGCCGCCGGCGTCTTCCGCGTCATCGACTCGGTCATCGAGACCGGCCTCGACCCCCGGCGCTTCGTCGAGGACCTGCTCGAGCGGTTCCGCGACCTCATCGTCGTGGCGGCGGCCCCGGACGGCGCCGCCGCGATCCTGCGCGGGCTGCCGGGCGACCAGATCGACCGCATGCGCCAGCAGTCGGCCACCTTCGGGCCGGCGTCGCTCTCCCGTGCCGCCGACATCATCAACGCCGGCCTCACCGAGATGACCGGTGCGACCTCGCCGCGGGTCCAGCTGGAGATCATCGCCGCGCGCGTCCTGCTGCCGGCCGCAGCCGGCGAGTCTGGGTACGCCGCGCGCCTCGACCGGCTCGAGCGTCGGCTCGACGTCGGTGGCGTCCCCACGAGCGAAGGGGGGAGCCCCCCGCCCCCCCGCAGGCGGCACCCGTCGCGCCCGTGCCCGCGC
>NZ_ALWX01000042.1 GCF_000297495.1 Janibacter hoylei PVAS-1 | reverse complement strand
GAGGCCTGAAGCACTGGGAAAAGCCTGCCACGCTCAATACCGACAAAGCGCCGAGCTATGGTGCAGCGATCACCGAATTGAAGCGCGAAGGAAAGCTGGACCGGGAGACGGCCCACCGGCAGGTGAAGTATCTCAATAACGTGATCGAGGCCGATCACGGAAAGCTCAAGATACTGATCAAGCCGGTGCGCGGTTTCAAATCGATCCCCACGGCCTATGCCACGATCAAGGGATTCGAAGTCATGCGAGCCCTGCGCAAAGGACAGGCTCGCCCCTGGTGCCTGCAGCCCGGCATCAGGGGCGAGGTGCGCCTTGTGGAGAGAGCTTTTGGCATTGGGCCCTCGGCGCTGACGGAGGCCATGGGCATGCTCAACCACCATTTCGCAGCAGCCGCCTGATCGGCGCAGAGCGACAGCCTACCTCTGACTGCCGCCAATCTTTGCAACAGAGCCCCGTCGACTTCTGACGGACAGACCACCCTTCGAGACGGCGTTGGCGCGCCTCCTCAGGACCACCCTTCGAGACGGCGCTGGCGCGCCTCCTCAGGGACCACCCTTCGAGACGGCGCTGGCGCGCCTCCTCAGGGACCACCCTTCGAGACGGCGCTGGCGCGCCTCCTCAGGGACCACCCTTCGAGACGGCGCTGGCGCGCCTCCTCAGGGACCACTGTCGGGGGCGTGGCTTACCGTTGACGTCATGCGCCCGGTGACCGATCTGCAACGCACGGTGGCTCCCTTCGAGGTCATCTCGGAGTACGAGCCGGCCGGTGACCAACCGACCGCCATCGCCGAGCTCGCTCGACGGGTGCGAGCCGATGAGCAGGACATCGTGCTGCTCGGTGCGACGGGTACCGGCAAGTCGGCGACGACCGCCTGGCTCATCGAAGAGGTCCAGCGCCCGACCCTCGTCATGGCGCCCAACAAGACGCTCGCGGCCCAGCTGGCCAACGAGTTCCGGGAGCTGCTGCCCAACAACGCCGTCGAGTACTTCGTCAGCTACTACGACTACTTCCAGCCCGAGGCCTACGTCCCGCAGACCGACACCTACATCGAGAAGGACAGCTCGATCAACGAAGAGGTCGAGCGTCTGCGGCACAGCGCGACCAACAGCCTGCTCACCCGTCGGGACGTCGTCGTCGTCGCGTCGGTCTCGTGCATCTACGGTCTCGGCACCCCTCAGGAGTACGTCGACCGCATGGTCACCCTCGAGGTCGGCGCCGAGATCGACCGTGACGACCTGCTCCGCCAGTTCGTCACCATGCAGTACACGCGCAACGATCTCGCCTTCACCCGCGGCACCTTCCGCGTCCGGGGCGACACCGTCGAGATCATCCCGGTCTACGAGGAGCTCGCGGTGCGGATTGAGTTCTTCGGCGACGAGATCGAGCGCATCCACACGCTGCACCCGCTCACCGGCGAGGTCGTCCGCGAGGAGCAGCAGATGCACATCTTCCCCGCGACCCACTACGTCGCGGGCCCCGAGCGCATGGAGCGGGCCATCGCCGGCATCGAGCACGAGCTCGAGGAGCAGCTCGCCGACCTCGAGCGCCAGGGCAAGATGCTCGAGGCGCAGCGGCTGCGCATGCGCACGACCTACGACATCGAGATGATGCGCCAGGTCGGCAGCTGCGCGGGGATCGAAAACTACTCGATGCACATCGACGGCCGCCTTCCCGGCAGCGCGCCCAACTGCCTCCTCGACTACTTCCCCGAGGACTTCCTGCTCGTCATCGACGAGTCGCACCAGACCGTGCCGCAGATCGGCGCGATGTACGAGGGCGACGCCTCCCGCAAACGCACGCTCGTCGACCACGGCTTCCGCCTGCCGAGCGCCATGGACAATCGCCCGCTCAAGTGGGAGGAGTTCCTCGAGCGCATCGGCCAGACCGTCTACCTCTCGGCGACCCCCGGCGACTACGAGCTGGCCAAGTCCGACGGCTACGTCGAGCAGGTCATCCGACCCACCGGGCTCGTCGACCCCGAGGTCGTGCTCAAGCCGACCAAGGGCCAGATCGACGACCTGCTCCACGAGATCCGCGAGCGCGCCGACCGCGACGAGCGGGTGCTCGTCACCACACTGACCAAGAAGATGGCCGAGGACCTCACCGACTACCTCCTCGACAAGGGGGTGCGGGTGCGCTACCTCCACTCCGACATCGACACCCTGCGTCGCGTCGAGCTGCTGCGCGAGCTGCGGCTGGGGGAGTTCGACGTCCTCGTCGGCATCAACCTGCTGCGTGAGGGGCTCGACCTGCCGGAGGTCTCGCTCGTCAGCATCCTCGACGCCGACAAGGAGGGCTTCCTGCGCAGCGCCCGCTCCCTCATCCAAACCATCGGGCGCGCCGCGCGCAATGTCTCGGGTCAGGTGCACATGTACGCCGACAAGGTGACCCCGTCGATGCAGGAGGCGCTCGACGAGACCCAGCGGCGGCGCGAGAAGCAGATCGCCTACAACCGCGAGCGGGGCATCGACCCGCAGCCGCTGCGCAAGAAGATCGCCGACATCACCGACATGCTCCAGCGGGAGGACGCCGACACCGACGAGCTCCTCGGCTCCGGGCGCGCCCAGTCGCGGGGCAAGGGGCGCGGGTCGAAGGCGGCGACCGAGACGAGTGAGCGTGGGCGCGACCTGCCCGCGAGCGACCTCGCCCGGCTCATCCAGGAGCTCACCGACCAGATGCACCAGGCCGCGACGGACCTGCACTTCGAGCTGGCGGCGCGCCTGCGCGACGAGATCGGCGACCTCAAGAAGGAACTGCGACAGATGACCGCTGCGACGCGGTGACGGGCGGGCGGCACCGGCCGGCCCCCTTCGGTCCACGCGCCGGCGCGCATGACGTGAGAGACTCGACGCAGCGGAGGGGAGTATCCCCGAGCGCTGTCTCGTCAACACGGTCGGCTCTGCCGGCCCGGGGCAGCGGCCATCGATAGGTGGGAGAGACCTCCGGACGCGTCAACCCTGTCCGGAAGGTAACTCTTGTCCACGATCTCCACCCTCCAACCCGCGATCATGAGCGGCGGCACGATGGACGTGCCCACCTGGGCATGGCTGCTCACGCTCGCGGTCGCCGCAGCGGTCCTGACCTTCGACGTCGTCATGGTGGCCCGGAGGCCGCACGTGCCGTCGACCAAGGAGGTCTCGGTCATCCTCGGCATCTACGTGACGGCCGCGGTCATCTTCGGCATCGTCCTGTGGTTCCTCGAAGGGGGTGACCGTGGCACCGAGTTCTTCGCCGGCTGGCTGACCGAGTACTCGCTCTCGATCGACAACCTCTTCATCTTCATCATCATCATGTCGAAGTTCGGCGTGCCCGGGCGCTTCCAGCAGACCGCACTGCTGTGGGGCATCATCATCGCCATCGTCCTGCGGACGATCTTCATCTTCGTCGGCGCGGCCGCGATCAACCAGTTCGCCTGGGTCTTCTACATCTTCGGTGCCTTCCTCATCTACACCGCGATCAACCTCGCGACCGAGAAGCACGACGAGGAAGAGGACTGGGAGCCCAATGCCATCATCAAGTGGTTCCAGCGCACCGTGCCGAGCACGGAGGAGTGGTCCTCGCGCCTCTTCACGAAGGAGAACGGCAAGCGCGTCGCCACGCCGATCTTCATCGTCGTCGTCGCCCTCGGCATGACGGACCTGCTCTTCGCGCTCGACTCCATCCCGGCGATCTACGGCCTGACCAAGGAGCCGTACATCGTCCTGACGGCCAACCTCTTCGCCCTCATGGGTCTGCGCCAGCTGTACTTCCTCATCGGTGGTCTGCTGAAGAAGCTCGTCTACATGAGCCTGGGTCTGTCGGTCCTCCTCGCCTTCATCGGCGTCAAGCTCATCCTCCACGCGCTCCACGAAAACACGCTGCCCTTCATCAACGGTGGCGAGCACGTGAGCGTCCCGGAGATCTCGACGCTGTTTTCCCTCGGTGCCATCGTCGTCATCCTCGGTGTCACGACCGTGGCCAGCCTGTGGAAGTCCAACAAGGACGCCAAGCAGGGCATCAGCTCGGACCACTGAGCCGCCCAGCCCACCTCGACAGGGGGGTGCCCACCGTGCGGTGGGCACCCCCTTCGTCGTGCTGGGTGGGGCTCAGGCTGGCAGATCGGGGCGGGGCCGGCGGGCGCCGACACCCAGGACGAGGACGCTGGCGAGCACCACGAGAGCCATCCCCAGCAGCTGGACGGGCTCGAGCCACTGGCCGAGGACGACGAGACCGGCGAGCGCGGCGACGGCCGGCTCGAGGCTGAGCATGATCCCGAAGACGGAGGGACTCATCCGCCGCAGGGCGAGGAGCTCGAGCGAGTAGGGCAGGACCGAGCTCATGACGGCGATGCCCAGTCCCTTGAGCAGGACCTCCCCGTCCCAGCCGGTGGTGCCGTGCCGCGCCACGTCGAGCAGGCCGAAGGGGAGGACGACGACGGTGGCGACGACCATGGCCAGGGCCAGGCCGTCGAGAGCAGGGAAGGCCGCACCGGTGCGACCGGAGAAGATGATGTAGGCGGCCCAGCAGGCGCCCGCCGCGAGGGCGAGCAGGATGCCGGTGCCCTGCAGCTCGTCGAGCGGGATGCTCAGCGCCCGGGAGATGAGGACCACCCCGACGGCGGCCGCACCGACGGCGGCGAGGTCGCGTGGTCGACGGGAGAGGACGGCGGCCAGGGTCAGCGGCCCGACGAACTCGATCGTGACGGCGACCCCGATGGGCAGGTGGCCGAGGGAGCCGTAGAAGGCGAAGTTCATCAGCCCCAGGGCGACGCCGAAGGCGCCGACGGTGAGCCAGTCCCGACGGCTGTGCCCGCGCCATCGTGGCCGGGCGATGGCCAGGAGGAGGACCGTGGCGATGCCCAGGCGCAGCACGACGGAGCCGGCGGCACCGATCTGGGGGACGAGGGTGGCGGCGAGCGCTCCGCCGAACTGGACCGAGACGACCCCGGCCAGCACGAGGACCGGCGCTGGGACGGCATCGACACGACTCACGGGGGCAATCTAGCCTTGCTCCGTGGCGACCTACCTCTCCTTCCTCGCGCTGGTCCTCGTGATCACCATCGCGCCCGGACCGGACTCCGCACTGACCCTGCGGGCGGCTCTCGTGCGCGGCCGTGGAGCCGGGCTCGTGACGATGGCCGGGGTGAGCGCCGCCGGGGCCGTGCAGGGCCTGCTCGCGGCCGGTGGCCTGGGCGCGATCATCGTCGCGAGCGAGCCACTCTTCCTCACGGTCAAGTGGGTGGGCGCCGCCTACCTGCTGTGGCTGGGGGCCCACGCGCTGTGGACCGCGTGGCGCGGCGACTTCGCGCCCGATGCCGACGAGTCCGTGCCGGTCGGGCGGCGCGATGGCCACGGCAAGGTCTTCGCGCAGGGGTTCCTGTGCAACATCACCAACCCCAAGGTGCTGGCCTTCAACCTTGCCGTGCTGCCCCAGTTCGTCGGTGACGGCGCCGGCGTCCCGGTGCTCGCGCTGTACGCCCTGAGCCTCGTTGCCCTCGGTGGCCTGTGGCTCACCGGCCTCGTGGTCCTTGCCGACCGCGCTCGGGCGGTGCTCTCCGCGCCGCGGGTCCGTCGCGGGATCGAAGGGGGCATGGGCGCGGCGATGATCGGCTTCAGCGCGAAGGTCGCGACCACCCACTGACCCGCGGGACCGTGCGCATTTCCCTAGGGAAATGCGCACCCCCTGGCGCATTTCCCTAGGGAAATGCGCACCCCCTGCCGTATTTGCCTAGGGAAATTCGGCAGGGGTCAGTGCGTCACCAGCCCCGCTCGCGCCACTCCGCGAGGTGGGGGGCGCTCGGCGCCGAGGGTGGTGTCGGACCCGTGCCCCGGGTAGACCCACGTGGCGTCGTCGTAGACGTCGAAGACGCGCTCGGTGACGTCCGCGTACAGCGACTCGAAGCTCTGCCCGGGGTTCTTGGTGTTGCCCACGCCCCCCGGGAAGAGGCTGTCGCCGGTGAAGAGGTGGACGTGACCCTCCGGGTCGTCGTAGGCCAGGGCCACCGAGCCCGGGGTGTGGCCCCGCAGGTGGATGACGTCGAGCGTGATCTCGCCGAAGGTCACGGTGTCGCCGTGCTGGAGCCGCACGTCGGGTGCCAGGGGCAACGCGTCGGCGTCGTCCTCGCCCGCCTGGGTCGTCGAGGAGAAGGCCGCGGCCGTCTCCTCGAGCGCCCGCACGTGGTCCCAGTGCTGGTGCGTGGTGACGATCTGGGCGAGCCCGGACCCGCCGGCGGCGACGAGGTCACGGATGCGGTCACCTTCGTCGGCGGCGTCGATGAGCAGCTGGGCGCCGCTGGCTCGAGACGTGAGCAGGTAGACGTTGTTGTGCATCTCCGACACCGCCATCTTGCGGATCGTCAGGTGCGTCAGCTCGCGGGTGGCCCACGGGCCGCCGGGGGCGACCTCGGGGTCGTAGGCGTCGGTCGGGGTGGTCATGCGGTCACTCCTCCAGTGGTGGTGGTCCGGGCTTCGGCGTCGCGCAGGGCGTAGGCGGCACCGATGAGCGCCAGGTGGCTGAAGGCCTGCGGGAAGTTGCCGGCCTGCCGGTCACCCTCGACGTCGTACTCCTCGGCGACGAGGCCGACGTCGTTGAGCAGACCGCACAGCCGCTGCATCAGCTCGTGGCCCTCGTCGAGCTGGCCGGTCAGGGCGTACGCGCTGACGAGCCACCACGAGCAGGCGAGGAAGGGGTGCTCGTCACCGGCGAGCCCGTCGACGCCCGACTCGGTGCGATAGCGCAGGAGGAAGCCGTCACGCATGAGGTCGCGCTCGACGGCGGCCACGGTGCCGTGCACCCGGGGGTCGTCCGGCGGCAGGAAGCCGACCATGGGGATGAGCAGCAGCGAGGCGTCGACCTCGTCGGTGTCGTAGTGCTGGGTGAAGGTCTGCTTCGCCTCGTTCCACCCGCGCTCGAGCACGTCGGCACGGACCCGCTCGCGCAGGTCACGCCACAGCTCGACCTCACCTTCGTAGCCGTGCACCTCGACGGCTCGGACGGCGCGGTCGAAGGCCGCCCACACCATGACGCGCGAGTGGGTGAAGTGCCGCAGCGGGCCGCGGATCTCCCACAGACCGTTGTCGGCCTGGTCCCAGTGCTCGGCGAGGTTGTTGACGAGCGCGCGCTGTACGGCCCACGACTGCGGCGACTCCCGCAGCCCCTGGGCGCGGGCGTCCTCGAGGGCGATCATCACCTCGCCGAGGACGTCGGTCTGCTTCTGGTCGACCGCTCCGTTGCCGATGCGGACGGGCCGGCTGTCGGCGTAGCCGGGCAGGTGGTCGAGCTCCCGCTCGGGCAGCTCCCGGCCGCCGTCGACGGCATACATGATCTGCATGTCCTCGGGGTCGCCGGCGACGGCCCGGACGAGCCAGTCGCGCCAGAGCTTCGTCGCGCCGACGTAGCCGGACTTGAGCAGGGACTCGAGGGTGAGCGAGGCATCACGCAGCCAGCAGTACCGGTAGTCCCAGTTGCGCACCCCGCCGAAGTCCTCGGGCAGGCTCGTCGTCGCGGCCGCGACGATGCCGCCGCGCCGCGTGTCGGTGAGCAGGCGGAGGGTGAGCAGCGAGCGCACGACCTCGGCGCGGTAGGGCCCCTCGTAGGTGCAGCGTGAGGCCCACTCGGACGAACGCTGGTAGGTCGCCTCGATGCGGGAGCTGATGTCGAGTGGCGGCGGGATGGGCTTGTACGAGGCGAACCAGGTCGTCGAGAAGTTGTAGTGCTCGCCGGCCCGGACGGTCCACCGGTCACGGTGGTGGTCGCCGTCGGACACGGGCAGGCGGGAGCCCCGCAGGACGAGCATGTCGTTGCCGGCGATGGCGGTGATGACCTCGTGGTCCTGCTCGTGGCCGGGGGAGTGGGCGACCCACGGGCGAATGCGGCCGTACCCGAAGCGGACGATCCACTCGTGCTGCATCTCCACCTCGCCCTCGATGCCCTCGACGACCCGCACGAGATCGGCGCGGCCGTCGCCGAGCGGCATGAGGTCGATGACCTTGACGGCGCCGGTGGCGGTGCGGTGGATCGTCTCGAGGACGAATGAGTCGCCGCGGTAGGCGCGGGTCGTCGTCGCCTCGCCAACGGGTCCGATGAGCCACCGACCGTGCTCGGGGGTGCCGAGCAGGGCGGTGAAGCACGACGACGAGTCGAAGCGGGGCAGGCACAGCCAGTCGACGGACCCGTCCCTGGACACCAGCGCGGCGGTCTCGGTGTCGCCGATGGCGGCGTAGTCGTCGATCGGGGTGCTCACCCCGACAGGTTAGGCCCTGGGGTCCTCCGCAGCAGGAAGGGGGAGGGTTGTCGGTGGCGCCGCCTAAGGTGGTGGGCGTGACTGTTGCCAAGGCTGCCGGCTCCCGCATGCACGACCGGATCGTCGTCCAGGGAGCCCGCGAGCACAACCTCAAGAACATCCATGTCGACATCCCCCGGGACTCGCTCGTGGTCTTCACCGGCCTCTCGGGATCGGGCAAGTCCTCGCTCGCCTTCGACACGATCTTCGCCGAGGGCCAGCGGCGCTACGTGGAGTCCTTGTCCGCCTACGCCCGGCAGTTCCTCGGTCAGATGGACAAGCCCGACGTCGACTTCATCGAGGGTCTGTCGCCGGCGGTCTCCATCGACCAGAAGTCGACGAACCGCAACCCGCGCTCGACGGTCGGCACGATCACCGAGGTCCACGACTACCTGCGCCTCCTCTACGCCCGGGTGGGGCGGCCGCACTGCCCCGTGTGCGGCGAGCCGATCACCCGGCAAAGTCCGCAGCAGATCGTCGACCGGCTCCTCGAGCTGCCCGACCGGACACGCTTCCAGGTCCTCGCGCCGGTGGTGCGGGCCCGTAAGGGCGAGTTCGTCGACCTCTTCGCCGAGCTGCGGGCGAAGGGGTACAGCCGCGCCATGGTCGACGGCGAGGTCGTCTCGCTCGCGCAGCCGCCGACTCTCGAAAAGCAGGTCAAGCACACGATCGACGTGGTCGTCGACCGCCTCGTGTCCAAGGGGCCGGAGGACCGCGCGGCGAAGCAGCGGGTCACCGACTCCGTCGAGACCGCCCTCGGGCTGGCCGGGGGCGTGCTCGTCGTCGACTTCGTCGACCTCGACGAGGACGACCCGCAGCGGCAGCGCCGGTACTCCGAGACGATGGCCTGCCCCAACGACCACCCGCTGGGCATCGACGAGATCGAGCCGCGTTCCTTTTCCTTCAACTCTCCCTTCGGCGCCTGCCCCACCTGCACTGGCCTGGGCACCGAGCTCGAGGTCGATGCCGAGCTCGTCGTGCCGGACGACGACCTGACCCTCGCGGAGGGGGCCATCGCCCCGTGGGCGCAGGGGACCCAGTCGGCCCAGTACTTCCAGCGGACGATGGCGGCGCTCGGCGACGACCTCGGCTTCGACATGGACACCCCGTGGCGGGCCCTGCCGAGCCGGGCCCGTGAGGCTCTGCTCGAGGGCCGCAACCACAAGGTGCACGTCAAGTACCGCAACCGCTTCGGGCGCGAGCGCTCCTACAGCACGGGCTTCGAAGGGGTCATCCCCTTCATCAAGCGGCGCCACGCGGAGACCGAGTCGGACTGGAGCCGGGAGAAGTACGAGGGCTACATGCGGGAGATCCCGTGTCCCGCGTGCTCCGGGACGCGGCTGAAGCCCGAGTCCCTCGCCGTGCTCGTCGGAGGCCGCAGCATCGCCGATGTCTCAGCCCTGTCGATCCGTGAGGCCGCGGGCTTCCTCGAGACCGTCGACTTCAGCGAGCGCGAGGTGCAGATCGCCGAGCAGGTGATCAAGGAGATCAACGCTCGACTCGGCTTCCTGCTCGACGTGGGTCTGGAGTACCTCTCGCTCTCCCGTGCCGCCGGCACGCTCTCCGGTGGCGAGGCCCAGCGCATCCGTCTGGCGACCCAGATCGGGTCGGGGCTGGTCGGTGTCCTGTACGTGCTCGACGAGCCGAGCATCGGTCTGCACCAGCGCGACAACCGCCGACTCATCGAGACCCTGACCCGGCTGCGCGACCTGGGCAACACGCTCATCGTCGTCGAGCACGACGAGGACACCATCGCCGCGTCCGACTGGGTCGTCGACATCGGTCCGGGTGCGGGCGAGCATGGTGGTCACGTCGTGCACTCGGGCCCGCTGGCCGACCTGCTGACGAGCGAGCGATCGGTCACCGGCCGGTACCTGTCGGGGGACCTGGAGATCCCGGTCCCGCAGGTGCGGCGACCGCAGGAGCCGGGCCGTGAGCTCGTCGTCCGGGGTGCGCGCGAGCACAACCTCACCGGGGTGGACGTCACCTTCCCCCTCGGCAACTTCGTCGCCGTGACCGGGGTCTCCGGGTCGGGCAAGTCCACGCTGGTCAACGACATCCTCTACAACGTCCTGGCCAACAAGCTCAACGGCGCGCGCCGCGTCCCCGGCCGGCACAAGACGGTGACCGGTCTCGAGCACCTCGACAAGGTTGTCCACGTCGACCAGAGCCCGATCGGTCGTACCCCGCGGTCCAACCCGGCGACGTACACCGGGGTCTTCGACCACGTGCGCAAGCTCTTCGCGCAGACGAGCGAGGCCAAGGTCCGTGGCTACCAGCCCGGTCGGTTCTCCTTCAACGTCAAGGGGGGACGGTGCGATGCCTGCTCCGGTGACGGCACGCTGAAGATCGAGATGAACTTCCTGCCCGACGTCTACGTCCCCTGTGAGGTGTGCCACGGGGCGCGGTACAACCGCGAGACGTTGGAGGTGCACTTCAAGGGCAAGAACATCGCCGAGGTCCTCGACATGCCGATCGAGGAGGCCGAGGACTTCTTCGCCGCGGTGCCGGCCATCGCGCGCCACATGAAGACCCTCAATGCGGTTGGCCTGGGCTACGTCCGGCTGGGACAGCCCGCGACCACGCTCTCCGGTGGTGAGGCGCAGCGTGTCAAGCTCGCCGCGGAGCTGCAGAAGCGCTCCAACGGCCGCACGGTCTACGTGCTCGACGAGCCGACGACCGGTCTGCACTTCGAGGACATCCGCAAGCTCCTCCTCGTCCTGCAGGGCCTCGTCGACAAGGGCAACTCGGTGCTCGTCATCGAGCACAACCTCGACGTCATCAAGTGCGCGGACTACCTCATCGACATGGGGCCCGAAGGGGGGTCCGGCGGCGGTCAGGTCGTCGCCAGCGGGACCCCCGAGCAGGTCGCGGCGGTGCCGCGCTCCTTCACCGGCCAGTTCCTCGGTCCGATCCTCGCCAAGAGCGCTCCGCCGGTCATCGGTGAGCTGGTCCGCGAGGACGAGCCCGCCCCCGCGGCGAAGAAGGCCACCCCCAAGGAGAAGAGCACCACCAAGAAGACCGCTGCGACGAAGAAGACGGCGGCGAAGACGTCAGCGACGAGGAAGACCGCCGCCCCGAAGAAGAAGGCGACGGTCTCCAGCAAGGCGGCCGCTGCGGCCCGCCGCGCGAAGAAGGCCGGCTGACGGAGCAGGAAGGTGAGGAGGGGTTCGGCGCACATCAAGCCGAAGTCCGACACGTCACCCCGCGCCTGCGGGAGAAAGAGGGGACTTCGGCGGGCGCCCGACCCCCTCCTCGCCGCTCCCGCCGTGAGTGACCCGAGCGACGAGGAGGACGAGATCAGTCCTCGCCGAGATACGCCTTGCGGACCTCGTCGGAGTGGAGGAGCTCCTGACCCGTGCCCTGGGTGACGATCTTGCCGACCTCGAGCACGTAGCCCTTCGTGGCGAGCTTGAGCGCAGCCCGGGCATTTTGCTCGACGAGCAGGATCGTGGTGCCCTGCTCCTGCAGGGTCTTCACCGTGGCCATGATCCGCTTCATCATGATCGGCGACAGGCCCATGGAGGGCTCGTCGAGCATGAGCAGCTTGGGCCGCGAGAGCATGGCCCGTCCCATGGCGAGCATCTGCTGCTCACCTCCCGAGAAGGTGCCGGCCGGCTGCGTGGAGCGCTCCCCGAGGATCGGGAAGAGCTCGTACGCCGCGTGCAGGTCCTTGGTGATCTCCTTGTCCCTGCGCCCGAAGGCGCCGAGGAGGAGGTTTTCCTCCACGGTCATCCGCGGGAAGATCCGCCGCCCCTCGGGGGAGTGGGCCAGACCGAGGCTGACGATCTGGTGCGCCGGCGTGGCGTCGATCCGCTCCCCGCGAAAGAGGATCTCGCCACCACTCGGGCGCAGCAGGCCCGAGATGGTGCGCAGCGTCGTCGTCTTGCCGGCGCCGTTGGTGCCGATGAGGGTGACCACCTCACCTTCGTCGACGGTGAAGGAGATGCCCTTGACGGCGATGATCTTGCCGTAGGAGACCTCCAGGTCCTTGACCTCGAGCATGGCGCTCATCGGTCGTCCTCCTCGTCCTCGACCGCGCTGAAGGTCGTGGAGACCTCGAGCGGGGCGACCTCTTCGTCCTCGTCGTCGGCGCCTCCGATGTACGCCTCGATGACCCGAGGATCGGACTGCACTTCTCCCGGGGTGCCCTGGACGAGCACCTCACCCCGGACGAGACACAGCACGCGGTCGCAGAGGTTGAAGATGAAGCGCATGTCGTGCTCGATGACGACGACGGCCAGGCCGGAGTCGCGGATCTTGAAGATCAGCTCCATGGCCTGCTCGGTCTCCCGAGGGTTCATCCCGGCAGTCGGCTCGTCGAGCAGCAGCACCTTGGGGTCGGTCGCGAGCGCTCGGGCGATCTCGAGACGTCGCTGGTCGCCGTAGGGCATGTTGCGGGCGAGCAGGTGCGCGCTCGAGCCGAGGCCGACGTACTTGAGCAGCTCGTGCGCCTTGTCGGTCGTCTCCCGCTCCTCCCGACGAAACTTCGGGCCCCGGATGATCGAGGTGAAGGCGCCGGAGGAGGTGCGGCAGAAGCGACCGACCATGACGTTTTCCAGAGCCGTCATGTTGCCGAAGAGACGGATGTTCTGGAAGGTGCGGGCCATGCCGGCCCGGACGACGGCGCGCGGCTTCGGGGGGATCTGCGTGCCGAAGAGGGAGACCTGCCCCTCGGTCGGCTTGTACATCCCGGTGAGGCAGTTGAAGAAGGTCGTCTTGCCGGCGCCGTTGGGGCCGATGAGGCCGACGATCTCTCCTTCGCGCACCTCCATCGACACGTCGTTGACGGCGACGAGGCCGCCGAAACGCATCGTGACGTTGCGGGCGTCGAGGATGACCCCGGCGCCCCCCCTTCGTCCCGTGCTCGGGCGGGGTGACGGTTGCGGTGCTCACTTGGCTGCCTCCAGCTCGTCGATGACCACTGTCTCGGCCAGGTCCTCGTCGTCGTCGTGGAACTCCAGCTGACGACGCTTGCTCGCCACGAGGCCTTCGGGACGCACGCGCATCATGACGACGAGCACGAGCCCGAACATCAGCAGTCGGTAGTCGTCGAGGAAGCGCAGCTTTTCCGGGAGGAACTTCAGCAGCGCGGCACCGATGAGGACGCCACCGACCGTGCCCATGCCGCCGAGGACGACCGCAGCCAGCAGGAAGGCCGACTCGAGGAAGATGTAGCTGTCGGGGGAGACCGCCTGGTCCATGTGTGCCTTGACCGTGCCCGCCATGCCGGCGAGCGAGGCGCCACCGGCGAAGGCGAGCAGCTTGAGACCGAAGACGTTGACGCCCATGGCCTCGGCAGCGCGCTCGTCCTCACGGATCGCCACCCAGCCACGCCCGATGCGGGAGTTGTTGAGATGGGAGAAGACGACGATGACGAAGACGATGAGGGCAATGAGCACGAAGTAGTAGTTGCCCGCCCTCGGGATGTCGATGCCGAGGATGTTGTGCGTCTCCCCGAAGTTGAACCCGAAGAAGTTCAGGTCCGGGATGGCGTTGATGCCGTTGGAGCCCCGGGTGATCATCGGGCCCGACGTGCCGTCGAGGTTGAACATCGCCAGGCGGAAGATCTCGCCGAAGGCGAGGGTCACGATGGCGAGGTAGTCACCCGAGACCCGCAGCGTCGGCGAACCGATGATCAGGCCGAGGATGCTCGAGACGATCGCGCCGATGACCATGACGACGAGGAAGGGCGGCTTCCACCCGATCGTCGCGAAGGCGGACATCGACATCGAGGCGCCGACGTACGCCCCGGCGCCGAGGAAGGCGATGTACCCGAGGTCGAGCAGTCCGGCGAGGCCCACGACGATGTTGAGCCCCAGAGCCGTGGCCGCGAAGATCAGCACGTTGCCGGCGATCGTCAGGTTGGCCTCGGACCCGCCCTGGGTGAAGGGGAAGGCCAGCGCCACGACGAAGGTCGCGAGCGTGAAGACCCGCCGGTGACGCATCGTCACACCGCCGAGCCACGCGGCCAGGTTGGACCGCGTGAGCGTCAGCGTCACGCCGATGAGCATCGCGACGAGGAGCACGAGGACCCATGGCTCGCTCTGCTTGAGGGCGTACTGCGCGGTGTAGAGCGCCGCACCCAGCAGGAGGGCGATGACGATGATCTCGACCCAGGCGGGCAGGACGACCGACGTCGGGTCGAGCACCTTGATCTCGGCGAGGAGGTAGCCGCCCGCCGTGACGAGGATCGCGCCGACGAGCGCGATCCACACGCCTTCGTTGGCATTGATGAGGCCGCCGGTCTCCGTGGTGATCGCCACGAGCGAGGCGATCGTGAAGATCAGCGCCGTGGCACCGATGGTCCGCAGACCGCGTGCCGGGTCGACGTACTCCTGCCAGCGACGAAGGGGGCCGGACGCGACGAGTGCGAGCACGAGCGCGACGACGCCGATGACCATGGCGTAGACCTGCAGGGTGACCGGCCAGAAGCGGACCGAGATGTCACCGAGGATGGGCTCGTAGCTCCACGAGAGCAGCCCGGAGACGACGAGGAGGACGGATCCGACGAGGGCGAGGAGGCCGCCGAGTCGGGGATTGCGGGACAGCGTCTTCATGCGCGGTCCACCACCTTTGCGCCCATGATGCCCTGCGGTCGGAAGACGAGGACGAGGATGAGGATCGAGAAGGCCCAGATGTCCTTCCACGGCGAGCCGCCGGGCAGGTACTGGATGGCGATGGCCTCGAGCACACCGAGGACGAGCCCGCCGACGACGGCGCCCTGGATGTTGCCGATGCCGCCGAGGACGGCGGCGGTGAAGGCCTTGAGGCCGTAGATGAAGCCCATCTTGAAGTTGATGTTCGTCGTCTGCAGGCCGTAGGCGACGCCGGCGATGGCGGCCAGCGCGGCACCGACCGCGAAGGCGGTGACGATCATGCGGTCGACGTTGATGCCCATGAGGCGCGCGGTGTCGGGGTCCTGCGAGACGGCCTGCATCGCGCGCCCGGTGCGGGTGCGGTTGATGTAGTACCAGAGGCCGACGGCGCAGATCGCCAGGCAGGCGATGGTGAAGAGCGCCGGGCGCTGCAGGGTGACGTCACCGAAGGTGAAGGCCTCGCCGGAGATGCCCTCGACCTGCGGGAAGACGACCTTCTGCTTGGCAGAGGGGAAGTCGAAGGGGTTGGCGTCGGAGATGAAGAGCGTCGGGTCGTTGTAGCCGACGCGGACGAGCTCCTGCAGGAAGACCGAGATGCCGATGGCCGTGATGAGGGGGGCCAGTCGAGGTGCATTGCGCAGGGGCCGGTAGGCCACGCGTTCCATGACGACCGCCACGGTCACCGATGCGGCGATGGCGCCGAGGAGGATGAGCGGCAGGGTCCACAGGGCGGTCTGCCCGGGGAAGAGGATGAGCGAGGTGGAGAGCGCACCGAAGGCGCCGATCATGAAGATCTCGCCGTGGGCGAAGTTGATGAGCTGGATGATGCCGTAGACGACGGTGTAGCCGACGGCGATGAGTGCGTACAGGGACCCGATGGTCAGACCGTTGACGATCTGCTGGGCGACTTGTTCCACGTGTCCTCCTGGGACGTGACCGCAGGTCGTGCGGCCACCACGTGTCGGGGGGTGTCGAGTGGTGTGTCGACTGACGTCGAGGAGTGTCTGCTCGCCGGTGGGGTGGGGACGCATGCGTCCCCACCCACCGGGTGACCTGATCGGGTGATCAGGTCAGGTCGATCACTTGAACTCCTCGGTGCTGACGTCCTTCCACTCGCCGCCCTTGACCTCGTAGGCCGTGAGCACGCGGGTCGTGTTGTCGCCGTACTCGTCGAAGGAGACCTTGCCGGTGACGCCGTCGAAGGAGACGTCCTTCATCGCGTCGATGGTCGCTTGGCGGGCGTCCTCGACCGTGTCGGCGTCCTTGAGCGAGACCTTCATGGCCTCGATGATCGACTGGCCGGCGTCGTAGGCGTAGGCGCCGTATGCCTCCGCCGGGTCGCTGTAGCCGGCGGACTCGTAGTCCTCGAGGAACTTCTTGCCGGCGTCGAGCTTGTTGGTCGGGGCGCCGACCGAGGTCGCGAGGTCACCGTCGGAGCCCTTGCCCGCGAGCTTGATGAACTCGGGGGAGAAGATGCCGTCACCGCCCATGAGCGGGACGTCGAGGCCACCGGCCTTGAGCTGCTGCGACAGCGGGGCGGCCTGCGGGTACTCACCGCCGTAGTAGACGGCCTTGGGGTTCTTCGCCTTGAGCGAGGAGACGACGGCGTCGTACTTGTCCTCGTCGGGGTTGATCGTCTCGGAGGCGACGATCTTGCCGCCGAGCTTCTTGTACTCGACGGAGAAGGCGTCGACGAGACCCTGGCCGTAGGTCTTCTTGTCGTGGACCGTCGCCAACTCCTTGATGCCGGCCTTCTCGTAGAGGTAGCGGGCGGCGAAGGGGCCCTGGACCGTGTCGGTGGTGCAGACACGGAAGTAGCTCGCGTAGACGCGCTCGGGCGAGTCCTCCGGCTTGGCGCCACGGGTGAGGGTCGGGTTGGTGTTGGCCGGCGAGACCATGGTGATCTTCGCCTTGTCGAGGATCGGCTGGACCGGGCCGGCGACGGAGGAGTTCAGGGTGCCGACGACACCGATGACGTCCTTGTCGGAGGCGAGGGTGGAGGCGGCGTTCTTGCCGACCTCGGGCTTGCCCTCGTCGTCCTGGGGGACGACTTCGATCTCCCAGTCGCCGAGGTCGCCGGACTCGTTGGCCTGCTCGGCCGCGAGCTCGACGGAGTGCTGGATCCCGAGACCGAGAGCGGACAGGTCTCCGGAGAGCGGCGCGATGACTCCGATCTTCACGACCTTCTTGTCGCCATCGCCCCCGCCCCCGTCCCCGCCGCTGTCGCCGCCGCGGGTCCCGCATGCGGACAAGGCCATGGATGCGACGAGGATGGTCGCACCAGTTGAGATGACGGAACGCCTGTTCACGTGTCCTCCTGATTAGGAATGGGGCCGTGCGGCCGCCGCCGGCAACTTCTGTGTCGCAGGCTGTGGAGGGAATGTAGGCCTCCGCGGGGCAGGTGCGGTCCCACATGGCAAGACCGTGTCCGGCTCGTTACCAAGTCCTGACGGAGCGCGCTGTGCGCGAGGTGAGTGGAAGCATGGCACCCCACGGACCAACTCGCACCCGGAGGTTGAGATGACGACGACACGACGCACGGCGATCGGGCTGGTGGCTGCGGCCGGAGGGGCCGGCACGCTCGCCGCCTGCGGTGGGGACGGCGGTGACGCCGGCGGTGCCTCGGGCGGCGGTGAGGCGGTGACCGTCCCCGTCGCGGAGGTGCCCGAAGGGGGTGGCGTCGTGCGTGATCGCGTCGTCGTCACCCAGCCGTCGGCGGGCGAGTTCAAGGCCTTCGACGCGACCTGCCCGCACCAGGGCTGCGCCGTCGACACGGTGACGACCGAGGCGATCATCTGCCCCTGCCACGACAGCCGCTTCGACCCCGCTGACGGCTCGGTGGTCCAGGGCCCGGCCACGGAGGGGCTCACCGCCCGGACCGCGACCGTCGACGGGGATGTCGTGAGCGTCTCCTAGGCTCGGGGGGTGGCAGATCCGGCGACCTACCGACCCTCCCCGGGCTCGATCCCGACCGACCCCGGGGTCTACCGATTCCGGGACGAGCACGGCCGAGTCATCTACGTCGGCAAGGCGAAGTCGCTGCGCTCGCGGCTGTCCTCCTACTTCCAGGACATCTCGGCGCTGCACCCGCGCACCTCGCGGATGGTGCGGACCGGTGCGAGTGTCGAGTGGACCGTCGTGTCGACCGAGGTCGAGGCCCTCCAGCTCGAGTACGCGTGGATCAAGGAGTTCGACCCGCGCTTCAACGTCAAGTACCGCGACGACAAGTCCTACCCCTATCTCGCCGTGACGATGGGCGAGGACTACCCCCGCGCGCAGGTCCTGCGCGGTGCCAAGCGCAAGGGGACGCGCTACTTCGGCCCCTACACGCACGCGTGGGCGATCCGCGAGACCCTCGACCTACTGCTGCGGGTCTTCCCCGTGCGCACGTGCAGCAAGGGCGTCTTCAGGCGTGCCGAGCAGTCCGGTCGGCCGTGCCTGCTCGGCTACATCGACAAGTGCTCCGCCCCCTGCGTCGGCCGGGTCAGTGCCGAGGAGCACCGCGCCCTGGCCCAGGAGCTGTGCGACTTCCTCGCCGGTGACACCGCCCGCTTCGTGCGCCGCCTCGAGCGGCAGATGAAGGCCGCGGCCGCGGACCTCGACTTCGAGCAGGCCGCCCGCCTGCGCGACGACGTCGCGGCCCTGACCAAGGCCCTCGAGAAGTCGGCGGTCGTCCTGCCCGACGGCACCGACGCCGACGTCTTCGCACTCGCCGACGACGAGCTCGAGGTCGCGATCCAGGTCTTCCACGTCCGCGGCGGCCGGATCCGCGGACAGCGGGGATGGGTCGCGGAGAAGGACGCCGAGGACCTGCCCGAGCTCGTCGAGCACCTGCTGCAGCAGGTCTACGGCGGCGAAGGGGGTGAGACCGTCCCGCGAGAGGTGCTCGTCCCCGTGCTCCCGCCGGACGCCGACGGCGTCTCGGCCTGGCTCGGCGATCGCCGCGGCAGCGCGGTGAGTCTGCGGGTGCCGCAACGTGGCGACAAGCGGGCCCTCATGGAGACCGTGGCGCGCAATGCCGAGCAGTCCCTCGCACGGCACAAGGTGGCCCGTGCCGGCGACCTCACCGCGCGCAGCCAGGCCCTTCAGGAGCTCCAAGAGGCCCTCGGGCTGGACGACGCCCCCCTGCGCATCGAGGGCTACGACATCAGCCACGTGCAGGGCAGCGACGTCGTGGGCTCGATGGTCGTCTTCGAGGACGGCCTGGTGCGCAAGGCGGAGTACCGACGCTTCATCGTCCGCGGAGACGTCGAGGGGCGCACCGACGACACCGCCGCGATGCACGAGGTGCTCACCCGGCGGTTCCAGCGACATCTCAATGACCGCGAGCGCGAGGCGACCGACCCGGAGACCGGGGAGGCCCGCCGCTTCGCCTACCCGCCCAACCTCGTCGTCGTCGACGGCGGTGCGCCGCAGGTGGCCGCCGCGCAGCAGGTCCTCGACGAGCTCGGCGTCGACGACGTCGCGATCGTCGGCCTGGCCAAGCGGCTGGAGGAGGTGTGGGTCCCCGGCGACGACCACCCGGTGATCCTCGCCCGCAACAGCGAGGCGCTCTACCTGCTGCAGCGGCTGCGTGACGAGTCGCACCGCTTCGCCAACACCTTCCACCGCGAGCGGCGCAGCAAGTCCATGACCCGCAGTGCGCTCGACGGGATCCCGGGGCTGGGGGAGTCGCGGCGCAAGGCGCTGCTCACGCGCTTCGGCTCCGTCAAGCGGATCCGGGCGGCCTCCGCGGAGGAGCTGGCGTCCACTCCGGGGATCGGACCCTCCCTCGCCGCCCGGATTGCGGCAGAGTTGTCCGCGCAGACCCCGACACCCGCCGTGAACCTCACCACCGGTGAGGTCCTCGACGAAGGAGAGCAGCCGTGAGTGAAGCCCCCCGTCGTCCCCGGTGCGGACGACGCCGCCGAGCCCGAGGTCGTCGTCGTCACCGGCATGAGCGGTGCCGGTCGGTCGACGGTCGGCAACGTCATGGAGGACCACGGCTGGTACGTCATCGACAACCTGCCCGTGAGCCTCATGCCCGACCTGCTCCACGTGAGCGTCGACCGCGGAGGTGACCTCGTCGGAGACGGTCGGGCCGCTCGGATCGGGATCGTCCTCGACGTGCGCGCCCAGGGCTTCGAGACGCTGACGGAGTCGATCCGGGTCCTGCGGGAGCGGGGCTGGCGCACCCACCTCATCTTCCTCGAGGCCACCAACGAGGCTCTCGTGCGGCGCTTCGAAAGCGTGCGGCGCCCGCACCCGCTCCAGGGCAAGGGGCGACTGCTCGACGCCATCATCCGTGAGCGCGAGGTGCTGGCCGAGGTGCGGGCCGAGGCCGAGAGCATCATCGACACCTCCGGGCTCAACGTGCACCAGCTGAGCCGCAAGATCAGTCCCCTCTTCCAGGCCGAGAGCTCCGACCGGCTGCGCCTGGCCGTGCTGTCCTTCGGCTTCAAGTACGGCGTGCCGCTCGACGCCGACTTCGTCTTCGACATGCGCTTCCTGCCCAACCCCTTCTGGGTGCCCGAGCTGCGTCAGCACACGGGGCAGGAGACGCAGGTCTCCGACTTCGTCCTCTCGCAGCCGGGCGCCCGGGAGTTCATCGACGGCGTCGAGGGCCTCATGACGCCCGTCATCGGGGGGTACCTCCGCGAAAACCGTCGGTACGTCACCCTCGCCGTCGGGTGCACCGGCGGCAAGCACCGCTCCGTGGCCATCGCCGAGGCTCTGGCCGCGCGCCTGGGGTCCGACCACGTCGCGACCTTCGTCGTCCACCGCGACCTGGGGCAGGAGTAGCCGTGGTCGACTCCTTGCGCACCTCGAAGGTCGTGGCTCTCGGAGGTGGGCACGGGCTCGCGGCGAGCCTGTCCGCCCTTCGCCTCGTCTGCGACCAGGTCACCGCCATCGTCACCGTCGCCGACAACGGTGGCTCGTCCGGCCGGCTGCGTGCCGACTACGACGTGCTGCCCCCCGGGGACCTTCGGATGGCCCTCACCGCACTCTGCGACGACAGCGAGTGGGGCCAGACGTGGAGCGACGTGCTGCAGCACCGCTTCACCGGCGACGGGGACCTCTCCGGCCACGCGCTCGGCAACCTGCTCATCGTCGCCCTGTGGCAGCTCCACGAGGACCCGGTGACGGGCCTGGACCTCGTCGGGCGCCTGCTGAGCGCTCGCGGCCGGGTCCTGCCGATGGCTGCGGTGCCGCTCGAGCTCGTCGCCGAAGTCAGCGGCCTCGACGCCACGGACCCGACGGTGGCGACGACGGTCCGTGGCCAGGTCGAGGTGGCCCGCACCAAGGGTCTCGTCGAGTCGATCTCCCTCGAGCCGGACAACCCACCGGCCCGCCCGGAGTCCGTCGCAGCGGTCGACGCCGCTGACCACATCGTGCTCGGCCCGGGGTCCTGGTACACGTCGGTGCTCACGCACCTGCTCGTGCCCGAGCTGCGCGACGCGCTGGTCCGGGCCAGGGCGCGCAAGGTGCTGACGCTCAACCTCGAGATGCACACGGCGGAGACACGCGGATTTTCGGCCACCCGGCACATCGAGACCCTGCACGACCTCGCGCCCGAGCTGCGCTTCGACACCGTGCTCGCCGACCCCCTGACGATCGAGGACCGTCACCGCCTCACCGACGCCTGCGAGCGACTGGGCGCCGAGCTGGTCGTCGCGCCCCTCTCCCGCCTGGACCACCGGGGCCAGCACGATGCGCTGCGCCTGGCGGCCGCCTATCGTGACATCCTCTCCTGATGCGCTGGCCCGTCCCCGGGCCGCTGCTGCCTGACAACGTGGAAGGAACCCGCCGATGGCGATGACCGACAAGGTCAAGGACGAGCTGAGCCGGTTCGAGGTGACCAAGACCTGCTGCCGCAAGGCGGAGGTGGCGAGCCTGCTGCGCTTCGCCAACGGTCTCCACCTCGTCAACCGACGCATCGTCATCGAGGTCGAGCTCGACACCGCCCAGGCCGCGCGCCGCCTCCGCCGCGACGTCAAGGAGCTCTACGGCTACGACTGCGACCCCATCCAGCAGCTCGCGGCCGGGGGGCTGCGCAAGGGCAGCCGCTACATCGTCCGGGTGAGCAAGGACGGCCAGGCGCTCGCCCGGCAGACCGGCCTCATCGATGCCGATGGTCGTCCTGTCCGGGGTCTGCCGCCGCGCGTCGTGGGCGGTTCCCCGTGCGACGCCGAGGCCGCCTGGCGTGGCGCTTTCCTCGCGCACGGGTCCCTGACCGAGCCCGGGCGCAGCTCGTCGCTGGAGATCACCTGCCCCGGTCAGGAGGCCGCACTGGCGCTCGTCGGCGCCGCACGGCGCCTCGGCATCCCCGCCAAGGCCCGGGAGGTGCGCGGCGTGGACCGCGTCGTCATCCGCGACGGTGACGCGATCGGCGCGATGCTCACCCGCCTCGGCGCCCACGACGCGGTCCTCGCCTGGGAGGAGCGCCGCATGCGACGTGAGGTGCGGGCGACGGCCAACCGCCTGGCCAACTTCGACGACGCCAACCTGCGGCGCTCGGCTCGGGCGGCCGTCGCTGCCGGGGCGCGGGTGCAGCGCGCCCTGGAGATCCTCGGCGACGACATCCCCGACCACCTGCGCGAGGCCGGTCAGTTGCGGCTGGAGCACAAGGAGGCCTCGCTCGAGGAGCTCGGCCAGCGGGCCGACCCCCCGATGACCAAGGACGCGGTGGCCGGGCGGATCCGCCGGCTGCTCGCCATGGCCGACAAGCGCGCCGAGGACGAGGGCATCCCCGGCACCGAGGCATCGCTGACCTCGGACATGCTCGACGGCTGACGTCGACCGCGACCTGGACACCCCTGCCGGCGGTGTGACGCAGGCCATAGGCTGGGTGGCGAACGGGGGCTGCCGCCGTAGTCCCGTGGACGCTGACGATCGGAGGCACCACCTGTGACTGTTCGAGTAGGGATCAACGGATTCGGCCGCATCGGCCGCAACTTCTTCCGCGCGGTCGAGGAGTCGGGTGCGGACGTCGAGGTCGTGGCCTTCAACGACCTGGGCGACGACGCGACCCAGGCCCACCTGCTGCGGTACGACTCGATCCTCGGCCGGTTCGGGGGGCAGGTCGACGTCGTCGAGGGTGGGATCGAGGTCGACGGGCGGCTCATCACCTCGCTCGCCGAGCGCGACCCGGCGCAGCTGCCGTGGGGTGACCTCGGCGTCGACGTCGTCGTGGAGTCGACGGGCTTCTTCACCGACGGCGAGGCGGCACGCGCCCACGTCGAGGCCGGTGCCACCAAGGTCGTCATCTCGGCTCCCGCCAAGAACGAGGACATCACCATCGTCATGGGGGTCAACGACGACCAGTACGACGGCACGCGGCACACGATCATCTCCAATGCCTCGTGCACGACCAACTGCCTCGCGCCGATGGCCAAGGTGCTCAACGACAGACTGGGCATCACCCGCGGACTCATGACGACGATCCACGCGTACACCGCTGACCAGAACCTGCAGGACGGCCCGCACAAGGACCTGCGACGCGCCCGAGCCGCGGCGCTCAACATCGTCCCGACCTCGACGGGAGCGGCCCGGGCGGTCTCGCTCGTGCTTCCCGAGCTCGAGGGCAAGCTCGACGGCTACGCCCTTCGCGTCCCCGTGCCGACGGGCTCGGCGACCGACCTGACCTTCGAGGCCGCCCGCGAGACCTCGGTCGAGGAGGTCAACGAGATCATGCGCGCCGCCGCAGCCGAGGGGCCGCTCGCCGGCCGGCTCGTCTACACGGAGGACCCGATCGTCTCGTCCGACATCGTCACCAACCCGGCCAGCTGTATCTTCGACTCCGGACTGACCAAGGTCATCGGGGACCAGGTCAAGGTCGTCGGCTGGTACGACAACGAATGGGGCTACTCCAACCGCCTCGTCGACGTCGTCACCCTCGTCGGCGCCTCCCTCTGACCTCCTCCCGACGGCCCCACCCGAAAGGCACACGTGAAGACCCTCGCTGACCTCGGCGACCTGCGCGGCAAGCGCGTCCTCGTACGCTCCGACCTCAACGTCCCGCTGGACGGCGCGACGATCACCGACGACGGGCGCATCCGCGCCTCGCTGCCGACGATCACCCAGCTCGTCGAGGCCGGTGCCCGCGTCGTCGTCTGCGCGCACCTCGGTCGCCCCAAGGGCGCGCCCGACCCGCAGTACTCGCTCGCGCCGGTCGCCGCCCGTCTGGGTGAGCTCCTCGGCAGCGAGGTCGCCTTCGCCAGCGACACGGTGGGGGAGTCGGCCCGGTCGGTCGTCGCCGGTCTGGCCGACGGCCAGGTGGCACTGTTGGAAAACCTGCGCTTCAACGCCGGTGAGACGAGCAAGGACGAGGCCGAGCGCGGCGCCTTCGCCGACGAGCTGGCCCAGCTGGCCGACGCCTACGTGTCCGACGGCTTCGGCGTCGTGCACCGCGCCCAGGCGTCGGTCTACGACATCGCGAGGCGGCTCCCTTCGGCCATGGGCGGGCTCGTGCGCACCGAGGTCGACGTCCTGCGCCGGCTGACGAGCGACCCGGAGCGGCCCTACGCGGTCGTCCTCGGCGGCGCCAAGGTCAGCGACAAGCTCGGCGTCATCGACAACCTCCTCGGCACTGCCGACCGTCTGCTCATCGGCGGCGGCATGGTCTTCACCTTCCTCAAGGCCCAGGGGTACGAGGTCGGCAACAGCCTCCTCGAGGAGGACCAGCTCGCGACGGTCACCGAGTACCTCGAGCGCGCCGAGCGCGACGGGGTCGAGATCGTCCTGCCCACCGACGTCGTCGCGGCGAGCGCCTTCTCGGCCGACGCCGACCACGAGGTCGTCGCCGCCGACGACATCCCCAGTGACCGGATGGGCCTGGACATCGGGCCCGACTCGGCGCGGCTCTTTGCGGACAAGTTGGCTGACTGCCGCACCGTCTTCTGGAACGGCCCCATGGGCGCCTTCGAGATGGCCCCGTACGCCGCCGGGACCGAGGCGGTGGCGCGGGCGCTCGTCGAGGCGACGAAGGGCGGTGCCCTCACCGTGGTCGGTGGCGGGGACTCCGCGGCCGCGGTGCGCCAGCTCGGCTTCGCCGACGAGGACTTCGGGCACATCAGCACCGGTGGCGGGGCCAGCCTCGAGTACCTCGAGGGCAAGCAGCTGCCGGGTCTGTCCGTCTTCACCGAGCAGGCGGGCTGACATGGCGACTCGCACCCCGCTCATGGCGGGCAACTGGAAGATGAACCTCGACCACCTGCAGGGCACCCATCTCGTGCAAAAGCTCGACTGGACCCTGCGCGACGCCAAGCACGACCCGGCGAGCGTCGAGGTCGCCGTGCTGCCGCCCTTCACCGATCTGCGCTCCGTGCAGACCCTCGTCGAGGGTGACCGGCTCGCGCTGCGCTACGGCGCGCAGGACGTCAGCCCGCACGACTCAGGCGCCTTCACCGGTGACGTCTCCGGCGCCTTCCTCGCCAAGCTCGGGTGCACGTACGTGGTCGTCGGCCACAGCGAGCGTCGCGAGGGCCACGGCGAGAGCGACGCGGTCGTCGCGAGCAAGGCCGTGGCGGCGTACCGGCACGGCCTCGTGCCGATCGTCTGCGTCGGGGAGGGCCTCGATGTGCGGCAGGCAGGCGAGCACGTCGCGCACGTCCTGACCCAGCTCGAGGGCAGCCTCGCCGGCATCACCGCCGAGCAGGCCGCGACCGTCGTCATCGCCTACGAGCCCGTGTGGGCCATCGGCACCGGTGAGGTCGCCACGCCCGACGACGCGCAGGAGGTGTGCTCGGCGATCCGTGGGCGTCTGGCGCAGCTGTACTCGCCCGAGGTCGCCGACGCCGTGCGCGTCCTGTACGGAGGCTCGGTGAAGTCGGGCAACGTCGCCTCGATCATGGCCGGTGCGGACGTCGACGGAGCCCTCGTCGGTGGAGCCTCCCTGCAGGCCGAGGAGTTTGCGGCGATCTGCCGCTACCAGCAGCACCTGACCACCTGACGGCACACGCGGTGCCCGGTCGGCAGCGGTTCCCGTGACGCGGGGTATCCTGAGCCGGGCGCCGTCGCCAGGTGGTGCCCGACCCAGTCCCGACCGACAAGGACCTGAACGCGTGAACGCCGTCCGCATCGGACTCCAGGTGATCCTCGTGATCACCGGCCTGATCCTCACCCTGCTCATCCTCATGCACAAGGGGAAGGGCGGTGGCATGTCCGACATGTTCGGCGGCGGCATGTCCGCGTCGCTCGGCAGCTCGTCCGTCGCCGAGCGCAATCTCTCCCGCTTCACGATCGTCGTCGGCCTGATCTGGTTCGCCGCGATCGTCGGCATCGGTCTCGTCGACCGCTTCGACGCCTGACGCGTCCCCCCTCCACACACACGAGGAGCACGACATGGTTGGTGGCAATGCGATCCGCGGCAGCCGCATCGGCGCCGGCCCCATGGGCGAGGCGGAGCGGGGCGAGGCCGCGCCGCGCACCTTCGTGACCTACTGGTGTGCCAATGGGCACGAGGTCACCCCCTCCTTCGCGGTCGACGACAGCGTCGAGGTCCCGGAGCAGTGGGAGTGCAAGTTCTGCGGACTGCCGGCCGGCCAGGACCGCGACAACCCGCCGGCCCCGCCGACGGCGGAGGTCTACAAGACCCACCTGGCCTACGTGAAGGAGCGCCGCTCCGACTCCGAGGGTGACGCGATCCTCCAGGAGCGGCTGGGTGAGCTGCGCGACCGCGGCCTGATCCAGTAGCGCCGCAGGTCAGGGGCGCCGCGACGCGGCGGCCTCGTCGACCAGCCAGAGCGTACGTCCCCGGGCCCTGACCCGGGCGGCGCTGCTCTCACCTGCCGGGGCGCCGGCCACTCCCTTCGCCACGGCCTCGGCCTTGTCCTCGCCGGCCACGACGAACCACACCTCACGGGCCCGCGACAGGCACCCCGTCGTCAGCGACACCCGCGTGGGCGGGGGCTTGGGGGAGTCGTGCACTGCGACGGCCAGCGCATCGTCGAGCAGCTGGGCCGGGTGCCCGGGGAAGAGCGAGGCGACGTGCCCGTCGGGCCCGACGCCGAGCAGCACGACGTCCCACTCCCCGCCGCCGTGCTCGCGCAGGGTGGTCTCGTACGCGGCCGCCGACTCCTCGGGAGAGGCGCTGGCATCCGGACCAGCGACCCGGTGGACGTGCTCGGGCAGCAGACCGAGCAGCCGCAGACCGGCGGCATCGTTCTGCACGTCGTTGCGATCCGGGTCGCCCGCCGGCAGGTAGCGCTCGTCACCCCACCAGACGTGCACCCGGGTCCAGTCCACGAGCAAGCGAAGGGGGTGACCGGACAGGGCGCCCACCACGGCCGACCCCATGGACCCGCCGGTCAGGGACAGGTCGGCCCTTCCACGGGCGGCCACTGCCTCCTGGACGACGGTGAGCAGCCGGGCCGCCGTCATCTCGGCGAGGGTCTCGCTGTCGGGGTGGACGAGGACGAGCGGCGTCGCGGTCATGCCGGGCTCTCGTCGAGCCGCTCGCGCACGGCGACCTTGACGGCCTCGGGCGAGCTGTCGGCGGCCTCGGGCTCGGCCTGGACCATCGCGCTGCGGATGGCCTCCTTCGACCTCTCGGCGAGCCGGACGGCGGTGCGCCGGGCATCGCTCGGGGAGGGGACGAGGCCCTGCTCGACCGCCTCGGTCATCGTCAGGCGACGACGGGTCACCTCCGGCAGGCCCCGCGTCAGGGCGTCCTCGTAGACCTCGTCGGGGTCGAGTCGTCGCAGCTCGTCGGCCAGGCACTCCGCGTCGGAGCGGGGGGCGAGGGCGATGGCCCGGCGCGGTTGCCCCGCTTGGTCGAGAGTCGCGGTGTCGCTCGCGGTGGGACGCACCAGGTCGATGGGTCCGGAGGCCCGCTCGAGCCGCACGCTCACCAGACCGGTGCCGTTGCGCGAGCGGATGATGGCGACGGGGCAGCGCAGTCGGTGGCGCAGCCAGCCGGCGATGAGGTCGGCCGAAGGGGAGTCCCCGGCCCCGACGACGGTCGCCGCGGTCACCGGCTCGAAGGGAGCCCGGTCCAGCGTCGTCGCGAGGAGGCCACGCCACAGCGTGATCCGGCTCCAGGCGAGATCCGTGTCGCCGGGCGCGTAGGTGCGGGCCAGCCGCTTGAGGGTTGGGCCGATGCTCGCCTCCGCGGAGGAGTCGGTGATGCGTCGCTGCGCCATCGCGCCCACGGGGTCCTGGGCCGGGTCCTTGGGAGCGTCGGTGGGCCACCATGCGACGACGGGGGAGTCCGGCAGGACGAGTGGGGTGACGACGCTGCGCGCGTGGCGGGTGAGCTCGCCGTAGAGGCGGAGCACGACGACCTCGGAGGCTCCCGCGTCGCCGCCGACACGGATCTGGGCGTCCAGCCGGGCCTTGCCGCGCGCGTTGGCGAGGATCACGCAGATGATCCGGGCCGGGTGCTGGTGGCTCGCGGAGTTGGCGACGGCGAGGGCCTCCTCGGCGTCGCCCTCCGGGACGACGACGACGAGGGTGAGCACGCGGCTGAGCGCCATCGCGCCCACGTCCTCACGGATCTCGATGAGCCGCTGGCTGATGAGCGATGTGCTGGCGCTCGGCAGGTCGACGATCACGGCATCCTCCAGGTGCGTCCGTCACGCTCCATCATCGCGTCGGCCGCGGGCGGTCCCCACGTGCCGGCGGGGTACTGCTCGACCCCGCTGCGCTGCCTGCCCCAGTACTGCTCGATCGGGTCGAGGATGCGCCAGGAGAGTTCGACCTCCTCGTGCCGGGGGAAGAGCGGCGGGTCGCCGAGGAGCACGTCGAGGATGAGCCGCTCGTAGGCCTCGGGGCTGGACTCGGTGAAGGCGCGGCCGTAGCCGAAGTCCATCGTCACGTCGCGCACCTCCATCTGGTTGCCCGGGACCTTGGCGCCGAAGCGCATGGTCACCCCTTCGTCGGGCTGGACCCGGATGACGACGGCGTTCTGCCCCAGCTCCTCGGTCTCGGTGTCGGTGAAGGGCAGGTGGGGCGCCCGCTTGAAGACCACGGCGATCTCCGTGACCCGGCGGCCGAGACGCTTGCCCGTGCGCAGGTAGAAGGGGACACCTGCCCAACGCCGGGTGTCGACGTCCAGGCGCATGGCCGCATAGGTCTCGGTCGTCGAGTCGGCGGCGACACCGTCCTCCTCGAGGTAGCCGATGACCTTGTCGCCACCCTGCCAGCCGGCGGCGTACTGCCCGCGGACGGTGGCCTCGCCGAGGTCATCGGGCACCTGGACGGCCGCGAGGACCTTTTCCTTCTCGGTCCGCAGCGCCGCGGCGTCGAAGCTCGTCGGCTCCTCCATCGCCGTCAGCGCGAGCAGCTGGAGGAGGTGGTTCTGGATGACGTCGCGCGCGGCACCGATGCCGTCGTAGTACCCCGCCCGACCGCCGATGCCGATGTCCTCGGCCATGGTGATCTGCACGTGGTCGACGTAGTGGCTGTTCCACACCGGCTCGAACATCTGGTTGGCGAAGCGCAGCGCCAGCAGGTTTTGCACCGTCTCCTTGCCGAGGTAGTGGTCGATGCGGAAGATCGCGTCGGGCGGGAAGACCTCCTCGACGATCGCGTTGAGCTCCTGCGCGCTCTCGAGGTCGTGACCGAAGGGTTTTTCGATGACGACGCGCCGCCACGAGTCCTCGGTGGGCGAGGCCAGCCCCGACCGCTGCAGCTGCTGGCAGACGGTGGAGAAGAAGCCCGGCGGGATCGACAGGTAGAAGGCGTGGTTGCCGCCCGTGCCGCGCTGCTCGTCGAGCTCGCGCACCGTCTGCGCCAGCAGGTCGAAGGCGGCGTCGTCGTCGAAGGTCCCCGGGACGAAGCGGAAGCCCTCGGAGAGGCTGCGCCACACCTCCTCGCGGAAGGGGGTGCGGGCGTGCTCGCGGACGGCGTCGTAGACGACCTTGCCGAAGTCCTGGTCGGCCCAGTCGCGCCGGGCGAAGCCGACGAGCGAGAAGCCCGGCGGCAGCAGCCCGCGGTTGGCGAGGTCGTAGATCGCCGGCATGAGCTTCTTGCGGGCGAGGTCGCCCGTCACCCCGAAGAGGACGAGGCTGCACGGCCCGGCGATGCGGGGCAGGCGCTTGTCGCGCGGGTCGCGCAGCGGGTTGACGTCGGCCGTGACCCGGGCCGGCCTCATGGCCGGTCACCTCGCAGCGCCGCGCCGACCCGAGCCAGGCCGGCGTCGTGGTCGGTGAGGTGCAGCACGAGCACGGGCCGACCGTGGTCGGCGAGCACCTGCCCGTCGCCACCGGCCTGGGCCGCGATGAACTCGCCCAGCGTGAAGTCGCGCCCGGGGACGGGCAGGTCCTCACGGGGCTCGTCGGTCACCTGGATGTACACCCCGGTGGCCGGCCCGCCCTTGTGGTACTGCCCGGTGGAGTGGAGGAAGCGTGGCCCCCACCCGAAGGTCACCGGCCGGTCGACCCGCTCGGCGAGGGCGTCTGCCACCTCGGCGAAGGGGGCATCGCCCTCCCGGTCGAGGTAGGCCATGACCGCGACGTAGCCGTGGTCGGGGTCGAGCTGGTCGAGCAGGGCCGTCACCGCCTCGTCGAGCGTGCTCGCCCCGCCGAGCCAGTCGCCACCGGCGTGGCTCACGGTCACCGGACCGTCGGTGAGGTCCGGCTCGCTCGCGGTCGCCCCGTCGCCGGACATGAGGTCGCGGGCGGCCTGCTTGGCGCTCTCGACGTCGGGCTGGTCGAAGGGGTTGATGCCGAGAAGTCGTCCGGCGACGGCGGTCGCGGTCTCCCACAGCAGGAACTGCGCCCCGAGGGAGCCGCCGACGTCGACCGTCGACGGGGCGACCGGCACCTCGTGCTCACCGTCGTCGGCGACGAGGCGCACGACGGTCGCATCGGCCGGGGGAGCGCCGGCGCCGGGGCGGTCGAGCACGACGGGCAGGAGGCCCTTGCCCTCCTTGCCGGTCGACTCCGCGATGAGCTGCTCGGCCCAGTCGCCGAGTCCGGAGATCAGCGTCCCGTGGTCGACGAGGTAGAGCTTGTCGCGCAGGGGCGAGGTGCCGCCCATCGCTGCGCCGAGACGCAGGGCCGGGTTGGCCTCGTCGTCCTCGGCGAGCAGGTCGGCCACGGACTCGGCGTCGTCGAGCAGGGCCTCGACGTCGGCTCCGGCGAGGCCGCTCGGGACGAGGCCGAAGGCAGTCAGGGCCGAGTATCGGCCACCGACGGACGGGTCCGCGGTGACGACGCGCTGGCCCTTGGCCCGGGCATCCTCCTCCAGGGGGCTGCCGGGGTCGGTGACGACGACGATCCGCGCGGCGGGGTCGATGCCGGCCTCGGTGAAAGCCTGCTCGAAGACCCGACGCTGGCTGTCCGTCTCGACCGTGGAGCCGGACTTGCTCGACACCACGACGACGGTGCGCTGCAGGTCGGTCGCGGCGGCCCGGACGACGTCCGGGTGGCTCGAGTCGAGGACGACGAGCGGGACGCCGGCCGTGGCGCAGATGACCTCCGGCGCCAGCGAGGAGCCGCCCATGCCGCAGAGCACGACCCGGTCGACGCCCTGCTCGGTCAGCTCGGCGCGCAAGGCCGCGATCTGGCCGACGAGGTGGCGCGAGGTCCGTCCGAGGCCGACCCAGGCGAGTCGCTGGGCGGCCTCCTCCTCGGCGGCAGGACCCCACAGGGTCGGGTCCTGCTCGAAGATCCGGCTCGCCACGCGATCCGCGACGAGGGCGGGGACGTGGGTCGTGACCGCGTCGGCTGCAGCACCCGCGGCGGCCACCGAGAGCGAGGTCACTTGGCCGCCTTGGCCAGTTCGGCGCTGACGCCGTCGAGCAGCTCGGCCCAGGCCTTCTCGAACTTCTCCACGCCCTCCCGCTCGAGCTGGGCGGTGACCTCGGTGTAGCTGATGCCCAGGCCCTCGAGGGCGTCGAGCACCTGCTGCGCCTCCTCGTAGCCGCCGGTGACCGTGTCGCCGGTGACCTCGCCGTGGTCGATCGTCGCGTCGAGGGTCTTCTCGGGCATGGTGTTGACCGTGTCGGCCGCCACGAGCTCGGTGACGTAGAGGGTGTCGGGGTAGGCGGGGTCCTTGACGCCGGTCGAGGCCCACAACGGACGCTGGCGGCGTCCCCCTTCGGCCTCGAGGCGCTGCCACCGCTGCGTGGCGAAGACCTCCTCGTAGGCCTGGTACGCGAGGCGGGCGTTGGCCAAGCCGGCCTTGCCCCGCAGGGCGCGGGCCTCGTCGGTGCCGATCTCGTCGAGGCGGCCGTCGATCTCGGAGTCGACCCGCGAGACGAAGAAGGACGCGACGGAGTGGATCTGCGAGATGTCCTTGCCGGCGGCGAGGGCCTGCTCGAGCCCCTCGACGTAGGCATTCATCACCGCGCGGTACCGCTCGAGGCTGAAGATCAGCGTGACGTTGACGCTGATGCCCTCGGCGAGGGTGGCGGTGATGGCCGGCAGGCCGGTCTCAGTCGCGGGGATCTTGATGTGGACCTGGGGGCGGCCCACGGTCTCGGCGAGCTGCTTGGCGACGACGGCGGTCTGCTCCGCGTCGTGGGCCAGGCGTGGGTCGACCTCGATGGAGACGCGCCCGTCGACCCCGTCGGTGGCTTCGTAGATCGGGACGAAGAGGTCGCAGGCCTCGCGCACGTCGTCGGTGGTGAGCGCGAAGACGACCTCGTCGACATCCTTGCCCTCGGCCGCGAGGGCGGTGAGCTGCTCGGTGTAGGCGTCGCCGTCGGCGAGGGCGGCCTGGAAGATCGACGGGTTGGTCGTCACGCCGACGATGCCCTTGGTGTCGATGACCTCCTGGAGGTTGCCCGAACGGAGCCGCTCACGGCTCAGGTCGTCTAGCCAGACCGAGACGCCTGCCTCGCGCAGCGCGGCGATCGGTGCGGGTGCGGTGGGGAGCTGGTCTGCCATGTCGATCATCCCTTCGCCTTCTTGATGGACGCCTTGGCCGCCTTGACGACGGCGGCCGGCGTGATGCCGAACTTCTCGTAGAGCGTGCCGGCGTCGGCCGACGCGCCGAAGTGGTCGATGCCGACGATCTCGCCCGCGTCGCCGACGACCTCGCGCCAGCCGAAGGGGGTCGCGGCCTCGACCGAGACACGCGCCCGGACGGCGGCCGGCAGGACCTTCTCCTTGTAGGCCTTCGACTGGGCGTCGAACCACTCGCGGCAGGGCATCGAGACGACGCGGGTGCCGATCTTGGCCTTCTCGAGCGTCGTGCGGGCCTCGAGCGCGACCGCGACTTCCGTGCCGGTGGCGACGAGGATGACGTCGGGCACCTCGGTGCTCGACTCGGCGAGGACGTAGCCACCCTTGGCCGCCCCCTTCGCCGCGGCGTACTCTGACCGGTCGACGGTCGGCGTGCCCTGACGGGAGAGCGCCAGCGCCGCGGTGGAGCGGTTCTTGAGGATCTGACCCCAGCACACGCTGACCTCGTTGGCGTCGCCCGGGCGGACGACGTCGAGGCCCGGCATGGCGCGCAGCGACGCGAGGTGCTCGATCGGCTGGTGGGTCGGGCCGTCCTCGCCGAGGCCGATGCTGTCGTGGGTCCAGACATAGGTGACTGGCAGCTGCTGCAGGGACGCCAGGCGCACGGCGGGGCGCATGTAGTCGGAGAAGACGAGGAAGGTGCCGCCGTAGACGCGGGTGAGGCCCTCGAGGGCGATGCCGTTCATCGCCATGCCCATACCGTTCTCACGGATGCCGAAGTGGAGGGTGCGGCCGTACTCGTCGCCCTTCCACGTGTCGGTCTGCTTGCTCTTGGGTGTGAAGGAGGGCTGGCCGTCCATCGTCGTGTTGTTGGAGCCGGCGAGGTCGGCGGAGCCGCCCACAGCTCGGGCATGACGTCGGCGAGGGCGGTGAGGACCTTGCCCGATGCGGCGCGCGTGGCCAGGCCCTTGGCGGAGGCCTCGAAGGTCGGCAGCGCCTTGTCCAGGCCCGCCGGGACCTTGCCCGCGACGACACGGTCGAGCAGCTCGGCGCGCTCCGGGTTGGCCTTGCGCCACGCGGCGAGGCGCTTGTCCCACTCCTTGTGGGCCTCCTTGCCCCGCTTCTTCACCGCGCGGGTGTGGTCGAGGACGGCCTTCTCGACGGCGAAGGACTTCTTCGGGTCGAAGCCGAGCAGCTCCTTGGTGGCCGCGACCTCGTCCTCGCCGAGCGCGGAGCCGTGCGAGGCGCCGGTGTCCTGCTTGGTCGGGGCCGGCCAGGCGATGATCGTGTGCAGCACGATGAGCGTGGGGGCCTTCGTGTTCTTCTTCGCCTGCTGGGTCGCGGCGAGCAGGGCGTCGATGTCCTCGACGTAGGCCTTGCCGTCACCGGTCTTGCGCCAGTCGACGTCGATGACCTCCCAGCCGTAGGCCCGGTAGCGCGCACCCACGTCCTCGCTGAAGGCGATGTCGGTGTCGTCCTCGATGGAGATCTGGTTGGCGTCGTAGATGACGTTGAGGTTGCCGAGCTCCTGGTGGCCGGCGAGCGAGCCGGCTTCTGCGGAGACGCCCTCCTGCATGTCGCCGTCGGAGGCGAGGCACCAGATCGTGTGGTCGAAGGGGGAGGTCCCCGGCTTTGCGTCGGGGTCGAAGAGACCGCGCTGGCGGCGCTGGGCCATCGCCATGCCGGTGGCGGAGGCCAGTCCCGACCCGAGGGGGCCTGTGGTGATCTCGACGCCCGCGGTGTGGTGGACCTCGGGGTGGCCCGGGGTGAGGGAGCCCCAGGTGCGCAGGGACTTCAGGTCGCTGAGCTCGAGCCCGTAGCCGGAGAGGAAGAGCTGGACGTACTGGGTCAGCGAGGAGTGACCGACCGACAGGACGAAGCGGTCGCGCCCCAGCCAGGCCGGGTCGGACGGGTCGTGCGTCATGACCTGCTGGTAGAGCAGGTAGGCGACGGGGGAGAGGCTCATCGCCGTGCCGGGGTGGCCGCTGCCGCACTCCTGGACGGCGTCGGCGGCCAGGAGGCGACCGGTGTCCACGGCGCGCACGTCGAGGTCGCTCCAGCCGGCCTTCTTCGCCACCGGCATCGGCAGGTCGCTCGATCGGGACGAGGTGCCGGCCGGGCCGGCGGGGTTGGCCGAGGTCACGGTGCGGGTCGTTCCCTTTGAGGCAGCACGACCGGCTGCCTTCTTCGCGGGAGCCTTGGGCGAGGTGTCGGTGTCCGTGCTCACGGAGGACCTTTCTGCTGCGGGAGCGTGCGTGCTGCTGTCCACACTAGTGCGCGCCCGATGTGTGCGACGCCGCGTGGGGCGGGGCCGGACCCGTGGTGCGGCACGGGTACAGTGGGACCCGGCCGTACCCCGGTGCGGCCGGTCCCCTCACCCCTTCGGCAAAGGCAGTCCGTGACCACTCTCGAGTCGACGCGCGAGCTGTCGCCGGCGACCCGCCCGTGGCGGCGCACCGTGCGTGCGTACGTCGCGCTGACGAAGCCTCGGATCATCGAGCTGCTCCTCGTGACGACGGTCCCGGTGATGTTCCTCGCGGAGCGCGGCGTCCCCTCCCTCTCGCTCATCGTGCTCACCCTCGTCGGTGGCAGCCTGAGCGCGGGCGCGGCCAACACCTTCAACATGGTCTACGACCGGGACATCGACGCCCAGATGGGGCGGACGCAGAACCGGCCGCTCGTCACGGGCGAGGCCACCCCCCGCGGCGCGCTGATCTTCGGCTTCGTGCTGACCGCCCTGTCCACTGCTTGGCTGTGGTTCTTCGTCAACCCGCTGTCGGCGGGCCTCTCGCTCGCGGCGATCGTCCTCTACGCCGTCGGCTACACGATGATCCTCAAGCGGCGCACGCCGCAAAACATCGTGTGGGGCGGCATCGCCGGGTGCATGCCCACGCTCATCGGGTGGTCCGCCGTGACCGACTCCGTCGGCTGGCCGGCGATCATCCTCTTCCTCGTCATCTTCTTCTGGACGCCCCCGCACTACTGGCCGCTGTCGATGAGCTTTTCCGACGACTACGCGCGAGCCGGGGTGCCGATGCTGCCCGTCGTCGAGCAGATGACGACCGTTGCCCGCCAGATCGTCGCCTACTCCTGGGTCATGGTCCTCACTTCCCTGGCCCTCGTGCCTGTCGCCGACATGGGCTGGGTCTACCTCGGCGCCGCCCTCGTCTCGGGTGCGCTCTTCGTCGGCGAGGCGCACCGGCTGCTGGCCACGGCGCGGCGCGGCGAGACGAAGCAGTCGGTGCTCAAGCCGATGCGTCTCTTCCACTTCTCGATCACCTACGTAACGCTGCTCTTCCTCGGCGTGGCGATCGACCCGCTGCTGCACCTGCCGCTGCCCGGCCTCTCCTGAGTCCCGCCTGTCCGGCACTGCCCGCGTGGTCGGGTCCTCCTGCTCTGACGCGGCCGAAGGGAGCAGGTCGGCGTTGGGAAACGTGCGCCGCCACTGATCCACCAGCGTCACCTGGTCGCACAGCGGCGCATGTTCCTTGAGTCGCGCCGACCTGCCCCCTTCGTCTGCTGCTGCCATCGCCGGGTCGAAGAAGGAGCGCCCGCTCGAGCGGGCGGTCCTTCTTCGACACACGCGGCTGAGGGGCGCGTGGGCCCCGCCCTCAGTCGGCGGGGAGGGTGTCCGGGGTGCGGGACAAGACGATCGCGCGGGTGATGGCGACGACGAGGAGGCTGGCACCGAGCATGTGGGCCAGGACGAGGACCTCGGGCAGCTTGGTGAGGTACTGGACGTAGCCGACGAGGCCCTGGGCGAGGGTGACCCACAGGACGACCCACCACGCGCGGGCGGGGCCGGCGGCTCGCTCGGTGAGCTTGGCGCCCAGCCAGACGGCGACGCAGATGCCGACGAAGAGCATCACGGCGTCGGCGTGGAGCCACGAGATGGTGCGCGGGTCGAAGCCCGTGCGGGCCGGGGTGTCGGCGTCACCGGAGTGCGGCCCGGAGCCGGTGACGACCGTGCCGAGCACGAGCACGACGGCGGCGATGGCGACGAGCAGCCACTGCAGGCGGGTGACGACCGGGTGGAGCAGGGACCGGGTGCGGCCCGAGGGCTGCCGCTGGCGCCAGTAGAGCCAGGCCGACACGGCGATGAGCCCCATCGAGCACAGGAAGTGGAAGGCGACGATCCACGGGTTCAGCCCGGTGCGCACGGTGATGCCCCCGACGATCGCCTGGGCGAGGATACCGGCCATGACGACCCAGGTGCCGATGAGGAGCTCGCGCCGGTCACGCGCCCAGCGGTAGAGCGCGATGAGCAGCGCCAGCGCGACGAAACCGAGCAGCCCGGTGAGCGTCCGGTTGCCGAACTCGATGAGCTTGTGGATGCCCTCCTCCTGCTCGACGGTCGGTACGTAGGAGCCGGGGACGCACTCGGGCCAGGTCGGGCAGCCGAGGCCGGAGCCGGTGAGGCGGACGAGCCCGCCCGTGACGACGATCCCGACCTCGACGATCAGGTTGAGCAGGAGCAGGCGCGTCAGCCACGTGCGGGCGGCCTGGGGGAGGTTCTCGGGCACCCCACTACGGTATGTCGTAGCCGCGGGACCGCGGACCACCGGGTCCGACGGTGGTCAGTCTCGCCAGCGGAAGAAGCGCACGACGCCGAGGCTGAGCACCGAGCCCCACCCCACGAGGACGAGCCAGGGCAGGAACGGCACGCCGTCGCCGGTGAGGGCCTGGCGCAGGGCATCACCGAGCGCGCCCGACGGCAGCCAGCGCACGACCGCGTCGAGCCCGCCGACGGTGTCGCCGGGCAGGAGCAGCCCGCCGGCCCCGGCGAGCAGGACCCACACGAGGTTGGCCACCGCGAGCACGGCCTCGGCGCGCAGCACCCCGGCGAGCAGCAGGGCGAGGGTGACGAAGACCCACACCCCGAGCGCCGCGCTCACCGGCGTCACGAGCAGACCGAGCGGGTCGGGGCGCCAGCCGAGGACGGCCGCGACGACGCCGAGGACGACGAGCTGGCCGGCGACGACGGACGCGACGGCCAGGGCCTTGCCGGCGAGCAGCCCGTCGGTGCCGACGGGCGAGGTCGCGAGCAGGCGCAGCACGCCGTAGCGCCGGTCGAAGGCGGTCTGGATCGCCTGACCGGTGAAGGCCGTCGAGACGATGGCGAGAGCGAGCACACCGGGTGCGACGAGCGCGATCCGCGGCGCGGGCAGGTCGGGGTACGAGCTCGCGGTCAGGGCGAGCATGGCGAGCACGGGCAGGACGAGCGAGACGAGCAGCTGCTCGCCGTTGCGCACCAGGATCTCGGCCTCGAAGCGCGCCTGGGCCAGGATCCGCCGGCCGCTCGGCTGGACGGTGCTCGTCGTGGTCTCAGCGGTCACGCAGGCCTCCGGTGAGCGCGAAGTAGGCGTCCTCGAGACGAGCACCGTCGGCGATCTCGTCGGGCGTGCCGTCGGCCACGACCCGGCCGCCGGCGAGGATGACGACCCGGTCGGCGAGGCGCTCGGCCTCCTCGAACCCGTGCGTCGTGACGACGAGGGCCACGCCCTCGTCGCGCCGCTCGCGCAGCAGGTCCCACACGTCCAGGCGGGCGTGCGGGTCCAGCCCGGCGGTCGGCTCGTCGAGGAAGGCGACCTCGGGGTCGCCGAGCAGGGCTGCGGCCAGGGCGACCCGCTGGCGCTGGCCGCCGCTCAGACGACGGACCGGCGTGCGGGCGAAGGGGGTGATGTCGAGTCGGTCGACGAGCTCCGCGGCGCGGTGGGTCCGGTGGAGCCGGCCGAGGTGGGCGAGCAGGCGGGTGGCCGGCACGCTCTGGGGGAGCCCGCCGTCCTGGAGCATGACCCCGACCCGGGCGCGGTGCTCGGCGCTGGCCTGCCAGGGGTCGGTGCCGAGGACCCGGCAGCTGCCGGAGTCCGGCCGCTGCAGACCCTCGAGGCACTCGATGGTCGTCGTCTTTCCGGCGCCGTTGGGTCCGAGCACGCAGGTGATCTGCCCGGTCTCGGCAGCCCACGAAGCCCCGTCGACGGCGACGGTGTCACCGAAGACGCGGCGCAGGTCCTCCACGACGACGGCACGAGTCACAGCAGGCGAGTCTAGGCAGCAGGTGCTCCCGACCGTGGTTAGGGGGGCCTTTGTTGTGCTGTGTGTCGATTTACATAACATGGATGTGTGGTTATTTCCCCGCGAGCACCGAGGGCGTCGGCCGACGACGCCCGGATCAACGATGCCGCGTCGCGGGATGCCCGCACCCGAGACCGCGTCCTCGCCCTCATCAGCGAGCGTGGGCCCATCACGGCGGCGGACCTCGCGGCCGACCTGGGGCTCACCGCGACGGGCGTGCGCCGCCACCTCGACCAGCTCGCCGAGAGCGGCGCCGTGACCAGCCGCGCCCCGCACATGGGCAAGCGCGGTCGCGGTCGCCCGGCTCGTGAGTGGGTCGTCGGTGAGATCGGTCACGACCACCTGACCTCCGACTACGACGAGCTGGCGGCCGACGCCGTGCGCTTCGTGCGCGAGACCGCGGGCGACAAGGCGGTGCGTGCCTTCGCCGACCAGCGGGTCCGCGCACTCGAGGAGCGCTGCTCCGCCGAGATCGACCGTGCCGGCGACGACCCGGCCGCACGGACCGCGGCGCTCGTCGACGCCCTTCGCTCCGAGGGCTACGCTGCCAGCGCCCGCACGGTCGGCGACGACGTCGTCGTCGGCCTCCAGCTGTGCCAGGGCCACTGCCCGGTCCAGCACGTCGCCGCGGAGTTCCCCGAGTTGTGCGAGGCGGAGACCGACGCCTTCAGCCGCCTCCTCGGAGTCCACGTCCAACGCCTGGCCACCCTGGCCCAGGGCGATCACGTCTGCACCACCTTCGTCCCCACCCCGGGGGCGCGTCCCCACACAGAGAGGTCCACCCGATGAGCACCAACATCGAAGAGCTCAACCCAGGGCTCAAGGACATCGGCAAGTACGAGTTCGGCTGGGCCGATGCCGACACCGCGGGTGCCAGCGCCAAGCGCGGCCTCAACGAGGACGTCGTCAGCGACATCTCCGAGCGCAAGGGTGAGCCGCAGTGGATGCGCGACCTGCGTCTGAAGTCGCTGCGGCTCTTCGACAAGAAGCCCATGCCGAGCTGGGGCAGCGACCTCACCGGCATCGACTTCCAGAACATCAAGTACTTCGTGAAGTCCACGGAGAAGCAGGCCGCCTCCTGGGAGGACCTGCCCGAGGACATCAAGAACACCTACGACAAGCTCGGCATCCCCGAGGCGGAGAAGCAGCGCCTCGTCGCCGGTGTCGCGGCGCAGTACGAGTCGGAGGTCGTCTACCACCAGATCCGTGAGGACCTGGAGGAGAAGGGCGTCATCTTCGTCGACACGGACACGGGCCTGCGTGAGCACGAGGACCTCTTCCGCGAGTACTTCGGCACCGTCATCCCCGCCGGTGACAACAAGTTCTCCGCGCTCAACACCGCAGTGTGGTCGGGTGGCTCCTTCATCTACGTGCCGCCGGGTGTCCACGTCGACATCCCGCTGCAGGCCTACTTCCGGATCAACACCGAAAACATGGGCCAGTTCGAGCGGACGCTCATCATCGCCGACGAGGGCTCGTACGTGCACTACGTCGAGGGCTGCACCGCGCCGATCTACAAGACCGACTCGCTGCACAGCGCCGTCGTCGAGATCGTCGTCAAGAAGAACGCCCGCGTGCGCTACACGACGATCCAGAACTGGTCCAACAACGTCTACAACCTCGTCACCAAGCGCACCACGGTCGCCGAGGGCGGCACGATGGAGTGGGTCGACGGCAACATCGGCTCCAAGGTGACGATGAAGTACCCCGCGTGCTTCCTCCTCGGCGAGCACGCGAAGGGCGAGACCCTCTCGATCGCCTTCGCCGGCGAGGGCCAGCACCAGGACGCGGGCGCCAAGATGGTGCACGCGGCCCCCAACACGTCGAGCTCGATCGTCTCCAAGTCCGTCGCCCGTGGCGGCGGTCGCACCTCCTACCGAGGCCTCGTGCAGGTCCTCGAGGGCGCGACCAACAGCAAGTCCTCGGTCGTGTGCGACGCGCTGCTCGTCGACACGATCAGCCGCTCCGACACCTACCCCTACGTCGACGTCCGCGAGGACGACGTGCAGATGGGTCACGAGGCGACCGTCTCCAAGGTCTCGGCCGACCAGCTCTTCTACCTCATGTCCCGCGGCATGAGCGAGGAGGAGGCCATGGCGATGATCGTGCGCGGCTTCGTCGAGCCCATCGCGCGTGAGCTGCCGATGGAGTACGCCCTCGAGCTCAACCGCCTCATCGAACTCCAGATGGAAGGAGCCGTCGGCTGATGGCCCTGCTGACCGACTCGGGCCCCCAGGCCCACACGCACTCCGCCGAAACCCTCGTGCCGGACCAGTCGCGCGCGGAGCGCACCCGCTCGTGGGAGGTCGCCGACTTCCCCGTCCCGCAGGGACGGGAGGAGGACTGGCGCTTCACGCCCGTCGGGCGTCTGGCCGAGCTCTTCACCGACGAAGGGGGCTCCGCCACCCTGTCCGTCGAGCACGACCTGCCGCAGGGCGTCACCCGGACGCAGATCCCGGCGGCCGAGGCCCGCACCGCGGGCGTGCCGCTGCCGGCCGACCGCGCGGCCGCCGTCGCGGCCAGCGGTGACTCGGTCGTCGTCATCGACGTCCCGGCCGAGGCCGAGCTCGCCGAGCCGGTGCGCGTGCACCTGACGGGCGAGGCCGGCGAGCCGGTGCGCGCCCACCACCTCGTGCGCGTGGGTGCCTTCGCCAAGGCGACCCTCGTCGTCGAGCACTCGGGCACCGCCGAGTACACCGAGCTGCTGTCCGTCATCGCCGGCGACTCGGCCCAGCTGACGATCGTCAGCCTCCAGGACTGGGAGGACGACGCGGTCCACCTCGGCCAGCACGACGTCGTCGTCGGTCGGGACGCGAGCGTGCGCCACATCGCCATCACCATCGGCGGCGGCATCGTCCGGCTCAACACCAATGCCTCCTACGCGGGCCCCGGCGGCTCCTTCGAGGCCTTCGGCGTGTACTTCGCCGACGCGGGCCAGCACCTGGAGCACCGGCTCTTCGTCGACCACGAGGCGCCGCACTGCTCGAGCAATGTCGAGTACAAGGGCGCGCTACAGGGCGAGACCGCGCACACCGTGTGGGTCGGCGACGTCCTGATCCGCGCCGCGGCCGAGGGCACCGAGACCTACGAGCTCAACCGCAACCTCGTGCTCACCGACGGTGCGCGGGCGGACTCCGTGCCCAATCTCGAGATCGAGACCGGCGAGATCGTCGGTGCGGGTCACGCCTCGACGACGGGCCGCTTCGACGACCAGCAGCTCTTCTACCTGCAGTCGCGCGGTGTGCCCGAGGACGAGGCCCGTCGCCTCGTCGTGCGCGGCTTCTTCAACAGCATCGTCCAGCGCATCGGTGACGCCGACATCAGCGAGCGCATCATGCGGGCGATCGACGTCGAGCTCGAAGGGGGCGCAGCGTGACCACCCCTGACGAAACGGACTTCGTGCGGGTGTGCGGCGTCGACGAGCTGCCGGCCGTCGGTGCGGCCAAGGCCGACATCGACGGGCGCCTCGTTGCCATGGTGCGCACCGAGGACGGCACCGTCCACGCGATCGACGACACGTGCACGCACGCCAACGTCTCGCTCTCCGAGGGCGAGGTGGAGGACTGCAGCATCGAGTGCTGGCTGCACGGCTCCCGCTTCGACCTCCTCACCGGCCGACCGAGCCACCTCCCGGCGACGGTCCCCGTGGCGGTCCACACCGTCCGCGTGACCGACGACGGTGACGTCCTCGTCGCCTTGGCCGGCTGACCCCACACTTCCTCCAGACAAGGACAACAGATCATGGCAACGCTTGAGATCAAGGACCTGCACGTCAGCGTCGAGACCGAGGATGGCCCCAAGGAGATCCTCAAGGGCGTCACCCTCACCATCAACTCCGGTGAGACGCACGCCATCATGGGCCCCAACGGCTCGGGCAAGTCGACCCTGGCCTACTCCATCGCGGGCCACCCGAAGTACACCGTCACCTCCGGCGAGGTCACCCTCGACGGCGAGGACGTGCTGTCGATGTCCGTCGACGAGCGCGCCCGCGCCGGTCTCTTCCTCGCGATGCAGTACCCCGTCGAGGTCCCGGGGGTCACGGTGAGCAACTTCCTGCGCACGGCCAAGACCGCCATCGACGGCGAGGCGCCCAAGCTGCGCACGTGGGTCAAGGAGGTGCGCGGCACGATGGACGAGCTGCGCATGGACCCCGCCTTCGCGGAGCGCAACGTCAACGAGGGCTTTTCCGGTGGGGAGAAGAAGCGCCACGAGATCCTCCAGATGGAGCTGCTCAAGCCGAAGTTCGCCGTCCTCGACGAGACCGACTCCGGCCTGGACGTCGACGCCCTCCGCGTCGTCTCCGAGGGTGTCAACCGCGCCAAGGAGGCCACCGGATCCGGCGTCCTGCTCATCACCCACTACACGCGGATCCTGCGGTACATCACCCCGCAGTTCGTCCACGTCTTCGTCGACGGCAAGATCGCCGAGCAGGGTGGCCCCGAGCTCGCCGACCAGCTCGAGGCCGAGGGCTACGACCGCTTCATCGCGACGGGGGAGCCCGCCACGACCGCGGGGGCCTGAGCATGACTGCGCAGCTGATCCCCGAGGGTGAGCTGGCCGCGATCCGCGGCCAGTTCCCCATCCTCGAGCGCACCGTGCGTGGGGACAAGCCGCTCGTCTACCTCGACTCCGGCGCCACCTCGCACAAGCCGCTCGCGGTCCTCGACGCCGAGCGCGACTTCCTCGTCACGGCCAACTCCGCCCCGCACCGCGGCGCGCACGCGCTGTCGGAGGAGGCCACGGAGGCCTACGAGGCCGCTCGCGCCGACATCGCCCGCTTCATCGGTGCGCAGGAGCGCGAGGTCGTCTTCACCAAAAATGCGACCGAGGCGCTCAACCTGGCCGCCTACGCCTTCTCCAACGCGGAGGTGGGCTCCCCCCTTCGTCTGGGGGAGGGCGACGAGGTGCTCATCACCGAGGCCGAGCACCACGCCAACCTCGTGCCGTGGCAGGAGCTGTGCCGGCGCACCGGTGCCACCCTGCGGTGGATCGGGGTCACCGACGACGGCCGGCTCGACCTCGACCAGCTCGACGAGCTGGTCACCGAGCGGACCAAGGTCATGGCCTTCACCCACGCGTCCAACGTGCTGGGTGCCGTCAGCGACGTGCCGCGTCTCGTCGCCGCGGCGAAGTCCGTCGGCGCGATCACCGTGCTCGACGCCTGCCAGTCGGTGCCGCACCTGCCGGTCGCGGTGCGCGAGCTCGGCGTCGACCTGCTCGCCTTCTCCGGCCACAAGATGTACGGCCCGAGCGGCATCGGTGTCCTCTGGGGCCGCTACGACCTGCTCGAGCAGATGCCCGCCTTCCTCACCGGTGGGTCGATGATCGAGGTCGTGCGGATGGAGGGCAGCACCTACGCGCCGCCGCCCACCCGCTTCGAGGCCGGCGTGCCGATGACCAGCCAGGCGATCGGTCTGGGTGCGGCCGTGCGCTGGATCCGTGACATCGGTCTGGAGCGCATCGCCGCGCACGAGCAGGCCCTCGCCGCGCAGCTGCTCGACGCGATCGCGCAGCGTCCGTGGGTGCGGCTCGTCGGCCCGGCCGACACCGTCCACCGGGGCGCGGCCGTCTCCTTCGTCGTCGACGGTGTCCACGCCCACGACGTGGGGCAGGTCCTCGACGACCAGGGCGTCGCCGTGCGCGTCGGCCACCACTGCGCGTGGCCGCTGCACCGCGCCTTCGGCGTCGCCGCCACCACGCGCGCGTCGCTCGCCGTGTACAACACGCCGGCCGAGATCGAGTCGCTCGTCACGGCGCTCGACCGCGTGCCGGAGATCTTCGGCGTGGATCGGGGTGCTGCCTGATGGACCTCTACCAGGAGCTGATCCTCGACCACTCCAAGCGCAAGGTCGGCCACGGCCTGCGTGAGGGCGAGGCCGCCGAGGTGCACCACGTGAACCCGACCTGTGGTGACGAGGTGACGCTGCGCGTCCACCTCGACGGCACCGGTCCCGAGGCGCACATCACCGACATCTCGTACGAGGCGATGGGCTGCTCGATCTCCATGGCGAGCGTGTCCATCCTCGCCGAGGAGGTCACCGGCGAGACCATCCACGAGGCGATGGACGTCCACGAGGCGATGCGCCAGATGCTCACCAGCCGGGGCCAGGACCCCGGCGACGAGGAGGTCATCGGCGACGGTGTCGCCCTCGCCGGCGTCGCCCAGTACCCCGCGCGCGTCAAGTGCGCCCTGCTGGGCTGGATGGCCCTCACCGACGCGCTGGCCCGGGCCGGCGTCGACGTCTCGACCACTTCCCAAGGAGAGAGCGCATGACCGCACAGGCCCCCACCCCGAGCAACGTCGCGGACGTCGAGGAGGCGCTGCGTGACGTCGTCGACCCCGAGCTGGGGATCAACGTCGTCGACCTCGGCCTCGTCTACGGCATCACCGTCGACCCGCAGAACCACGCGGTCATCGACATGACCCTCACCTCGGCCGCGTGCCCGCTGACCGACGTCATCGAGGACCAGGTCGACCAGGCCCTCAGCGACCTCGTCACCGACTCGCGGATCAACTGGGTCTGGATGCCGCCGTGGGGTCCGGACAAGATCACCGACGACGGGCGTGAGCAGCTGCGCGCCCTCGGCTTCAACATCTGAGCCACCACCGGATGGTCCGCACCGTCGAGGTCGACCCCGCTCGCCTCGACCGGTGGGTCGCCGGCTTCGCAGCCCGGCACGACGGCGTCACGCGCGCCGACGTGCCGGGCTCGTTCGTGCTCACCGGCGGGGACGGTGCGACCGCGACGGGGGAGCACTTCGACCACCCGCGCATCGGTCTCGTCCTCGTGCGGCGCGGCGGTCACGCCGTGGGCCGTGACGAAGGGGGCGAACTCCTCGCCCACACCTGCGGCACCGCGTATGTCTAGGGCAGGACGAAGAAGGGCGGCTGGAGCCAGCAGCGCTACGCGCGCCGGCGCGGCAACCAGACCGACGGGGTCATCGACAAGGTCGCCGACCTCGCGCTGCGCCACCTGCCTCGAGGTGCGCTCGACGCCCTCGTCGTCGGCGGCGACCGACGCATGGTCGAGCAGGTCCTCGACGACGAGCGGTTGGCCCACCTCCGCGACCTGCCGCGCCGGGAGCTGTGGGACCTGCCTGACCCGCGCTTCGCCGTGCTGCAGGAGGCAGCCCGTCGGGCCCGCTGCGTCCGGGTGGTCCTCAGGGACTGAGCCGCGACTCAGATGTTGTTGGGGTCGCTGACCTCGAAGGTGTCGCAGGAGTTGACCGAGTCGGCCTTCATCCCGCGCAGCAGCCAGGCCTGACGGGCCTTGGCCGAGCCGTGGGTCCAGGCCTCGGGCTGCACGCCGCCGCCGGACTTCTTCTGGATCTCGTCGTCGCCCACCGACTTGGCGGCACCCATCGCGTTCTTGACGTCGTCCTCGCTGATGTCGGTGATCAGTGCCTGTCCCTGGGAGTCCTCGGTCTGCGTCGCCGCCTTGATCCACATGCCGGCGAAGCAGTCGGCCATGAGCTCGACGCGCACGGCACCGGAGTCGGCGCCCTGGGGGTCCTTCTGCGCCTCGGGGAGGACGTTGTAGACGTTTTGGATGTGGTGGCCGTACTCGTGGGCGAGGACGTAGAGCTCGGCGAGCACGCCGTCCTCGGCGCCGAGCTGCTGCTCCATGATGTCGAAGAAGTCGGTGTCGATGAAGATCGACTCGTCGGTGGGGCAGTAGAAGGGGCCGACCTGGTTGCTCGCCGTGCCGCACTGCGACTGTGTCTGGCCCGTGTACACGATGACCTTGTTCGGGCCACGGAAGTCCTGCCCGGCGTTGTCGAGCGCCTTGGCCAGGTCGGGCTGCTCGCTCCAGAACTGGTGGAGACTGTTCTCGCCCAAGGTCATCAAGCAGCGACGATCCTTCTTGGCGTCGACGCCCTTCTTGCAGTTCTCCTGCACCCAGTTGTCGCCGGAGCCGGTCTCCTGCGAGCCGCCCCCCGCCCCCGGTGATGTCCCCGCCCATGAAGTAGATGATCAGGGTGATGATGATGCCGACGACGCCGCCACCCCCGGCGATGACCGGGCCGCGGCCCCCTCCGCCACCGCCGCCGCCCATCCGGGAGGTGTCGAGCGAGGCGTTGTCGTTGATGCTCATGGCTGGTCCTCCATGGGGCGCGGTCCGGGGACCGACGGCGGATGCGGTGACCCGTGGGTCTGCGACTTACACTAACGGCCGACCCACCCTCAGCACGTGCAGGAGAACCACCCGTGATCACAGCCAGCGGCATCGAGCTGCGCGCGGGGTCGCGGATCCTGCTCGAGGGGGCCTCCTTCCGGGTCGCCGCGGGCGACCGGGTGGGGCTCGTCGGACGCAACGGCGCCGGCAAGACGACGCTCACCAAGGTGCTCGCCGGGCAGGGCCAGCCCGCCGCCGGCAGCGTGACCAGCAGCGGAGGTATCGGCTACCTCCCGCAGGACCCGCGCACCGGTGACCTCACGGTGACGGCCCGGCAACGGATCCTGTCCGCCCGCGGTCTGGACCGCATCGTCACCGACCGACGCACGGCCGAGCAGCGCATGTCGAGCGCCGACCCCGAGACCCTCGAGCGGGCGATGGCGCGCTTCGCCCGCCTGCAGGAGGAGTTCGAGGCGGCCGGCGGCTACGCCGCGGAGTCGGAGGCGGCGAGCATCGCCTCGGCCCTCGGCATCGACGAAGGGCGTCTGGACCAGAGCCTCGAGACGCTCTCCGGCGGGCAGCGCCGCCGGGTGGAGCTCGCCCGGATCCTGTTTTCCGGCAACGAGACCCTGCTCCTCGACGAGCCGACCAACCACCTCGACGCCGACTCGATCGCCTGGCTGCGCGACCACCTGAAGAACTACAAGGGCGGCTGATCATCATCAGCCACGACGTCGACCTGCTCGAGGTCGTCGTCAACCGGGTCTTCCACCTCGACGCCAACCGCTGCGAGATCGACCAGTACAACATGGGCTGGAAGAACTACCTCCAGCAGCGCGAGACAGACGAGCGCCGCCGCAAGCGCGAGCTGCAGAACGCGCAGAAGAAGGCCGGCGCCCTGCTCGACCAGGCCGAGAAGATGCGCGCCAAGGCGACCAAGGCCACCGCTGCCCAGCAGATGATCAAGCGGGCCGAGCGGATGCTCGCCGGCGTCGAGGGGGAGCGGACCCAGGACCGCGTGGCCAAGCTGCGCTTCCCCGACCCCGCGCCCTGCGGGCGGACCCCCCTTCGCGCCTCTGGGCTCTCCCGCTCCTACGGGAGCCTGGAGATCTTCACCGACGTCGACCTCGCGATCGACAGGGGGAGCAAGGTCGTCGTGCTCGGTCTCAACGGCGCCGGCAAGACGACGCTGCTGCGGATGCTCGCCGGCGTCGATGCGCCGGACACCGGGCAGGTCGAGCCGGGGCACGGCCTCAAGCTCGGCTACTACGCCCAGGAGCACGAAAACCTCGACGTCGACCGCTCGGTCCTGGCCAACATGAAGTCGGCCGCACCCGACCTCGGCGAGACCGAGGTGCGCAAGGTCCTGGGCTCCTTCCTCTTCAGCGGCGACGACGTCGACAAGCCGGCCGGCGTGCTCTCCGGCGGGGAGAAGACGCGCCTGTCCCTCGCGCTCCTCGTCGTCTCGAGCGCCAACGTGCTGCTCCTCGACGAGCCGACCAACAACCTCGACCCTGCCAGCCGCGAGGAGATCCTCGGGGCGCTGTCGACCTTCAAGGGCGCGGTCGTGCTCGTCACGCACGACGAGGGTGCGGTCGACGCGCTGCAGCCGGAGCGGATCCTGCTGCTGCCCGACGGGGTCGAGGACTTCTACAACGCGGACTACCGCGACCTGATCACCCTCGCCTGAGCCAGCGGCGGGAGGTCTGAGCCGGTCGACCGCCAACTCCGGCACGTCGCGAGGCGGCGGCACCGCCAGCACGTGAGACACATAACCGTGGGTTATGTGATCCATAAGTACGCCCGTAGGATGGGAGGGTGACTGTGACGACCCGCCCCACCCGCACGAAGTCCACCGGTGCCTGGGCCGACGGCGACCGGACCCCGCTGAACCACAACGAGGAGTTCAAGCAGGAGGACGACGCGCTCAACGTGCGCGCGCGGATCGAGGACGTGTACGCCCAGGGCGGCTTCGGCTCGATCTCTCCGGACGACCTGTCCGGCCGCTTCCGCTGGTGGGGTCTGTACACCCAGCGCAAGCAGGGGCTCGACGGTACGCACACCGGCGAGGACGGCCTCGACGACGAGTACTTCATGATGCGCGTGCGCAGCGACGGCGGCCGGATGAGCACCGAGCAGCTGCGCACCGTCGCAGGCATCAGCACCGAGTTCGCCCGTGACACGGCCGACGTGTCCGACCGGCAAAACATCCAGCTCCACTGGATCCGCATCGAGGACGTCCCCGAGATCTGGCGTCGTCTCGAGTCGGTCGGTCTGTCGACGACCGAGGCCTGCGGCGACTGCCCGCGGACCATGCTCGGCTCGCCGGTCGCGGGCATCGACAAGGCGGAGATCGTCGACGGCACGCCGGCCATCGACATCATCAAGCGGGAGTACATCGGCAGCCCCGAGTTCTCCAACCTCCCGCGCAAGTACAAGACGGCGATCTCGGGCTCGCCGGTCCTCGACATCGCCCACGAGATCAACGACATCTCCTTCGTCGGTGTCGAGCACCCGGAGCACGGGCCCGGGTTCGACGTGTGGGTCGGCGGTGGCCTGTCGGTCAAGCCGATCTTCGCCCAGCGCCTCGGCGTGTGGGTGCCGCTCGAGGACGTCCCGGCCGTCTGGCACGGGGTCACCTCGATCTTCCGCGACCACGGCTACCGGCGTCTGCGCAACAAGGCCCGTCTGAAGTTCCTCATGGCCGACTGGGGCGCCGAGAAGTTCCGCCAGGTCCTCGAGGACGACTACCTCGGCCGCCGTCTCGTCGACGGGCCCGAGGCCGTCGCGCCGAAGGGGAGCCGCCGCGACCACGTCGGCATCCACGAGCAGGTCGACGGTCGGGTCTGGGTCGGCGCCGCGCCGATCGCCGGCCGCATGACCGGCACGAAGCTCACCCGTCTCGCCGACCTCGCCGAGGCCGCGGGGTCGCAGCGGATCCGCTTCACCCCGCACCAGAAGGTCCTCGTCCTCGACGTCGAGCCGGACAAGGCCGACGCCCTCGCGGCCGACCTCAAGGAGATCGACCTCGACGTGCACCCCAGCGAGTGGCGCCGCAACGTCCTCGCCTGCACTGGTCTCGAGTTCTGCAAGCTCGCCCTGACCGACACCAAGAACCGCGCCCGGTGGACCGTCGAGGAGCTCGAGAAGCGCCTGACCATCGACGTGCCCTTCAGCATCCACTTCAACGGCTGCCCCAACAGCTGCGCCCGCAGCCAGGTCGCCGACGTCGGCCTCAAGGGCATGCTCGACAAGCGCGAGGACGGCACCCACCAGGAGGTCTTCCAGGTCCACCTCGGTGGCGCCCTGGCCGAGGACACCGCCCTGGCCCGCAAGACCCGCGCGCTCAAGGTCGCCGGTGACGACCTGCCGGACTACATCGAGCGCCTCGCCCGCACCTACCTCGCCCAGCGGGACGAAGGGGAGTCCTTCGCCCTGTGGGTGCGCCGAGCCGACGAGGACGACATCCGATGAGCACGCTTCTCGACACCGACCGCCTGCGTGAGCTCGCCCGTGAGGGGGAGGAGCGCTTCACCGCTCTCGAGGCGGAGCTCGGCGGGACCCACGAGGGCCGGGTCGAGATCGGTCGGCAGGCGCTGCAGTGGGCCCACGAGACCTTCGGCGAGGGGCTGACCGTCGCCAGCTCGATGGGTGACGAGGTGCTCGTCCACCTCGTCGGCACGACGCTCGACGGGGCGGACGTGTTCTTCCTCGACACCGGCTACCACTTCGCCGAGACCCTCGGCACCCGCGACGCCTACGAGGCGATGCTGCCGATCAGCATCCGCACGATCTACCCGAAGCTCACGGTCGCCGAGCAGGACGCCGAGCACGGGCCGAAGCTGCACGACCGCGACCCCAACCTGTGCTGCGCGATGCGCAAGGTCGAGCCGCTCAACCGGGCGCTCGAGGAGCACGATGCCTGGGTCACCGGCATGCGTCGCGAGGACGCGCCGACCCGCACCGACATCACCGTCGTCGGGTGGGACGAGCGTCGCGGCATGGTCAAGCTCAACCCCATCGCCGGCTGGACCCAGGACGACGTCGACCGGTACGCCGCCGAGCAGTCGGTCTTCCTCAACCCCCTTCGCCAGAGCGGCTACGCCTCGATCGGTTGCGCCCCCTGCACGCGGCCCGTCGCCGAGGGCGAGGACGCTCGCGCCGGTCGCTGGTCGGGCACCGACAAGGTGGAGTGCGGACTGCACACGTGACGCATTTCCCTAGGGAGATGCGGTCATGACGACGGTCCTGCTGGCCCACGGCTCGCCGGACCCGCGGCACTCCACGACCCTGGAGCGGCTGCGCGCCAGGGTCGCCGGCCCCTTGGCGGACGAGGGGCGCGGCGAGACCCACCTCGTCTACATCGAGAACGACCACCCGCGCCCCGAAGAGCTCGGGCCGCGGATCGCCGACGACCTCACCGTCGTCCCGATGCTCATCACGCCGGCCTTCCACGCCCGGGTCGACGTACCCGCCGCCGTGCGGGCACTGGGCGCGGGCGGTGGACGGGCCCGGGTCACCAGCGCCCTGGGCGGGCACCCGCTGCTGCTCACCGCCGTCGAGGAGAGCCTGCGCGCTGCGGGCCATGACGAAGGGAGCCACGTCCTCCTCGTCGCCGGCGGGTCGAGCTCCGGTCAGGCGGGACAAAGCCTCCGCACCCTCCTCGACGCGCACCCGCGCCCCGGGTGGATGACGATGACGCTCGCCGCGCCCCGCGCGGGCGCCACCCGCGACCGGGTCGTCGTCCCGGCCACGCTCGCCGAGGGGGTCCTCCACGACAAGGTGGCCGCCCTCGCCGCTGCCGGGGGATCCCCCTTCGTCCCCGGCGGGCTCGCCGACACGTCGGCCCTCGCGCGTCTCGTCCTGCACCGCGTGCTGGGCTGAGGCTCCGGCCACGACTTTGGATGCGCGGGGAATCGACCGTGGTGCACGGTGGTTGTCGTCCCGGGACGACACGAGGAGCGCACACCGATGATGAACAGCGCATGGGGGCTCATGCAGTCGATGAGCCACGGCGACCAGGCCAGGGCGACGCCACTGCCGCGCGGCACCGCACGACGGGTGCTCGGCTACGCCCGCCCCTTCCGAGGACTCATCGCCGGCTTCCTCCTGCTCGTCGCCCTCGGGTCGCTGACCGTCGTCGCCGTGCCACTGCTGCTCCAGCGACTCATCGACGACGGCGTCACGCCCCAGGACCGCAGCGTCGTGGTGACGCTCGCCCTGCTCGTGGCGCTCATCGCCCTCGTCGAGGCGGCGACCACCCTGGTCCAGCGCTGGTTTTCCGCGAGCATCGGCGAGGGGCTCATCCACCACCTGCGCACCGAGGTCTTCACCCACGTCCTGCGCCAGCCCATCGCCTTCTTCACCCGGGCCCAGACCGGCGCCCTCGTCAGCCGGCTCAACAACGACGTCATCGGTGCCCAGCAGGCCTTCACGACGGTCCTGTCGTCCGTCGTCAGCAATGTCATCTCGCTCGTGCTCATCCTCGGGGCGATGTTTGCCCTGTCGTGGCAGCTGACGCTCGCAGCGCTGGTCCTCGTCCCCTTCTTCATCCTCCCGGCGAAGTGGATGGGGCGGCGCCTGGCCTCGCTGTCCGCCGAGCAGATGAACCTCAACGCCGACCTCGGCAACCAGATGACCGAGCGCTTCAACGTCGCCGGTGCGCTGCTCGTCAAGATCTTCGGCCAACCCGCCCGCGAGATCGCCCAGTACGACCAGCGCGCCGCCCGGGTGCGGGACATCGGTGTGCGGATCGCGGTCAACCGGGCCGTCTTCTTCGTCATGCTCACGCTGCTCGCGTCCATCGCGACGGCGATGGTCTACGGCTTCGGCGGGATCATGGCCGTCGAGGGAACGCTGACCGTCGGGACCCTGCTCGCCCTCGCCGCCCTGCTCGCCCGGCTCTACGGACCGCTCACGGCGATCTCCAACGTCCACGTCGACATCCTCACCGCACTCGTCTCCTTCGCCCGCCTCTTCGAGCTGCTCGACATGCCATCGAGCATCAGCGAGTCCCCGGACGCGCGACCGCTGCCCGAGGGGCAGGCCCTGTCCGTCGAGCTCGACGACGTGCACTTCACCTACCCCGGCGCCGAGGCGATCTCGCTGCGGTCCCTCGAGGGAGCCACGACCGGTGACCGGGAGGAGGGTGGCCCGGTGCTCCGGGGGGTCAGCCTGCGTGCCGAGCCCGGGCAGCTCGTCGCCCTCGTCGGCCCGAGCGGTGCGGGCAAGAGCACGATCACCTCGCTCGTCACCCGCTTCTACGACCCGACATCCGGTGCCGTGCGGATCGGCGGTCGCGACCTGCGCGAGGCCACCCTCGAGTCGGTCGGCGCGACGGTCGGGATGGTCACCCAGGAGGCGCACCTCTTCCACGACACCCTGCGAGCCAACCTCGCCTACGCCAAGCCGGAGGCCACCGAGGAGGAGATGTGGGCGGCTCTCGAGGCGGCCCGCATCGCCCACCTCGTGCACACCCTGCCGGCCGGGCTCGACACCGTCGTCGGTGACCGCGGGCACCGGCTCTCGGGCGGGGAGAAGCAGCGCTTCGCCATCGCCCGACTGCTGCTCAAGTCGCCGGCCGTGCTCATCCTCGACGAGGCCACCGCCCACCTCGACAGCGAGTCGGAGGTCGCCGTCCAGCGAGCCCTCGACACCGCTCTGCAGGGCCGCACCGCGATCGTCATCGCCCACCGGCTCTCGACGATCCGGGCCGCCGACCAGATCCTCGTCGTCGACGACGGACGTGTCGTCGAGCAGGGCACCCACACCGATCTGCTCGCGGCAGGTGGTCTCTACGCGACCCTCTACACGACGCAGTACGACGGGGGAGCGGCCGAGCGGGCCGAGGTCGTCGGCTGACCGGTCAGCCGTCCTCCTCGTCCCAGATCCGCACCTTCTTGGGGCGGGGCGTGCGCTCCGTGCCGGAGCCCTCGAGCGACTCGCGACGCAGCGCGAGGACGAGGAAGGCCCAGAAGGCGGGGATCGCCAGCCACCACTGGATCGCATACGCCATGTGCGGGCCGGTGTCGGTGTCCGGCACCTCGAGCGGGTCCGGGCGGTCGACCTCTGGGTCCTCGGACTGCAGCGCCAGGTAGCCGCCGAGCAGTCGTCCGTCGACCTGGCCCGCGACCTCGTCGAGGTTGATGCTCGCGAGCTGGCCCTCGGGCATGTCGCGGCCGAGGCTCCGCTCACCGAGGCGGACCCAGCCGGTGACGTCGACCGTGCCGGTCGGTGCCGGAGGGACCTCCGGGGCGACATCCGCCCCCTTCGGGCTGTTGGGGACCCACCCACGGTCGACGACGACGACCTCGCCCCCGGCCAGACGAAGGGGGACGAGCACCTCGTACCCGTACGTGCCGTCGAGCGGGCGGTTGCGCACGAGCAGCTGCTCGTCGGTGAGGTACGTGCCCTGCGCCGTCACCCGGGTCCACTCGACGTCGACCGGGGCCGGCTGCTCGCTGAGGACCTCGGTGACCGGCAACGGAGCGGCGGAGTAGTGCGACTCGATCCGCTCGGCCCGCGCCGAGCGGTCCTCGTACTTGCCCCACTGCCACTGGCCGAGCAGCACGAAGGCGACCGACGCGACGACGGCGAGGGCGAACCACCCGAGCCACCTCGGGGTGAGGGCCAGCCGCAGCATCAGCCGGCGTCGGCAGGGATGTTGGCGACGGCGCAGGTCTCGACGGGGAATCCGCGGACCGCGAGGTGCTCGCGCAGGTGCTCCTCGTGCTCGTCGCAGGCGAGCCAGACCTTGCGGCGGGACTCGTCGTGGATGCGGGGGTTGCGCCACAGCACCGCGCGGGTCGCCGTGGCCTTGCAGGCCTTGCGGCTGCAGATCAGCTCGTCGACCGTCATCACGAACCCAGCTGTCGTCGGTGGTCGGTCACGGCCTGGAAGCTGTCGTCGGCACCACGCGGCCGCACGGCGTTGACGAGCACGACGGCGACGTAGGGGAGGACGACGGCCAGGGCCACGCACACCCACCTCAGCCAGCCCTCGAAGAAGTACGCGCCGACGAAGCAGACGGTCCGCAGCGCCATCGTTGCGAGGTACTGGCGCATCCGACCGGCCTGCTCCTCCTGGAGCGAGATCGGGGCGGTCGTCACCGACGGGACGGACGTGTGGGGCACCTCCTCAGCGTACGCCGCGCACCCGGCCGCCCCGTCCACGGGGCGAGCCCGGTACCGCGTACCCGGCGGTAGTGATCTAGCGTGCGTCACGACGTGACCTGACCCACACCGCACCGACGAAGGGAGCTTCGATGACGTCGCGACGCGTGCTCGTCACCGGGGGCAACCGAGGGATCGGCGAGGCCATCGCCCGCCGCATGCAGTCCGACGGCCACCGGGTCGTCGTCACCTCGCGCTCTGGGGACCCCGTCGACGGACTGGACGTCGTGGCCTGCGAGATCACCGACAGCGACTCGGTCGATCAGGCCTTCTCGGCCGCCACCGAGCTGCTCGGCGGTGACGTCGAGGTGCTCGTCGCCAATGCCGGCATCACCAAGGACACCCTGCTCATGCGGATGTCCGACGACGACTTCTCGAGCGTCGTCGACACCAACCTCCACGGCACCTTCCGCTGCGTGCGACGCGCGGCCACGCCCATGGTCAAGGCGCGCTTCGGTCGGGTCGTGCTGCTGTCCAGCGTCGTCGGCCTCTACGGCTCGCCGGGGCAGGCCAACTACGCCGCCTCCAAGGCGGGCCTGGTCGGCATCGCCCGGTCGATGACGCGAGAGCTCGGAGCCCGCGGCATCACGGCCAACGTCGTGGCCCCCGGCTTCATCGAGACGGACATGACCGCCGAGCTGCCCGACAAGACCAAGGCGGAGTACCAGGCCGCCATCCCCGCCCGCCGCTACGGGCAGGCCGACGAGGTCGCCGCCGCGATCTCCTTCCTCGTCTCCGACGAGGCCGCGTACATCTCCGGCGCCGTCATCCCGGTCGACGGCGGCCTCGGCATGGGTCACTGACCCGCACCCTCCCTCCGAAAGGCAGCAGATGCTCACCGGCAAGACCTTCCTCATCACCGGCGTCCTCATGGAGTCGTCGATCGCCTTCCACGTCGCCAAGATCGCGCAGGAGCAGGGTGCCCAGGTCATCCTCACCAGCTTCGGTCGGACGATGAAGATCACCCGCACCATCGCCAAGCGCCTGCCGCAGGAGGCACCGGTCATCGAGCTCGACGTGACGAGCGAGGAGGACCTCGCGGCCCTCGCCGACCGCATCGGCGAGCACGCCGAACGACTCGACGGCGTGCTGCACTCGATCGGCTTCGCGCCCGAGGGCGCCTTCACCTTCCTCGACGCGACGTGGGAGGACGTCGGCACCGCCGTGCACGTCTCGGCCTACTCGCTCAAGGCGCTGGCCGTCGCGGCGCTGCCCCGCATGACCCAGGGCGGCTCGATCGTCGGTCTGACCTTCGACGCGAGCTACGCCTGGCCGGTCTACGACTGGATGGGCGTGGCCAAGGCCGCCTTCGAGTCGACCAACCGGTACCTCGCCCGCGACCTCGGCCCGAAGGGGGTCCGCTGCAACCTCGTCGCCGCCGGCCCGATCCGCACGACGGCGGCGAAGTCGATCCCCGGCTTCGAGCAGTTCGAGGAGACGTGGGACGACCGCGCCCCCGTGGGCTGGGACGTGGGCGACCCGGTGCCGACCGCCAAGGCCTGCACGATGCTGCTCTCCGACTGGTTCCCTGCGACGACCGGCGAGATCCTGCACGTCGACGGCGGCGTGCACGCGATGGGGGTCTGACCTCCCTTCGTCCGCGGCCGGTCGACTCACGTTCCCTGAGGAGGCCGTCCGCGGCCGTCTCGAAGGGGTCGGACGTCGGGCGAAGGGAGACGTCGGCACCCGCCGACGTCCTTCGTCGGCGTGTGGGCGCCTGATCGTTCTCGACGTCGGCTTGATGTGTGCCGACATCTCCCTTCGCACTCCGCAGCGCGAACTGCCGTCCGCCGCGCGGTCAGGCGAGGGGGTGGCCGCCCTCGTCGTCGGGCTGGGGGACCGGGGTGACGCCGAGCAGGTCGAGGACCTGGCGCAGGTCGGGCTCGTCGATCGCGACGTCGGCCTGCTCGCGCACGGTGGGCTTGGCGCAGAAGGCGATGCCGACCTGTGCGGCCGCCATCATGTCGAGGTCGTTGGCGCCGTCGCCGACGGCCACGGTGCGGTCCATGTCCACCCCGGAGGCGGCAGCGAGCCGGGTGATGAAGTCGGCCTTGGCCGCGCGGTCGACGACCTCGCCGAGGACCTTGCCGGTGAGCCGTCCGTCGACGATCTCGAGGTGGTTGGCGCGGGCGGTCGGGATGCCGAGTTCGCGGGCGAGGTCGTCGACGATCTCGGTGAAGCCGCCGCTCACCAGACCCACGACGTGACCCGCCTCGACGAGGCTGCTCACGAGGGTGCGGGCACCGGGGGTGAGCCGCACGGCGGCACGGACCCGGTCGAGCACCTCGACCGAGAGGCCCTCGAGGGTGGCGACGCGTGCGTGCAGGCTCCCCGCGAAGTCCAGCTCGCCACGCATGGCCGCCTCCGTCACAGCGGCCACCTCGTCGCGGGTGCCGGCGTGCTCGGCGATGAGCTCGATGACCTCGTCGAGGATCAGGGTGCTGTCGACGTCCATGACGAGGACGAGCGGTCCTTCGCCGGGCAGGTCGACGGGAGTGAGGGCTGGCCCGGAGCTGGAGGTCATGCGCCGCAGTCTATTTCGCGTCGAAGACGTGGCCCTTGCCGACCACGGTGATGCCGGACTCGGTGACGAGCAGGCCGCGGGCGAGGTCCTCTTCGCGGTCGTGACCGAGCCGGATGCCCTCGGGTAGCCGGACACCCTTGTCGACGATGACGCGGTGCAGGTCGGCGTGCCGCCCGACGTCGACGCCGTCGAGCAGCACGCTGTCGCGCACGTGCGAGTAGCTGTGCACGAAGACCCCGGGGGAGAGGACGGAGTTGTCGACGTGGCCGCCCGAGACGACGACGCCGGGGGAGACGATCGAGTTCGTCGCGCCGCCGGCCCGCTCGTCGTCGGCGTGGACGAACTTCGCCGGTGGGTACGGGCCGTGGTGGGTGTTGATCGGCCAGCTGTAGTTGTAGAGGTTGAAGACCGGGTGGATCGACGTCAGGTCGAGGTGGGCGTCGAAGTAGCTGTCGATCGTGCCGACGTCGCGCCAGTACCCCCGGTCGCGGTCGGTCGAGCCCGGCACCGTGTTGTCGGCGAAGTCGTAGGCGTGGGCGCTGCCGCGCGCGACGAAGTCGGGCACGATGTCGCCGCCCATGTCGTGCCGGCTGTCGGCCTCGGCGTCGCGCTTGACGGCGTCCATGAGGGCGTCCGCCGTGAAGGCGTAGTTGCCCATCGACGCGTAGACCTCGTGCGGTGCGTCGGGCAGGCCGACGGGGTCCGTGGGCTTCTCGCGGAAGGCGGTGATCCGCCGACCGTCGGCGCCGACCTCCATGACCCCGAACTGGTCCGCTGTGCCGATCGGCTGGCGGATCGCGGCCACCGTGCACTCAGCCCCGGTGTCGAGGTGCTGCTCCACCATGTCGGAGAAGTCCATGCGGTAGACGTGGTCCGCACCGACGACCACGACGAGGTCCGGCCGCTCGTCGGTGATCGCGTTGAGCGACTGGTAGATCGCGTCGGCGCTGCCGGTGTACCAGCTCTTGCCCCGCCGCTGCTGGGCGGGGATGGGGGCGACGTAGTGGCCGAGGGGTGAGGCCAGCCGCCAGGCCTGGCTCACGTGGCGGTCGAGGCTGTGCGACTTGTACTGGGTGAGGACGATGACCTTGGCGTAGCCGGAGTTGACGACATTGCTCAGGGCGAAGTCGACGAGTCGGTAGATCCCGCCGAAGGGGACTGCGGGCTTCGCGCGGTCGGTGGTGAGCGGCATGAGCCGCTTGCCCTCACCTCCGGCGAGGACGATCGCCAGGACCTTGGGCTGACCTCTGCGGACCATGGTGCCCAACCTAGTCCGTGGACGGGTGCGGCGTCCTCCCTTCGCCCTAGTCTGTGGTCGTGCGCGTCTGGCAGTCCTCAGCAAGGAATACCCACCGGCGGTCTACGGCGGGGCGGGGGTGCACGTCGCGGAGCTGACCCGGGCGTTGCGGGCCCGCGGTGACACCGACGTGCGGGTCCGGTGCTTCGGCGACCCCCGGGACGAAGGGGGGACCACCGGTTATCCCGATCCCGCCGGTCTGGCGGGGGCCAACCCGGCCCTCGTGACGATGGGCGTCGACCTGGCGATGGCCGCCGACTGCGTCGGGGCCGACCTCGTGCACAGCCACACCTGGTACGCCAACTTCGCCGGGCACACCGCGGCCCTGCTGCACGGCGTGCCGCACGTCGTGTCGGCGCACAGCCTCGAGCCGCTGCGACCGTGGAAGGCCGAGCAGCTCGGCGGTGGCTACGCGCTCTCCTCGTGGGTGGAGCGCACCGCCTACGAGGCGGCCGCCGGGGTCATCGCGGTGAGCCACGGGATGCGCGCGGACATCCTGCGCAGCTATCCCACCATCGACCCAGACCGGGTCCACGTGGTGCACAACGGCATCGACGCCGACCTGTGGCGGGCGACGCCCGACCCCGACGTCGTGCGCCGCCACGGGATCGACCCGGACGCACCGTCCGTCGTCTTCGTCGGGCGGATCACCCGGCAAAAGGGGCTGCCACACCTGCTCCGCGCCGTGCGGGACCTGCCGCCCGAGGTGCAGGTCGTGCTGTGCGCCGGAGCGCCCGACACCCCGGAGATCCTCGCCGAGGTCGAGGCCCTCGTCGACGACCTGCGCCGCACCCGCCAGGGTGTCGTGTGGATCCAGGAGATGCTGCCCCGGGCGGAGGTCATCGCGGTCCTGTCGGCTGCGACCGTCTTCGCCTGCCCGTCGGTCTACGAGCCGCTCGGCATCGTCAACCTCGAGGCGATGGCCTGCGAGCTGCCGGTCGTCGCGACGGCGACCGGGGGCATCCCCGAGGTGGTCGACGACGGCGTCACCGGCTGGCTCGTGCCCATCGACCAGGTCGACGACGGGACCGGTGCGCCGGTCGACGCGGCGGCCTTCGAGGCCGACCTCGCCGCCGCGCTCACCGAGGCCGTGGCGGATCCGGAGCAGGCCCGGCAGCGGGGGCTCGCCGGTCGCGAGCGGGCCGTCGAGCACTTTTCGTGGACGAGCATCGGCGACCGGACGATGGCCGTCTACGAGGGTGTGCTGGCCTCGGGCTGATCCGCCGCAAGCCGCTGCGCACGCGTGATCTCGGTGATCACCTCGCCGAGATCGGCGCCGAGCAGCGGCTCCTCCCACTCACGGACCTCGATGCGCACCTCCCGCATGCCGAGGCGGCGCATGACCCCTCGCGAGCCGGCGTTGACGACCATCGTCTCCGCCCGGACCACCTGGAGCCGAGTGTCGGCAAAGCCATCGTCCAGGACGGCCCGAGCGCCCTCGACAGCGAGCCCCTGACGCCACCACCGACGGGCCAGGCGGTACCCGAGCTCGGCGGTCTCGCCCCCTTCGTCCGGCCACAGCGCCCACCACCCGACGGGGCGCTCGCCCAGGTCCCCGACCCACATGGGGCCGGGGACCCGTGGGCTCCAGTGGGCCAGAGCCTCTTCGCGGGTCCGCGCACGCGGCTGCAGGTGTCGCAGCACCGCGGCGTCGCCGTCGAGGTCCGCGAGGAAGGGCAGGTTCTCGGGGCCGATCGGGTCCAGCCGCAGCCGGCGGGTCCGCAGAGTGCGCATCAGCGCACCGGGACCCACCCGGCGAGCTGGGCGCAGGCCGCATTGGTCGCGTCGGCGAGGCTGTGCTCGCAGACCCTGGCCAATCGGCGCAACGCGCGGCTGCGGGTGTCGTCGTGGGCGGCGGTGACGGCGCCGGAGGCGGTGAGCCCGACCTCGGCCGCCACGGCGATCGTCCCGGCCAGCCCGATGACCTTGCGAGCCCGCTCCGGGAGGTCGGGCGGCAGCGCCCAGTCGGTGCCGAGACGCTCGTCGACGAGGTCACGGGCAAGGTCGTCCGCCCACGGCGTGCCGCGGATGTCGTCGAGCTCGTCGATCGAGGCGAGCAGCTGTCGCCGCAGGTGCCGCTCGAGCTGGGAGGGCTCGAGGGCCTCGATGCGGTGGGGCGGTACGGGGTCGGCGTCGTGGGTCATCCAGTCGATGCGCAGTCCCTGCGCGCCCGCCGAGCCGAAGGTCGAGATGCTCGGGACGAGCAGGCCGCCGAGGCCGGCCACGTAGAGGGCTTCGCCGGCCTCTGCTGCTGCGTCGGCGGCGATCGGACCGCAGCGGGGCAGGCTGCCGAGGTCACCGGGAGCCGGGAGGGCGACGAGGAGGGCGGCTTCGCCGAGGTCGCGCCAGATGCGGACCTGCTCGACGAGTCCCTCGGTGTGGTCGACGTCGGGGAGGGCACGCTCGACGGCGTCGGTGAGGGTCGTGCCGCCGGACCAGGCATGCGTGACCCACAGGGCGACACGGACGGAGGCGGGCAGCTCGGGCATCTGCACGATGCTAGTTGCTGCTGGGTAGGGTCGAGCCATGAGTGATGTCCTCGCCCTGGCCGGTGCCACCGTCGTGCGTGGCGGGTCGACTCTCGTCGCGGATGTCGACTGGGAGGTCGAGGAGGGGCAGCGCTGGGTCGTCCTGGGCCCCAACGGTGCCGGCAAGACGACGCTGCTCCAGCTCGCCGCGGCCCGCATGCACCCGACGAGCGGGGTGGTCGGTGTGCTCGGTGAGGTCCTCGGTGCGGTCGACGTCTTCGACCTGCGTCCGCGCATCGGCCTGGCCTCTGCATCGCTCGCCGAGCGGATCCCGAAGGGGGAGCGGGTCGCCGACGTCGTCGTCACCGCCTCGTGGGGAGTCGTCGGTCGGTGGCGTGAGCGCTACGACGACCTCGACCACGCGCGCGCGGGCGAGCTGCTCGAGGCCCTCGGCGCGGCGCACCTGGCCGATCGGACGTACGGCACGCTCTCGGAGGGAGAGCGCAAGCGGGTCCAGATCGCCCGGGCCCTCATGACCGACCCCGAGCTCATGCTCCTCGACGAGCCGGCCGCGGGTCTCGACCTCGGTGGGCGCGAGGACCTGGTCCAGCGTCTCGGCGCCATCGCCGGTGACCTCGAGGCCCCGGCCCTGGTCATGGTGACCCACCACGTCGAGGAGATCCCGCCGCACTTCACCGACGTGCTCCTGCTGCGCGAGGGCCGCGTCGTCGCCCAGGGGCCGATCGAGATCACCCTGACCGAGGCCAACCTGTCGCAGACCTTTGGTCTCGATCTGGTGCTGGAGCAGCACGGAGAGCGTTGGTCGGCCCGCGCCCGGGCATGATGGTCGGACACGAGACGAAGGGGGAATGACCGTGGAGTGGTTGGGAGACAACCTCTGGCTGGTCTGGTTGGGCCTGGCGCTGGTCCTCATCGCGATCGAGGCGGCGACCGTCGACTTCGTCTTCGTCATGCTCTTCGGAGGAGCGCTCGTCGGGGCCGCTGCGGCCGCACTGGGTGCGCCGGTCGTCGTCCAGATCGTGCTCGCGGTGGCCGTCGCGCTGCTTCTCATCGGGGTCGTGCGCCCCATCGTCAAGCGACAGTTCACCAATCCGGCGGCATCCGCCGACATCGGGTCGGGGGCCCTGAGCGGGCAGACCGCGCGGGTCCTCGAGACGGTCACCGAGACCGACGGTCGGGTGCGCCTGGCCGGGGAGACGTGGAGCGCCCGCGTCCCTGACGGCGAGGCCGCCTGCGAGCCGGGCGCCGAGGTCAGCGTCGTGTCCATCGACGGTGCGACCGCCATCGTCACCCGCCGAGACTGACGGCTCCGCCCGTCGAAAGGAACGCCCATGGGACCCACCATCCTGATCTTCGTGGCGGCGCTGCTGATCTTCGCGCTCGTCATCCTCTTCAAGACGGTGCGCATCGTGCCGCAGCAGACCTCGCTCATCATCGAGCGGCTGGGCCGCTACTCGCGCACCCTCGAGGGTGGCATCCACATCCTCGTGCCCTTCGTCGACAAGGTGCGCGCGAGCATCGACCTGCGCGAGCAGGTCGTGAGCTTCCCGCCGCAGCCGGTCATCACCTCGGACAACCTCGTCGTCAACATCGACACGGTCATCTACTACACGGTCATCGACTCCAAGCGAGCCGTCTACGAGATCGCCAACTTCATCCAGGGCATCGAGCAGCTGACGGTCACCACGCTGCGCAACGTCATCGGCTCGCTGGACCTCGAGCAGACCCTGACCAGCCGCGACCAGATCAACGGCCAGCTCCGCGGCGCGCTCGACGAGGCCACCGGGCGCTGGGGCATCCGGGTCAACCGGGTCGAGCTCAAGGCGATCGACCCGCCCATGTCGATCCAGGAGTCGATGGAAAAGCAGATGAAGGCCGAGCGCGACCGTCGCGCCGCGATCCTCAACGCCGAGGGCGTCAAGCAGTCCCAGATCCTCACGGCCGAGGGTGAGAAGCAGTCGGCGATCCTGCGGGCCGAGGGCTCGGCCCAGGCCGCGGTCCTCGAGGCCCAGGGCCAGTCGCGGGCCATCAAGCAGGTCTTCGACGCGATCCACCGTGGCAAGCCGACGCAAAAGCTGCTCGCCTACCAGTACCTGCAGGTGCTGCCCCAGCTCGCCACCGGTGATTCCAACAAGATGTGGATCATCCCGAGCGAGCTCACCGATGCCCTGCGCGGCATCGGTGGGGCGCTCGGTGGTGGCGACGGCGACGGCCCGAAGGGGGGCCTGGACGCCGAGGACTGGGTCGACCCCGGCCCGGAGGACGCCAACGTCTTCGACCAGACCTCGCTCGAGGACCCGGGCGATGCCCTCGCCGAGGCGCGCGGGCAGGCCGGTCAGGCCAGCCGCGAGGCCACCGAGCACGCGACGCCCGCGTCCCGGGTGCAGCCGGCGATGGGACCCGGTGTCCGCCTGCCCGAGCAGTCGGCGCCGCGGCAGTCGCCCGAGGCCCCTTCCGCTGACGAGCCCGGCGAGCCGCCGGCCGGCGATGCGTCCGGCGAGGCGCCTCAGCAGCCCTGACCCGCGAGCACCCCGATGACCGGACACCCGGTCCACCGTCACTAGGGTGGGCCGGGTGTCGTGGGTGGAGATGGGTGCAGTGGTCCTCGCCGGGGTGTGGGCGGGGGCGATCAACACCCTCGTGGGCTCGGGGACGCTCGTGACCTTCCCGGTGCTCCTGGCCATCGGCACCCCGGCTGTCACGGCCAACGTCTCCAACTCGATCGGCCTCGTCGCCGGTGGGGTGAGCGGGACCATCGGGTACCTGCCGGAGCTGAAGGGGATGGGACGTCGGGTCCTGCAGCTGGTCCCGATGTCGGTTCTCGGGGCGATCACCGGCGCGCTGCTCCTGCTGTGGCTGCCGCCGGAGGCCTTCGAGGCGATCGTCCCGGTACTCATCGGCATCGGCATCCTGCTCGTGATCTTCGGCCCTCGGCTGCAGGCGTGGAGCAAGGCCCGCCACGAGGACGGCGGCCGGATGCCGACGAGCCACCTGGTGGCGCTCATGGCCGGTGTCCTCGTCGCGGGCGTGTACGGCGGCTACTTCGGTGCCGCTCAGGGGGTCATCCTCATCGGCCTGCTGTCCGCCCTGTCGACCGAGCCGCTGCAGGCGCTCAACGGGCTGAAGAACGTCCTCGGCCTCTTCGTCAACGCGGTCGGTTCGCTCGTCTTCATCGTCACCGCACCCGAGCTCATCGACTGGCGGATCGCCCTCCTCGTCGCCGTCGGCGCGATCACCGGGGGTGTGCTCGGCGCGAGGTACGGCCGACGGCTGCCGGCCAATGTCCTGCGCGCCGTCATCGTCGTCGTGGGCCTCGCGGGCCTCGTGAAGTTCGTGTTCTTCCCGTGACGGGCTGGCTCGACCCGGTCCTGCTCTCCCTCGGCCTCGTCGTCATGTGCGGGTCGATGGTGCAGTCGACGATCGGCTTCGGGATCGCGGTGGTCGCGGCTCCCTTCGTCGTCATGCTCCGGCCCGACCTCATGCCGGCCTCGCTCATCGTGTGCGTGTTCTTCCTGCCACTCCTCCAGCTGCTCGGTGGCGCTCGGGAGATCGCGTGGCGACACCTGCGCTGGGCGCTCGGCGCCCGCATCCTCGCGACACCGCTCGGAGTGGCGCTCGTCGCCGTCGCCTCGGCCGATGCCATCGCCCTGACCGTCGGCGTGCTCATCCTCGTGACGGTCGCCGCGTCGGTGTGGGCCGTCGACATCGGGCTGGACCGGCGCAACTCAGCCCTCGCCGGGGCGATCACGGGCGTCTCAGGGACAGCGGCCTCGATCGGTGGGCCCTTCTTCGCGCTCGTGCTGCGCCACGAGCGGCCCGAGTTGCTGCGCGGCACCCTCGCGGCCTTCTTCCTCGCCGGCACGGTCATCGGGATGACCGGTCTGGCGATCGGTGGGCAGGTCGACCGCGAGGACCTGCTCGCGGGGCTGGTGTGGGCTCCCTTCGTCCTCGTGGGGCACCTGCTGGCGGGGCCGGTGCGACGACGGATCCGGCCGGAGTCCGTGCGGCGGGGGGTGCTCGTCTTCTGCGTCATCGCGAGCATCGGGGTCATCGCTCGCGCTCTGCTCTAGCCTCGGCCTGTGCCGATCCTCATCACCGACCCGACCGACGAACGCCTGCGCGACTTCGTCGGGCTGACCGACGTCAAGCTGCGCAAGGTGCTCGAGCCCGCCGGTGGGCTCTACCTCGCCGAGAGCGAAAAGGTCATCCGGCGGGCACTCGCTGCCGGCCACCGGCCGCGGGCCCTGCTCATGGGGGAGCGGTGGCTCACCGACCTCGCCGACGTCGTCGCGGACGCCGAGGCGAGCGGGGTACCCGTCTACACCGGGTCGGCCGAGGTCATCGAGGGGATCACCGGCTACAACCTCCACCGCGGGGCGCTGGCGTCGATGCACCGACCGCAGCTGCCCTCCCTGACGGAGGTACTGGGCGGGGCACGGCGGGTGCTGATCATCGAGGACGTCGTCGACCACACCAACGTCGGGGCGATCTTCCGGTCGGCCGCGGCACTCGGGACGGACGCGGTGCTCGTCACGCCTCGGTGCGCGGACCCGTTGTACCGCAGGGCTATCCGTGTATCGATGGGGACGGTCTTCCAGGTGCCGTGGACCCGGATCGACCCGTGGCCGGCCGCGATCGCCGACCTGAGGGAGGCAGGCTGGACCGTGGCCGCGCTGGCCCTCGCCGACGACGCGGTGGGCCTGGACGAGCTCGCCGCCGACCCGCCGGAGCGTCTTGCGCTGGTCCTCGGGACCGAGGGCGACGGTCTGGCGCGACGTACGTTCGAGCACGTGGACGTGACCGTGACCATCCCCATGGCCGGGGGAGTGGACTCCCTCAACGTCGCCGCGGCGGGAGCCGTCGCCGCCTGGGAGCTGAGGGTGCGATGAGCACCGGCGCCCGACCGTCCTTCACCCGGACCCGCTGGCGTGAGGGCTATGCCCTGTCTGACGTCGACGACTTCCTCGACGAACTCGCGGCGGGCCTGCCCGATCAGTAGGGCCGACCCGCCGCGCAGCGTGGGGTGCGGCAGCGTCAGCTGCGGTACATGCCGGTGATGACGGCGCGCCCGATCGTGTGCTGGAGGTAGTTGAAGGCCGCCACGGTGCACGAGACGGAGTCGTCGATGCCCAGGTCGTCGGTGTCGAGCGCGTGGACGGCGAAGACGTAGCGGTGGGCGATGTCGCCCTGCGGCGGAGCCGCGCCGCCGAAGGCCTTGGTCCCGTAGTCGGTCGCGGTCATGAAGGCACCCTCGGGCAGCTGTGCTCCGCCCTCGACCCCCGCGCCCTCGGGCAGCGAGGTGGTGTCGGCCGGGAGGCCGACGACGGTCCAGTGCCAGAAGCCGGCCGGGGTCGGCGCGTCAGGGTCGAAGCAGGAGATCGCGTAGCTCTTGGTGCCCTCCGGGGCGCCCGACCAACGCAGCTGCGGGCTGAGGTTGCCGCCGGTGAAACCCCAGTCGTCGAAGACCTGGGCGTGGGCGAGGGCGCCACCGTCGGTGAAGCTCTCGCTCGTCACCTCGAAGGGCGTCGTGGTGGGGAGGAGGTCGGTAGGGGGACGGTGCGGTCGGTCGCGTGAGGTCCATGCCATCGACACTAGCGGGCTGGATTATCAGTGCGCTTTCGCGTTAGGTGGAGATCATGCTCCCAGGACGACGACCGCCCCACGACTACCTCGGCACCGTGCTCGGCACGCCCGACCCGAGGGGACTGGCCCGCTTCTACGCCGAGGTCCTCGGCTGGCGCATCCACAGCGACGACGAGGACTGGGCGACGATCGCGCCGGAGCGTGCGCACGTGTACCTCGGCTTCCAGCTCGAGACCGAGCACAGGTCGCCGGCTTGGCCCGCGCTGGAGGGCGACCAGCAGATGCAGATGCACCTGGACATCGAGGTCAGCGACCTCGAGGCCGCTGTCGCGGCGGCGCTGCGTCTGGGCGGACGCCTGTCCGAGCACCAGCCACAGGAAGAGGTCCGCGTGCTCATCGACCCCGCCGGACACCCCTTCTGCCTCTATGTCGGCGCTCCCGAGGAGGCCTCGCAGACGCCGAGCACTGGCGCTCTGCCGACCGTGGAGTGAGACCACCGGCGAGGCCGCGACGCCCGCCACACGGCGGATTTCGCACTCGCGTCATCCGCGTGTAAAGTTTCACGTCGTTGCCCCGGTGGCCCCCACACCACCGGATGCACCACTCGTCCGGGTGGCGGAATTGGCAGACGCGCTAGCTTGAGGTGCTAGTGCCCGTATTAGGGCATGGGGGTTCAAGTCCCCCCTCGGACACAGAGGGTCGTTTGCGTGGAAACGTGTTTCACGTTTGTACGGAACGCCTAGAGAAGGGCCGGACTGCTCAAGATCGAGCGGTCCGGCCCTTGTCGTTGTCCATGAGGGTCTGAGATCGGCTCTACGCCCGGGTGGCCGGGCCGACGAAGGCTCATTGGAGCCCCTGCAAGTGTCCTGCGCCGACGTTCGGGCAGGCTGAAGCCGTGCGGTCCATCTGGGGTGAGGTCGTGCGCGTGGCTCAGGCGTCGGCTTCCACAGGCGGGGCGTTGGGCTCGATGGTCGTCCAGCCACGAGTGGCCTCTCGACGGCGCACGCGCTTGATGGGGGCGGACGCGATGGTGGTCACGCCCACCTGATCTGAGCCAGGCAATGATCTTGCGCACGTTCGTGGCTGCGATCATCACTGCGAGGCTGAAGAGTTGGGCGATGAAGCCACGCCGGGGACGCAGTTCGGGATCGTCCACTGGAATGAAGCGACCGTCCTTGACCGACTTGTTCACCGACTCGACGCTCTGACGGCCCGTCGTGTAGTGCTCCTGCCAGTCTGGTGAGCGGTAGGCGTAGGTCTGCTCGTATTTCGCCCCGACCGAGGGTGGGAAGGTCATCGTCTTCTGCTCGCAGACCTTGGGAGCAGGGTTGAGGAGCATCAGCGGCAGGACCGGGCCTTGGGGCGGTCGAGCGAACGTGGGTGGGGCTCGCGACGCGGGCAAGAAGCGGTGGCGGAGGCCCCAACAGCGGGACAGGCGAGTCGGGTGTGGCCTTCGGCGTCCGCTCGCTCCTTGGGCTTCAGCGCGTAGCGGTCTCGTTGCGCGATGCGCTCTGCGTAGGTCGTCCCGCTGATGCGCTCGGGGTCGCCCTCCTCGCGGAGGAAGTAGTCGATGGTGGCCTGAGCCCTGACGACGCGGTGCCCGAGATCGAGGGCATCCTGAGGGACGCCAAGAGAGACCCAGACCTCGTGGCCAAGGCCAAGGCCAACAGCGACGCCGACTTCAACGCGGACAACACCGTCGTGGCCTCCGTGCTGAGCAAGTTCATCGACCGCCGCGAGAAGAGCGAGGAGATCGTCAACGCTCTGTTGAAGGGGCAGAACATGGACACGTTCGCCCAACTGCTTGCCATGCTCGGCTTCCGGGAGTACCTCGCCACCGTCGACTACCACTTCCCGAATGAGAACGTCGCTGTCGAGGTCGAGGCTCAGCCCTCTCAATCGACTGCCAAGGTGAATGAGGAGGCCAAGGCGTGAACGTCCCGTTCGAGATCACATCCGGCCCCGGACAGTCCTACTTGATGCGTAACGTCAGCGGCCAGACGGTCGACCTCGTGACCGTGACGGTGGATCACCCAGAGGGCCTGACGCGCGACCTTCCATCCGAAGAGACGTTCGGTCCCGGAGCCTCGAAGAAGTTCCTCGTGCTGGCCACGTGGCAGACCGGAAGGCCGGTCGAGGTGCTCGTTTCTTGGGACGTGCACCCCACCCCGTACGCCCTTCCCCTGCCTCCGAAGAACTGAACTCGTGCCGGACTGGATAGCCGCTGGAGCCGGTCTGGGTGGCGGTTGTCGCTCTGATCGCGTTCATCTGGGGACGGGTGGACATCTACAAGGAGCGTGCAGCGCGGGAGGAGTCCGCGGCCCGCTCGCAGGCCATGGCGAACAGCATGGACCGTATGACCAGGGCGGTGGAGACTATGGCCGATACCACCTCCACGCCCGCCCAGGTCGAGGCCGCGTCCGCTCAGGCACGCAATTCCATCCGGTGGAGGATCAGGCAGGTGGACCGATCTTCGAACCGCGTCGTGTACGAGTTGGTCAACGCCGGAGATGGCATTGCGACGGGCGTGAGCGCGTCCGCCCCCGAGGGCTACAACGCGGCGAACATGCTGCACAAACTCCCTGTGGACGCGACGGTGCACCCCCACGAGGGTGTCCGGTTCTACCTCACCATGAGGATGTCGGTCGTGCCCATGGCCAGCATGCAGGTGCGCTGGGACGGGGGCGATGAGATGGTCCCAGTCACCGACCTCTGAGGCCGGACTGGGGACGAAACTACAGCGGTGTCATTAGCACCAACTAGACTTGCCCGCAAGAGCACCGAAGCCCCGGAATCTCCGGGGTGGGAGCATCCAGGGCTTGGCGTCTAGTTGGGCGAACTAGGACTCCGACTCTAGCCGCTCCCGTGGCAGTGCTCCCAATGGGCCCTCGGCCCAGAACGGAGGCGAGCCAGATGGCACGCACCGCGAGTAGGAGCGCCCGCACCGGACGCTTCGTGAGCGCTTCGACGGCACGTCGTAGCCCCCGGACCACCTCTACCGAGCGCGTCGGTCGGGGCACGTCCAACAAGACGACCGTCAACCGATCCACGATCACCGGACGGTTCGTCAAGGAGTCCACGGCCCAGCGTCACCCGGGCACCACGATCAGTCAGCAGGTCTGATCATGGGCTCAGGCTTCAAGATGACTCCCGGGTGGGAGAAGGCTCTGGAGAACGCTGTCCAGCCTGCGCTGAAGGACATCGCGTCTGACTACCAGAAGATGTTCGACAGCCTGCTGCGTCGCTACAAGGGTCACCCCCGTCTCCGAGATCAAGCCCGTGCTCCGGCGCAAGTGGTCTCGGGTCGGCGGTTCGATCTCCGATCCGGAGTTGACCGACTACGCGACGCTGATCAGCGAGGGCACTCGCATCCAGATGAAGGTCAAGTAGGAGGTCGAGTCGGGGCGCGACGGCGAGGGGAAGCACCCGTCGCGCCCCCCGGCTGCTCTCGGCACGGACAGGGCTGTCGGTGCTGGGTGATAGGCATGACCTCGACATCGACAGATAGGACCTGACATGGCCAACAAGACCGTCTTCATCGCCTTCGCCATGGAGGACGAGAGGACTCGCGACCTCTTCGTCGGACAGCGGAAGTTGGGCAACACGCCTTACGACTGGACCGACATGAGCGTCAAGAACCCCTATGACACGGAGTGGAAGGAGCGGGTCCGGGCACGCATCCGCCGCTCCGATGGGGTCATCGCACTCATCAGCAGCAGCACCCCTGACGCAGCCGGGCAGTTGTGGGAGATCAAGTGCGCTCGCGAGGAGGGAAAGCCGCTCCTCGGCATCTGGATCGAAGACGGCTATCGGACCAAGCCGGTCGAGATGGGGACGGCTCCCTGCAAGACCTGGACCTGGCAGAACGTCGGGGACTTCATCGACGGGCTCTGACGTGCTGCGACGCGCACTCGTGGTCGGCATCGACCACTATCCATCCTTCGGCAACCTCGGGGGCTGTGTGAATGATGCGGTGGCCCTTACGCCGGTCTTGGCGCGCAACGAGGACGACACCCCCAACTTCGAGGTGAAGACCCTCACCGCCCCGGTCGGGACCGGCCACGTCAGCCGCGACGATCTGCTGGAGGCGTTGGACCGCCTGTTCGCCCCCCGGCGTCCACATGTCCCTCCTCTACTTCGCCGGGCACGGCGCACAGGTCGCGGGCGGAGCCGACGTGACTCTCGTGACCTCTGACGGCACTCAGCAAACACCCGGCGTCAGGTTCAGCGAAGTGTTGGAGAGGATCAATGCCTGCGACCAAGAGGTCGCGGTCATCCTCGACTGCTGCTTCTCTGGGGGGCGCGGGCGGCGTCCCTGCCGCAATGACCGCCGGTTCAGTCCTTCGGCAAGGGGTGTCGATGCTTACCGCGAGCCGAGCAGATCAGACGTCTGCCGAGACGCCAGCGGGCCGAGGGCAGTTCTCCGCCTACCTGGAAGGCGCGCTGGAGGGCGGAGCGGCGGACGTCCTAGGTCACCTGACGTTGGCGGGCCTCTACTCCTACCTTTCCGAGGCATTCGGAACATGGGACCAACGCCCCATGTTCAAGGCGAATGTCGACCACCTCCAAGACATCCGTCGTTGCGACCCTGCCGTGCCGCTTTCGACACTGCGAAGGCTTCCCGAGTGGTTCCCGACGCCGGACCACGTGTTCCCCCTCAATCCCTCATACGAGCCGGACAAGCGCGACTCGGGCTTGGAGCCCCACCCTGAGCACGAGGCAGTGTTCAAGCAACTCCAGAAGTGCGCGTCCGCGAAGTTGGTGGAGCCGGTGGGCGCTGACCACATGTTCTTCGCCGCGATGCAGAGCGAGGGTTGTAGGCTCACGCCCCTCGGCAGGCACTATCGCCACATGGCCTCCGAGGACCGGCTATGACGATCTACGCAGTCTCGGGCCACCAAGAGGCACCGCAGTCGGTTTGGAGTCTGCTGGTGGCCCGGCTGCCAGCCATCCTTGGTGGCCCACCGTTCGTAGGACTATCCAGTCTGGCTGCCGGGGCTGATCAGAAGTTTGCCGAGGAGGTCTTGGGCCTAGGTGGACGACTGCACGTCGTCCTGCCCAGCGTGAACTACGAGTCATCGTTCGAGCAGGAGGCTGACCTCCTTCAGTTCAGGGCGCTCCTTTCGAGGGCTTCCGAGGTCGAGACGTTGGACTTCGCGGAGCCGACCGAAGATGCCTACCTGGCTGCCGGGAAGCGCGTTGTCGACCTCTGCGACGTCCTCGTGGCCGTCTGGGACGGCCTCCCCGCCCAAGGGAAGGGCGGGACGGCTGATGCAGTCGCCTACGCGTATTCGCTCAGCAAGCCGGTCACCGTGATCTGGCCTCCAGGGGTTCGCCGATAGTCGGGTCGGTGAGGCTACGAACCGCCGACCCACGCCTCCTCCAGCAGCACCGAGGCCACGACGTACTCCACCCTGTCCCGGTCGAGCGTGGGGGAGACGCGGACGAGGTGTTCGACAGCCACCTCCGCGACTGCGAAGGCGCTCGTGATCACGGCCTGTAGGGACGGGTCGGTGGGGACGCTGGCGGGGCTGGTCTGCTCTCTCATGCGCCTGGACTGTAGCCAGGCCCTGCGACACGGCAACCCGGCCTCCCTGACCGGGCTGGGAACGGCGGAGAGTTAGCGCGGGAACACCTCACGGCGGGAGCCGAGGATCGTCGCTACACCGCAGGCCAGGCGCGGAATCTGGAGCCGTACAAACGACCCACAGATTGATCGAAGGCCCCCGGTTCGCCGGGGGGCCTTCGTCGTGCTCCGTGGGATGTCGTCAGCCTGCCCGCAAGGAGGCCGGACATGGGTAGGAGTCACCATGCGCGTGGTCGGGATCCTGTGGTGTGGTCGTCGCAGCAACTGGACGACGCGAGGGGATCACAGATGAGCACTGCGGGACGAAAGCGACCGGCGATTCATCGGCGGGTGGTCCGTGGTCGGGACCGTGGGAATGGTGCTGGGACTGACCGCGTGCAGCAGCACTCCGCCGGTGGACGAAGGGGAGGTCCGGGCCGCGGTGTCCAAGGTCGAGGGCGTCTCCTCCGTGGAGGTGCGGGTGCGCAAGGGCGGCGGGGTCTCCGGGTGGAAGCTCGAAGGCAGGGTTGGCCTTCCGGCTGATGAAGCTGAGGCTCACGCGGTGTATGAGGAGTGCCTGCGGGCCTTGTCGACGGTCCCGGTGAAGGCGGGGGCGAACTTCAAGATCAGGCTCTTCGGTGAGTCGTCCGGGAAGGTGATCCCGCCGAGTAATGTGGGCGTGCCCGACACATGGGGTGCCCTGCGCGAGCACTTCGCGTAAGGGCTGTCGAATGTGCTCAGCCGGACACGGCGCGGCCTCGTTGCCGACACCTTCGCGCCCTTCGTGCAGTCGTGACCAGGGTGCGCTGGACGCCTTCATGGTGTCCATAGGTGATGGCTCTACTGTCGAGGGCGTTGATGTCGAAGTGCGGAGGAAGTAGCAATCGTGTCAGTCATCCGTAGAAGAACCGCACTCTTGGGGAGCGCTGCCATCATGCTGGGACTTTCTGCGTGCTCGAGCGAGCCACCGATCGACGAAGGCGAGGTCCGAGACGCCGTTGCCGGCGTCACCGGAGTCACATCAGTGGATCTTCGGATGCGCGAGGGCGGCGGGGTCTCAGGCTGGTTCCTCGAGGGAACGATTGGGCTTCCGGCAGAGGAAGGGGAGGCGGAGGCCGTCTTCGAGTAGTGCCTTCGCGTCATCGCGAGGGTGCCGACCACGTCCGACAGAAACTTCTCGATCGCTATATACGGCGAGACATCGGGGCGGACGATCGTGCCCGGCGATATCGGCGTCCCCGAGACCTGGAATCGGATGCGCGAGCAGTTCAATTGATCTGTTCCTGGCCCGCCTGTGGTTGCTGAGGCGATGGTGCTCATGTGCGGCCGCGACCATGCGCTGGGGCATAGCGGAGCGGTTCACACCAGGCGCGAGGCCCCGATCCTGTGGTGGGGTCGTGGCAACACCTGGACGACGCGAGGGGGATGAGACATGAGCACAGTCGGCAGGAACGGACGGGCTGTTCACCGGCGGGTGGTCCTGGTCGGGGCCGTGGGGGCGGTGCTGGGACTGACTGCGTGCAGCAGCACTCCGCCGGTGGACGAAGGGGAGGTCCGGGCCGCGGTGTCCAAGGCCGAGGGCGTCTCCTCCGTGGAGGTGCGGGTGCGCAAGGGCGGCGGGGTCTCGGGATGGTTCCTGGAGGGGACGATTGGTCTCCCGGCAGAGGAGGCGGTTGCTCACGCGGTGTATGTGGAGTGCTTGCGAGCTCTGTCGACTGTCCCGGCCAAAAGTTCGCTCAACTTCAGGATCGCGCTGCTAGGGGAGACGTCGGGGCGGTTGATCGGACCAAGGGTCGTCGGCGTCCCCGAGACGTGGCGCCAGTTGCGCGACCACTTCAGGTAGGCGTCGGTCGGCACGAGGGTTGCTGCGGACACGGTGAAGGTGTCCAGTGCCAGTGTGGAGCGAGCGCCCCCGGTGAGGGTCAGCCTCAAACGCAAGGTGCCTCCGCGGCCCTCTTCCCGGTGAGGAGCTGGGAGTCGTCGATCTGCCACGTCTTGCCTTGGTCAGGTGTGTGGAAGCTGACCAGGTGCACGTTCTCCTGAGGGCCCTTGGGCGCTGGCTTGTTGTCGTTGTTCGGATCGGTGGTGACGTCCTTGTCGCCCTTGAAGTAGCGGGCCGTGGAAGTGCTGCACTGGTACAGCGTCAGGTTCCAACCGCCGGGGGGCGTCGGGGTCGGACGTGGCGAGGTGGACTGAGTTGACCTTGACGGTGCCCTTCTCGACAACGCCGGCTTCCTTCATCGCCGTGACGTTGCGGTTGAAGGTGTCGATGTAGTCCTCGGTGGCCCAGGGCGTGTCGTCCGACAGCTTCGTGTTGGGGTCGTGTGCGCGCCGCTTGGATTCGGTGGCTCTGGCCGCATCGACGGCGTAGTCGTCGTCGTAGGTCAGGTCGGCCGAGCTGCTGGACGTGCTGGTCGTGGAGGATCCTTCGCTGTCTGAGCCGCCGCAGGCGGTCAGCCCGATCAGGGCGATGGCGCACGCGGTGGCCTGGATCGTTCGGCTGGGCGTGGTGCGCATGGTGTCCTCTCGGTCGGTGGCGACGGATGTCGCGTCAAGGTCCCCGTGCCTAGCCCAGCACGCGGTCGACGCGCGCATCTCGACACGAGACGCGTTGTCAGTCAGGTGCCAGCAACGTGTCCGCGAGGGCGTTGAGGGTGGTGCCCCACAGGGCGGGTGGGTCGATGAGGCCGAGGGTGCGGGAGTCAGGGTGGTCGGTCGTGATCCACCAGCGGGTGTCGGGATCGAGCTCTTGGGGGTGGACATCGATGTCGCCGACGGAGGTGGAGGCTTGCACGTGGATGCGGGTGGTCGCCCGGGTGGCCAGATCGTCGGTGGTCACGCCGAGTGCGGTGGTGAGGGTGTCCCGGCTGGCGTCGGGAAGCGCGGTGGCGTTGACGCGCGCGTGGGTGAGGGCGTCGACGAGGGCGTGGCCGAGCTGCTCGGGCGCATCGGCGGGGACGGTGGTGATCCATCCGTTGGGAGCGCTCCCCGGGTCGGCGCGGATGGACGTGAGTGCTTGGACGGCCCACTGGTTGCCGTGGCGCGTGAGGATGGCTTCGGCGAGGTTGGGGATGTCGTCGATCGCGGCAGTGGGCGCACCGTCGGTCGTAGTCGCTGCTGTGGGGGTGCGAGGGACGACCTTCTCGCTGAGGCGGGCTGCCTCGGCGAGGGCCTCACGGGCTCGGGTTGCGATGTCCGCGGCTTCACGGGCGGGGGGCAGCTCGGGGTGTCCGCTGTAGCCCCTGCCGGCGACGGTCTCGTAGGGGGCGAAGAGGACGTCGCCGTCGATGAGGGTGATGCCCACGTGGGTGGTGGCGGCTTCCATCGCCCGCCAGGTCGGGAAGCCGAGCTCGTCGCTGACGGGTGTGACGTCGATGGAGGCCGCCTTGGGGAGCTGCTCCGCGGGCTCCTCGCGGGAGCGCGCAAGTGCCGCGGTAATGGCCTCGGCGAGCTCGGTGCCGCTGGAGCGGGTGGTCAGGTGGTGGAACTGCCCGTTGGGCCAGTAGAGCCCGGCCCGGGACAGGGAGGTGACGAGCAGACGCTCGCCGTGCTGGGTGATCTCGGCGCGCGGGTAGATCGGCATCAGGGACGCTCCTTGGCGAGGTTCACACCTGCACCTTCTGCTCCTGCGAGGTCCTCGTCAAGCGCTTCGCCCGTGGGCCTCGTTCCGGTACTCATGCCACGTGCTCCTCGTACTCACGGTCGCCGCGGAAGGGCATGAGGTGCTGGGCCACGAGCCCACGCGGCACCGTCTCCAGACGCAGCACGCCGTACTCCTCGGGCCAGCTGCCGTCACGCGGGAGCTTGAAGCTGCCCACGAGCATGTCGACGACCGGCAGGTGGATCGCGTAGTTGCGGTCCCAGTAGTCGACGTGGCGGGCGTGGTGCCAGTGGTGGTAGCGGGGCAGGACGACGAGGTACTCGAGCCAGCCGAAGCGGACCCCGATGTTGGCGTGGGCGACGACGGCCTGCAGCCCGACGATGATGACGTAGGCGTTGACGGCAGCGGCCGAGAAGCCGAGGACCATGAGCGGCAGCAGGACGATGCTGCGGGTCAGGACCGTCTCCGCGAGGTGGACCCGCGAGCCCGCGAGCCAGTCGAGGTCGCGGCTCGAGTGGTGCACCGCGTGGAAGCGCCAGAGGGTCTTCACCCGGTGGTAGGCCCGGTGCAGCACGGCCTGGGCCAGGTCGGCGACGAAGACCGCGAGCAGGACCTGCAGCCACAGCGGCATCCCGACGACGAGCGCCTTGACCGGGTCGACCGCGATGGCGGCGGCCACCGTCGTCGTGGAGGCCGTCACGAGGATGAGGATGAACTGCACGAGCACGTGGCTGAGGAAGAAGTAGCAGATGTCGGTGCGCCAGCCGCCCCGCAGCACCGGGTGAGGGCTGTGGGCCAGGTAGCGCTCGAGCGGGATGAAGACGATCGCGGAGAAGAAGAGCGAGAGGATGAACCAATCCACCCCGAGCGAGTAGGGCGTCGCCTCGACCTTGTCCAGCGGCACCGAGGTCCCGCCGAGCAGCACCGCGGCGGTCGCCGAGGCCAGGCCGGTGAGGGCGAGCCGGCGCCGCTGATCGGCGAGCACCGCGACGGTCCCGGCGACGAAGGTCGTGACGAGCCCGACGAGGAGCAGGCCGCGGGCGAAGTCCGACGTGTAGACCGGCCGGAACTCCTGGCTGGTCAGCGCCTCGGGGAAGTGGAAGCACAGCACGGCGAGCAGGCTCAGGACCCCGCACCAGACGGCGGTGTGGGGGAGCAGGATGCGGTCCTTGGCGAACATGATCCGACCGTAGGGAGGACGAAGGGGGTCGCACATGGGGTCTGCTACTCACCGTGGGCTTCGAGACGCCCGCTGGGCGGACTCCTCAGCCAACCCGGGGAGGCGCCCGCTGCGGACTCCTCAGCCAGCGGCACGGTGGGGCGAATGCGTTGGGGGGTCCCCCCTTCGCGGGGATAGAGTTCGACGGGTGCCCGCCCGGGCACCTGAACCCGTCCCACAGGAGTCCACGTGTCTGCCCAGATCACCATCACCGTCGCCGGCGACGAGCGATCGGTGGACCAGGGCACTACCGCGGCCGATCTCTTCGAGGGGGACCGGGCGGTCCTCGTGGCCCGGGTCAACGGCGAGCTGCGCGACCTCGCGCACGAGCTCGCCCAGGGTGACGTCGTCGAGCCCGTCACCGCCCAGGAGCAGGACGGCCTCGACGTCCTGCGCCACTCCACGGCCCACGTCCTCGCGCAGGCGGTCCAGCAGATCAACCCCGACGCCAAGCTCGGCATCGGTCCGCCGATCCGCGACGGCTTCTACTACGACTTCGACGTCGCCGAGCCCTTCACGCCCGAGGACCTCAAGGCCCTCGACAAGGCGATGCAGCGGATCATCAACGAGGGCCAGACCTTCGTGCGCCGCGAGGTCAGCGACGACGACGCGCTCGTCGAGCTCGAGCACGAGCCCTACAAGTGCGAGCTCATCGGCCTCAAGGGCGGTGCCTCCGACGACGCTGCCGAGGGTGCCTCCGTCGAGGTCGGCGGTGCCCAGCTGACGATCTACGACAACGTGCGCCGCGACGGCACCCGCGCCTGGGGCGACCTGTGCCGCGGCCCGCACGTGCCGACCACCAAGGTCATCGGCAATGCCTACAAGATCATGCGCAGCGCCGCGGCCTACTGGCGCGGCAGTGAGAAGAATCCGCAGCTGCAGCGCGTCTACGGGACCGCCTGGCCGAGCAAGGACGAGCTCAAGGCCTATCTCGACCGCCTCGCCGAGGCCGAGAAGCGTGACCACCGCAAGCTCGGTCGCGAGCTCGACCTGTACTCCTTCCCCGACGAGATCGGCTCCGGCCTGCCCGTCTTCCACCCCAAGGGTGGGGTCATCAAGCGGGAGATGGAGGACTACGTCCGTCAGCGGCACATCGAGGAGGGCTTCGAGTACGTCGGGACCCCGCACATCGCCAAGGAGGGGCTCTTCCACACCTCCGGCCACCTGCCGTACTACGGCGAAGGGATGTATCCCCCCTTCGACGTGGACGGCATGGACTACCGGCTCAAGGCGATGAACTGCCCCATGCACAACCTCATCTACCGGAGCAAGCAGCGCTCGTACCGCGAGCTGCCGCTGCGCCTCTTCGAGTTCGGCCACGTCTACCGCCACGAGAAGTCCGGCGTCATCCACGGACTGACCCGTGTGCGCGGCTTCGCCCAGGACGACAGCCACTCCTACGTCACCAAGGAGCAGGCGCCCGACGAGATCCGCCACCTGCTCGACTTCATCCTCGGGCTGCTGCGCGATTTCGGTCTCGACGACTTCTACCTCGAGCTGTCCACCCGGGACGAAGGGGGCGACAAGAGCTCGAAGTTCATCGGCAGCGACGAGGACTGGGCCGAGGCGACGTCCGTCCTGGAGAGCGTATGCCGCGAGACCGGGCTCGAGCTCGTGCCCGACCCTGGCGGCGCCGCCTACTACGGCCCCAAGGTGTCGGTGCAGGCCCGTGACGCCATCGGCCGCACCTGGCAGATGAGCACCATCCAGTACGACTTCAACCAGCCGTCCGCGGACCGCTTCGCGCTCGAGTACCAGGCTGCTGACGGCTCCCGCCAGCAGCCGGTGATGATCCACTCGGCGAAGTTCGGCTCGATCGAGCGCTTCATCGGGGTCCTCGTCGAGCACTACGCCGGCGCCTTCCCCGTGTGGCTCTCGCCGGTGCAGGTGCTCGGTGTCCCGGTGGCCGAGGAGTACAACGACTACCTCTGGGACGTGCTCCAGCAGATGCGGGCGAAGGGGATCCGCGTCGAGCTCGACGACAGCGACGACCGCTTCCCCAAGAAGATCCGCAATGCGAGCAAGGCCAAGGTGCCCTTCACGCTCATCGCCGGTGAGGAGGACCGCAGCAACAACGCGGTCTCCTTCCGCTACCGCGACGGGTCCCAGGAAAACGGGCTGCCGATCGAGACCGCCATCGAGCGGATCCTCGCGGCCATCGAGGCCAAGGACCAGGTGACGTCGGCGCCGAGCCTGACCAACCCCGGCCCCGACGCCGCCCCTGCCGGCACCATCTGACCCGCTCCGCCTGACCGGCCTGCGCATTTCCCTAGGGAAATGCGCAGGCCGGTGGTGATTTCCCTAGGGAAATGTGGGGTCTGGTGGTGATTTCCCTAGGGAAATGCGGACGGTGGGGGCGGTCCTTGGCTAGGTTGCGGGGCATGACGACCCGGATCCGGCCGATCGAGCGCGACGACGCCCTGTCGCTCGCGGCCCTTCGCCTGCAGCAGGACCGGGAGGTGGGCCGGGCGACCCGACCCGGCTTCCTCACCGACTACGCCGACGCCCTCCTGGCGGACTTCGACGGCTACCGAGGATGGATCGCCGAGGAGCACGACGGCCGACCGGTCGGGTGCGTCCTCGCCCACCGGGTGCGGAAGCTGCCCACCCTCGGGCACGTCGGACGACCCGAGTGGTGGTACGTGCAGCAGGTCTTCGTCTCGACCGACCGCCGCCGCGAAGGGGTGGGTCGCCGCCTCCTGCACGCGGTGCAGGAGGCGGCCACCGCCGAGCGGGTCCGCTGGGTGCGGCTGAACTCGAGCGACGCGGGGCGACCGCTCTTCGACGCGGTGGGATTCACCGGGCCGGTCGACCGGCTGCGCGAGTGGGTCCCGCCGAAGGCCTGACGTCAGCCCTGTGCGTGCAGGCTCATGCTCGCGTTGGTGATCCGCTGCTGGTCGTCGAGACGGAAGGTGATCGAGCCGGTCTCGTCCGACAGGACGATCTGCTGCCCCTGGTCGTCGACCGAGAAGCCCTCGCGGTGCTCCGCGAGACCGAGGACAGCCGAGCGGTGGTCGGTGATGATCCCGCTGGTGAGCACCGGCTCGACGCGCGAGGCCACCTGCATGAGGCTCGGCTCCGGGACGTCGATGCCCTCGAGCACCATGACGAGTCGGGTACCGCCGCCGGCGTTCACCGTGTAATAGGGGGAGATGCGCGTCGCCTCGACGCCCACGCAGGCGGCGAGGTGGCCCAGGTGGGCCGTCGTCGCCGCGATGTCGTTGCCGGCCTCGAAGGGCAGCTCCGGCGACGTGAGGTCGGTGATGCCGAAGCGCTCGCCGAGCTCCTTGACCCGGCCGGCCACCTCACCGCCGCCCTGGGGGTGTGCCCAGCCCCAGAGCATCGACTTCGGTCCCGGGGCGACCGAGGCAATGAGGTGGCAGCGAGCGGTGAGGGTGCGCTCGGCGCCGACGAACTGCAGCGTCCCTTCCTGCAGGTGCCCGGCGATCTGGTGGTCGCCCACCTGCTCCTCGAGCGTCTCGGCGAGCAGCGTCTGGCGGAGGGTGGCGTAGTAGGCGGCCCGGTTGGCGACATTCTGCAGTCCTGGATGCATGTCGCCATCCTGCCGCGACCCGACCCCCGTGACGAAGGGGGAGGACTCCCCTTCGTCACGGCGTGACAGGATCGGCGCATGACGCAGCACGACCACCCGACCGAGGACGACCGCTCCCTCGTGGGCGTGCCCGACGGCTTCGACCGTCTCTGGACGCCCCACCGGATGGCCTACGTGACGGGGGAGCGGCCGAGCGACGAGGCGGGGGACGGGTGCCCCTTCTGCGTCGCCCCCGACAAGGAGGACGCCGAGGGGCTGGTCGTCCACCGCGGCGAGACCTGCTTCGTCGTCATGAACCTCTTCCCGTACAACGCCGGCCACGTGCTCGTCTGCCCGTACCGGCACGTCTCGCTCTACATCGACCTCACCGACGAGGAGACCGCCGAGTTCACCGCTCTCACCAAGGCGGCGATCCGTGCCCTGCAGGCCTCGTCCAACCCCCACGGCTTCAACCTCGGGATGAACCAGGGCGCCGTGGCCGGGGCCGGCGTGGCCGCCCACCTGCACCAGCACGTCATCCCGCGATGGGGTGGCGACATGAACTTCCTGCCCATCGTCGCGCAGACCAAGGCCCTGCCGATCCTCCTCGAGGACGCCCGGCAGGCCCTCGTGGCGGCCTGGCCGCCGGCGTAGCCCAGCGGCCGGGGTGCACCGACGCCAGCGCGGCGGTCGGGGCAGCGGCCCGTGCGCGGTTACGCTTGACCCGCCATGCTCAATCGATACGCGCGCGCCGCGGTCACCCGGATCCTCACCCCGGTGGCCAAACTCCTCAACCGCTGGGGTGTCAGCCCCGACGTGGTGACGATCCTCGGCACCATCGGGGTCTGCGTCGGCGCGCTCGTCTTCTTCCCGCGGGGACAGCTGCTCGTCGGGGTGCTCGTCATCACCGCCTTCGTCTTCTCCGACACGATCGACGGCGTCATGGCCCGCCTGCTGGGGCGCACGAGCAAATGGGGGGCCTTCCTCGACTCGACCCTCGACCGGATCGGTGACGCCGCGATCTTCTCCGGCCTGGCAATCTGGTTCTTCCAGGGCGGCGACGACCGCGTCATGTCATGGCTGGCCCTGGCCTGCCTCGTGCTCGGCAGCGTCGTCTCCTACGCCCGAGCCCGCGCCGAGGGACTGGGCATGACGGCGAGCGTCGGCATCGCCGAGCGGGCCGACCGCCTCGTCGCGGCGCTCGTGACCACGGGGCTCGTCGGCCTCGGGCTGCCCGAGGTCGTCCTCAAGGTGGTGCTCGCGGTCCTCGCCGTGGCGAGCGTCATCACGATCCTCCAGCGGGTCCTCTTCGTGCGTCAGCAGGTGCTGGCCGAGGAGGCTGCCGACTCGACGCCCGCGACGTCGTGAGCCGCCTGCGGCACCGGGCGACCGTGTGGGCCTTCCTCCTCGCGTGGCGGGTGCTGCGGCTGCTTCCGGAGGGGCTGGCCTACCGCCTCTTCGACCTTGCCGCCGACCGCACGTACGCGGCGAACTCCGGCTCGGTGCGGCGGCTGCGCGCCAACTACGCCCGAGTGCGCCCTGAGCTGACCGCCGCAGAGCTCGAGGCGCTCGTGGCGAAGGGGGTGCGCGCCGCCCTTCGCTACTACGTCGAGGCCTTCCGCCTGCCGGCGGTCACGGGGGAGCAGGTCGACTCCCGGGTCCGCTTCGAGGGGGGCGATGCCGCAGCTCAAGGAGCACCTGCGTGCGGGCCGGCCCGTCCTGGCCTTCCTCGGTCACACGGGCAACTGGGACCTCGCCGGGGTCTGGTGCGCACGTCACCTGGGGACCGTCGTCACGGTGGCCGAGCGGTTGGAGCCCGAGGAGATGTTCCGCGCCTTCCTCGACTACCGCGAGAGCCTCGGCATGGTCATCCACCCGGCCGAGCACGGGACCTTCGCGCGGCTGCGCGAGCAGCTGGCGACGGGGGAGCCGGTCGTCATGCCCCTCCTCGCCGACCGCGACCTGTCGGCCACCGGCGTCGAGGTCGACCTGTGCGGGCACCGCGCGCGCATGGCCGCCGGGCCGGCAGCGCTGGCGGTGGAGACCGGCCTGCCGCTCTACCCCGTCACCCTGCGGCACGAGCGCCTCGGGCGCACCTGGGGCATGGTCGTGACGATCCACGATGCCGTCGACGTGCCGTCGGCGGAGTGTGCTGACGCCGTGGGGCGCACGACCCAGGCCTGCGCCGATGCCTTCGGCCGGGCCATCACCGAGCACACCGAGGACTGGCACATGATGCAGCGGGTCTTCGTGGAGGACCTCGACCCCGCACGTGACGCGGAGCGACGGAGGGCGGCATGAGGGTCGGTCTCGTCAGCCCGTACTCCTTCGACGTGCCCGGAGGGGTCCAGTTCCACATCCGGGACCTCGCTGACTACCTCGTCGCCCACGGGCACCACGCCTCGGTGCTCGCACCGGCCGACGAGGGCACCGAGCTGCCGGACCACGTCGTCCCCGCCGGGCGTGCCGTCCCGATCCGGTACAACGGGTCGACGGCTCGACTGCTCTTCGGGCCCGTCGCCGCGGCCAAGGTCAGCCGTTGGCTCGAGGAGGGCGACTTCGACGTCGTGCACATCCACGAACCCCTGGCGCCGAGCCTGTCGGTGCTGGCACTGTGGGCCGCGTCGAGCCCGGTGGTCGCGACCTTCCACACCTCCAACGTCCGCTCCCGCGTCATGCAGGCGGCATACCCGCTGCTGCGCCCGTCGTTGGAAAAGATCCACGGGCGGATCGCCGTCTCGGAGGATGCGCGACGCACCGTGACGACCCACATCGGTGGCGACGCGGTCGTGATCCCCAACGGCGTCGACACCGGAGTCTTCGCCCGGGCGACCCGCGACCCGCGCTGGTCCGGGGCTCCGGGGCGGCCCACCCTGGTCTTCCTCGGCCGCATCGACGAGCCGCGCAAGGGCCTGCCCGTGCTCGCTGCCGCGATGCCCGCGATCCTCGACGCGATACCGGGCGCCCGGCTCCTCGTCGTCGGGCCGGGCAGCGTCGAGTCCGCCCGGGCCCGGCTGCCCGAGCGGGTCCTGGCTGCGACGGAGTTCCTCGGGGCGCTGTCCGACGAGGACAAGGCGAGCGCTCTCGCCTCGGCCGACCTCTACATCGCGCCGCACACGGGCGGGGAGAGCTTCGGCATCGTCCTCGTGGAGGCGATGGCGGCCGGGGCCCCGGTCCTGGCGAGCGACCTCTCCGCCTTCCAACGGGTGCTCGACGCCGGCCGGTCGGGCATGGCAGGGGCGCTCTTCGCCAACGAGAGCGCGGAGGACCTCGCGGCTCGGGCGGTGGAGCTGCTGCGCGACCCGGCACGGCTGCGGGTGCTGTCCGAGCGTGGCCGCACCCGTGCGCAAGCCTTCGACTGGCAGGTCGTCGCCCGCGAGATCGTGGCCGTCTACGACACGGTCGTCGACGCGGGTGGCCACCAGCGTCAGGTCACCCGGCTCCGCCCGGGCCTCGACGCCCGAGCGGGAGGGGGGCCGCGATGACTGCGGTGAGCTGGATCGTCGTCGCCATCTGCCTCGTCCTCGTGCTCGCGTGGTACCTCTCGTACAGCGCGGCACGCCTCGACCGCCTGCATGCCAAGGTGGAAGGGGCCCTGTCCGCCCTCGACGCCCACGTCGTCCGGCGTGCCGAGGCGAGCCTCGAGCTGGTCAACTCGGGGGCGATCGATCCCGCGAGCGGATTCCTCATCGCCGCGGCAGCGAGCCAGTCGCTCGAGCGGGTCAACGAGCACACCTTCGAGTCGGACCTGCTCGAGGGACAGCACTTCGCCGGGCGCGAGAGCGTCGAGAGCGAGCTGACGGAGGCCCTGCTCGCCGCGCTCCCGCCCGAGGTGGTGCTCGAGGTGACCTCGGCCGGCGGTCCCGGCGCCGCTGCCCTGGACCGGGTGCGCGAGGCCGGACTGCGCGTGCAGCTGGCTCGCCGCTTCCACAACGACGCGGTCAAGGAGGTCCAGCGAGTCCGGGCCAAGCGTGTCGTCCGTGTCTTCAGGCTGGCCGGCCACGCCGACCTCCCGCAGACCGTCGAGTTTGACGACGCCCTGCCCTCGGCCTGATCTGGCGCCACGGCCCCCGCTTGGGCATGATCACCCCATGACCCTCGCGGATCTCACCCTCTTGGCTCCGGTCAACGGGCTGCTCGGCCTCGCCGGCATGCCTCGTCTGGCCCTCGAGCACCTGGTCGCCGCCCAGGCCGTGCTCCTCGTCGGCGACCAGCTGGCCGCAGCACTGCCGGCCCGCAGGCGTCGGCGTCGCCGTAGCCGCGGAGGAGGCATCGGCTTCTTCGGCCTGTGCTGCTGCATCCTCCCGATCGTGGTCGTCGGTGTCGTCGGCTACCTGCTGTGGAAGCGCAGCCAGAACGGCGGCAACACCCAGGTCGTCGGGGGGCATCAGCCCTTCGCTGCCGGTCACCAGGTCCCGCCGCCCCCGGGCGGCACCCCCCAAGCACCGCCGCCCCCCGGTGCCTCGGACCAGGTGCCCCCGCCCCCC